>NZ_PHLZ01000031.1:0-15351 GCF_002832345.1 Helicobacter pylori
GGCCTTTTCAAGGATAAGGTATGGAAGCGTTAAAGACTTTTTTAAAAAAATCCCTTATTCTGTTGTTGGTGGTTGCTTTAAGCCACCTGAACGCTGTGGCTATGATTGTGGATAACCCTACGCAGAACGCTTGGAATGGTGCTAAAAGAGCATGGGATGAAAGCAAGTGGGCTAAACATTTAGCCACTATCACTGAAAGGATCAAGCTCGCTCAAGACACATTAGACAGGGCTAATCAGACGCTTAATTCCATCAACAAAGTGAATGATGTTTTGAACAAAACCAATCAATTTCTAACAGGCAGTGTTTTAAGTATCCTCAATCCCATGCGGTATGTAGAAAAAATCCAAAGTTTTGCCAAGCAAGTTCAAGCCAATACTGAAAGGATCAAAGAAAATGCACAAAACTATGATATACGCAATCAAATTGCAGCCAAACGCATCTCTGAAAAATGCCCTGAACTCAATTGGGATGTTAGTCAAGACGCGAGCCCTACAGAGAAAAACTTACACCAATTTTTCACGAGCAAGGGGAAAGAAAGCGCTAACACAAAGGCTCTAAAGGATTTTGCTAACGCCATAGGTAACACTCAAATCAGCACGGCGAACGATTTAGGAGCTGGACTTAGAGGCAGAGCCTTATTAGAATACATTTGCATTCAAAAAGGTAATTTAGAAGCGGCTAAAAAAATCCAATTATTAGACAGCCAAATGACTTTAGCTCTACTCAATAACGACTATGCGGCTTATGAAAAACTTAGAGCTGAAAAAGAAGAATTAAAAAGACAAATCGCTTCAAATGTGTATGCGAAAGTCAAACAGCTTGTTGTAGCTTCCCAAGATAGAGCGTTTAGTCAAATGGATAATGAGTTGGGCGTTAAAACTTTTGGGTTTAACGATGAGAATGTTAAAACAATGATACGCATTCAAAGCGTGAATGATTTGGAATTGATCTTAAAATGGCAAGATAGAGTTTTAGAGTGCCAAAGTCTTATCGCATTGAAAGAACTCAATCACAAGCTTTATAATCAAGGCGTTAGGCATACGATTATGATGCAAGGCTTGTTTTTGTTCTTTGAATATTTTGATAATAGGATTAAGCTCAAATCCTTGTGCAATCTAGCAGAAGAACAGGTTATAGACTTCTTATTTGGATTAGCCAAAAACAGGAAACCAAGCTCTATGGCTAAATATGTGATGGTTTTAAGACAATTCTTTGATTATTTAGACAGAAAAAGAAACTATAGTTTTGATTTTGAACTTAAAAATCTATCATTTGCCAAGAAAGAAACGCATTTGCCTAAACATTTGAATAAAAATGATTTTAAGGCTTTTATCCAAGCTCTTCTAAAATACCGTCCCAAAACCAGTTTTGAAAAACGCAATCAGTGTATTTTACTGCTTATTGCATTAGGGGGGTTAAGGAAGTTTGAAGCCTTAGATTTGGAGCTAAAAAACATTGCTTTAGAAAATAATCACTACCGCCTTTTAATCAAAGGCAAAAACAATAAAGAGAGATACGCTTATATTGAAAAAGAATTTTTGCAAGTTCCTTTGAATGCGTGGCTAAGCGATACTAAACGATTAAAGAGTTTTAAGGGGCGTTTTGTGTTTAAAAAAGCAAAAAACAACACCACGCAAAAAACTTGCTCTTTAAGGGGCTTTATCGCTAAAATTTTTAAGCTCTCTAATATTGATGTAAAATCTTATGGATTAGGTTTGCATCTTTTTAGGCATAGTTTTGCTACTTTTATTTATGATGAAACACAGGATTTGGTTTTAACTTCAAGAGCGTTGGGTCATAGTTCTTTGCTTTCTACTAAAATCTATATCCATACCACTCAAGAACACAATAAAAAAACGGCTCTTGTGTTAAAAGGATGGTTAAAAGATGAAAAAAGCGAGTAAGCTTTTAAGAAATCTTGATTTATTCTAATTTTTGAGTTATAATGCATTTACATTATAAGGGTTATAAGGGCTGACCGAAGCCCAACTTTCTTTATAAACTACTTAAACTTTCTAAGTTTTTATTCCCAATGCTCTTGATTAAATCATCTAAAAATAGAGTGATTTTATTAGGCTCAATACCAATCACTAAAATTCTGCCCATTGGAATGTTTTCTGTTTTTCCATTGAATGGTGTGGCTATTCGTGGGCGCTTGTTCGGTTGGATTTTGAGTAAATTTTCCCAATGATACGTGCGATTTCTAATCGTCCATAGCAAGTTCAACGCTATATGGGCTTTGGCATAATTAGAGAGATTTTGTTTTCTGTTTTTAATAAGCAAAGTATCCTTATTTTCATGATAATAAGCCCTAAAACGATACGCTCTCAAATCTAATATTACCCCCTCTAACTTATAACAAAAAATAAGCCTAACCACTGCCCCTAAAGACATTTTAGATAAGATTAAAGAATGCGTGATTTCTTTTTTCTTTTCTTTTAATTCTTTGATTAAAGGGGTTAAAGCGCTTTCATTAAACACCCATTCGCTCCCTTTCATTTGAGTCAAGCAATGATCTAAAGCGTTGCGTAAATAAATCTCTAAATTAGAGATTTTAGGCGTGATGAAAGAAATGAGTTTTAAATTTTCTTTGTATTGCTCTAGGCTGTCATAAGCATCTAATCTTTCTTTGGATAGAATGAGTGTAATATCATTTTTAAAATCTTGTAAATCTTGCATGATTTCTCTTAAGGTTTTTTAAAAAATTATCACTAAAAATAATTTTCAAAAATTGCCCTAAAATGGCCTTTATCATTTGCTATCTCTATGAGACTTGGGAAGTTCAATCGTCTCCACGCCCACTCTAACACCAGGATGTCCTGGCATGTCTCTCATGTTAGCCGTGGTGCTGTTTATCGTAGATTTTGCGTCTTTATAAGCTTCTAGCGTTCTGCCAAACGCTGAACGACCCGCACTCTTAAGACTTCCAGCTATGGATCCAGCTCCAGCACTAGCTATTTGCACACCTTGATATATGAAGCTTTTAGCATCCGTTAGACCACCTTGTGTGCCAAAGATAGCGTTAATCATTTCGGGGACTTTTTGAATGAATGTCAGTGAAATTCCTATTACCACAATAATGCCAAATTTAGCCACTATTTCATTGCTCCCTCCCACTTTGATTGCGTATTGTAATGCAAAAGAATTGAATAACACTAATAGCAACAACAAAGGCATGTAAAAAGTCAATGAAATAATCTTTTTCACATAAGACACTAAAAAACCTCTAGTCTGCTGAAAAAAACCTAGCGGTAACATGAAAATAATTAAAGACAAGTAAATAATTTTTTCTAAATAAGTCAAAAAAACATAACAGAAAACTTTGAATAACAAAAACAATTCTAATCCTAAAATAACCAATAACAAAACAGCTGCAAGAAGGGTTTTTGGCGATAGTCCATAATTAATTTTGAAGTCTTCATATAATTTATTCAAACTCGTTAAAATTTGTCTGACATGGAATGAAATGTTAGCGTTAGTGATACTGTGGTGCGTGTCTATCTTCTTATATTCTCCTGCACTATTTGTTTGATATTCCTTAACCACATTAGAAATTCCAGCATTTAGCAAGTTAGCAGGTGCGTCAAAAATTTCTGTTACATGATTTTGAAAGGCAAAACTAGAGCGACCATTACCGCTACTAGAACCATCAGATTTAAAAGCGTAATGATACAAAGAAAGGTATCCAACAAATACAAAAAGCATTAAAAAGGTTTTGATTTCAAATAAATCATTGTTTTGATAGCGTTTAAAAGAATACAAAAGGATCAAAAGCACTCCTAAAACCATACCAAAAGGTTGGATAACATTGGCTAAAGGCTCACCAATTCCTTTTAAGATCTTGTTAGAAAACGAAATAAAAAACCCAAGAATATCGTTGTAAAGCCCATCTGCTTGTATAACTAAAGAATCTTGCTTACTGTAAAGTAAGTAAGCACCCGTTCCTATGACAGCTAAAGCACCAAGCACTAAAGGATTAGAAAGAAACGGCAAGGCAAGTAGTGGAGCGGCCATGTTATTTAATCTCCAACATTCTTCTATTTCTTTCACCAGCAGCTATTCTCATAGTAGCCGAGCAATCCACTTTATCGCCTCCTTTTTCAAAGCATTCGCTATCCTTTTTCAAGGCTTCTTCTATGTGGTTTTTATAATATTCTTCCCTTTCTTTCACTTGTGATAGATAATAATCATGTTGCAAATCTTCTATTTTGTATTTTATAACATCCCAAAAAACCACCACTAAAATCCCTAAAATCCCTAACAAAATCCATGAATTTAATCTGCTTTTAAACATGCAAACTCCTTTTTAAAATATTTGACTAATTTTAACACAATCACCCTTATTTCAATAAGGATTAAACGACTGAATATTATCAGAGCTTGGAGCTTCATTATTGCTATTTGAATTCACGCCACTTGCCTTTCCTACACTACCATTAGGGAAACCATAAGCGTCCAATTTAGCCCTATAGACTTTTTCTATTTCTTGTTGTTTTTGTTCAAGATTTTCTTGATGCTCTTTGTCATCTTTTAGGGCGTCAGCAGAAATAATATCTTCAAAATAGCCCATTTGTTGCTTGAATACATAGCTTTGCATTTGTGCCATCAAACCCAGTGTCTTATTCATGAAGCTTAAATTTTGAGCGATTTCTAAAGCAGTTTCTACGCTTAATTGCTGAAATCGGTGTTTGTAGTCATTGAACACTTTAGCAGCTGCTTCACCTTTTTTACCAGCAATATCCCTACTATAATCTAAATTAAGCTCATCAAATTGCACTTTTAAGCGATTAACATTGAGCATGTTAGGGATGCATTCGCTTTTGCCATTTCTGTTTTCTTTCTTGCAATAACCTTTTTTAATAGGGTGTTTTAGCACCATTTGTTGTGAGTGTTTAACGCTTGGCGTTGGTGGATTTTGGTGGTGGTGAAATTCTTAACATTCAAAGATTTTTGAACTTATCGTTTCAGATTTCATTTTGTTGTAAAACTCTTAAGGGGGTGGGGGATATTATAATTTCTCTCTGCAACCTCATTAAAACCCCATAGCCCCTATGGAGTGCATCACAATGAGATTATCGCTTGATTGAAATCAAGCTCTCTAATATTCTAGCGTTTTAAAATACCCACCCGTAATTGAAAAACACCTTAAAATGGCTAGCCCCTTCATTAAAAACAAAAGAGTTTGTGTAATCGCTACCACTAGAAACGACGCTAGCTTTTCTTTGGATTAAAGGGATGCTAATCCCTACAGAATATTTAGAATGCTTATAGCGGTAATTCAACCCAGTAGCCACATCTAAATTGCCACTTCCTTTGACTTTATTGAACACATAATAGCTGTTATACAAGCCCCTTAACCCCCCAAAGATACCAAAAGATGATGAAAAATTCCTTTTGGTTTGAATGCCTGTAGGGTTATTTTTATTGGAGTAAGTGGTGATAAAATCCAATAACAAATCTATCCCCCCACCATAGCTCAATTGCTGGAATTTTTGATTAAGGGCTTTAGAATAGTTGTATTTGATGATGCCATAATAAGCCAACCCTATGAAATCATTAAAGTAGTTTTGATAGCCTATCTTAGCGTTAACCCCTAAAATAGGGCTTCTAAAACTCTGTGAAGCGCTTGAAAAATAGTGGTTAGTAACGCTAGAAGTGACAAAGGTTTTTTGAATGGTGCTGAGCATGGAATTGGCTAAATCTTGCGTGTTCAAACTAGCGTTTAGATTGTAGTTTGTTTGACTCCCTAAGTTAGCGTAGTTGATCGGCAAGGCGTTTTGATTAATAAGCTGCTGCCAAACCGCTGCTGTTACCCCTAAAAAGCCAGCCGGAACATCCGCGCAATTGTGGTAGATGGAATTAGGGTAGTTGCTAGGGAAAGAGGGCTGACCTTGACCCCCATAAAGCGAACACACATTATAGGGGAGGCCATCAGAATCTTTTGGCTTGCCATTTTCATTTTGACCGGTTGGCACTCTTTGATAGGTCATGTTCCCGTTATGGGTGTAGCCTTTAGTGTGGCTGAATTCATGCAAGATGGTTCTTAAATCCTCTAAATTGATAGTCTTAAGGTCATTACCAAAGAGTTTTGTAGGATCTAAGGCAGAAGCTACTACCCCTAACTGGCCATAATGCTTGCCATCATCATTGTTGCTAGGGGTAATATCACTCCCAAGCCCTACAACCCCTGAATCTTTTAAAACAACGACATCAAGATCCGCTTTGTTTCTAAATTTATTGACAATGTCTTGTTTGTTTAACACATAACTTTTATTTTGAGAATTGACACGCCCGTTTGTCCCGGGATTTACGCATTCATTCTCTTTGCTAGTATCGCATTCCCCTCCTCCGCCTTTATTAGTGAATTCAAAAGGAGCGTTTAAAACCGCATCACCCCAAGATTGGGAGTCTAAGACAGCGATCATGTTCAACATTAAATTAGTGAATTCCTCTGCGGTTTGTGGGGTGAAAGCTTCCCAGTGGTTTTCGTGATCTTTAAATTTGTTTTCATTCCTGTAATTTACGATCAAATCTGTCTTAATCTTATTGAGCGTTTCAAACACCCTTTGCGTGTTAGCGTCAGAAACAGAAGTGCTAGTGACTTCAATTTTTGGAAGAAATAAAGTATAAGGGTCAATTTTTAGACTATCAAATGCCTCCCCAGGTAAAACAATCTTAGAGTGTTTGGGGATAGTCTCTATCACGCCCAGATCGATCACATTGCCTTGAGCGTCTGTAAAACTCAATTTAACATTGCTTAGATTATAAGGCAAGAAGTTTTCTATAGTTAATTTACCACCAATATACAACACTTTAACAGGGGATAAAGATGAAAAGTTTAATTGTGATATGGATTTAGCGTCTGTGAACAAATTAGCCGCTCTTTTTAAAATCGTGTCTGTGGGTAAATAATTATAAGTCGCGTAAGTGTTTTTTGTGGTGGTGTGTCTTTTTTCTTGCGTTTGCGTGCCTTCTAACAGCCCAGTTTCAAACCCGGCTTCTATGAAAAAGCCGTTTTTTTGGTTCGCTTCTAAAACACTGAACAATAAAAGCGGGATGAATAGTTTTTTCATGGTTATCCTTTGTTAGCTTATAGTGCCTTTATTATACAATTTAAGGGAATGGTTTGTTTGTTTTTTGGAATTTAAAGTTTTTACAAGGGATTAGTGTTTCATATTAAAACAAAATTTTAACAGCAAGCGTTTGTTTAGGGTTTATTTAGCATTAATTAGGCTGTGTTAATCAAAGTTTGATAGTTAAAAGGCGTGTGTCAAATGGATGCGCCAATCAAGACAAAATCTTTTCCATAAAAAGAGTAGGGAAAATCAAAGTCTCTTCGCCCAACTCCACCACGCAATTCTCTTCTTTGATGCGCACAAAACCCAGCTTTTGATAGAGGTTGCATGCCTTGATTTGACTCTTGCTCACATGCAGAGAGATTTTAGTATAGCCTTTAATAAAAGCGTATCGCTCCACGCTCTCATAGAGTTTTTGGCCCAACCCTTGAGATTGATAAGCGGTATCAATGTGGAATTTACACAGATCGGCTTCCGTTTTATTGATATGATTAAGCCCACAGATCCCAATGAGCTTGTTATCCTTTCTCATTCCAAAAAATTCCCCACCATGCTCGCGCAATTTTTGAACGAACCCGCTAATGCTGAGCAAAAGATCTAAGCGTTGGATAAACCCTAAAGGGTTATCAGCGATGCACTCAGCATAAAATTCTTCTAATTCAGTGGGGTATTTGGGCGAAAAAACGTTGATGGTCATGATTGCCTAACTTCCAAAGATGAAATGATCCCTTAATGAGCGTAATGATAACAATTTTTAGCTTAAAATAATAACGCTATTATGAGTCTTTTAAAACCCTTTTTGATTATCCCACAAGCGGATATGAAGCCTATCGCTCAGCCTGAAACCATGCTTTATGGCTAGGGGGGCTAGGGTTTTTAGATTTTTGTCTAGCTCGTTGTTATTTGTGCCTAAGGGCATTAAAAAGATTTCATTATTTTTTAAGGAGAGTTGTTTCAAAAGGCTTTGAATTTCTATAATAGATTGAGTGGCATTTTGGCTATCTAATACGAATTTAAAATGTGCGCTTTTAGCGTTATTTAAGATATTTTGTAAGGCTTTGAGGTTGATCCGCTTGCTTTCTTCCTCCAAAGAAAAAGAGAGTTTGACGCTTAGGGTGAAATGCAATTCTTTTAAAATAGGGCTAAATTCAAAAAAAATAGAGCCGTTGCTCTCTGCAAATAAAGGGATTTTTTTATGGTAAAAATGCTCTAAAACGCTGATTAAAATAGGGTTATTAAAATACAAACTTGGCTCCCCGCCTGTAAGAATGAAATCAAAATGTTTATAATTAGGGGCTAAATCCTCTAATCGTTCAATTAAGGATTTAGGCTCATTGTAATAATCCCAAGATGTTTTGAATTTAGGATGCACCGCATACAAACTATCGCAACCTGTTAGGATTTCATCATTCAATAAGGTTTTACAATTAAAGCCTTTGCATGAAAGGTTACACCCCCCTAAGCGCAAAAAAAGACTGGGCTTGCCTATCCTTTTTCCTTCACCTTGTAAGGAAAAAAAGCTCTCAACAACCGGGAGTTTCATGGGATTTGGTGTAAGGGCTTAGCATGAAAAAAGCATTGTTTTTCATCGCTGATGATTTTATTGAAAAAATCCTTATCATGCCACAAATTTTGAATGCCTTGCGAGAAAGAGACGCAATTTGGATGCACTAAAGATTTAAAATGAGGGTTTTCTAAATCTTTTAAAAAGCTCTCCGCATAGCCGTTTTTAGTCTCATGCACGCGCACGCTAGAGACTTTTAACTCCCCTTCATTATTAGAGAAAACGCTTTTTTGTAAAATCCTTGAAAGGTAGTATAAAAACATGAGAGCGTAACTCTCCGCGCTCAAATTAAACGAGCATTTCACATAACGCACGCAATGATTTTCTATAAAATGCTGGAACTCATCGCTTTCTTTGTCCCAAAAATGATGGGCATGATCAAACGACTCAATGAAAACTTGCATTTCTTGTTGCATCAATCCAAAATCTAACGCCATGTTCGCGTTATCTAAGCGGTTGGTTTCAATAAAGACTTCCACTTCATAATTATGCCCATGGATATTTTGAGCGCATTTTAAAGAAGAACAATTACGCACCACATGGCTAGCGCAAAATTTATACAATCGCCTAATAACCATTACTCATTGCCTATAACATGGCTGATAAAGGGGCAGTCTTAAATTGTAGTAGTAGCGTTCAGGGCGGTTAAAATCAATGCGCTTGATCGTGCTTTTAATCAAATCCCTATAGAGCATTTGATAGCCGCAAGTCCTCCCGCTCACGCTCCCATCCACATATAAAACCCGTTTTTGCAGCACCACATCATACCAATCCAAAATAAAATGCGAATTAGCGCTCATTAAAATTTGCTCGCTAAAGCCATTGATAGCGTAGTAATCCGTAGGGGTTTGAGAGCAATAAAACTGCCCCCCAAGAAAATAACAAGGCTTATTGACTTGATCGATCAGTTGGTAATTGTATTGGTAGAATGGCACAGCCGAGATATTACGGACAATGCGTGCATAGATCACATTTTTGGCTTTATCTAATGGGAATTCCGCTTGCGTGAAGACATTGTAAAAGCCTAATTTTTGCAATTCATAAACAATCACATTGATATAATAAGAAGTCATCGCATCGCTTCTGTCATAAGCTACCACGATAGTGGAATTATAGTTGAACAAATAATCCCCTGTAACTTCTGAATAATACCCCATGTGCAAGCGGTGCTGGCATGCATTAAAGAAAAAAAACACCCCAACAATTAGCCCTAAAAAAGCCAAGCGGTGATTTTTACTCACTTTAACATTCCCTCATGCCAAGATTCCAAGCTTTTCAAATCATCATAACTGGTTAAGTCTAAATTTAAAGGCGTGATAGAGGCATGGTTTGAAGCAATAGCGTCAAAATCAGAGAGTCTGTCTTCATTTTCGCGCTTTTGCCATTCTAAAGGGTGCAGCCCTAGCCAAAAATAGCTTTCGTTTTTGGGGTCTGTGCGCTTATGCACTTCTTTTTTATACAGCCTATAGCCCTTAGGGGTGATGCGTTCGCCCTTATATTCTTGTAAGGAGCAATTAGGGACATTCACATTCAGGAGTTTGCGCCCCTTTAAGGGGTAGCCTTTGGTGAAGATGTTTTGGACTAAATCCTGGATGATCTTTTGAGCCAAATCAAAACTTAAGGGAGTGTTTTTGTTTTTGTTAGAAAGGATTTGAGAAATCGCAATGGAAGGCACGCCTTGGATCGTGCCTTCAATCGCTCCGGCCACCGTTCCAGAATAAATCGTGTCTTCGCCCATGTTAGATCCAAGATTGATCCCTGAAATCACTAAATCAAAACAAACATGTTTAAAAAGCTCATTGATCGCTAGATACACGCAATCGCTTGGTGTGCCATCATCAATCCTGTAATGCCGGCCTTCTTTGCCTTTAATTTTCTCCGCTCTTAAAGGCGCAGTGATCGTGATGCATTGCGAGCATGCGCTTTTTTCATGCTTGGGGGCGACCACATAAATTTCTGCCATTTCTTCTAAAGCTTGTTCTAAAGCTTTAATGCCTTTTGCATGGTAGCCATCATCGTTGGTGAGTAAAATTTTTTTCATGTCTTGCCTTTAAATAGAGTGTTCAATAATGCGTTCAAATTTTCTTGCAATAAAGGATAAGTGGGTTTTAGCAGGTTTAAATCGTTTAAAACCTCTGTTTTTAAAGTTTGGGCGTAACCGCTTGCCTTTTTTAGCCCCAATAAATTCACAAAGCTGTTTTTAGTGCTGTCTAAATGAGTGGTTTTACCGCTTTCTTTTTCATCTTGCGTAACATCTATAATATCATCTAGCACTTGAAAACAAAGACCCATTTTTAACCCAAAAGCCTGAAGCCATTTAAAAAGCTCTTCATCTTTAATACCGCTTGCAACAAGCCCCATCATCAGACTTGCGCTAATCAATTTAGCGGTTTTATGCTCGTGTAAGAAAGTGAGCTGCTCTAAATTTAAGGGCGTGTTCTCAAAATAGCAATCCAAGGCCTGCCCTAAGATCATGCCTTTAATCCCCCCATTAGCGCTTAAGATTTTGATTAATTCCACAATGATATGGCTTTCTAATAAAGCGTTTGAGAGCAATTCAAAAGAGTAAGTGTTGAGCGCATCGCCGATTAAAACGGCTGTGGTTTCATCGTATTTGGCGTGTAAAGTGGGGTGGTTTCTCCTTAAAGCGGCGTTATCCATGCATGGTAAATCGTCATGGATGAGCGAATAAGTGTGCAAGCATTCAATGCTTAAAGCGATTTTAAAATATTCTGTTTGTTGGTTAGAATAATCTTTTTGACCCACTAACGCACAAAGCACGGCTAAAAAAAGCTTAGGGCGGAACCTTTTACCCCCATTAAGCACCATTTCAAAAAAGGCTTTTTCCAAATAAGGGTGGAAGCTTTCAAGGTGTAAATGATGGTTTTTTAAAAAGCTTTCAAAACGCTCGCACTCATTATAATAAAAGGATAAATTAGGGTTACTCATGCATAGAATTATAACCTAAGATTTTAAGAGTTGCATAAATTCAGCTCTGGTTTTAGGGTCTTTTTTAAAGAGACCTCTTAACACGCTTGTTTTAATGATCGCATTTTGCTTTTGCACCCCTTGCATGCTCATGCACAAATGCTTGGCTTCACAAACCACGATCACGCCCCTTGGCTCTATGATTTCATCAAAGGTTTCTGCAATTTGAGTGGTCAGCCTTTCTTGGATTTGTAGGCGTTTGCTATAAATTTCAATGAGTTTAGCGATCGCGCTAATGCCTACAATCTTTTCTTTAGGGATGTATCCTAAACTGATATTCCCCAAAAAAGGGAGCAAATGGTGTTCGCAAGTGGAGTAAAATTCAATGTTTTGAGCCACTATCATTTCATCGCAAACGCCTTGAAAATACGCGCTTTTTAAAGCCACTTTAGGATCTTCTTTATAGCCTTTATACAAGAATTTCCATAATTCTTGAACCCTTTTAGGCGTCTCTTTCAAACCCTCTCTATTCTTATCTTCGCCGATATTTTCAAAAAATTGGTTGAAAAAATTTTCCATTTAGATCACGCGTCTTCTTAAGGATTGGATACGATTTTTAACGCTAGGGTGGGTGCTAAACATTTCAGCGTTAAAAAGATAGGCCGCTGATCGGGTGGAGTTTTGATCTATGCCCTTGTAATCGTTGTTCGCATAGTCGTTAGAAATTTTTTGTAAGGCTCTAATCATGGGCTTATTGTCATGCATTAAAAACGCCGCCCCGCTATCGGCCATGTATTCTCGTGTGCGGCTCAAATACATTTGCAAAAGGAGCGTTAAAAAAGGCAAAACGATCTGTAAGAGTAATAAAATCATTCGGGCTAAATTCGCCCCACTATTCTTGCGATTCCCCATGAAAAAATACACGCTAAAATTAGCCACTAATAGCATGATATTGCTTAAAATCCCCACGCACATGGTCAAGCGGATGTCGTTGTGCCTGATATGGCTGAGCTCATGAGCGATCACGGCTTTCAATTCGTCTCTATCCAACCTTTCTATTAAAGCGCTTGTAAGAGCGATAAGAGAATTGGATTCATTCCACCCGCTCGCAAAAGCGTTCATGTAAGGAGCGTTAATGATATAAAGCTTAGGCTCAAAATGAAGCTTAGCCTCTTCTAAAAGCTCTAACAAAAGGCGATGGATTTGATTTTCTTTAGAGCTTAAAACCTTGCTTGTGTCAATAAGCTTGTATTCATCACCGCTTAACATGATAGAGCTAAAATTTTGGATACAAATAACAATAATAACAAAAGCCGCTAAAAACATAATCATGGTGATTGCAGGAAAAATTTGAAAAGTCATGAGTTTAAAAAGGGCTATGCCTAAATCATTAGCGTTGATTCTAATAACATCCACCAACAACCCGATAAAAGCAAAAATCACGCAATAAGTGGCTAAAACCGCATTCGTTTTGAGCCTGTTTTGCGCGATAATCTTTTCAAAATTCGTCATTATTTTCTCCTTTCTCATGCTTGATTTCTTTGAGCAACGCGCTCGCATAACTCCCTTTAGGCAAGTAAAATCCCAATTCAAATTGCGCTTTTTCTTTGATATATTGAGAAGTTACATTTTCCACAAACACCCAAAAAAACCGCCTGGATCCTAGCGTTTTAGCATGGCTATTTAAAAGGTTATGCTGGAATTTTTTTTCAATTTCTAAACTCAAATTTTTTGCATAAAGAGCTTTTTTGCCATCTAGTAACCCCGTAGGCACAGCTTCTTTTTTCAAAAACCTTTCGCCCTCTTTTTCTAATTCTAAAGCATCAAAAAACTTCCCATAAGGGTAATGGCACATCACATCGCCTTCTAAGATTTTAAAGGGGTGGGCTTGGTTTTTAAGGGCTTTTAGGGTGCTTGAATTGACGCTTAAATTTTTTTGTTTAAAAAATTCTAAATTTTCTTTTAGGCTAAAAGCGCTAATGATTTTGCTGATTTCTAATCGTTTGCTTAAAAGCGAATTAAACAAATAACTTTGATAGCTTGAAATTAAAAAAGCGTTTAATTTTTGATGGGCGAATTTCGTTTTATTTTGTAAGATTTTTAACCCTTCTTTATGGTTGTCATTGAACTTCCCAAAGCGTTGTGAGCCAAAATAATTAGGCATGCCAAATTGCGTGATTTGTTCTAAAACCTGCTTTGTTTTTTGAGCGTTTAGGGGGGTCATTTTTTTAAAGCGCATAAAAAAGCGATTCCCCTTTAAATGCCCTAATTTGATTTTATTGTGATGGTAATTCAAAGATAAAATCTTAAGGTTTCTTTCTTGCAAATTATGCGTATTTTTTTCTAATAAAGGGGCGTATTTTTTAGGGAGTGAGATGAATTGAGTCGTCAGCGCGTTTTTGTCTTTCAAGCCCGCATAACCCAATTCAGCGATTTTTACCCCTAAAATTTGAGAAAAAATCTGAAGCATTTCCAAAGTGCTTAAACCGCTTTTCCTCACTTGAATAACGGCATGTTCGCCTGTGTTGCTAAATTCATACAAAGGCACTTCATGCACGCAAAAATCCCTAGCGCTAGAATTGAAATGAAAATCAATGCTCGCATGGTTATAAGCATGCAATAGGGGCATAAAGTTTAAATTCATGCTTTGATCCTTGAATTAAACGCCCTTGAGAGCGAAACGGAGTCAATGTTTTCAAAATTCACTCCAGTAGGCACGCCTTGAGCGATTTTAGTGAAAGTGAGCTGGAAATGCTGTAATTTATCTTCAATATAAAGCATTAAAGAATCATTAGCCAAAGTGGGAGGGAAAGCAAAAATGATTTCTTTAATGTTTTCTTCAATCAGGCGTTTTTCTAGGGCGTTAAAATCCACTTCTTCTATGGAATTTAACACATAATAGCGCCCTAAAAAATCCTTTAAATCTTCTAAAATAAACACATCTCTTGGGTGTAAAACCATGCAAAGCTGAGAATTTTGCCTACTCTCATCAGAGCAAATCTCACAAACCTCACTCTCACTGAGCGCGTTACAAGATGCACATGTTTTAAGGTTTTCTAGGGTGTTCTCTAAAGCGTGCGTGATTTTGAGCGCCAGATAGGGGTTTTCTAAACCCAAATGATACGCTATTTTAAAGGCGGATTTTTTACCCACATTGGGGATCTTTTCTAAACAATCCACTAAATTTAAAAAGTGATTCAAGCTGTTTTTATAAGTATTCATTTTGTTAGTATATCAAACTTAACTTGACTTGAAAGCCACTAAAAGGGCTTTTATTGTTTTTTATTTTTATCGTTTTTTAAAAGAGGGTTTAAGATGAAAAAGCGCTAATGGAGCGTTTAGATAAAAGTGTTATAATACGCTATCTCAATTTTAAGGAATAACATGCCGTTTATCAATATCAAACTCGTGCCAGAAAATGGAGGGCCAACAAACGAGCAAAAACAGCAATTGATTGAAGGGGTTTCAGATTTGATGGTTAAGGTGTTAAACAAAAATAAGGCTTCTGTTGTGGTCATTATAGATGAGGTGGATTCTAATAATTATGGTCTTGGGGGCGAGAGCGTCCATCATTTGAGGCAAAAAAACTAAATCTAGTTTTTAAAATTCAAAGGTTGCGATACGCTAAAACATGTAAGGGGGTGCTTATTTTCTACCCCCCTAAAAACTATAAACATAACTCACATTGAACACCACAAGGCGTTTGAAAAAGAGGGAAGTGTTTAACCCTTTGCCATGCGTTTCATAAAAGGAGTTCACCGCTAAAGGGATTTTCAAGCC
>NZ_PHLZ01000032.1:0-13925 GCF_002832345.1 Helicobacter pylori
CACACATCATATCTCCAAAGGCGTAACTTTGCGCACTTCCTACGCTAGATACGAATGTATGGGGATATGATACCATGAATTGGTAGCATTCATCCCAAACACTAAAGATATTTGGGATTTCTGCTTTGGGTGGTTAAAGGAATTGTGATTCGGTAATTACAAAAACTTTTTAACTCTTTCTGTTCGTTTTTGTCGGAAAAAAGCCCGCTAGAAATCAATTCATCAACTTCAAAGCGTTCTTTTAAAACTTCTAAATCTGCAGGCAAGCAAAAACCCAAATCATAAGCTTGTATCATTTCTAAACTGATCCAACGCTTATGAGTCAAATACTCTAACGCTCTCGGTTCGTTTTTTAGCCTTTCTTTGAAAAGGTCGTTAGCGTAATTTAAAATTTCTTTCAGGCGTTCGTTTTGGTGAGTTCTTTCATTGGTTTCATATTCTAAAGTGTAATGATAGATCTCAGCTACTTCTTCCACGGCTTCAATGAAACTTAACTTTTTGTATTCTTGCAAAAACTTCAATGCATCACCACTAACCCCACACCCAAAACACTTAAAAATATTTTTTTCAGGGCTTACGATAAAGCTAGCGGTCCGTTCATCATGAAAAGGGCAACGCGCTTTAAAATTGGCTCCGATCTTGTAGAGATCGATGTAGTTTTCTAAAACTTCCATGATTTGGATGCGTTCTTTTAAGACTTCAAAATTTTTAATTCTCATATCAAACCTCTTTCAAACTCCTCATGTTCGTCATGTGGGAGTTGTGGGAATGGTTGGTTTTCTATTTCAAAAAAACGATAATCTACATTTTTGAAATAGCAAATGCCGCTTAATCCCGTTTGCTTGTTTTTCAAGATTAAGACTCGCCTGTGCTTGGCGCGCTCGTAAAAGTCTTTGATTTCTGGCAATTGGTTTCTTTTTAGCCTTTCTATGCGGATCATCAAATGCGCTTCATGTCCGCCTTTGCGTGATCCTGTTGGCGTGTAGCTGTCGTTTTTAGAGTTTTGGATAATGAAAACGATCAATACTTGCAAATTTCTAGCACATTCGCTTAAGGCGCTAAATTTAGAGGTTTCTATTTCTTCAATCGTCCTTCCTATTGAGGGCGCTTGGATCTTCATTTGGCTATCTATCAAAAAAACCTTATGCCCTTCTTTGGATAGCGATCGGATTTGAGAAATAAGATCGTTAAGCTCGCAACTTTGATCGTCTATGAAATAGTGATCGCCTTTAACCTTAAAACTCTTGTCTTTCAAGGTTTCAATATGCTTTCTCACGCTAAACTCAAACCCAAAATAAATTACTTTGTGCTGTTGGTGCGCATGCATCAAAAACTGCACGCCTAAAAGCGTTTTACCGGCTTCAGGATCACCGCTCAATAAAACGATTTGCCCTAATTCTATGCCTCCATCTGTGATAGTGTCTAAAAAGTTAATTCCGGTTTCAATCTTTTCAATAGGAGGTTTATTTTTGAAGTATTCTTCCCACTCCAAAAAATATTTTCCATTTCTAACGATGCCTAAGTTAATGTATTTGTTCAAAAATTCATAATCAAAAACTTCGCTCCTGCGCGTGGCTTCTTTAAGTTTGTTGGCGAGGTGTTCTTGCATTTGAAAACACAAATGCGTTTTAAAATCGCTCTTCAAATTCAAATAATCCGGATAGCTATCGGCGGCTAAGATGCGTTTAAACTCTTCGCTTTCAAATTCCTTTTCACCGATCCTTATCTTGATGGTTTCAAGCCTTGGGATTTGGTTTCTATGGTTCATGTCCACTAAAACCTTAATAAGCTTCTGATTAAAGGGCGTAAAACTTTTAACGCTAATTCCTTCTAAAAAATCCTCTATGTGTTGCGGATAATCTAAAAAACTTTTCATTATCAAATTTTCCATGCCGTTTCCTTAGTGTTTCTTTCGGTTGTTCTTTTCTTCTAAAATCTCTAAAAAGCTATCAAATTCTTTTAAGGTCAAATGCACTAAGAGGTTTTCCTTTTCAAACTGCTTAAGACCTTTCAAAATAGCTAAACGGACGATTTGCGCTAGCTTGTAGTTGTTTTTTCTTTTGAGCCTTTCTAACTCTTTCAAGTTGCTTTCTCTTAAGCTTATTTTTTTCGGTTTGGTTAGTAAGAATTCTTTTATAAGCTCGTTGTGATTTCTTCCATGCTTTCTCATCGCTCTTTCCTTTCTGTGTTTCTATGAAAAAAATAATTAAGCGTTCTAAAATCATGCTTCGGGATCGGTTTTCTAGTATTTTAATCGCTTCCAAAATTTGTAAAATCCCGTTTTCAAGTAACACGCTATTAGTCCAAACCTTCGGCTTAAAATTCTTGTTAGCGTGCTTGTAATTCCAACTTTTCATGATCACACCTACCAGATGCAATAACCGCTAAATTTGGGATTAGATCCGCTATATTCAAACTGCTCCATGACTTCGTCGTCTTTGCTTTTGGCTTCGCTTTTATAGCTTGGCTTTTCAAAATGCATGACCTCATAGATTTCGTTATAGTTTCGGCGAATGGATTGATTAATACAAGCCACTAAATCGCACCCTTGCGCTTTCAAGGCTTCGGCTTGTTTTAATAACTCCTTTTTAGTGCTATAGCTTACTTTGTGCTTCTCGCTGCGATAATTCAAAAATTCTTCAAACGCTGACCTTTCGCATTGTTTTAAGTTTTTCGTGTCTAAATTCCCTAAAATAGAGCTAAAAAGCGCGCTAAAACGATTAAACAAACTAGGATTTTTAATTTTTGAACTTTTAAAAGCAAAATTTTCATTAGGATTTTTTAGATCTTCTTTGTCTTTGGAAACTGGATTTTTTTCTGCAAATTCTTGATTAAAAAAATTTTCACTCGTGCGTATATCTTCATGTTTATTTTGATCTTTTATTAAGGTAAACGCATAAAAATTTTTGCTTGTGGATTGAGCTTCGGTATAATCGGCGTTAGAGGCTTGTTTTTGTGGTTTTAACCTAAATAAAATCATTTTATTTAGGTGAGCTGGTTTTTTGGTTTGTTTTTCGCTTGGATTTTGGGAATGATTTTTTAAAAAAAATCGTAAAAATTTCCCAAATGTCCCGTCGTTTTTTCGCTCTCTTTCAAATTCAATATAACCTAAAGCTTTCAACTCGTTCAAGTATTTGCAAACGGTTGGAAGGCTCCTATTGAATCGTTTGGCTATGTCTTCAATGCATAGCTTGAAAGTGGTTGCGTGCTTTTTGATATAAGCGTAAATCGCTATCGCTATGTCAGAGACTCGTTCATCATCGCAGATATCATTAGAGATTTGCGTATAACCGTATTTCATGGGTTGTTTTAGGATGTAGTTCATTGTCGATCCTTTTTGTGGTTTTTAGCGGCTTTTAAAGCCTTTAAATAGATACATAAATCCTTACCGAGATCGTTAAGGTGACAAACTTTGTAATAGTTGTTTTTGGTTTCTTTTTCTTTCTTTTTATTAACGACCCATTGATTGCACAAGCCTTTTTTTTCAAGCTTTTTGAAAATCTTAAGCGTGTAGGTGTAATCAATGTTGAGATCTTTTGAAATCTTGTCGGCTGTTTTGGGTAAATACGCTTGGTTAAAAAGCGCGCTTAAAACTTCTAAATCGATCGGTTGTAATTTTTCTTGTTCCATTTTAAACCGCCTTTTTTTTGAGTAGGATAGAATAGCTCGTTACGCGCTTATTCCTCACATTGCAAACGCTAGATTTGATCGTGTGCTTTTTTTGGAGTTTTTCTAATTTTTGGATGAAATCAAAAAAACTTAAATCCGCATCGCTTTCCTTGATGATCTTGTAAGTCAAATACTGGAATAACCCCATGGTGTTCTCCTTGTTGCTGTTTTCGTTCATAGTATCCCCTTTAAAAATTTAGCCCTTTCTTTCTCTTGCTGTGGTATAAAGTGGCTGTAAGTCTTGTAAGTGGTGTTTAAATCTTTATGCCCTAGCGTTTTACTAACCCACATGGCCTCTTCGCCCTGGCTTAGCATCAAGCTTGCAAAGGTGTGCCGTGTGGTGTAAAGCTTTCGGTCTTTTAGGTTTAACGCTTTTAAAAGCTTTTTGAAATGCCTTTGAAATACGCTTGAACGCTTGGGCATATCTATGAAAACAAATTTTTTATTTTTTGGTTCGCTTTCTTTTAGCTCTTTTAGGATTTTTTCCACTGGCTCTAATAGATCCACTTCCCTAATGCTTGGCTTGTTTTTAGGGCTTGTGATAACACCTGAAAGGTTTAAGGATTTGTCAATGTTGATTTTTTTGTTTTCAAAATCGACATCGCTCCATAAAAGCGCTAATTGTTCACCTGTCCTTAAGCCCGTAAAAAACGCTGTTGTTAAAAAGGCCCTCAATCTTAAATCGGGCGCGCTCTGTAGAATCGCTTTGATTTCATTTAAGCTAAACGGATTGATTTTTTCACCCTCTTTAGCGTTTTTCATTGTGATTTTGAAGTATGGGTTTTTTTCTGTATATCCCTCTTGTTCGCAAAACTCTAAAAAACTTTTCAATAAAGCGTTAAGGCTTATCAAAGTGTTCTTCTTATATTTTTTATAAGCGTTATTGTGGTAATTGATAACGCTCTCTTTAGTGATTTTAGACACTTTGGAGCTCTCTTTAATGTTCATTAACTTCACAATCGTGGTGAATCTTAAGTGCATGAATCGTAAGCTTTCTGCCTTAAGCCCTATTTTTTGGTTAAAAAAGCTTTCTTTAACTTGCGTTATGGTTGTGCTTTTAGTTTTTTTAGCCGTTCTTTGGCTTTCTTGCTTTGGCTTTTCACTAGGCTTTAACGCTCCTTTTTGCATTTTTAAAATTTTTTCTAAACTCAAACCCTTTAAATACTCTAACGCTTTGTCGTTTTCTAAATTCAGGATTTTAGTAAGCTTGTTTAGGCTCGTTCGGTGGCGCTTGCTGTTTTTAGTGTAGTTCAAATAGAGGGCGTTTCCTCTTAAGTAAATAGTGTGATTATGCACTAACGCCCCCTTTGGCTTTCTTCAGCGCTTGCTTGTGAGTTGTTTTTAGTCGTGGTTCTTTGACGCTCGCTAAAGGCTCTTTTTGTGGGTTTTAAAGCGCTTTTTTTAGCGCGCACTGTCCCCTTAGGCTTTGGCGTGCTTTGGCTTGTGATCTCGCTTGTGTTGGCGGTATCGCTAGTTTGCACGCTGTTTTTTTGCGCCTGTATCGCTAGCGTGATTTCCTTAAGTTTGTTGAAGCTTGTAGCTGTCTCATTTTTATGTCTCATCTTATTCCATTTCTGTATCCTTAACGCCCCTTTAAGCGTGGAGCGCGTGGATTAAATGTTATTAAAAGCTATTTTAAAAATCTGTAATTGTGAGACAAGTAAAAGAGTAGTAGGCTTGGGTTTTTATGTTTGGAAAAAACATGGTTTTTTCAAACGCTTCCCCTATTTTGTAGAGGGCTTTATAGTAACCGCTTTTTTTTGATTTAGTGGGATTTATTGGCTTGGTTTTTGTTGTGATTAGATTGATAGAAATAATATTTTTTTAAATAAAAGCCTTATTTTTGTCTTTTTTTCGTATAATAAGATTTAAGTTAGTATTGATAGTGGTGCGTTAAAATTTTTCAAACTTGTGCGATCCAATCAATGTTTCTTAATAAGATCATAGCTTTAATATTCAAAATAGTATAAAAAGGAAAGTTATGTATGTGGCTCATCCTATTAAACCCCTAAAAGCCCCCAAACTCAAAACTCAATTTTTAAGGCGTGTGTTTGTGGGTGCGTCTATTAGGCGCTGGAATGACCAAGCATGCCCTTTGGAATTTGTGGAATTAGACAAGCAAGCCCATAAAGCGATGATTGCGTATTTGCTCGCCAAAGATTTAAAAGACAGGGGTAATGACTTAGATTTGGATCTTTTAATCAAGTTCTTTTGCTTTGAGTTTTTGGAGCGCTTGGTTTTAACCGATATTAAACCCCCTATTTTTTACGCCCTCCAACAAACGCACAGCCAAGAATTAGCCTCCTATGTCGCGCAAAGTTTGCAAGATGAAATCAGCACGTATTTTTCTTTAGAGGAGCTCAAAGAGTATTTAAGCCACAGGCCCCAAATTTTAGAAACTCAAATTTTAGAGAGCGCGCATTTTTATGCGTCTAAGTGGGAGTTTGATATTATTTATCATTTTAACCCCAACATGTATGGCGTGAAAGAAATTAAAGATAAAATTGACAAGCAACTCCACAATAACGAGCATTTGTTTGAAGGGCTTTTTGGGGAAAAAGAAGATCTGAAAAAATTGGTGAGCATGTTTGGGCAGTTGCGTTTCCAAAAGCGCTGGAGCCAAACCCCAAGAGTGCCGCAAACCAGCGTTTTAGGGCATACCTTATGCGTGGCGCTTATGGGGTATTTGTTGAGCTTTGATTTAAAAGCTTGTAAAAGCATGCGGATCAATCATTTTTTGGGCGGGC
Source organism: Helicobacter pylori (assembly GCF_002832345.1). Taxonomy (GTDB): domain Bacteria; phylum Campylobacterota; class Campylobacteria; order Campylobacterales; family Helicobacteraceae; genus Helicobacter; species Helicobacter pylori_CP. Next base: position 6,417 of record NZ_PHLZ01000032.1, read on the forward strand.
TTTTCCATGATTTACCCGAGATTTTAACCCGAGACATTATCACACCCATCAAACAAAGCGTTGCGGGGCTTGATCATTGCATTAAAGAAATTGAAAAAAAGGAAATGCAAAACAAAGTCTATTCTTTTGTCTCTTTGGGCGTTCAAGAAGATTTGAAATATTTCACCGAAAACGAGTTTAAAAACCGCTACAAAGACAAGTCTAACAAAATCATTTTCACTAAAGACGCTGAAGAATTGTTCACGCTTTATAACAGCGATGAATATTTTGGGGTTTGTGGGGAGCTTTTGAAGGTGTGCGATCATTTGAGCGCGTTTTTAGAAGCCCAAATCTCTCTTTCTCATGGCATTTCCAGTAACGATTTGATTAAAGGGGCTCAAAACCTTTTAGAATTGCGATCCCAAACAGAACTACTTGATTTGGATTTAGGGAAATTGTTTAGGGATTTTAAGTAATGAACTATAAAAAATTATTAGAATTTAACGATTACGCTATGGATTTAACCATTCGCATGGCTCATCATAGCACTGCTATTGAAAACAATCCTTTGAGCCTTGCTGAAACTATAAGTATTTTAACCACCGAATACATTCCTAGAGAAATGCCCCAAAGAGCTTTCTTTGAAGTGAAAAACTATCAAAACATGCTCCCTTTTTTATTAGAAAATCTGAATAAAGGACAAAGCGTTGATAGTTTTTTTATAAGAGAGTTGCATGGGATTTTAATGAATTTTTTACTCCCTAATAAAGGGGCTTTCAAAACGACTGATAATACCATTTTAGGAGCTAGTTTTGAAACGACCCCCCATTTTCAAGTACCTATGGCTATGAAAGAATGGTGCGATAACCTCAATTATAAGATGAAGACCTTACAAGATAAAGAAGAAAAACTAAAAGCCATTTTAGAACAACACATTTTGTTTGAAAGGATACACCCTTTTAGCGATGGTAATGGTAGGGTGGGCAGAATGCTAATCTTTTATAGCGTTTTAGAGCAAAACTTAATACCATTTGTGATCACCAAAGAACAAAAAGAGGCTTACATTAAGGCTTTAGACACGCGCAATACAGAAAGCTTATACCAACTCGCCAAAGTATCCCAAGAGTTTGAACTCACACGCATACAAGGGCAAATGATACTCAATAAGAATAAGCCCTAAAATCATGGTTTTCAAGCGCGCATCAAATAGAGCTTTTTCCTTTCGCTTGAAGAAGCGATGTTGAGCAATTGGCGGTATTTGGTGATCGTTCTTCTTACCATTTTCAAATGGAATTTTTCTTCAATGAGTTCTAAAATCTTAGCGTCGCTCAAAGGCTCTTTTTTGTTCTCATTTTTGATCAATTCTAAAAGATAGTCTTTAATCACAGCGTTTGAAGTCTCGCTATTGTCTAAGGCGGTGCTAAAGAAATGTTTAATGGGGAAAACCCCCCTTTCGCATGCCAAATATTTATTAGAAATGGCCCTTGAAATCGTGCTTACAGAGTGGTTAAACTCATTGGCTAAATCTAATAGCTTTAAAGGACGCAATTCCTTACCCTTAAAAAAATCGTATTGATACTCTAAAAGCATCAGACCGATTTTATAAATCGTGGCCTTTCTTAAATTTAACGCATCAATCAAATCTTTAGCCTCTTTTAATTTGTCTTTTAAATAATCGCTATTCTCAAAGCGATTTTCTTCTAAACTGATTGTCGGATAGCTCTCATCATTCAAACGCACGATGATTTCATCATCCACTTCTAAAATAAAAAGCTCAGGAATGACTTCTATTTCTTTTTCTAAAAACTCAATGGCTGGGGGGTTTTTAAAGGATTTTAAAATCTTTAAAGCCTTTTCATAATAAAAATCTTTAGAAAATTCATGGTGTTTTTCTAAATTTAAAATGATCTTTCGCGCTTCTTCATAAAGCTCATTATCGTCTAATTCCCTACTTTCTAACTGGAATAAAAAGCTCTCTTTCACATCTCTAGCGCCAATGCCAGCGGGATTAAGGTAACTAAAACGCTCGCGCACTTTTTCATAAACTTCGCTCTCTACCCCTAAAATTCTAGCCCTTTCTTCAATGTTTTCTTCAAAATACCCTTCACTATCCAACCCGCTGATAATATCCATAGCGATTTTTTGAGAGGTTTCAGTAGGAAAGAGAGGGGGAATGATTTGAGCTTCTAGGGTTTCAAAAAGGCTTTTAGATGCGATTGCGAGATTTTCTAAATGATCGCTGCTCTTTTTAGCGCTAAAACGATCGCTAAAATTTTTGATGCGTTTGTTTTCAATTTTGATTAGGGGGTTATCTAGGGCGTTTTGTTTCAACACTCCTTCTAAATCTTCAAGCTCGCTTTGTAAAATGGGGAGCCACCCTTTTAAAGTGGCGTTTAATTTGTTTTTAGGGCTAAGGTTTGCGCGTAAGATCGCCATGTCTATACCTTAAAATTTTCCCCTAAATAATACTTGCGCACCAAAGCGTTTTCATAAATTTCATTAGCGTTCCCGCTCGCTAAAAGCGTGCCGCTTTTAATCACATACGCCCTATGGCACACGCTCAAAGTCTCTCGCACATTGTGATCAGTAATCAACACGCCGATGTTTAATCCAATCAAGCTTTCAATAATCTTTTGAATATCAATCACCGCAATCGGATCCACGCCCGCAAAAGGCTCATCTAATAATACGAATTTAGGGTTTTTCATTAAAGCCCTAGCGATTTCTACACGCCTTCTTTCCCCCCCACTCAAGCTCATGCCTTTGCGTTCTCTTATGGCTTGGATATTAAAAGCGTCTAGCAAGCTTTCCATTTTTTCTTCGCTCTCTTTAGAGTTTTTAAAAGTGCTCTCTCCTGCTAGGGCCAAATTCTCTTCCACGCTCAATTCTTTAAAAATGCTGGATTCTTGGGGCAAATAGCCTATGCCTAAGTTAGAGCGCTTGTGTAAGGGGTATTTAGCTAAATTCACATCGTTTAAATAAACGCTCCCCCCACTAGGCTCTAAAAGCCCGCATATCATGTAAAAGGTGGTGGTTTTCCCCGCCCCATTAGGCCCTAAAAGCCCCACCACTTCACCGCTTTTCACTTCTAAAGAAACATCTGAAACGATTTTGGTTTTTTTAATCTGTTTGTTTAAATGCTCTGCTTTTAAAATATCCATTCAAGCGACCCTTTAAGCGATCTTTATCGTATAAAAACGGCTAGTTGATTCGGTTTTAATTTCCACAACCTTAATAGCTAAATCGTATTTTTTTAAAATTTTTTCTAATTTTTCATCGCCCCATTCCACAAAATGAATCCCCTTTTCTAACAAACACTCCAACATGCCAAGCTCCAAGCAAGCCTCTAAATCGCGCATGTAAAAATCATAATGAAACACGCTTTCGCTATAAGCATGCATCAAACTAAAAGTTGGCGAAGTCGCTTGAATGTCTAAACCCAAGCGTTTCAAGCACGCTTGAACCAAAGTCGTTTTACCGCTCCCCACAACGCCCTTTAAAAGCACCACCCCCTTAAAATCATCTTTTAAAATTGCAGCAGCCACTTTGTCCAACTCGTCTAAATGCGCTCTCATAACAATTCCACGCTTTTGATTTCAAACTCGCTCTTAATCTCTTCAATGAGATTGGAATGATTAGCCATAAATTCTTGCAAGGCTGTAGGGGCTTGTTTTAGTTGGATTTCTTGAACCTCTTTAGTGTCGTTTTCTTTAGTTTCTTTTTCTTTAATCTCGTTTTTTTGAACCTCTTTTTCTTGCATTTCAGCCGTCGTTTCGGTGGTTGGTTGGGGTAAGATTTTTTCCCTTAAAGAAGAAATTTTAAAATCTTTAACCTCTTTAGTTCCTTCTGGAGTGCTTTTATTTTCCAAATGATTTTTTAAAGCGATTTTGATGCTTTCGCCCTTGCCAAAAACCCCATCAACGATACCTTTCACGATTTTAAATCGTTCTCTTAAAAGCTCCTTATCTTTATCAGCGGCTAAAGACTCCCAAGTCAAGGTTTTAGTCTGGCTGTCAAAATCAATGAAACGGATATTTTTTTCAAACACCGCCCCTAACTCGTAGTTGCGCTCATAAACCAATGTTTGGACTTGTTTGAAAAGGTTGTGAAAAATGCGATCTTTAGCTGAAAACATGGGAGTTTGTAGGGCTTCTGCGTTCTCTCTTTTTTCTATGTTCTCTATTTGTTCTCTTTGTTCTCTTTGTTCTATATTTTTAAATTCTTGTTTAGGGGCACTATAGCTTATGCTAGGGCTTTGATTGAAAGGGGTTTGCTCTAATTCCAAAATCGCATCGTCTAGGGCTTTGAGTTTCAAAGCTTCTTTGAATTTCATTTTCAATAACAACAGCACAAAACTGGCATTAGCCCCTTCTTTTAAAAGGCTCAAACTGCTCATAATGATTTTAAAAAAGCGCTCTATTAAAAGAATGGAATAAGAATCAGGGCTTAATAATTTCGCTTTCAAAAAAAGCATCATTTCTTCTAAAACGCTCTCGGTTTCATAATTTTCTAAAATGGCATAACGCTCTTGCAATCGCGCTTCATCTTGGTTGATTAGGCTTTGGAAAAAATCTTCTAAAACGCTCCTATCAATCGCTCCTAACATTTCAGCCACTTTGCTTTCTGTGATAGCGTTATCGCAATAATTGATGGCTTGCTCTAAAAGAGTGATCGTGTCCCTCAAACTCCCTTGCCCGCTGTGAGCGAGTTTTTCTAACGCGCTACTTTCATAGCTCACTTGTTCTTTTTCTAAAATGGTTTTTAAATGAGAAATAACGGAATTTTCAGGGATTTTTTTAAACCTGAAATGCTGGGTGCGGCTGAGTATGGTAGCGGGCAATTTCAAAGCGTCTGTTGTCGCTAAAAGGAATTTCACATGGCTAGGAGGCTCTTCTAAAGTCTTTAAAAGCGCATTAAACGCTTCGGTTGTGAACATATGCACTTCATCAATGATAAAGATTTTATAGCGTCCAAAGCTTGGTTTGTAGCGCGTTTGCTCTATGAGATTACGGACATCATCAATCCCCCTATTAGACGCTCCGTCCATTTCTATAATATCTATATGGTGGTTGTTTAAAGCGCTCTGGCATTGGATGCAAGTATCGCAAGGCACAGCCTTTGGCCCTTCTTCACACATTAAAGCCCTAGCAAAAATCCTAGAAGAGCTGGTTTTGCCTGAACCTCTTAACCCGCTGAATAAATAAGCGTTAGCCAAACGCTGGTTGTCTAGGGCTAAAGAAAGCGTTTTAGCCACGCTCTCTTGACCGACTAGCTCGCTAAAATGTTTGGGGCGGTATTTTAACGCTAAAACTTGCATATTGGTTGTAATCCTTAAAACTCATTTAGAAGTATTGTAATGCAAAATGACTTAAAACTAGCCCCTTTTTAGGTTTTACTCAATAACGCTAAAAAATCCCTGAATAAAGTAACGCTGAGCGTTCCCATGATAGCGGTTACAAAGAGATTCACCCCCATAAAGATTTTTTGATTGTTTAAAAGTTTGGAGCCATAGCGTAAGGACAGGGTACATAACAATAAAAGCCAAGAAAAAGCCGCCGATAAAGTGCCGGCCAGAAAGACAAATTTTTGCACCAAATCAAAAGACAAAGCGCTCGCGCCAATTAAAAACACCATTTCCAAATACACTTGAGGGTTGAGTAAAGTAACGCCTAAAGTGAATAATAAGGTCTTTTTTAAGGATAATTTTTTGGGGGTTTGGACTTGCTTTTTTTTAAAGGTTTGAAAAAGGGTTTTTAAAGCTAAAAAAGCGTAAAATCCGGTAAAAACCGCCCCAAATAAATTCAAAAACAAGCTCAAATAAAGGTTTTTCGCAAAATAAGCCCCCACGCCAAACACGCCCATGCTCATTAACACAATATCGCACATAAAACACAGAACGCAAATCAAAAACACATAATTCCTAGCCATCCCCCTTTCCACAATAAACAAGGATTGCGCCCCCACCGCCGCGCACAAAGAAATCGCTAAACCAAAACCTTCTATAAAAACCACAAACATCTTGCTTAAATCCTTTCACTCAAAATAAGCCAAAAACTACCAACGCCATACAAACCAATCATTCAAAATGGTATTTTAAAATTTTAGGGTTTAAAACGACCTTTATAAATAAAAGTTAAATGATGACACAATGGCTATACAAAATTTAAAAACCCCATTTTTACTATTCTTAGCGGTATTTGAGAATAAGTTAAAATTAACATGGTAGAATGCCAAAATTTGCTGTCGTCATGCGGCAAAAATTTAGACAACAAGGAATTGGGAATGAGAAGGAGTTTGGCTTTTTGCCTGTTAGCTTTGCTTGGATTACAGGTTTTAGGCGCTAGGGATTTTTCGCAACTCAAAAACGAAGAACTTTTAAAATTAGCAGGCACTCTGCCTTCTAATGAAGCGATTGATTATCGCATGGAAGTGTCTAAACGCCTTAAAGCTTTAAACGCTGAGGACGCTAAGAAATTCCGCGCGAATTTCAGCCGGATCGCTAGGAAGAATCTTTCCAAAATGAGCGAAGAGGATTTCAAAAAAATGCGTGAAGAAGTGCGTAAAGAATTAGAAGAAAAAACCAAAGGTTTGAGCGCTGAAGAAATTAAGGCAAAAGGGCTTAATGTGAGCGTTTGCAGCGGCGATACGAGAAAAGTTTGGTGTAGGGCTGTTAAGAAAAAAGACGAACATTGCTCTCCTAAGTGAGACAAAATTTAATTTAAAAGGATAAATATGAAAAAAGCGTTGAAAATACTTTCTGTTAGCGCGTTGTTATTTGTGGCTTTGAACGCCAAAGATTTCAGCAAAACAAGCGATGAAGATTTGGCTAAAATGGCTGGCGTTGTCGCTCCGCAGGATATTGTGGATTACACAAAAGAGTTGAAAATGCGCATGAAAAAAATGCCTGAAGACAAGAGAAAGGCGTTCCATAAGCAATTGCATGAATACGCGATTAAAAACACAGACAGCATGACCGTAGCGGATTTTGAAGCCCGCCAAAAAGCCATTAAAGAAGCGCTTAAAAAAGGCAACATGGAGGACATGGATGATGATTTTGGGTTGAGATCATGCAAGCATGGGAAAATGCACAAACACCATAAACACGGTGGTCATGATAAACATGGCAAAGGGCATGACAAAGAACAAGGCAAAAAAGACCACGATCACAATGATCATGGCGAAAATGAGAAATAAAGCTTAACCACACCACTTTTTCTATCAAAGCTTCAAACCCTTTAAGCAGAAATCCTGAACGCTTTTGGCGTTTGGGATAAATGCGTTCTGTTAAGCGTTATCAAAATTCTGTTCTTATTAAATATTGCTTATAAAATTCAAAAGATAATTTTATCGTTACAAAATTCAACACTTCAAAGATAAATAAGTTAAAATACCCCAAAATCCTTTTTTTTTGAAATCCAATAAATTTGTGGTAAAATTAAACGCATTGTAAATAAATTCTCATTTTGATACATTTTTTGCAATAAAACATTACTTTAAGGAACATTTTATGAAAAAAACGAAAAAAACGAT
>NZ_PHLZ01000033.1:0-13733 GCF_002832345.1 Helicobacter pylori
TTTCATCAATATTTTGTAGTTCTTGTAAGGCTTTTTCGTATTTGGTCGCTTTAGATTTGATCTCTTCGCTCGCGCTTTTAACGCCGTTAGTAAGCTCTTCAATGATTTTAAGCGTGTTGTTGCTAAAGTGTGATTTTTGCGCACTTAGTTCTAACTGCTTGCTAGGTTTTTAATGATGGAATACTAAAAACCTTTTTTAAGAGCGCAGTTGTTGTAAGGCTTCTTTAATCGCTGCTTCTATGCTGAGATTGGGTTTTAGGGTTTTTAAGACTTGGTTGATTTCAGTGCTTTTAAAGCCCAAACTCTCTAGGGCTAAAAAGACTTCATTGCGTGCGGGTCTGTTTTCATCTTGAATGAAAAAGCCAATCAAATCCACCATGATCTTATCAGCGAGCTTTTTGCCAATGCCTGGGACTTGCTGGAGTCTTTTGACTTCTTTGGTAGCGATAATGTTTTCAAATTCATTCGGCGAAAAGCTTGAAAGAATGGCTAAAGCGATACGCCCCCCTACCCCATTGATTTTCAAAAGCCTTTCAAAAAGGATTTTTTCACTCTCTTCTAAAAACCCGTATAAAAGATGCGCGTCTTCTTTGATCACTTGTAAGATTTTCAAACGCGCTTTTTGGCCCGCTTGAAGCAAAGCAGCCGTTCGCATAGAAACTTGCACCCCATAAACAACCCCTTGCACTTCTATATGCACTTCTAAAGCAGAGATTTTTTCCACAACCCCTATCAAACCCACTATCATTTTTATCCCTTTTTTATTTCTTGCTTTAGCCTTTTATCGTGCTTTTAGGGATTTTTTTGATTTTATGATCTTCATAGATCACATTCACGCTTTCATTATGGCTTAACATGGCGCTTAAGTTGCTCACTTTAGGGTAATTGCGATGATAAATCACGATATTTTCTTGCTTGAAAGGGTTTTTAGTCGTAATGCTTGCATGCTGGAAGCTGTTTTCTATACTAATGAGCTTAGCGTAACATTCGTTATTGATTTTTTGCAATTCTAGCATTTGAGCTTTTAAGATTTTCAAACGCTTTAAAGCAAACATAAACTCGCTATAAGCGTCTTTCACGCTTTCTTGTTGCATTAAAGAGCGTTTGATTTCTTCAGTGGCGTTTTTAAGCTTTTCCATAATCGTTTGATTGTTTTTGACCAAGTGGTTTAAGGACTGGTGCTGAGCGATGATTTTTTTAGATTTTAACCCTAACGCATTGAGTTTTTGTTTAGCGATCTTCAATTCTTCTTGGTTTTCTCGCCCCCCAAAAGCGTAAAAAATAAAGCGGTTGCCATTGCCATCCACCTCATCAATCAAACATTGCTTGGAAAAATACAGCTTGTTATCGCTTTTGAGCTTTTCTAAAGCGATTTCTTTCGCATAGACCACACTCCCCGCGCTCGCTTCCACTTTAACGCTATTGGCATACACCTTAGCGCGCTCTAAATACTTGCACTCAAACTCTTTAGCGTAGCACACGCCCTTATGATTAGTGATGCGCGCTTTATTGGCATAGACATAGCTTTCAGGGTGGATTTGCCCCTCTATAGTGATTTCTTTGGCCACTAAGATCACATTCTTACCCACATTGCCCTTAATGTTAATTACGCTCGCTTCTAAAATGAGGTTAGAATCAATCGCATCGCTCAATTCGTCTTTAGCCTGAATTTCTAAAACTAGCCCGCTTTCCACTCCCCCTAAAAGATTAGGCACTTCAATGGATTTGATCCCGTTTTTAAAAATAAAATTTTGCTTAGAAACCAAACGCCCTTTTTCCATTTTAACCCCTTGTAAGGCTTTGGAGTAATACACTAAAGCGTTATTTTCTTCTCTTTCTTCAAAAGCGTTTTTGTCATGCCCTATGGGGGTGGGCGAATGAGCAACTTTAGGCAATTCAATATAAAGGCCTTTAAGGTTACGGCCGTCTCTGCCTTGTTTGGGGCAATTCACGCAAGCGACTTTTTGATTTTCTTTAGCGATATAGTAATTTTCTTTAACCAACGATTCTTCTTGATCGCTTAAAAAAATGGTATGCGTTGGAAGGTATTCTTCTTCTAATAAAAAATGGGATTGTTCTTCTGTATTAGGGATAAAGGTTAAAGAAGCGTATAAAATAAAGCGCTTATTTTGGGCTTCTTTTTTATATTTTCTTAATTCTGTTTTTAAATTTTCATACATTTGTGGAAAGTGGCGAAACACCACGCCTTGAAAGGCTAAACGCTCTTTAATATACGCAAACATTTCTTGGTAATGCTCTTCAGTGTCTAGGACAATAAAACACTCGTCTAAAACGATTTCTATTTTACTCAAATTTTCATCCACCTCCACTTCAAAAAAGCGCTTATAAGCGTTTGATTTGATTTTAATGTCATGGGTTTGATAAAGGGTTAGCTCTTTTTTTTCATAGTATTCATCTTCTTCTAATTGTTGCAATTCCCCACCAAAAGCCTCGCTAAAATCGTCTTTAGCGCTGTTTTTGATAAAAATAGAAGTTTTTAAAATCTCAAACCATAGATCTTCTGTTTGTAATTTATTTTCAGCGGCTACTTTTTTTAATTCTTTTTGAATGTCTTTGCACCGCTCAACTTTTATAGGGGCAAAACGCTCCAAGCTCATTTTTTAATCCTTAAATGGTATAATATAAGAATTTGAAAAAAGAAATATGCTAACAAAAAAACACTGAAAATTAGGTAATAAATACAACTAGTATGCTAAAAAAAATATTTTTAACCAACAGCTTAGGGATTTTATGCTCTAGGATTTTTGGCTTTTTACGGGATTTGATGATGGCTAATATTCTAGGGGCTGGGGTGTATAGCGATATTTTCTTTGTGGCTTTCAAATTGCCTAATTTGTTCAGGCGTATTTTTGCGGAGGGCTCTTTTTCACAAAGCTTTTTACCGAGCTTCATACGGAGTTCCATTAAAGGGAGCTTTGCGAGTTTGGTGGGGCTTATTTTTGGTGGCGTTTTATTGGTATGGTGCTTACTAGTAGCATTAAACCCCTTATGGCTGACCAAACTTCTCGCTTACGGCTTTGATGAAGAAACAATCAAACGATGCGCCCCTATTGTAGCGATCAATTTTTGGTATCTTTTATTGGTGTTTATTACCACTTTTTTAGGCGCGCTTTTACAATACAAACACAGCTTTTTTGCCAGCGCTTATAGCGCAAGCTTGCTCAATTTATGCATGATTTCAGCCCTTTTGATTTCTAAAGAAAAAACGCATTTGGAAGCGTTGTATTATTTGAGTTACGGCGTGCTTTTAGGGGGCGTGGCTCAAATTTTATTGCATTTTTATCCTTTAGTGAAATTGGGCTTATTGAATTTATTATTTAAGGGGCTGTTGAGCTTTAAAACTAAAAACGCGCTCAAAAAAGAATACCGCTCTAAAAGGGCTAAAAAGGATCTGAAAGGGTTTTTCAAGCAATTCCTCCCCAGCGTCTTAGGCAATTCTAGCGCTCAGATCGCTTCTTTTTTAGACACCACAATCGCCTCTTTTTTAGCGAGCGGGAGCGTGTCTTATTTGTATTACGCTAATAGAGTTTTCCAGCTCCCTTTAGCCTTATTTGCCATAGCCATATCCACAGCCCTTTTCCCTAGCATTGCGATCGCCATTAAAAACAATCAGCAGGATTTAATCTTACAGCGCTTGCAAAAGGCGTGGTTTTTTTTGGTGGGGGTTTTGCTTCTTTGCAGCATTGGGGGGATAATGTTAAGCAAAGAAATCACCGAGCTTTTATTTGAAAGGGGGCAATTTAGCCCTAAAGACACTTTAATCACTTCGCAAGTCTTTTCGCTCTATCTTTTAGGCTTGCTCCCTTTTGGGCTAACTAAACTCTTTTCTTTGTGGCTTTATGCGAAATTAGAGCAAAAAAAAGCGGCTAAAATCTCTTTAATTTCGCTTTTTTTAGGTTTAGCGGCTTCTTTGAGTTTAATGCCTTTGTTAGGGGTTTTGGGTTTAGCGTTAGCGAATAGTTTGAGCGGGCTGTTTTTATTTGTTCTAACGATAAAAGCGTTTGGCTTTCAACCATTCTTGGGTATAATCAAGAATTTAAAATCATGGCTTGTAATCCTTTTCCTCGCTTGCGTGGAAATCTTATTACTCTTAGCGTTCAAATCGTGGGTTACACATTTATATTTATTTTATTATTTTCAAGGTTTTTAAATGTTTATTTATGATACCAAATCAAAACAAAAAGTCCCTTTTGAGCCTTTAGTTGAAAAAAAGGCGAATATTTATGTGTGCGGGCCTACGGTGTATGATGACGCTCATTTAGGGCATGCCAGGAGCGCGATTGCTTTTGATTTGTTAAGGCGCACGCTTGAGTTGAGTGGCTATGAAGTGGTGTTAGTAAGGAATTTCACCGATATTGACGATAAAATCATCAACAAAGCCTTAAAAGAAAACAAAAGCATTCAAGAATTAAGCAGCATTTATATTGAATCTTACACGAGGGATTTGAACGCTTTGAACGTGAAAAAACCCAGCCTAGAGCCTAAAGCGAGCGAGTATTTAGACGCTATGGTAAGCATGATTGAAACGCTTTTAGAAAAAAATATCGCTTATAGAGTCTCTAATGGGGATATTTATTTAGACACGAGCAAGGATAAAAATTACGGCTCTTTGAGCGTGCATAATAGCAGTATGGAATTTGGCCGTATTGGTTTGGTGCAAGAAAAACGGCTTGAGCAGGATTTTGTGTTGTGGAAAAGCTATAAGGGGGATAATGATGTGGGCTTTGATAGCCCTTTAGGCAAAGGGCGCCCTGGCTGGCATATAGAATGCTCTAGCATGGTTTTTGAAACTTTAGCGCTCGCTAACACCCCTTATCAAATTGATATCCATGCAGGTGGAGCGGATTTGTTATTCCCCCACCATGAAAATGAAGCGTGCCAAACCCGTTGCGCCTTTGGCGTGGAGATCGCTAAATACTGGATGCATAACGGCTTTGTGAATATCAATAATGAAAAAATGTCTAAAAGTTTAGGGAATAGCTTTTTCATTAAAGACGCCTTGAAAAACTATGATGGCGAAATTTTGCGTAATTACTTACTAGGGGTGCATTATCGTTCTGTTTTGAATTTCAATGAAGAAGACTTGTTAATGAGTAAAAAACGCTTGGATAAAATCTATCGTTTAAAACAGCGCGTTTTAGGGACTTTGGGAGGAATAAATCCAAACTTTAAAAAAGAAATTTTAGAATGCATGCAAGATGATTTAAACGTTTCTAAAGCGTTGAGCGTTTTAGAAAGCATGCTTTCTTCCACTAATGAAAAACTGGATCAAAACCCCAAAAACAAAGCTTTAAAGGGCGAAATTTTAGCGAATTTGAAATTTGTAGAAGAACTGCTTGGCATCGGGTTTAAAAACCCTAGCGCCTATTTCCAATTAGGCGTGAGTGAAAGCGAAAAACAAGAAATTGAAAATAAGATAGAAGAAAGAAAACGCTCCAAAGAGCAAAAAGATTTTTTAAAAGCCGATAGCATCAGAGAAGAGCTTTTGAAACAAAAAATCGCTTTGATGGACACCCCACAAGGCACGATCTGGGAGAAGTTTTTTTAAACGCCTCCAATTTTACCTTTTTACACATTCTAGCCAAAAATTTCAGCCATGTTGCTTTTTAATCTTGTGAATTTATATTCTATCAACTTTAATTTGATAAAAATTGAACACTGGTTGTAGATACTATATATTTATAGCCTTAATCGTAAATGCAACAGAAATTTTCTAGTCTAAAGTCGCACCCTTTGTGCAAAAATCGTTTTACAAAAAGAAAGGAAAGAAATGGAAATACAACAAACACACCGCAAAATCAATCGCCCTCTGGTTTCTCTCGCTTTAGTAGGAGCATTAGTCAGCATCACACCGCAACAAAGTCATGCCGCCTTTTTCACAACCGTGATCATTCCAGCCATTGTGGGGGGTATCGCTACAGGCACCGCTGTAGGAACGGTCTCAGGGCTTCTTGGCTGGGGGCTCAAACAAGCCGAAGAAGCCAATAAAACCCCGGATAAACCCGAAAAAGTTTGGCGCATTCAAGCAGGCAGAGGCTTTAATGAATTCCCTAACAAGGAATACGACTTATACAAATCCCTTTTATCCAGTAAGATTGATGGAGGTTGGGATTGGGGGAATGCCGCTAGGCATTATTGGGTCAAAGGCGGGCAATGGAATAAGCTTGAAGTGGATATGAAAGACGCTGTAGGGACTTATAAACTCTCAGGGCTAAGAAACTACACCGGTGGGGATTTAGATGTCAATATGCAAAAAGCCACTTTACGCTTGGGCCAATTCAATGGCAATTCTTTCACGAGCTTTAAGGATAGTGCTGATCGCACCACGAGAGTGGATTTCAACGCTAAAAATATCTTAATTGATAATTTTTTAGAAATCAATAATCGTGTGGGTTCTGGAGCCGGGAGGAAAGCTAGCTCTACGGTTTTGACTTTGCAAGCTTCAGAAGGGATCACTAGCGATAAAAACGCAGAAATTTCTCTTTATGATGGCGCCACGCTCAATTTGGCTTCAAACAGCGTTAAATTAATGGGTAATGTGTGGATGGGCCGTTTGCAATACGTGGGAGCGTATTTGGCCCCTTCATACAGCACGATAAACACTTCAAAAGTAACAGGGGAAGTGAATTTTAACCATCTCACTGTGGGCGATAGAAACGCCGCTCAAGCAGGCATTATTGCTAGTAACAAGACTCATATTGGCACATTGGATTTGTGGCAAAGCGCGGGGCTAAATATTATTGCCCCCCCAGAAGGCGGCTATAAGGATAAACCTAATAATACCCCTTCTCAAAGTGGTGCTAAAAACGACAAAAATGAAAGCGCTAAAAACGACAAACAAGAGAGCAGTCAAAACAATAGTAACACTCAGGTCATTAACCCCCCAAATAGCACGCAAAAAACAGAAATTCAACCCACGCAAGTCATTGATGGGCCTTTTGCTGGCGCCAAAGACACGGTGGTCAATATCAACCGCATCAACACTAACGCTGATGGCACGATTAGAGTGGGAGGGTATACAGCTTCTCTTACCACCAATGCGGCTCATTTAAATATCGGCAAAGGCGGTATCAATCTGTCCAATCAAGCGAGCGGGCGCACCCTTTTAGTGGAAAATCTAACCGGGAATATCACCGTTAATGGGTCTTTAATGGTGAATAATCAAGTGGGTGGTTATGCTTTGGCAGGATCAAGCGCGAATTTTGAGTTTAAGGCTGGTGCGGATACCAACAACGCCACAGCCACTTTTAATAACGATATCCATCTAGGAAAAGCGGTGAATTTAAGAGTGGATGCTCATACAGCTTATTTTAATGGCAATGTTTATCTGGGAAAATCCACGAATTTAAGAGTGAATGGCCATAGCGCTCATTTTAAAAATATTGATGCCAGTAAGAGCGATAACGGGCTAAACACTAGCGCTTTGGATTTTAGCGGCGTTACAGACAAAGTCAATATCAACAAGCTCACTACATCTGCCACTAATGTGAACGTTAAAAACTTTGACATTAAGGAATTGGTGGTTACAACCCGAGTTCAAAGTTTTGGGCAATACACTATTTTTGGCGAAAATATAGGCGATAAGTCTCGCATTGGCGTCGTTAGTTTGCAAACGGGATATAGCCCGGCCTATTCTGGGGGCGTTACTTTTAAAAGCGGTAAAAAATTGGTTATAGATGAAATTTACCATGCCCCTTGGAATTATTTTGACGCTAGGAATGTTACCGATGTTGAAATCAACAAGAGGATTCTTTTTGGAGCTCCAGGAAACATTGCCGGCAAAACAGGGCTTATGTTTAATAACCTAACCCTAAATAGCAACGCGAGCATGGATTATGGTAAAGATTTGGATTTAACCATTCAAGGGCATTTCACTAACAATCAAGGCACGATGAATCTTTTTGTCCAAGATGGGCGTGTAGCGACCTTGAATGCAGGCCATCAAGCAAGCATGATATTTAATAATTTAGTGGATAGCGCGACCGGGTTTTACAAACCACTCATTAAGATCAATAACGCTCAAAACCTCACTAAAAATAAAGAACATGTTTTAGTGAGAGCGCGAAACATTGATTATAATTTAGTGGGAGTGCAAGGCGCTAGTTATGACAATATTTCTGCAAGCAACACCAATCTGCAAGAGTCATTCAAAGAGCGCCTAGCCCTTTATAACAACAATAACCGCATGGATATTTGTGTGGTGCGAAAAGGCAATCTCAATGACATTAAAGCATGCGGGATGGCTATCGGCAATCAAAGCATGGTGAATAACCCTGACAATTACAAGTATCTTGAAGGTAAGGCATGGAAAAATACAGGGATCAATAAAACGGCTAACAACACCACAATCGCTGTTAATTTAGGCAACAATTCTGCACCTACTAGTTCTGAGAGCAACACCACAAACTTACCCACCAACACCACTAACAATGCGCGTTTCGCTAGCTACGCTCTCATAAAGAACGCTCCTTTCGCTCACAGTGCCACTCCTAATTTAGTCGCTATCAATCAGCATGATTTTGGCACCATTGAAAGCGTGTTTGAATTGGCTAACCGCTCTAAGGATATTGACACGCTTTATGCTAACTCAGGCGCGCAAGGCAGGGATCTCTTACAGACCTTATTGATTGATAGCCATGATGCGGGTTATGCCAGAACCATGATTGATGCTACAAGCGCTAATGAAATCACCAAGCAATTGAATACAGCCACTACCACTTTAAACAACATAGCCAGTTTAGAGCATAAAACCAGCGGCTTACAAACTTTGAGCTTGAGTAATGCGATGATTTTAAATTCTCGTTTAGTCAATCTCTCCAGGAGGCACACCAACAATATTGACTCGTTCGCCCAACGCTTACAAGCTTTAAAAGACCAAAAATTCGCTTCTTTAGAAAGCGCGGCAGAAGTGTTGTATCAATTTGCCCCTAAATATGAAAAACCCACCAATGTTTGGGCTAACGCTATTGGAGGAACGAGCTTGAATAATGGCTCTAACGCTTCATTGTATGGCACAAGCGCCGGCGTAGACGCTTACCTTAACGGGGAAGTAGAAGCCATTGTGGGCGGGTTTGGAAGCTATGGTTATAGCTCTTTTAGTAATCAGGCGAACTCTCTTAACTCTGGGGCCAATAACACTAATTTTGGCGTGTATAGCCGTCTCTTTGCCAACCAGCATGAATTTGATTTTGAAGCTCAAGGGGCACTAGGGAGTGATCAATCAAGCTTGAATTTCAAAAGCGCTCTACTGCGAGATTTGAATCAAAGCTATAATTACTTAGGCTATAGCGCTGCAACAAGAGCGAGCTATGGTTATGACTTTGCGTTTTTTAGGAACGCTTTAGTGTTAAAACCAAGCGTGGGCGTGAGCTATAACCATTTAGGTTCAACCAACTTTAAAAGCAACAGCGCCAATCAAGTGGCTTTAAAAAATGGCGCAAGCAGTCAGCATCTATTCAACGCTAGCGCTAATGTGGAAGCGCGCTATTATTATGGGGACACTTCATACTTCTATATGAATGCTGGAGTTTTACAAGAATTCGCTAACTTTGGTTCTAGCAATGCGGTGTCTTTAAACACCTTTAAAGTGAATGCTACTCGCAATCCTTTAAATACCCATGCGAGAGTGATGATGGGTGGGGAATTGCAATTAGCTAAAGAAGTGTTTTTGAATTTGGGCGTTGTTTATTTGCACAATTTGATTTCCAATATAGGCCATTTCGCTTCCAATTTAGGAATGAGGTATAGCTTCTAAATACTGATCTAAATACCGCTCTTAAACCCATGCTCAAAGCATGGGTTTGAAATCTTACAAAACATTTAACCCCTACAACGCATACACGACAAGTTTGTTATCATGCCAGATCGCTTCTAGGGGCGTGTCATAGAGCGCGCTTAAATTGTGTGAAGTCATAGCGATTGGCGTGGAAGCTTGCAAAAAAAGTTTTTTATCTTTGAGCATGACCACATGCGTGGAGTGCCTGGCAACCAAATTCGGATCATGAATATTGACTAAAACGCTCAATTCTCGTTTTTTCATCTCATCTTTAATCGCATCAAAAAAAAGGGCTTGGTTTTTTAAATCTAAAGCACTCGTAGGCTCATCTAGCAACAATAAAGGCGTTCTTTGCAACAAACTTCTGGCTAAAAGCACCATTTGCCTTTGACCGCCGGACAAATCATTAATACCTTGATCTTTTAAGGACTCTAAATCCAAGCGCTCTAAAACGCTAGTGGCTTCTTTAATGTGCTTGGCTTTAGGCATAGCGAATAGATTCAAATGCGTCGCCTTCCCCATTAAAACAAAATCCAACACGCTGAAATTAAACGCATAATATTCCACTTGGGGGATATAAGCGATTAGTTTAGCTTTTTCATAAGGCTTTAAGGGTAAAATATCTTTGTTGCACGCTTTAATTTCGGTTTCTTCTAAAGGCTTCAAAAGCCCTAAAAGGCATTTTAAAAGCGTGGTTTTACCCGAGCCATTAGGCGCTAAAATGCTGGTGATGCTGTTTTTTGGCACGCTAAAACTCAACTTGTCTAAAATGAGTTTTTGAGAATATTTAAAGGATAGGTTTTTAACTTCTAAAACCATCACACCCCCCTAGTTCTAAACAAAAGCCACAAGAAGAAAGGCGCTCCTAAAACGCTTGTCGCAATGCCTACCGGTAAATCATAGGGGGTAATGGTTTTAGCCACCACATCCGCTAAAAGCAAGAAAAACGCCCCCATTAACAAAGAGCTTAAAAGCAGTTTTTGTAAATTCGCCCCAAAAAACAACCTAGCCACATGCGGAATGACTAACCCAATCCAGCCAATCGTGCCGGACACGCTCACCGCTAAAGCACTCGCAACGCTCACGCACACCAAACAAAGCGATCGCAACAGCACGGGATTAATCCCCAAACTCAAACTTTGCGCATCGCTCAAACTCAATAAATTGATGCGCCACCTTAACAAAAAAAGCGGGATAAAGCCTAAAGATAGCCCTATGAAAGCGATCAAGCAATCCTTATAACTGCTTAAAGACAAGCTCCCTAAAAGCCACACGACAATCGCTTGCGCTTTTTGGGGGATCACAAAGAATTTTATCGCTCCGGCAAGTGCGCTTAAAAACGCACTCAACACCACCCCTGAAAGCACCAACGAAAGGACGGAATTACCCAAAACCCTATTCATCGCTAAGACAGCAAGGCTAGCCAAAATCGCCCCAAAAAACGCCAAAATCGCAATATTAGACTCCACTACCGCTATCGCCATCGCCACGCCTAGCATCGCCCCGCTAGAAATCCCTAATAAAAAGGGGTCAACTAAGGGGTTTCTAAAAATCGTTTGCATCACCACCCCACTCCCGGACAAACTCGCTCCCACTAAGAGCGCTAAAATCACTCGTGGTAGTCGTATTTCTAAAATAATAACACTTAAAGAGCTCAGTTCTTCATTGTGCAAAAAGTGGTTTTTCACGTTAAGGCACACTTCTTGCCATTCTTCCAAACTCAAGGACTCCCCTCCAAACAACAGCACCACCACCGCCAAAATCACGCAAGCTAAGGCAATATGATAGGTTTTAAGCATCACGCTTCCTTTTAAGAACGATTAATCTGAACAAAGAATCATACCAACTACTCGGGAGGATTCTATACAACGCCAACAATAATTGGGTTTTTAAACCGATCAAATAGCGGGCCTTGATTTTTTGACTCATACTAAGAAAAACGATTTTTTGCGCCACGGCTTTAGGGCTTAGGGCTTTTTGATACACGCTCGCGTAAAAAGTTTTAGCCGCATCCACTTCTAACGCATAAAGGCTATCTTCGCTCTCAAAATTCTCAACTGAAAAAGCGGTTTTTTCCCAATTGCTTTTCACCGGGCCTGGCTCAATCAAACACACTTGAACGTTAAAGGGTTTAAGCTCTAAACGCAAGGCATCGCTATAAGCCTCTAAGGCATGCTTACTCGCGCTGTAATGGCCTAAAAAGAGCATGCTCACACGCCCCGCTATGGAAGAAAGATTGAAAATCTTAGAATAGGGCTTGTTTTTTAATAAGGGCAAACAAAACTGCACCACTTCACAAAGGGCGAAAAAATTCACGCCAAATTGCTTTTTAACCTCTTCAATAGGCGTGTCTTCTACGCTCCCAAACACCCCATAACCGGCGGAATTGATCAAAACATCGCAATGATTTTCTTTAGCACTGATGTTTAAAAACACTTCTTTTAAAGCGTTAGAATCGCTCACATCAACATCAACACTCTCGCATAACGCATGGTTTAACGCTACGCACAAAGTCGCATGCCTAGAGAGCGCATAGACTTTATACCCTTGATCTAGTAGCATTAACGCGCACTCTAACCCAATCCCAGAACTCGCCCCAGTGATAATTGCCACCTTTTGGCTTTCTTTTTTCTCGCCCATTATCTAACGCCAACTCTCTTATTATTTTTATAATTCCTCTAATATTCACTTAATATTACTTAATTTTTACTAATATATAGTTCTTGGAATGTTTTTTACAAAAGACATTTTTAGCACCAATTTTAATTAAGGAGAAGCAATGCCTCAAATACAATCATCGCATTCCAATCATTTTGATTTTACTATAGACACAGCGGATCGCACTAAATTATTGATGAGCTATTTAGTCGTGCCTACAACCGCTAATTTCAACAATGTCATGCATGGGGGGGAATTATTGAATTTATTGGATAAAGTGGCTTATGTGTGCTCAACTCGTTATTGCGCTAAAGGAACGGTCACTTTAAGCGTGGATGGGGTTACTTTTAAATACCCCATTCCTGTAGGGAATTTGCTCACTTTTTTAGCCAGCATCAATTATGTGGGCAACACCTCGTGCGAAGTGGGGATTAAGGTTTTGAGCGAAGACATTAAAACTCGTGAAATCACGCACACTAATTCATGCTATTTCACTATGGTGGCTGTGGAAAATGGCAAACCCACCCCCATGCCCAAATACGAGCCTAAAACAGAGGTTGAAATCCGCCGTTATGAAGGGGCTTTGAAGCGCAAGGAAATGCGCACACGAGGGTATTTGAAAAGCGGGAAACACGAGGGTGTGTGAAGCGAAAAAGCGTGAGCGGTGTTTTAGCCCTAAATTTATCCCTAAAAAAGGGGGGTAGTTGGTTTGAGCGATTGGTTTAAGCGTTATAAATTGTGTGGGCGGTTCAAAACAACTCGCTATGACTGCCCAGTCTTACTAAAAAAAGAGTGTTTTCTTGTTTTTTAATTTGATAGACAAGCAATAAATCCGGTTTTAGGTGGCACTCCCTAAAATCTTTTAAAGTGCCTTTGAGTGGGTGGTCTTTGTATTTGGGTTCTAGGGGTTGCTCTGTGGCTAAATTTCCAACCACTTTATACAAAAGCTTTAAATCAAACCCGTTTTTAACAAGAATTTTAAGATCCTTATCAAATTTTTTACTGGTTTCAATCGTCAGCATTTTTAAATCTCATTTATAAGTTTTCACAATGTTTTTTAAAATCCTCTATGCTTTTAAAACAAAGGCGGTTCTTGGTGTCCTTAGCCCTTGCTAAGATTTCTCGCTCTTCTTCTATGGTGTATCCATTTTCGGTTAGATTTAGCGCTTTAAATTGGAGCGCTTTTTTAATCCTTTGCTTTTGAGTTTGGATTTCTTTCAATTTTTCTAACGCTCTTTTTTGCTTGGTTTTGATAGAATTTAAAAAATTAAAAAGCTGT
>NZ_PHLZ01000034.1:0-12732 GCF_002832345.1 Helicobacter pylori
TTCCTAAAGTAAATTTAGTCCATTGGTATCTTAACGCTCCGCTTAACGAGGTGGCTAAACCTTGGCTTAAATTTTTCGTTGTAGCGGGCTTTAGGCTCTCTGCGATCTTAGCGTCGTTTTTGAAAAGCTTATGAAAACCGCTCGCTATGTCAATGTATTCTTTAGCTTTGGGTGTGGTAAAAACATCATCTTTAAACTCGTTTAGCTTGTTGAAAAACTGCGCGGGGTGTGGTGTTTTGTTCTAGTGTATTAAATATTGAATAATAAAATCAAATAAGGCTTTTTGAGTATTGATATTTGATTGGAGCAGAGCCTTTTAATATTTTAAAAAGGCTAATCAAAAATATCCATTAAGGATAAATACTAGTAAATCCTAAAACCATAAGTGATGTTAAACATGATGTGGCTTCGGTCAGAATACACATTGTGTGTTAAAGGTTGCGTGCCAGGCCCGTTAGGATCGACTGGAACATACATGCCACAATACCCAATACAATAGCCTTTTTTGGTGATATTGCCATAATATTCTAGTTTTAAATCCATTCTAATATTATACTTATTAGAAAAATAACTCAAAAAGAGCGCGAGACTCCTTTCATCAGCTCTTGGGCTATCCGTCCAACGGCCTAAAATTTTCCAACTAAAACCTCTATATTGTGAGCCTACATACAAAAACCCATTGATAACATCAGCGCCAACAATATTGTTAATTTCTGCGTCATAAATACTATTCGTCCAAATGTTATACCCCAAAGGATCCCCATAAATACCTATATCACCATTAGCGTTACCGATATTTTTATAGACACTGCCCCCAAATTGCCACTCATTATAGTAAAAACGAGTGCGGAAGAAATAAGTTTGCCCGCTCTTGCCTAATGGCACTTGTTGGAAGAGGATAATATCATTTTGATTAGCCGGAGTGGCAAAAATGGGGAAAAACCCCACGAAAGTGCCTACAAAACGAAAGCCCTTATTGTTGAAATTGGGGTTGGTGTCATAAGTGATATTAATGCCTGGCGCATACATTCTTTGAAAGATCGCATAAAAATAAGGGTTGATTTTTAGGTTGTCTTTTTCGTATTTCAAATCCGCTACCATTAGAGCCTTACCGCTTGTATAGTAACGCCCAAAATACCAAAACCAGTCGCTTGACGCTGAAGCCCTAGCGTCTGAATACATCACCCTTAACCTGGTGTCTTTGTATTTGACAAAGCCTTCAACCCCTTGAGTGTAAGAAGTGAACCAATCATACTCTTCAGCATCATAGCGACCCCCTTTCACGCCAAAACTGAATTTGTCTTTTTTGTAGTTGTAGCTCAAAAAAGCGTTATGCACCATGGCTAAACGAGGTTTTTGCACATTTAAACCGCTATGCCCCGCATACCAACCAATATATTGCCAAAAGATACCCGCCCCAAAAGGATCAGTCCTAGAGCCAGGCTGGCCGTTAGGGATATTGTTGCCTTGATAAGCGGTAGAGTCATAGGGGAGCGCTGCCATCATCGCCCCCACTTCCGCTCTCAAACCCTTGTATAAACCCATGCTCAAATTCAATTCGCCGAGTAAAGAAGTGTAGCTACCTGTAGGATAAATGTCTTTAGAAGGCTGGTATCTTTGGTTGTTAAAGCCAAACTTGGTATAGCTGCTCACCTTTCCAACAATGCTGATGTTGAATTTATAAGCTTGAAGTTTGGACAAAAAAAGACTAAAAAAAAGCAAAAAAAATAGAGAGTAAAAAAAATATTTCTTAATTTCCAAAAACCCTAACTCCCAAAGATATTAAAATAAAAATACAAAAAAGGCATATCTAAGAGATAGGGGAACTCTCTTAAAAACTATAACTGATGTGTGTCATCAAATGGCTTCTATCTTGGGTAATACTCTTTTTAATGCCACCCATGTCTTGAGGACCTTGTGCGAATGCAGAAGATTCAAACAAACCATTATTCAAGTTAAGCGGCTGACCGTTTGGCCCAAGGAAACCGGTTCCAGGGTTGTAACCCGCACGAATTTGGAACTCTAACCACACGAGTTTGAGACCCGCTTTAACATGTTTGCTGAACTGATAGTCTAGATACATACCAATACCATATTCCAATGCCCTTGGAGCGGTAGTGAAGCGTTGGTAGAGACTCCAACTGAACTTACCATGCTTACCTCCACCTTTAACATACTCAGTGAACGCGTCAGCATCGGTAATGTTGTCAATCCCCGCAAACCCTAAGCTGTAGATACTGCCAACCCATTGTTCGATACCATCCACAGCGATGATGTTACCCCAAGTACCTAAGTTCATGTTAGGGTTACCGATGTTGAGATAAGCACCACCAACCACAAAGTAGTTGTTAATGTCTATATGGTGGCGTAAAAAGAGCGTCGCACCACCAGGACCTTGTAAGCCACGCCACTTACCATTATCCAAGAACGGATCCCAAGTGTTATAACGAGCGGGTGCGTAACGGCCGTATTCAGCGTTATTCCAGCGATAGTCATACAACGCATAGAAAGTCGTTCTGTTTCTAATACCCCTACCGCTAAACTCAGGATTGGTATCGTATTCTATTTTAGCACCAGGCAATGTGCCTACTTCTGGGATAAGATACACATAAGGGTGAATCATCAAATTCTTTGTAGGGCGATAAATAATACCCGCCTTATGAATACCCCAAGGCTTTTCACGATAAATGGGGAACAACCATTGACCGTCAGCGATACCACGACCCCAAGAGCTAAAGAGCAAGAACTTCATCTTATTCGTAAGCTTGAAAGTCCCATAAAACCCTTGGAACAATTGGTAAACCCAATCCATTTGCTCCTGCTCCGTAACGTCAAAGCGCCCCATTACCATATGGACTCTGTCGCTGTCATAGGTAAGATTCGCTTTATAAACTTCATAACGCCTTGATCCACCAGGCAAGTAGGCGTTAGCCGGATAGTAGTTAGGGAACAAGCCGTTCCACTCACCCATATATTCCCAACCAATACCTCTAGGGTTAATGACACCACCTGGCCCTGATTGCTGCCACAATTTAGTAGCATTCATACAAAGACTCATAGAATCAGTGCCGCAAGAAGTTTTATCCCAATAGCTTGGGGGGGTAAAATCCTTCGCCCACCTATCATACCTAGTGCTATCATAAACCTGTCCGCCCAAAACACCGCCTAAATTCACGGTCCATCCCCTACCTAAATGCACAGACCCCTCTAGCTTACCTGTAAGGTTAACAAAAGTTTCTGTGGGATAGATACCTTTAACAGGGTTAATAGGCGAATGGTTAAAACCCACTTTGGAGAAGTTGATAAAATCCCCATGCACTTCATAAGTAACCGCCCCTAATGAACCCGTAGTGAACAATAGTGGCAAGGTAAAACGCTTTAGCAATGTAGCTACAACTTTTCGTTTCTTTAATTTCATTCCTCTTCCTTACTTTACCTGAGAATAGATAAATTACTCTGTAAAGATAATTGTAGCATAAAAGAATATAGATTTAGTTTAAAATCAAGCTAATTTTTCTTAAAAATCACAAAATTTAAAACACAAGTTTATCCTTAAAAGCTTGCTAATGAGCATTTAAATGGATAGGATAATCTTTTAATATCCTAATAAGATATTAAAAAAAGGCTTTTTTAAGGCTCAATAGGGAATTTACTGATACAATAGAAAGCGTTGTTTTATATAAAAATAATAATTAAGGATCAAAAATGAAAAAAATTGGTTTGAGCTTGTGTTTGGTTTTGAGCTTGGGTTTTTTAAAGGCCCATGAAGTGAGCGCTGAAGAGATTGCGGATATTTTCTACAAACTCAACGCCAAAGAGCCTAAAATGAAAATCAACCACACTAAAGGGTTTTGCGCTAAAGGCGTGTTCCTCCCTAATGCACAAGCAAAAAAGGATTTAGATGTACCATTACTCAATGAAAAAGAAATCCCTGCATCTGTTAGGTATTCTTTAGGAGGCGTGGCGATGGATGATAAAAGCAAAGTTAGGGGAATGGCGTTAAAATTAGAAAATCAAAACGCCAGCTGGACAATGGTGATGCTCAATACAGAAATCAATTTTGCCAAAAACCCTAACGAATTCGCCCAATTTTTTGAGATGAGGATCCCTAAAAATGGCAAGGTGGATGAAGCAAGAATCAAAAAGCTTTATGAAGAAGTCCCCTCTTATAGGAATTTTGCCGCTTACACTAAAACGATAGGGATCAGCTCAAGCGTGGCTAACACGCCTTATTACAGCGTGCATGCGTTCAGGTTTAAAGATAAGAAAGAGGAATTATTATCTGCGAGATGGAAATTTGTGCCTAAAGACGGCGTTAAGTATCTTAACCCCCAAGAATTAAAGCAAAAAGATTCAAATTATCTGCTTTCTTCATTCCAACAACACCTTAAAACTAAACCCATAGAATACCAAATGTATCTGGTGTTTGCGAATAAAAATGATGCCACCAACGATACGACCGCGCTTTGGAAAGGCCAACACAAGGAATTATTAATAGGGACCTTGAAAGTTGAAGAATACGAAGGAATGGGTTGCAATAAAGATGTGTATTTCCCAGCCGATCTCCCTAAAGGCGTAGAAGCCCCTACTGATCCCTTATTCCAAATCAGGAATGAAGTTTATGGGATCACTTTTAGCAGGAGGCAATAAAAAGGCTAAGGCGAATAAAAATATAAGTTGATTGAAAAAAATGCGTTTTTATGGGTTTGGGGGAGTGGGATTTTTGTTTAAAGCGTTTAAGCACGCCCACTAAAACACTTCCTCTCTTATTTGAGGCACACACACTCATGTTGGATGTTGGGCAAAAAATAACTAACATTCAATCCACCTACCACCTTTTAATGCTATTATCTTGTATTTTATTTAGACCGTATTATGGGTTTTTATGAAAGCGGCTTATTAGGTATTTCTGTAATTTTGTAATCAAAAAAATTTTGCGAAACATTAAAAACGCTCTGCCCTTCCATTTGTTGGTGGGTTATCCAATTCAAATCATTGTCTTTGATTTGAGAAATTTCTACGCACGCCACTTGCCTGTTAAACAGATCAAAATGCACCACAATAGTAGGAATTTTATCCGTTATCAAACGCCTTTTAGCCTCTAAAACTTTATGTTCTTTAATATCATTGATCCCTTGAAATCCGCTTTGAACTTCTAGCAATAAATGATTGTCCAACAAAAAATCGGCTTTAGGACTTCTTTTAAAGCTTTCTATGTTCTCAAAATTATCACCACCAAAAAATTTGATGGTTTCTTTTTGCGTATTAAAAAGACAAGCGATAAAATCCTTAAAAAACTCCGCTACTAAAAACCCACGCATCTACGAAAAACAAACTTCTTCAGGTCTTCTGCCTTGATTATTCAGCTTATAAATAATATGAGTGTCCACTATCTTTGAAAACACTCGCTCTATGGAGTTTTTAAAAAAGCATTCCAATTCATACTCATTATATTTAAAACAATAAATACTATTGATAGCGCTAAAAATTTCAACCAGCCTTTTTTTGAGCGCGTTTAAATAATTGAAATCAACGCAAGGTTGTATGTCTTTAGCGCCTAAAAATTCCTTAAACGCATTTTGAGAATTAAAACCCAATAAATTTCTATAACCTTTAAAATCGTTATTATCAAACATTTTTACCCCTTAAAAAATCAAAGACAGCATGAGCGAGCGCCACACTCAATAAAGGCGGCACGGCATTGCCAATTTGCAATCTTTTAGCGCTAGTGCTCCCATAAAATTTA
Organism: Helicobacter pylori; assembly: GCF_002832345.1. Taxonomy (GTDB): domain Bacteria; phylum Campylobacterota; class Campylobacteria; order Campylobacterales; family Helicobacteraceae; genus Helicobacter; species Helicobacter pylori_CP. The sequence continues at coordinate 5,747 of NZ_PHLZ01000034.1, forward strand.
TAATTATCAGGAAAGCTTTGCAATCTTGCCCCCTCTCTAATGCTTAACGCTCTAGAGTCTCTTGGATGGATACACCTAGAACTGCTTGGGGTAGAAAAACTTCTCGTAATGGTGGGGGCTGGTTTTTCCCACCACATTTTGGCATAGGTATTAATATAACCGCTTTTGGGGCGTAAACTTTCTGGCAGATCATCTTTATTCTGCCCGTCTTTTAGCGTTTGCATGATTTTTATCAGTTTTTCATTGTTTTTAGGACTGCTATGCTCACTTAATTCTTTAGAATTCCGCACAAATTCCAAAAAAACATTATCCGCATTTTTAAGATAACCTAAAGCATCACCATTTTTACCGCTTTGAATGGGTGGTAAATCCCCTAAAGCGTCTTTTAGAGAAAAATGCGTTTTTATGGGTTTGGGGAAGTGGAATTTTTGTTTAAAGTTTTTAAGCGCGCCCACTAAAATCACTCGCTCTCTTATTTGAGGCACACCATAATCTAGGGCGTTTAAAATGGCATGCTCTAAAATATAACCTCTCTCTTTAAAAGCGTTACAAATTTGTTGGAACAATTGCCCTTTTTGCATAGACATTAAACCCACCACATTTTCAAAAACAAATATTTTTGGTTTTACTAAGTCTAAAAGCCGCAAATATTCTTTAAACAGATTCGCTTTTTCATCCATTTTTCTTTTGCCAAGCGTGGAGTAGCTCTGGCATGGTGGTCCGCCTAATAGAATGTCAATTGGAACGCATGGCAAGTTGTGGCAATGAAGTTGCGCAATATCGCATAAAATGGTTTGTGCCTCTTTATGATTGGCTTGATAGCTTGAAATAGCGTCTTTGTCTATATCGTTGGCCCATACCAATTCAAAATGGGGATGCACAGAAAAGCCATAGCTCAATCCTCCAGCACCACAAAAAATATCTGCTACTTTATACAAATTTTATTTTTTCCTTTCATCTAAACCCATACTTTAATTTTAAATGTATCTAGTAACTTAAAGCCTTTTTTTGAGATTGGGTTAAGATTGTTTCTTTAATCTTTTAAAGTTCCGCTAGGTTTGTCAATCGCGTTTCTATGGATGGCCTTTTCTCTGTTTTGAGCTTTTTGAGTGGTATTGGCATGCTCATCTTTAATATCATTTGGCTAATCTTTGCCTTGCTCTTGCTCATTCCATTCGGGTAATGCGTCATTGTTATTGTTTCTATAATCTGTTAGGCAAGCTTGCTCTAAAAGTTTATAGCTGATGCTTGCGTCTTTGATTGCATGAAAACCAAACAAGCCTTTCACTTGAGTTTCAAAATTAGGCTGATAAATCATGTAAAATTCTATTTTAGCCCCTGTGAGTATTGTGTGATAAAGAAAATACCACACACCAAAACTTCTAATACTAGGCCTCCCTTTGACTCCCCCATCTTTATAAATATTGAGCGTGCTTTTAATCCCACCATCTGCTTGAGAACCGCCGATTTTTTTAATCCCACCATCCACTACAATTAAATACACTCTAGCCACATTTTGAGTTAAAATATTTTGAGATAAAGATTGATTGTTTTCATCTTTCAAATCCTTAAGATAGTTGAAATTCAACTTTGTGCTGTCTTTCACATATTCTACATCAGCGATTTTAAAGGCAGTTTTGACTTTGCCAATATGCATTTTTACTCCTTGACAATCAATAACTCATGAGATTGTTTGACATGGTTATTATCGCCTCTTTCTAAGCAGTTTTTACCCATTCTGATCTCGCCTTGTCCCATAGTGTATTGCCAAGATGGTTCTAAAATTTTAAAATCTTTATAAGCATTCCTTACAAATTCGCAGTCATTATAACTTAAAATAAATGGCCCTCTATGCCTTTTTAGCATGTGAGCTAATACTTCATGTTTAAAACCATTATGGTGGATAGGAAAATTACGCATAGGATAAATCCCCTTAAACATTTTAGAATTTTCTAACACATAAGGGGGGTCAAGATAGAAAAAATCATTAGGGTAAGCGAGCAACACTTCTTCAAAACTAGAGCATTCCACCTTTAAACTAGGGGCGTTAAAACCTTTAATTTTTAAAAGCGCGTTTAGATAGCATTCTTTGTCAGTGTAAATTTTACTCATCCATCCTAAAAATCCTGGCCCATAGCTTAAATTAAAGTTAAAGTAATAATCTCTAGCCAAGATTAAAGGGTCTAAAGTGCATTCTTTTTTATAATGGGCTTTTAACTCTTGTTTGATAATGTTGTAAGTTTCTTGCGTAGGTTCTAAAGAGAGCAAATTATTATAAAGAGCTTGTTTGTCTTTGAGTAGCACTTGATAAAAATTCACTAAAATGTCAAAAATATCAAAGCCCAACACTTCTAAACCCAACTCTGCCGCGCATGCAATTTCTACGCTCCCCCCACCTATAAAAGGGCTAATAACCCTACAGCTAAAGATTTACCCCCACCATATCTTAAAGGGGCCTTTATGTAGCGTTTGTAACGCCCATTATTAGAGCGTAAATTGTGCAAAAAAATATCTTTTTTACTAGCGTTTTGGTTGAATAAATTGGCATGCATCCCAAAAAATTCTATTTATTTTTTCGCCCTTTTCCTCATGTTAGGGTCTAAAATCTTTTTTCTGATCCTTAAATTCAAGGGGGTAACTTCTAAAATCTCATCTTCTTCAATCCATTCTAACGCTCTTTCTAACACCATAGTCCTAGGCGGGGTGAGTTTGATCGCATCATCGCTCCCGCTCGCTCTCATGTTGGTTAAATGCTTGGATTTGATAGGATTGACATCTAAATCATTATCCCGGCTGTGCTCGCCAATGACCATGCCCACATAAACCTTCGTTTGGGGGTTGATAAAAAGCGTGCCTCTTTCTTGGATATTGAAAAGGGAAAAAGCGGTCGCTTCGCCATTTTCCATGCTAATGAGCGCCCCATTTTTGCGCGATTCCACGCTCCCGCTAAAAGGGCGGAATTCCAAAAAGCTATGATTCATCACGCCTTCGCCCTTAGTGTCGGTTAAAAACTCGCTCCTATAGCCGATAAGCCCTCTTGCAGGAATTTCAAATTCCAATCTTGTATAGCCGTCGCTCATGGGATTCATCGCTTTCATCTCGGCTTTTCTTTTGCCTAATCTTTCAATGATAGCCCCGCTAAAATCTTGGGGCGTGTCAATCACCAAATGCTCAAAAGGCTCGCATTTAACGCCATTTTCTTCTTTAATGATGACTTCAGGGCGTGAAATGCTAAATTCAAACCCTTCACGGCGCAAATTTTCAGCTAAAATAGTGATTTGCAATTCCCCACGCCCGCTCACTTTAAACTTGCCTTCGCCCATTTCTTCGCATTTCATAGCGATATTGGTTTGCATTTCTTTTAAGAGCCTGTCTTTCAACTTATTAGCAGTAACATGCTTTCCTTCTAACCCGGCTAAGGGCGAATCATTGACAGCAAAATACACGCTCATCGTAGGCTCTTCTAAATGCATGGGATCTAAAGGCATGGGGTTAGTGGGATCAACGACGCTATCGCCCACATCCATTGCGTTAAACCCAGCAATCGCTACAATATCGCCCGCATAAGCGTTTTCAATCTCAGTCCTAGCCAGCCCTAAAAAGCCTATAAGCTTAGTGATACGGCCATTTTCTTTACTCCCATCGCTTTTCATCAACAGCACGCTTTCATTCTTTTTAACCGAGCCATTAAACACCCTAGCGATACCGATTTTGCCCACATAATTGTCATAATCAAGCGTGAAAATTTGCATTTGCAAAGGCTCATCAACGCTCCCACTAGGGCTTGGCACATGCTCTAAAATCGTTTCAAACAAAGGCTCTAAATTTTTCTTTTCATCGTCTAAACTTTTCATCGCATAGCCATCTCTAGCAGCAGCATACACGACAGGGAAATCCAATTGTTTATCGCTAGCCCCCATTGCTACGAACAAGTCAAAAACTTCATCCACCACTCTGTCCGGTTCAGCGGCAAGCTTATCAATTTTATTCACCACCACAATAGGGCAAATCCCAAAACTCAAAGCCTTTTTAACCACGAATTTAGTTTGAGGCATGACCCCTTCTTGAGCGTCCACTAAAAGCAACACCCCATCCACCATTTTTAAAACACGCTCCACTTCGCCCCCAAAATCAGCATGCCCGGGAGTGTCAATGATATTGATTTTAGTGTCTTTGTAATAAATAGCGGTGTTTTTAGACAGGATAGTAATGCCTCTTTCTCTTTCTAAATCATTGCTATCCATCACCCTTTCATCCACTTTTTCTCTCTCACTAAATGTGCCAGATTGAGAAAGTAAGCCATCTACTAAAGTGGTTTTCCCATGATCAACATGCGCAATTACAGCGATATTTCTAATATTTTTCATGAATGTCCTAACAAGCAAAATTGAAATTAGAAGTATAACACAATATTATAATAGCCCCAAATGGCGGAATTTTTTGGCTAAATCCTGTTCTATGAAATGGCTTTTATGAGCTTTTAGAAAATTTTCATTCTTAGGCGGCATGAAATCGTCATTATCCCTATAAAAAAAGATAAAATAATTTTTCTTTAAATAGTAAGCCAAATGGATCAAAAACGAATCCCCCCCTATATACAAATCGCTTTCTAAAATCAGGTTTTTAACTTCTTCTAAACTAGTTTTAGCGCGATAATGAGCGACTTTATCTTTTAAAAAAGCGTATCGTTCTTCAAAATCTAAAAGCGTAACACAAAAGTGTTTTAAAAGTTTTAAAACGATTTTTAAATGCTCTAAAGAAATATTTCTATAATTTTCTCTTGTGAAAGGGTTGATTAAAATCTTTTTGGGGTTTTTTAAATTCATGGGATATGGGGGGTTATCAAAAACATGCCCATAAATTTGAGAAAACAACTCCTGGCGGTTTTGATAAACATTTTTAATTTCTTTATTTGGAGTGGTTATGGGAATGAATTTGGCTAAAAGAGCGCTTCTAAAATCCTGTTTTTCTAAAATCAAATGTTTGATTTTGTGCTTTTTAATCGCTTTCAACAACCATAAAAAATCCTTTATCGCTAAAAAAACGCCTTGTTTTTTAAGGTCATAAAAAGCAGGGATATTTTCAAAAATAGGAATGATTTCAAAATGTTTTTCGCATTCTAAAAGCCTGGCGATTTTTAAAGTCAAATGAGTGCCTAGGATTTTAAGGGGTTGTTGCTGTTTGAAAGCGATTTCTTTTAAAAGGCTAAGCGTGATGAGATTATCCCCTAAAGCCAAAAGACAAGCAACATGCATGATTTTTCCTGATGGTGAAATGTTTAGAGTCTTTTTTTTCTATCCCTAAATTTTTTAAATAAAATTTTTCATCAAAATTATCGTTAATAAATTGCACAAATAGGGGCAAACATTCCAAATCTTTTCTTAAAATTTTATGCGTTTTAAAAAGCGATTCAAAAATGAATTGCATTAAATCGCTGTTTAATAATTCTTTTAACGCATGAGCGTTGATGGGGAAATTTTCTTTTAAAACAAACATGTTCGCGCTGTTTAAAAAAAGGCGTTGCTCATTGTCATAAAAAAAGACAAGCTTTGAAGAAATGAATTTATACACGATTTTTTCTCTAGCCTGATAAAGACTTAAGGGAGCGACTTGCTGGCAATCTTTTAAATCAGCGTTAATGAATTGGCTAGGGGCTTTTAATCTGTCTTTTAAAATATCTGAACCCCTAAAAATAGGAATGGTATTTTTTTCTTGTTTGGAGTGTAATTTTTCTTTATTGTTGCCTGTAACAATCCCTAAAGCAAAATGAGCGTTATTTTTTAAAGTCATATGGGGAATGGAAAAAAGGTGGTCTAAAATTTTATTTTCTTTATTAGAGCAATGGATATTAAAAATCTTTTTAGGGTTGTTAAAAAAAGAAGAGGACGAGCGTTTGAACTTGCTATTTTGATAAAAACATGAGATTTTTTGATCCTTATTAGGGGTTTTTTTAAGCACCAAACCCACAGCCTTAGTCATTAGATTTTTAAAGGGTTTGTCAAAATCAATCAGGCTTCTAATTTGAAACTTCAGAGCCATTTCTCGCATTTTGCTAAACGCATCAATATTCAAACAACTTTCTGGTAATAATAGCCCCAAATGAGCGTTTTCTTTTAAACAATTCAAACTCGCTATAAAAAAGAGCGACGTGCTATCTAGGCTTTGAGAGAGGTTGAATTTCTGTTTGAAATTTTCTTTTTGGTTTTGGTTGTATTTCTTACCCCATGGCGGGTTGGTGAAAATGCAATCAAATTGCGGGGTGTGTTTTAAGTTTAAAAAATCTTTTTGCATAATATTAGGGCAATCTAAATGATAACGCTCTTTAATACACTTTTTAGTCAAAGCGATAGCGAAAGCGTCCGTATCATAGCCATAAATATTTTCAACCTTAAAACCCAGTTTTAAAGCATGCATGATAAAATTCCCACTCCCCACAGCCGGATCGCAAAAAATCGCTTGGGAGGTATCAAAATCTTTAGGGAGAGTGAAAAGTTGTTCTACTATCTTATTAGGAGTGTAGTAAATGCCTTCTAAATTTCTGGTGGTGTTAGAAAGCTCTTCTTCATAATAAGAACCCAACTTTTCTAAATCAGAGCTATTTTCTAATATTTCTAGGTATTTTAAAATCAATTCTTGATGGTTATGCGCGCCTTTTAAGGATTTGTTAGCGTATTTGTTAAGTTTGTTTTTCCCTAAATGGTTACGGCAAAAATCTAAAAAAGAGCTTGTTTTCACATAAATTTTATGATCAATCTCTAGTTTCTCTAAAAGATTGGTTTTGATCCAGTTATGCACGCTGCTATGAGAAACATTAACTAAGCGAGCGATTTCTTCAATCAAAAGAGCGTTTGAAGGCATTTACCCCCCTAAAAACTATAAACATAACTCACATTGAACACCACAAGGCGTTTGAAAAAGAGGGAAGTGTTTAACCCTTTGCCATGCGTTTCATAAAAGGAGTTCACCGCTAAAGGGATTTTCAAGCC
>NZ_PHLZ01000035.1:0-11399 GCF_002832345.1 Helicobacter pylori
ATCGTTTTTTTCGTTTTTTTCATAAAATGTTCCTTAAAGTAATGTTTTATTGCAAAAAATGTATCAAAATGAGAATTTATTTACAATGCGTTTAATTTTACCACAAATTTATTGGATTTCAAAAAAAGTTTTAGGGTGTTTTGATGCACTCAATCAAGCTTGTAAGAGTGTTTTTAATTGATTGGGATTTGGTTTTTAGAAAGATTGTTGTAAAATAAACACCCCCATAAGTCGGATTATGGGGATAAATCCATAAAAGGAGTTTGTCATGGCTACCAAACATGGCAAAAACTCTTGGAAAACATTATACCTTGAAATTTCGTTTTTGGGGTGTAAAGTTGTTGTTTTATTGAAGCGATAGTTTTGTAAAACGAAGTTTCTGTAAAACGATAGCTTTAGTTTTTCCAAAGTTCCCTTAAGGCTTTTAGCTTTAAGGGTTTTCCTTTAAATTTTATCCTTAACTTATGGGGGCAAAAAAGGCTAACTCATCATCTCTAAAGCCAAAATTATCATGTTATCAAAGCTCTCTACCCTTTCTTTAGGGCTTAAGGCTTCTTTAGTGATTAAGTGATCTGAAACCGAGCATAAGCATAAAGCCTTAGCACTCAATTCCATCGCCGTGGCGTATAACCCTGCCGCTTCCATTTCAATAGCCAAATGGTTGTATTGGGCCATCAAATCAAAGGCATGCGTTTCAAAAGAATAGAAAAAATCGCTTGAAAAAACATTACCCACTTTCAAATCAATACCCAAACGCTTTGCTGTTTGATACGCTCTTAAACTCAATTCAAAATCAGGCGTTGCGCTCAAATCGTGGTTTAAAAAACGCACCCGATTGGTTTTAGAATCCGTTGAAGCTCCCGTTGCCATGATAATGTCTTTCAGACCAACTTTTGGGCTAATCGCCCCGCAAGTGCCAATCCTTAAAAGCTCTTTAACTTGATAGGTTTTAATGAGTTCGGTAACATAAATCGTGCATGACGCAATGCCCATGCCATGCCCCATTAAAGAAATCCCCTTACCCTTATACTTCCCGCTAAAGCCTAGCATGTTACGCACATTCGTGATCTCTTTGGCGTCTTGTAAGAATTTTTTCGCAATGTAGCTCACCCTTAAGGGATCGCCGCATAAAAGGCATTGAGGATAAAAATCGCCGATTTTGGCGTTGATGTGAGGGGTCATGGTTGTCCTTTAAAGTTTAATAAGTTTTTGCCATAATCTAAGGGGCTTAATCCCAAAAAATAAGCGATACTTTGCCCAATATCCGCAAACGACTCGCTCTTGCCTAAAAAGGCTGGTTGTAAATCTTTATGATAGAACAAAACAGGAATGTATTCTCGGGTGTGATCGGTGCCTTTAAAGCTGGGATCACACCCATGATCGGCGCAAAGAATGAGCAAATCGTTTTCTCTTAAATTTTCTAAAACCTCTTTTAAACGCAAATCAAAATGCTCTAAAGCGTTAGCATACCCTCTAATATCGCGCCTATGCCCATAATCGCTATCAAAATGCACAAAATTCGTAAAAATCAAGCTGTTGTTTTTAGCGTTTTTGACTTGCTCTAAAGTAACATCGCATAGCTCCATCAAACTACCGGCTTTGAACTTTTGAGTGATCCCCACATGAGCGTAAATATCAGCGATTTTCCCAATGCTAATGACTTCGCCTTGCTTTTCTTCAATGAATGTTTCAAAAAGCAATTTTTTATGGGGCTTTATCGCATAGTCTTTGCGCTTAGCGGTGCGTTTGAAATTCTCTCTATTTGCGCCAATAAAGGGGCGTGCGATCACTCTAGCGATCTTTAAAGGCTCTAGAATTTGAAACACTTCTTCACAAAGAGCGTATAAGTTATCAAGCCCAAACTTTTCTTCATGCGCAGCGATTTGAAACACCGAATCCGCTGAAGTGTAAAAAATGGGGTATAAAGTTTCTAAATGCTTTTCGCCTAAATCTTTAATGATTTCTGTCCCTGATGCGTGGCAATTCCCTAAATAGCCCTTAATCTTAGTTTTGTGCATGATTTCATCTAAAATTTCTTTAGGAAACGAATCATTTTTGTCTTTAAAATACCCCCATTCAAAAAGAACGGGTGCACCCATCATCTCCCAATGTCCAGAAATCGTATCCTTAGCGCTAGAAAGTTCTTGCGCATAAGTGTAAGCCCCTATTAAATTGGGTTGTGGTTGGAAACCCAAAGGCAATTCATTTGCGGCTTTTAAAGCGCTCAAACCTAAACCCAAACTCTCTAAATAAGGCAGTTTCAAAGCCCCATTGCGATCGTTAGAATCAGCCAAGTTATTAAAACAAGCCTTAGCGATATTGCCTAAAGTGTTCGCCCCCAAATCGCCAAAATCTTTAGCGTCTTCGCTAGCCCCTATACCAAAAGAATCCAATAATAAGATTACCACTCTTTTTTGCATGTTTTGTCCTTTTAATGAGCGTTTAATCCTATGAATAGCCCAGCGATAGTCGCGCTCATGAAATTAGAAAGCGTGCCTACAAGCACCGCTTTTAAAGCAAGCCTTATAATGAGATCCTTCTTTTTAGGCACTAAACTGCCAAGCCCTCCAATGAGCATAGCGACTGAACTTAAGTTAGCGAACCCGCACAACGCAAAAGTGATGATCGCTTTAGTTTTCTCGCTCAAGATTAAAGGAGGGTTATCGCCCAAATAAGGCAATAACTGCATATAGCCCACAAATTCATTGAGCGCAATTTTAATGCCTATGATTTCTCCGGCAATCCCGGCCTGGCTCCACGGAATGCCTAGCATAAAGGCTAAGGGTTTTAAGAGCGCGCCTAAAATCAACCCTAAAGACAAATGCTCCATGCCTAAAAACCCCCCTACAACCCCTAAAAGCCCGTTAATGAGCGCGAGCATCCCCACAAAGGCTAAAAGCATCGCTCCCACATGCAAGGCTAAATTTAGCCCTGTACTTGCCCCATTAGCGATAGCTTCTATGGCATTGACATGCTTTTCTACCGAAACATCTGCATGGCTAGAAATGGTTTCGTTTTGCGGGTAAATGATTTTAGCGAACAACAAACCCCCAGGAGCGGACATAAACGATGCGGCGATTAAATAAGGCAAAGGAATGCCCATGCTCGCATACCCGGCTAACACAGGCCCCGCAACGCTAGCCATGCCCACGCACATGACCGCAAAAATCTCTGAATCGCTCATGCTTTTCAAATAAGGTTTAATGACTAAGGGCGCTTCTGTGTGCGCTACAAAAATATTAGCCGCTGCGCTCATGCTTTCTGCTTTAGAAGTGCCTAAGCATTTTTGCAACGCCCCACCAATGAGATTGATAAATAAAGGCATGATTTTTAAATAATATAGAAGTGAAATCAAGCTAGCAAAAAAGATAATGATTGCTAAAACATTGATCGCAAAGATAAAGCCTCCTATCCCTTGATCGCCTTTAGCGTTTGGAGCGAGATTACCAAATAAAAAACGCACCCCCTCATAGCCGTAAGAAATCACGCTTTGTATGCCGCTGGCTAAGCCTTGCAACATTTCCCTACCCAAAGGCACATATAAAGCCAACGCCCCCAAAGCCACTTGAATCACAAAGGCGCTGACAATCGTGCGATAATTTATAGCCCTTTTATTGCCAGAAAACACCCAAGCAATAAGAAAAAGCACCGCCATCCCTACAACACTAAAAAGAGAGCTAAAAATCATCGTCAAATCCCTAAAGAAATTAAAAGATGCAACGCTATTGTAGTTTAGGTTTGCTAAAAAAAAGATTAAATGAATATTAAATGAAGATTAAATCAAATCATGGTGTCAAGAGGGGGACTTGAACCCCCGACCTCCGGCTTATGAGACCAGCGCTCTAAACCAGCTGAGCTACCTTGACAAAAAAAATAAAAGAATGAGATTATACAAAAAATTTTCTTAAAAATCCATTAAAATTACATTAAACTTTTATTATCAATCCTACTTTCCTAAATTAATGATAAAAATTAGAGATTTTCTTGTAAAATACTACGCATGTTTAAGAAAATTTTTCCATTAGCGTTAGTGTCTTCGTTGCGGTTTTTAGGGCTTTTTATCGTTTTGCCTGTCATTAGTTTGTATGCGGATAGTTTCCATTCAAGCAGTCCCTTGCTTATAGGTTTGGCGGTGGGCGGGGCTTATCTCACGCAAATTGTTTTTCAAACCCCCATGGGCATTCTTAGCGATAAGATAGGCCGTAAAGTGGTGGTTATGGTGTGCTTATTATTGTTTTTAGCCGGCTCGTTAGTGTGCTTTATAGCGAATGATATTGTTTGGCTCGTTATAGGGCGCTTCATTCAAGGCATGGGGGCTTTAGGGGGGGTCGTTAGCGCGATGGTGGCTGATGAAGTGAAAGAAGAAGAGCGCACCAAAGCGATGGCCATCATGGGGGCGTTTATTTTCATTAGCTTCACTATAAGCATGGCCATAGGCCCTGGGGTTATGGCGTTTTTTGGGGGGGCAAAATGGCTCTTCTTGCTCACGGCGATCTTAACTTTATTGAGTTTGTTAATGCTTTTAAAAGTCAAAGACGCCCCTAAAATTTCTTACCAAATCAAAAACATAAAAGCTTACCAACCCAACTCTAAAGCCTTGTATCTTTTGTATCTAAGCTCTTTTTTTGAAAAAGCGTTCATGACGCTTATTTTTGTGCTGATCCCTTTAGCCTTAGTGAATGAATTCCATAAAGATGAAAGCTTTTTAATCTTGGTGTATGTGCCTGGAGCCTTATTAGGGGTTTTAAGCATGGGAATAGCGAGCGTTATGGCTGAAAAATACAATAAGCCTAAAGGAGTGATGCTTTCTGGTGTGCTGTTGTTTATTGTGAGTTATTTGTGCTTGTTTTTAGCCGACTCTAGCTTTTTAGGGAAATATTTATGGCTCTTTATTCTTGGGGTGGCGTTTTTCTTTATTGGCTTTGCCACCTTAGAGCCTATCATGCAATCTTTAGCGTCTAAATTCGCTAAAGCAAACGAAAAAGGCAAGGTTTTAGGGCAATTCACTACTTTTGGCTATTTAGGGAGCTTTGTTGGGGGCGTGAGCGGGGGGTTGAGCTACCATCATTTAGGCGTTTCTAACACAAGCTTAATCGTTGTAGCTTTAGGGCTTATTTGGGGGCTATCGCTCTTTTTACTCCATAACCCTTCCAAGCAAAAAAATGTCTATTTCCCCTTAGACGCTTACAATGAGGAACAATTTGAAACTTTAGGGGACAAAATCATTGAATGGTATGTTAATATTAGCGAAGAAATCATTATTGTGAAATATAATTCCGATCACATTAGTGAAGAAGAAATCATTCGCTTAGCGCGAAACTTTAGAAAATAAAACAATTAAGGATCAAAAATGGCCTATGAAATTTCTAAAAAAGTCTTACACATTGTAGGCAAAACCAACGCCACTTACAAACTCATAGAAGAAGGCGATAAAGTCTTATTAGGATTGAGCGGGGGCAAGGATTCTATCATGCTTGCGTGCATCTTAGCTAGGATGCAAAAACATGCCCCTTTCAAATTTGATTTTAAAGCGGTTACCGTGCATTATGGTTTGGGCGAAGATTTGAAATGGTTGAGCGATTTGTGCCAAGAGCAAGGCATTGAGCATGAGATCATTTACACCCAAATCGCTGCCACGATCAACGAAAAACGCCGTGAAAAAAGCTCGTTTTGTTCGTTTTGCTCTCGTTTGAGGCGAGGGACTTTGTATTCTAAGGCTTTAGAGGAAGGCTATAATAAAGTCGCTATCGCGCACCATTTAGATGATGCGGTAGAGAGCTTTTTTATGAATTTCACTTATAACGGGAGTTTAAGGAGCATGCCCCCCATTTATAGGGCTGAAAACGGCTTGTTGGTGATCCGCCCTTTGATTAAGGTTCGAGAAGCTAGTAGCATTCATTTTGTCACTTCTCAAAATATCCCCGTCGCTCCTGATTGCAATTGCCCGGCCAAACAGCCCACCTCTGATAAGCCCCCTATCGCGCGATTAGCCACTAAAAATTTCTTAAAAGAAATGCAAAACTTGCACCCTCGTTTCTTTGATAGCTTAGAGAATGCGTTCAATAATGTCCAAGCGAGCAGCTTTAGCGACGCTAGATATTTAGACGCTTAAGCTTTCATTTAAGCTTTTTTGTTGAGTATTTTGATCGTAATGGTGAATAACACCCCTTCAAAAATAGCCGCCATGAGCAATGCGTAGTAGGTGTTTTGCGAGATCGCTTGCGCTTTTAAACCCACTGCTGCGGTGGTTACTAAAAAAGTTAAAGGCATAGAAGCCCCTAAGGCGAATGAAAATAAATGCTTAGCTTCTTTAAAGTATTTACGCCACAATAAGGTTGAAGTGATCAAGTGCAAACTCAACATCGCTATGACAATCAATATCCCTTGGAGGATCAAATGCGGGTTTAAAAACACTAATTTTAAGTCTAAAGTAGAGCCTACATGGATGAAAAACAAAGGCACAAAAAACCCAAACCCCACATCATTGAGCTTGTGGATCAATTCTGATTTATGAGGGAAAAAAGTAGAAACGACTAACCCTGCTAGAAACGCCCCTAAAACCATTTCTATTTTGAGCCACACCACGATCGCAACTAAGGAAAAAAAGAGCATGAGCGAAAAACGCACGTCTTGGTTAAACTGACTGCTTTTAGGCATCACAAAAAGCTTTAAATGCGGGAACCACCAAAACAAAGTCTTAAAGATTTGAAACGCCACGATAATTAAGATTAAAAAAACAATAAGAATGCCTAAATCTTTAATCAAATCCATACCCAAACCATGCGAATACACCCCATCCACGACCACCAAACCAAAAATGCTTAACAATTCCCCAATAACGCCCACTTTCAAAACCAAATCAAGCCACAAAATCTCTTTACGATAATCTTTGACTAAAGTCATGATCATGCCCAAACTAATAATGGGGAAAATCACCATAAAAATAGGCTCTAAATTAAGGCTAAAAGTAAGAATGAATGAAAGCATGTATAAAATCAACAGATAAGCAAAAATGCGTTTTAAAAGAGAAACCCCTAATTTTTTAAACAAATAAATTTCTACTTCCAAACCGCACAAAAACATTAAAAACAAAAAGCCAATTTCAGACATGATTTCAAAGCCCTTAGTAGGCTCAATAAAACCCACATACGCCCCAACAGACCCAAATAAAATCTCCACGACCGTGATAGGCAAACGAGAGATTCTGGACATATAGGGGGCCATCACAATTAAAAGCATAATGAGCGCGAAAGTGAAAAATTCTGCATGCATGTCTTAATTTTACCTTATTTATTGGTTAAGTTTTCAAAGCGATAGGGTTTTTCTCTTTATAAGTGGTAAAAACCCCTTTTTTGATTTCGTAATAAGTTACCCCTAACGCTACTAAAAACGCTAAAAATTGTGCGATAGGGTAAGTTACCCAAACGCCATTAATCCCATAGAAGTGACTTAAAATCGGCAATAGGACAATAATAAACCCTAGCGTGTGCGAAAGGGTGATGATAAACGAACTTTTAGCGCGTTGGATGGATTGGAAAAACACCGCGCACAACAAAGTCATGCCTAAAAAAACATAGCCCACATAATAAATATTCATCGCTCTTTTAGTCTCTTGCATAAAAAGGGGGTCTTGTTCGCTTGGCTGCAAATAAAGCTTGATTAAAAATTCATCTAAGAAATAATAAGCGCCATAGAAAACAATCCCTATACAAAACGCCGCTTTCAAACCAAAGACAAACACCTCTTTCACGCGCTCTAAATTTCTAGCCCCATAGCTAAAGCTCGCGATCGGTTGGATGCCTTGAGAAATCGCAAATAAAGTCGTAAAAAAGATAATCGCATTATACATAACGATCCCATACATGCTCACAAACCTTTCCCCCGCCGTGTGCATGATAGCGGTATTAAACAATAAAATCATAATAGAAGCGCTAAATTCTGCCGTGCTTTGAGGCACGCCGCTTTTGGCTGAAGAAATGACTGAAGATAAAGAAAATCGTTTGATGAAATACAATTGCCCTTTTTTGCGCCAAAAATGTTGCATTAAGACTAAAACCCCTATCGCATGCCCTATCACGGTGGCTATCGCGCTGCCTTGAACCCCCACTTCCAACACAAAAATAAACCAATAGTTGAAAAAGATATTCGCTAACGAGCCAATCAGCATCGCTACCATCGCTAAAATGGGGCGTTTGTCATTCACCACAAAAACATCCGCTAAAGGGTGGAGGACCATAAAAACCGCGCCCATTAAAATGATTTCAATGTAGCGTTTGGACATGCTCAATAAAGCGTCATTGCTCCCAAAAAGGCGTGCGATAGTTTCGCTAAAAGGCAATAACGCCATGCTCAAAATAAAGGCGCTTAGAGCGACAAAATAAAACACGCTGCTAAACACAAGCCTAGCCCTATGGGTTTTATTTTGACCCAAAAAATACCCCACAATACTCGCTGCCCCAAAACCAAAAAGCAATTCATACGCTATTAAAGCCGGGAAAATAGGCCATGCGATATTGACCGCAGCGATAGCTTCTTTACCCAGTTTCTTGCCCACAAACATGCCATCTATCATAGAGTAAGTGGAAAGTGAAATCATAGAAAAAGCTAAAGGGATAAAATAATAAAAAAAGAGCTTCCTAATAGAATCTTTATGCAAATCAATCTTTTTTTTGAGCATTTAAACCACACACCACCTAAAATTTATGACAAATTTTTCTATTTTAACATAAAAAGAGAGACAATCTATCCGTTAGCACAACTAGATTCAAGCCGTATCATTAAATTTTAAAAAATGGTTTTTAGCGCGAAAGGGATTTCCTTTATTGGATTAATCCTTTTAACGCTCTTTATGTTTTTTTAAACTTTATCGTAATGAATCTAAGCCAAAACAGCGCCAACAAACCTAAAGCCCCACCCACAAAGCCAATATACCCTAGCCCTAATTGGTGGATCACAATACTGCCAAACAACGCTCCTGATCCAATCCCCACATTATAGCTCCCCGAAAAAATCGCGCTCGCGACATCCGTAGCATCTGGGGCGAGTTGCAACACCCTCATTTGCAACGCAATGGTGAGTGAAGTGATCCCAATCCCCCATAAGAAAATTTGCAAAAAGATCACCCACTCTAAGTTTTTAAACACAAAAAGCAAGAGTTGCGGGCAAATGACTAAAATCATTGCAAAAGCGATAAATTTTCTTGAATTTTTTGCATACAAACGACCGAACAAAAAACTCCCTGCCACGCCCGCTAACCCAAACACAAACAACATTAGCGTCGTAATGTCAGGGGAAAATTGGCTGATTTGAATGATAAAAGGCTCAATATAACTATAAGTGGTGAAATGCCCAGAGATAACCATGATCACAAGCAAATAAATCCCCACTAAAAGCGGGCGTTTCATTAATATAGGGACACTTGCGAGCGTGCCGGCGTTTCTACTCGGTAAATGCGGGAGCAATTTCCACATAAGCAGCATTATAAGAGTCGCAACGCCCCCAATCACGCCAAAAGTGGATCGCCAATCCAGGATTTGCCCAATGATCCTCCCAAGCGGCAACCCTAAAATCATCGCTAACGAACTCCCTAACGCTAACAGCCCTAAGGCCTGTTGTTTTTTATTTCTTGGCGCGACACGAATGACTAAAGAAGCCGTGATGGACCAAAAAATAGAGTGGGCAAAAGCGATACCCATACGAGAAAGGAGTAGCACCCAAAAATCCCACGCTAACGCTGAAAGGATATGGCTAGCAATAAAAAGGGCGAAAAGAAAGAGCAGTAAGCGTTTCCTTTCAATTTTAGCGCTAAGCAGCATCAAGGGCAATGAGCCAAGAGACACTACCCATGCATAAGCAGTGATCATAAGCCCCACTGTTGCGCTCTCCATTTCAAAGCTTTTCGCAATATCTGACAGAAGCGCGACAGGGACAAACTCCGTGGTGTTAAAAATAAACGCTGAAAGCGAAAACACAAAGACCCGCATTAAGGCGAATCTTTGATACGATTGTTTGGTTATCATCATTTAAATCTTAAGGGGTTAAATTTTATTCCATTTGAAAACTTGGAGTATAAGACAAAAATTTTAATCGCTTGTAAATTAGGGGCTGATTGAAACAAATATTCCCGCTCCATAGGCGCATTAATTTAATAAAGTTGTTACCATATAAAACAGAATTTAAAATCATTTCCAACTTTTAACCAATCTGTTTTTTGTAACTGCGGTCATTGTTGATTAAGCGCTAAAATTAAGCTATTGCCTTTTTAATAATTTTAGAATTTTAGAATAAAGGATAATTAGAATGAAAAAAACTTTTTTGATCGCTTTAGCGCTAGCGGCTTCTCTTATAGGCGCTGAAAACACCAAATGGGATTATAAAAATAAAGAAAATGGCCCACACCGTTGGGACAAATTGCACAAAGATTTTGAAGTGTGCAAAAGCGGTAAAAGCCAATCGCCCATCAACATTGAGCATTACTACCACACGCAAGATAAAACCGATTTGCAATTCAAATACGCCGCTTCTAAACCTAAAGCGGTCTTTTTCACCCACCACACTTTAAAAGCTTCGTTTGAACCGACTAACCACATTAATTATAGAGGGCATGATTATGTGCTGGATAATGTGCATTTCCACGCCCCTATGGAGTTTTTAATCAATAATAAAACCAGGCCTTTGAGCGTGCATTTCGTGCATAAAGACGCTAAAGGGCGTTTGTTGGTGTTAGCGATAGGTTTTGAAGAAGGGAAAGAAAACCCCAACCTTGATCCTATTTTAGAAGGCATTCAAAAGAAACAAAATTTTAAAGAGGTGGCTTTAGACGCTTTCTTACCCAAAACTATCAATTACTACCATTTTAACGGCTCTCTCACCGCTCCTCCTTGCACAGAAGGGGTGGCATGGTTTGTGATAGAAGAGCCTTTGGAAGTCTCTGCCAAACAATTGGCTGAAATCAAAAAACGCATGAAAAATTCGCCTAACCAACGCCCCGTCCAACCTGACTACAACACCGTGATCATTAAAAGCTCAGCTGAGACCCGCTAAAGATCCGCTAAATTTAAAACCCCCTCTTTTAAAAAAGGGAGGTAAAAATCATTCTTCATAAAACACCGCTAAAAATTGCAACCGCTTGTATTTTGTGAAACGCTCAAACGCTAAAGACGATTGGAATCCCTACTAAGAAGTTTAAAAAAGCTCTGTTCTAATTGGGTAACATAGAGTTTTTAAAATACCATAAATAAGCTAAGAACGATTTTATGGTGTTTTCTTATGCCTACACCCTTTTACTATAACCATAACCCGCTTTTTCTGCTTTTTTCTCGGTATTAGCCGCTGCTTCTATTTCTTTATTAATATCAGCAAATATTTTTTGAACGAACAAAAGGCTTTGAGAGGTTGAA
>NZ_PHLZ01000036.1:0-10319 GCF_002832345.1 Helicobacter pylori
ACAATGAAATAACCGAAAACAAAACCCAAGCGATAACTAACATAAACAACGCTAAAGAAAGCGCCAACAATGAAATAACCGAAAACAAAACCCAAGCGATAACTAACATTAACAACGCTA
Source organism: Helicobacter pylori (assembly GCF_002832345.1). Lineage (GTDB taxonomy): Bacteria > Campylobacterota > Campylobacteria > Campylobacterales > Helicobacteraceae > Helicobacter > Helicobacter pylori_CP. Next base: position 121 of record NZ_PHLZ01000036.1, read on the forward strand.
AAGAAAGCGCCAACAATGAAATAACCGAAAACAAAACGCAAAGCCTTGAAGCGCTAACGCAAGAAAAGCAACAAGCCACAAACGAGATTAACGAAGCGAAAAAGACCGATCATTATCAAAACATTGATTTTTTTGAGATTGAATAAGGCGTGTTAAAAACCACTATAATACCCCTAAAAAATGTGAGTTTTAAAGATGCCTTTATTTGATTTAAAAAGCCCTTATCCACCAGCAGGCGATCAGCCCCAAGCCATAGAAGCTTTAACGAAAAGCTTGAAAAATAACAACCATTATCAAACTCTAGTGGGGGTTACAGGGAGCGGTAAGACTTACACGATGGCTAATATCATCGCTCAAACCAATAAACCCACTTTGATCATGAGCCATAATAAGACCTTATGCGCGCAGCTTTATAGCGAGTTTAAGGCGTTTTTCCCGCATAATAGGGTGGAGTATTTTATCTCCCACTTTGATTACTACCAGCCTGAAAGCTATATCCCTAGGAGGGATTTATTCATTGAAAAAGACAGCTCTATTAACGATGATTTGGAGCGTTTGAGATTGAGCGCGACCACCTCGCTTTTAGGTTATGATGATGTGATCGTGATAGCGAGCGTTTCGGCTAATTATGGTTTGGGTAACCCTGAAGAATATTTAAAAGTCATGGAAAAAATCAAAGTGGGCGAGAAGCGCGCTTACAAGAGCTTTTTATTAAAGCTAGTAGAAATGGGTTATAGCCGTAATGAAGTGGTGTTTGATAGGGGGAGCTTTAGAGCGACAGGGGAATGCGTGGATATTTTCCCCGCTTATAATGACGCTGAATTTATTAGGATTGAATTTTTTGGCGATGAGATAGAAAGAATTGCGGTCTTTGACGCTTTAGAAAGAAATGAAATCAAACGCTTGGATTCTGTCATGCTTTATGCGGCCAGTCAGTTTGCCGTAGGGAGTGAGAGGTTGAATTTAGCCATTAAAAGCATTGAAAATGAACTCGCTCTAAGATTGAAATTTTTTAAAGAGCAGGATAAAATGCTTGAATACAACCGCCTCAAACAACGCACCGAGCATGATTTAGAAATGATTAGCGCGACGGGTGTGTGTAAGGGCATTGAAAATTATGCGCGCCATTTTACCGGTAAAGCCCCTAACGAAACGCCTTTTTGCTTGTTTGATTATTTGGGGATATTTGAGCGAGAGTTTTTAGTCATTGTAGATGAAAGCCATGTGAGTTTGCCGCAATTTGGGGGGATGTATGCAGGGGATATGAGCAGGAAAAGCGTTTTAGTGGAATATGGTTTTAGATTGCCTAGCGCTTTAGACAACCGCCCTTTAAAATTTGATGAATTTATCCATAAAAATTGCCAGTTCCTTTTTGTATCCGCTACGCCCAATAAGCTAGAATTAGAGCTTTCTCAAAAGAATGTCGCTGAGCAAATCATTCGCCCTACAGGGCTTTTAGACCCTAAATTTGAAGTGCGAGACAGCGATAAGCAAGTCCAGGATTTATTTGATGAAATCAAGCTAGTGGTGGCTAGAGGTGAAAGGGTGCTAATCACCACGCTCACTAAAAAAATGGCAGAAGAATTGTGCAAATATTATGCTGAATGGGGCTTGAAGGTGCGTTACATGCATAGTGAAATTGATGCGATTGAAAGAAATCACATCATCCGCTCTTTAAGGCTTAAGGAATTTGACATTTTAATAGGGATCAATCTTTTAAGAGAGGGGTTGGATTTGCCTGAAGTTTCTTTAGTAGCGATCATGGATGCGGATAAAGAAGGGTTTTTAAGGAGCGAAACAAGCCTTATTCAAACCATGGGGCGAGCCGCTAGAAACGCTAATGGTAAGGTTTTATTATACGCTAAAAAGATCACTCAAAGCATGCAAAAAGCCTTTGAGATCACGAGTTACAGGCGCGCCAAACAAGAAGAGTTTAATAAAATCCATAACATCACCCCCAAAACCGTTACTCGCGCTTTAGAAGAGGAGTTGAAATTAAGAGACGATGAGATTAGAATCGCTAAAGCCTTAAAAAAAGACAAAATGCCTAAAAGTGAAAGGGAAAAAATTATTAAAGAATTGGATAAAAAAATGCGAGAATGCGCGAAAAATTTGGATTTTGAAGAAGCGATGCGTTTGAGAGACGAAATCGCTCAATTAAGAACGCTTTAAACGCTATCGCTTAAAAACTGTAAGTGTAGTTGAAATAAACCGAGTAATTGCGCCTGAAATCAACTTGGTATAACAAGCTGTTGATCCCGTATTCTAAAAATCGTAAAACTTTGAGGACATCTTCACTATTATTGCTAATATTATTCATGGAATAATAATGGTTAAAATAATAAGTGGGGATTTTAATCCCAAAGCCAAACTGGTTGCGTTTATTCCCTAAACGAACCCCTAAATTTACCAAAAACTGAAAGCCATTTAAATTCACTTTCCCGCCAAAAGTGTTTTGAAGAAGAGTTTGGTACAATAACGCATCGCTCAATTTGTCATACACCCCGGCAAAAGCGATCCCCAGATTGAACCCGGCAAAAAACTTATCCCCATTATAAGCGTTAAGCAATAAATCCATATAAGTGCCATAAGTGGAAATGATAATAGACTGCGATTCTTTTTGGCCATAAAGAGAAGTGCTCAAATCATAAAACAGCCCCCACCTGAAGCCAAACCACTTCGTTTCTTCATGTTTACCCACCCATTTGTAGCCCACCTGAACGCCAAGACCATTAGACACATACGAATTTTTAAAAACAGGGCTTAAGCCATCGCTAAAAATGATTTGGCTTTTATTGAATTGTTGGGATAAATTCAAATTGCTGTAGTTGTGCTGGATGCTCCCTAACTGATACCCAAGCCCCAGATAAAACGCCGATCTATCCGCATAGCGTTTGATGGGCGAAACCACCTTTTTGTTAAAAAAAGTGTAATCCCCTTTAGTCAAAACATCTTTAAAATTATCCGCATGCAAGGCATAAGAAAGCCCTAAAATTAAGTATAACGCTCGTTTCAAAAAACCCCTTAAAACTTCAATTTTTACCGCTTATTTTATAGTTTTGTTTTTTTAAAAACGCGCCTTATCCAAACACCCTTTTAAAAATCGCCCCCACATTTTTAGTGTAATAGCTGTAATCAAAACATGCTTTGATTTCATCCTCGCTCAAATATTTTTTCAAGCGTTCATCGTTGAGTAGGGCGTTTAAAAACAAATTTTCATCAGCGTTTTTAAAAGCGCCTTGTTGCAAAATCTCCCATATTTTCATCGCATTTTCTTGCACGATTTTATAGCTTTCTTCTCGGCTCAAACCTTTTTTGGGCAATTCCAATAACACTCGTTGCGAAAAGACTAACCCCCCACTCAAAGCTAAATTTTTAAGCATGTTTTTAGGATAAACCACCAAATTTCCAATCACGCTATTTAGGCGGCTGAGCATAAAATCGCTAGTGATAAACAGATCGGGCAAGGCAAAACGCTCCACAGAGCTATGGCTCATGTCTCTTTCATGCCATAAGGCGACATTTTCTAGCATAGGGGTAGTAAAAGAGCGAATCACCCTACAAAGCCCGGTGATATTCTCGCTCAATATGGGGTTTCTTTTGTGAGGCATCGCAGAGCTTCCTTTTTGCCCTGTTGAAAAAGCTTCTTCCACTTCATAGACTTCACTGCGTTGCAAATGGCGGATATTGACAGCGATTTTTTCACAACTGCTCGCTAAAAGAGCCAGATCGCATGCAAGCCTAGCGTAGCGGTCTCTTTGAATGACTTGATTGCTGATATTGGCGGTTTTTAAGCCTAAAAATCCGCACGCTAATTCTTCTAATTCTAAAGGGGCGTGCGCGAAATTCCCCATAGCCCCACTGATCGCTCCCACGCTGATAAATTCCATCGTTAAATCTAAGGCTTTTAAATGCCGTTTGATTTCATCAGCAAAAAGGGCTAACACTAAGCCAAAAGTAATGGGTTCGCCAAACACCCCATGGCTTCTGCCTACCATTAGCGTGTCTTTATGCTCTAAAGCCCTGTTTTTAAGGGTTTCATAAAGGTTTTGAACGCCTTTTTGAATGAGCTTTAAGCTTTTGGTCATCAATAACGCCATAGCCGTATCAATGCAATCGCTAGAAGTGATCCCATAATGAAAAAAGCGAGACTCTTCGCCCAAGCTTTCAGCCACGCAAGTAGTGAAAGCGATTAAATCATGCTTAGTGGTTTTTTCAATTTCTTTGATGCGTTCAAGATTGAATGCCGCTTTTGCGCAGATTTTTTCACAATCGCTATCTTGGATTTGCCCAAGCTTGTTCCACGCCCTAACGACAGCTTTTTCCACTTCTAAATAGGTTTCAAACTTGGTTTGCTCATTCCATAAGGCTTTCATTTCTTCATTCGCATAGCGTTCTAACACCGACAATCCTTACAATCAAAATGGGATTTATGTTACTTTAAAGGGGTTTAAAGAATCAAGGGGAAAAATCGCACAAGGTGCAAGAAAGCCCCTTGATTTAAGTAAGAGTTATACTTTAGCTTCTTCTCTGCGTTGCAAGTATTCCCAACGCTCATTCACATCTTTTTGCAATTCTTCAATGATGTGTTCGTTTTCCTTTTTGAAAAGGTGTTTGAAGCGCTTTTGAGCCACTAAATAATCCCTTACAGGAATGATATTTCTGGGGCGGTAAGTGATTTTCAATTCCCTGCCATTAAAGATTTCAAATAAGGGGAACATCAAGCTATCCACAGCCATATCCGCTAATTCAATGGTCTTATTGGAATCAAATTTCCATTCAGTTGTGCATGGGCTAAGAGCGTTGATAAAGCAAGGCCCTTCAGTGTCTAGTGCGGTTTTAATCTTTTTATTCATGTCTTTCCATTTGTTAGGCGAGAGTTGCGCCACATAAGGGACCCCATGGCTTGCCATGATATTGACGATGTCTTTTTTCTTTTCTTTTTTACCAAAGCTCACCGATCCCGCTGGTGTGGTAGAAGTGCTAGCCCCTAATGGCGTAGAGCCGCTTCTTTGACCGCCGGTATTGGCGTAGTTTTCATTATCTAAGCAAATGTAAGTCATGTCATGCCCTCTTTCCATGCAACCGCTGATGAATTGAAGACCAATATCATAACTAGCCCCATCGCCTCCAAACGCCACAAATTTTGGCTTTTGACCTTGATAGCGGCCCTTATTCACTAAAGCCTTATACATCGCTTCCACCCCTGAAATCGCCGTAGAGCCATTTTCAAAACCAATATGAATCCAAGGCACATCCCATGAAGTGTGCGGATACACCGCCGAGCATACTTCTAAACAACCGGTAGAATTGCCTAAAACAATAGGCCCATCTACCGCGTTTAAAACTTCGCGCACAATGATGCCATGCCCACAACCCGGACAAAGCAAGTGCGAGCCTTGAAATTTCTCAGCGCTTTGGCTAAAACCTTTGAGTGTTTTGACTTCTTTTACCATGATATTTCCTTTTTAAAAAAAGCTCATTTTAGGGCCGCGCAAGCCTACGAATTGTTGGGTAGGGTGCGTGAGCGTGCCTTTAAGAGCGTCTTCATTGATTTCTTCAAAAATCTCGCATAAATGCGCGATCGTCATATCCCTTTCGCCTAAACCATAAATGTAGTTAGACACCACGGGGTGTTTAGTCCCTTGCGTTTGATACACCGCGCTCGTTACTTCATTAAACATCGCCCCCATAGCGCCCGCTGGAGAGCTTTTATCTAAAATCGCTAGAGCCTTAAGATTTTTCAAATCCTGCCCCAATCTTTCATAAGGGAAGGGGCGCAGAGAATGGATGGTAGCCACGCCGGCCTTAATGCCTTTTTTACGCATTTCTTTAGCCGCCACAATAGCGGATTCATAAGTAGTGCCTAACGCAAAGATAGCGATTTCAGCGTCTTCTAGCTGGAAAGTTTTAGTCAAATGGTATTGCCTGCCTGTGAGTTTAGCGAAATCATTGAACACTTCTTCAATCACAGAAGACGCGCTCATGATGGCATGGTGGAGTTGGGCTTTATGCTCATAATGCCATTCTTCTTCAGCTTGCGCGCCATAGCTTACCGGTTTATCAAAATCCAAAAGGGAATGCTTGGTTTGGTATTCGCCTACGAATTGATAAGCCACTGCATCGCTCAAAGGGCGGACATTTTGCACGGTGTGCGAGCATAAAAACCCGTCTTGATTGACAATAGTAGGCACGCGCACCTTTTGATGCTCTGCGATTTTAAACGCCATTAAAGTGAAATCATAAGCTTCTTGGGGGTTGCATGTGCATAAACTGATCCAGCCTGAATCCCTACTTAAATACATATCAGAATGATCGCCATGGATATTCAAAGGGGCTGCTAAAGCGCGATTGACTAAATTCAAAACGATAGGCAAACGCATGCCAGAAGCCTGGTATAAAACCTCTATCATTAACGCCAAACCTTGAGAGCTGGTCGCAGTGCTGACTCTCCCTCCAGCTGCTGCAGCTCCCACGCATGCACTCATGGCGGCATGTTCAGATTCCACTAAAACAAATTCGCCATCAATATAGCCATTATCCTTAAACGAACCATAATTTTGCACAATGGGCGTTGATGGGGTGATAGGATAGGCTGCGATGACATCAATTTGAGCCTGTCTTAAAGCGTTAGAACTAGCGGTGTTGCCATCCCACACTTCTATCTCTTGTAATTCAATACTTCTTGCCATATTTTTTCCTTATGATTTTTTCTTTTCTTGTTTTTGTGGCCATTGAGTGAGAGCGGTAGCGGGCTCAATTTGCTCTTCAAACATCCATAGCGATTTAGGGTTGGTGGGGCAGACATCCACGCACACGCCACAGCCTTTACAATGAGAATAATCCACGCCTTTTAATTTGCCCTCTCTTGAAAGAATGGCAGCGTCTGGGCAATAAACCCAACAATTAAAGCAATTGATGCAAATATTATTGTTATGCACAGGCTTAGCCACGCGCCAATGAGCCACTGAAGTGGTGAAATAACTTTGCTCGGTGTAATGGCGCTCATCATTGTGTTTTTCCATTTCGCTTTGCGCGTTCTTTTCAAAAGGGAAGAGCACCGCTCCCATTTCAAATTCATTCCAATCTTTCATCTTTAATCCTTAATGTTATTGAACTTCTTCATAAGCTCTTTGGATAGCGAGCATGTTAGCGTCAATGACTTCTTGCGTGAGTTTTTTGCCTAAAACTTTCTTAAAAGCTTCTTTAAAAGCCTCAATTTCAAGCATGCCAGACACTTTCATTAAAGCCCCTAACATGGGCGTGTTGGGGATAGGGCGTTTTAAGGTTTCCATAGAGATTTTTAAACAATCCACTAAAAACACCTTACGGGTTTTTAATTCAGGTTTTTTTTCAAACAATTCTTCTTTGTTAAGGTAGCTAGTGATGATATAAGTCGTGTCTTCTTTTTCATTAGCGAAAATGTTCTCAATGAAAACCAAACCAGGGTCAATCACCAGCACATAATCAGGCTGCATGAAGCGTTCATGGTTTAAAATAGGCTCATCATCAACGCGGTTATAAGCCATCATAGCAGCCCCCCGTTTAGCTGAACCATAAGAAGCGAACGCTTGCACTTCTTTGCCTGTTTTTGAAATCACATCAGCCAACCCTTTAGCACCGGTGATAGCACCCTGACCAGCTCGCGCATGCCATCTTATTTGGAACATGATAGTATGTCTCCTTAATATCGTATAAAATAAATTGAATTCAGCCTAAAATTATACAAGAAAAACTATTAATGTGTCTTATAACAATATCTTTTTAGGAATTTTTATAGGAAAATGGGGGCATACCCACAAGGATTATGGCTATTTTATGGCTATTTATTCTAAAAAGATAGGCGTTCTTAATAAAAACCACTAATATTTATTTTAAACTTTGTTATTATTAGGGTGTGATTTGATCTTAGTCTATTAGGGCAAGTGTGGGGCAGGATAACAAAAGGAATTGGGTTATGAATAAAACAACAATTAAAATATTGATGGGCATGGCGTTATTATCATCGCTTCAAGCCGCAGAGGCAGAGCTTGATGAAAAATCAAAAAAACCTAAATTTGCGGATAGGAATACGTTTTATTTAGGGGTTGGGTATCAGCTTAGCGCGATCAACACATCTTTTAGCACCAGTTCTATAGATAAATCGTATTTCATGACCGGCAATGGCTTTGGTGTGGTGTTAGGGGGGAAATTTGTGGCTAAAACGCAAGCTGTAGAGCATGTGGGTTTTCGTTACGGGTTGTTTTATGATCAGACCTTTTCTTCTCACAAATCCTATATTTCTACCTATGGTTTGGAATTTAGCGGTTTGTGGGACGCTTTCAATTCGCCAAAGATGTTTTTGGGGTTGGAGTTTGGCTTAGGCATCGCTGGGGCGACTTACATGCCAGGAGAGACTATGCATGGGATTATCGCTCAATATTTAGGCAAAGAAAATTCGCTTTTCCAATTGCTTGTGAAAGTGGGTTTTCGTTTTGGCTTTTTCCACAATGAAATCACTTTCGGGTTGAAATTCCCTGTCATTCCTAACACTAAAACCGAGAATATTGATGGCTTGGTCACTACCACTTTATGGCACCGCTTACCGGTCGCCTATTTCAATTATATCTATAATTTTTAGATATAGTTATTTAAAGGTTTTAGATTTGACAAAATCAATCAACTCTCGTGTGTCTATGGTTAGGGTTAAGAATTGCTGATAGGTAGTGATCCACTTACCCCCTTTCCCATACAAATGATACCCATCGCCCCCACCTAAAAAGTTAAAAAACGCATCCGCTCGCACGCTCACCCATTTATTTTTATAAACATAATAAAGCCCTATCATGTCAAAATTAGGGGCTCTATACCATGGCAATCCGGTATAAAGGGATTGGCCATAAGTGGCGTAAAAGTGCATTTGGGGTTTGTTGGAAAAATAGTATCTGTTAAAAATCCCAAAGCCCTTGTATTGCGCTTGAGCGTAAAATTCCCCCCCAAAGCTGTTATAAAATTGAGCGTTTTTGCACTCGCTAGCATGACGCACGCAATAATGGGTTTGAGACGACTGCGTGCCAAAAGTCATAAAGATATTATCCATATAAGGCATGAGATTTTTAAAATCCGCTTTTAAATAGGCATGGTAATAAACCCTGTCTAAAATGGTAGGGTTAGAGTATTTCCCTATTTCTCCGCCTTGTGGGTTATTTTTTTGACTGAAATAGGGGTAGCCATTGGGCCATTGCGGGGTTGCATCGCCTGGTTTTAAGTAAGAATTACCGCCGTAAGGGTAATTATTGCCCATGCTATGATGGCTGGCGTTATGAAAAACGACAAGCTGTCCTCCCAAACCTAAATACCCTTTAAGAAACTGAAATTCTGAAGAAACAAAATACAAGAATTGATCAAAATCGTAATTTTTCTTTTTGGGCCAGTTGTTCCAATTACGCCCCCCATACCAATCAACAACGCCCTCAAACCACCCATTCCACCAGCGGTTAGGATCATAAGCCGGTTTGAATTGAAACGCTCCTCCCCTAAAAGTAGGGTCTATAAACCAAAAAAGTTTTTTAAAAGCGCTTAAAGGGTAATGCCCTATTTGATAGCTTCGTGGCACAATGCCTAAAAAAAATCTCAAATTTTTCCCTATGTATTGGTAATACATCGTAACCCCCCACGAATAAGGGAAATAGCTATAATGCGTGTGTAAATTTTGAATGAACCACGCTCCAAACATCAAGGCCTGTCTTTTGTCTAATTGAACGCCAATTTGAGGCATGAGACGGGCTTGCATTTTGGTTAGGCTATTCCAATAGGGGTTGTTGTTTGGGGCCACTAAATTGAAATTAAAGCTCATGAACTTCAAGTCATAGACAAAACTAGCCGCTTTTATTAAGGGTGGTATTGAAAAACTTGAAATTAACAACGCATAAAGAGATTTTTTTAAGAAAATCAAATCAGAATTCATCCCCTTTCATCATCTTTTAAAATTGCAACATTTAAAATGGCGGCACTTAAAGACAAAGTGCGATTTTAAATTAATTTGCTTTAAAAACAGCATAAAAACCAAAAACAGAACCCTTTCAAGTTCGGTTTTTTTTTTTTTTTTGATAAAATAGCCATTAAAAAAGGGTGTTTAATTTTTTATGACTTCAGCTTCAAGCCATTCTTTTAAAGAACAAGATTTTCATATTCCTATCGCTTTTGCTTTTGATAAGAAT
>NZ_PHLZ01000037.1:0-9232 GCF_002832345.1 Helicobacter pylori
AGGGAATGCGTTGGAGCTCAAACTCTGTAAAATCCCTACTATAGGGACACAGAGTGAGAACCAAACTCTCCCTACGGGCAACATCAGCCTAGGAAGCCCAATCGTCTTTAGCGGTTGGGCACTTCACAGGATTTAAAAACTAGGCATAACAAGTCTTACACCAAAATTGTAGAAAATCTTATTTTAAATAGCCAAATTAGTTTCTACAAACAGCAAAAAATCACAAGCGCTTTAGGCAGTTTAGCGATGCTATATAGCTCATTGAATGCGACTTGTTCTAATTTTAACCAGATTGCTTACCATTTAAATAATGCGGCACTTTTAGGAGAAAATGTTATCCATTTTGGCTTATTGCAAGATATTGAAATACAACTGAAAGCTTGGAGTGAAAAAACAAAAATTTTAAACCTAGCTATCAAAAAAAGCGCTTTCATCGTAGCGCATTGTTTAAAAGGGGATAAGAAAATTTTTAAAGGGATGAATTTATGACAAAAGAAACTGGTATTGATTTGATTAGAAATTATTTAGAAAAAATGGCATCTATTATTAAAAGTTCTCAAAGCATTATCAATGCTCCCCATTTTCTAAAAGATGAAAATCAAGCAAAAATATTACAAGAAAATCTGAAAGAAAATTTCACTCTTTTAATGGAATATATTAGTGAAGTTTGGGTTAAAAGCGAAGAGGAGTTTGAAGAGTTTATGAAAGATGAGAGTTTTGAGAATGATTTTATGCATTTTATGAGTTTATTAGATAGTAAAATCAAAGTAGAATAAATGCAAATTTATAAGCCTTATTGCTATATCATTTCTATTTTAGCCATTCCTTTTATTTTTTTAGGTGTATCGCATTATTTCTTAGATTTTCCTAGTTTTTTAGCGAGCTATAACTATCTAAAAAAAATTATTCTTAACCTACATCATTTTCCCCATTTTAAATTTGAGATTTATTTTTCATTCTTTTGTGCGTTATTACCGCTATTTTTGACAGCCTACTTATTTTTTAATGGACGCAATATGGATAGTCATGGCAAGGCGGTTTGGGCTGAAATGAAAGATATTATTAAATACGAATATAGGATTTTTAATATTCTTAAAGGCTTGTTCTTAATTTTGTTTTTACCTCTAATGCTTGTTGTCTCTAGCTTTACGCTATTGCATGTTTTTATAGGGTGTATATTTTATGAAGTTTATCAATTTGCCAAGAAAAGACCTAAGGTTTTCTTTACGATCTTATCTTTTTTAGTAGTGATTTGTGTCTTAACCTTTATATTTAGGGGGTTTTTAAGCGTAAAACTAACGCTATTTATGAAATATCTAAAAGGATTATTTTAAATGAGAGAAAAATTCAAAACATTAAGAGATAAATTTAAGGATAAAACCAGCAATTTATTCCATAAGCTTGATAGCATTCAAAAAGATTATTACACTAAAACTCTCCCTAAGGCTTGCAAAGATGTCTTTACGCTAGGTTCTTCTAAAAGTTACCCTATGACCTTAAATTTTAACAAAGGTTTTTGTGTGGGGCTATATAAAGGTTTAAATTCGCTTAAGCCTACTTATTATGATGCTCCGCTTTCTACTTTAATTGTCGCTCCTCCTGGAAGTGGTAAAACCGCAGCTGTGGCTGTGCCTAATCTTTTAAATGTGCCTAGCTCTTGTGTGGTGTTAGATATTAAAGGGGAGTTGTTTGATTTGACAGCTGGTTACAGACAACAAGTTTTAAAAAATAAAATTTTTGTGTTTGATCCCTTAGGAAATGATAACACGCTTAAATTCAATCCGTTTGACAAACGCATTGTAGAAAAATTAGATTTTAACCGAAAGCGAAGGCTTGTAGATGAAGTGGGTAATACTATTTTTGCTGAAGATGGGGCAAATAAAGACCCTCATTGGACACAGCAAGCTAAAAATTTATTTGTCTTTTACGCTCTTTATGATTTGTGCGTGCATAACACCAGCACCTTTTTTGAAATTGCAAGCGCTCCTATAAAAAATTATGTCCCCTTAATCAATCCACAAAGCCGATTTTATACTGAATTATATGAGTGTCAAAGTAGCGATAATGGTTTTGTTAAAGAGAATGGGCGTTATATGGCTAAAGTAGAAAATGGCGTTAAAAAAATGAAACCTAATGTCAATGTGGAATTGCTATGGTATAAACAAGTAGCCGAACAAGTCTATACTGACCCAGAAAATCCTAAAAATTATGATGGCTCTGTGAATCATTTAGAGAAAGACAATCAAGGCAATATTATAATGAAAGATGGCATGTTAGATCCTATTATTAGAAACGAAGCGAACAAATGGGCTAAGGCGAATGATAAAGAGTTTGCGAGCATTAAATCAGTTTATAGCCGTTTTATGCAAGTCTTTACAAGCTATCAAGTTAAAAGCGCTACAGATAGCATGAGTTTTGAATACGAGGATTTAAGGGCTGACAATATTTCACTCTATATTAAAATAGCTCAAACAGATATTGACACACTCGCACCGCTTATCCGTATCCTTTTGGAAAGTATTGCTAAAAATCTTTTATTGAAAGAGAGTAAGAAATTTGAAGAAAGGGTTTATCTGTTTTTAGATGAATTTGTGCGTTTTGGTAAATTGCCTTTTTTATTAGAAATGCCCGCATTAAGTAGGAGCTATGGTGTGGTTTTAACCACCCAAAGCAGAAATCCCAAATATCTTTAGTGTTTGGGATGAATGCTACCAATTCATGGTATCATATCCCCATACATTCGTATCTAGCGCAGGAAGTGCGCAAAGTTACGCCTTTGGAGATATGATGTGTGAGACCTGTAGGGAATGCGTTGGAGCTCAAACTCTGTAAAATCCCTACTATAGGGACACAGAGTGAGAACCAAACTCTCCCTACGGGCAACATCAGCCTAGGAAGCCCAATCGTCTTTAGCGGTTGGGCACTTCACTTTTTATCACGCAATCCAACGCTCTTATTGAAAAATATTACGGCAAAGAAGATGCAAGAATTGTTAATAGCACCGTGGCTTACAAAATAATTTTCAAAATGGATGATTTAGAATACGCTAAACAAGTGAGCGAAGAAATCGGTAAGATGACTAGAAAAACACGAAGCCACTCTACAGAAAAAGGACAGCTCATTACCGGAGGGACTTCTAGTATAGGAAAAGAGGCGTGGGATTTATTGAGCGCGCAAGACATTATGAATATTGATAAAGATGAAGTGATCATTTTAGTAAGCGGTCATAAGGCTAAACCTTTAAAATTAAAAGCAAATTATTATTTCAAAAACAAAGAATTACTCTCTCGTATTAACTGGGAAGTCAAGCCCAATGAAGAAGTGTTTTGATGAATTAAAAAAGTTTGCATGAGTGTTTTTTAATTGCTTTTTAAAAATCGCTTTCTACAACTCCTTATCCTTGTTACTAAAAAGAATGCATCAATTTCTAACACAGATTTGCGTTAGATGATGAGTAAGATTTAATTTAATTATGAATAGGATTTATTGTGTTGCTTTGCATGGTTTCCTTTTAAGGTGGCATTAGATTAACATTTTTGTAGTGTCGCTTATCGTAGCTTATTTTAGAAATTAGCATGTTCTATTTTAAAGTTAGCGCAACTTAAATTAAAAATTAGCACGGATTGTTGTTGTAGATAAATTTTTTAGTGTTTGATTACTTTTTAAATAGCTCGCTATGAGTGTCTAGACGCAATAAAACAAGTTCGTTTTCTTGTTTTTTGATTTCATAAATCAATAACAAGTTTGGCTTAACATGACACTCTCTCAGCCCTTTAAGATTGCCGCTCAAGGCATGGTCGCAATATTTTTGTTGGAGTGGTTTTTGTTTTTTTAGGCAATCAACAACGCTTGTAACATCGCTTTCTTTAATACGCCCGGACAAGATATGCTTATTAAAGTCTTTAAGAAAATCTTTCTTAGTTCTGACTTTAAGCATTATGCCTTTCTCTTTCTTGTTTTGCTATTTGTAAAAAATCATTGAAGTCTCCAAACGAAACATCGCACTCTGGGTCATCTTTTGAGGCGATCGTATTTAACAAACTTTGTGTGGGTTCTTTTTCTTGAGAATGTTTTTGGGCTAAAACTTGTCTGATTATTTGTTCTTGCAATTCACACTCTTGGATTTTTTTTATCGCCTTATTTTTATCCCTTTCTGCCTTAAGCAATTGTTTTTCAATAGAGTTTAAGAAATTGTGCAGTTGCTTTTCATTGTATTGCGAGTAATCTATAATAATATTTGACATATTGAACTCCTTTTTAATAAGAGATAGTTAGTGCAACTTGTTTTCATTTTAGCATAACTTGTCATAACCTTTAGCGCTATTTGCACTGAGTCTTTGCCCCTCAATCAAAAAATCGCACATATATTGAAAGTTTTAAAATAAGTTTTTTTGATTAAGTTTGATTTAAGAATATCTTAAAAATGCGTGTTTTAGCCACCTGTAAGGTCAAATTGACTTCAATTTTTACGGAATTGAAGTGTTATCCTGCACTTTAAAAAGGGGGAATAATAATGTAGAATAAGAGCCAAAAAATTAAAACAAGCGACAAAATTTTTGGGAGAATGAAATTACAATAAAATGGCGTTAGAAAAAAGTTATAGTAAAAACTTTGAAAGCGATGAGCTTTTTGATTATGAGATCATCAAGCCCAAAAAGACGCTTAAGATACAATACACTTATGCTAAACGCTACTATAAAGAAATAGAAAAGTTTGCTAAACATTCAACTCAACTGACGCAAGAAGAATTCATGCGTTTAAGAGATCCACAAAAACAAGTGGTCATCAAAAATATAGGCAATATGACACGCTTGCATTCAAAAAGGGCGATGGATTATATCGCTAAACATGGTGAGCTAGTGAGAAATGAATTTTTTAGTGGAGTCGATTATCATGATATAGCAGAGCAATGGAATGAGCAATTTGAAAAAATATTAGAAAATAAGAGCCGTGTTAAAAATTGCGCTTTACATCTAGTGTTTAGCATTGATGAAAATTGTAATGAAAAAAATTTAAAAGCTCTGGAATTAAGCGTGTATCAAACACTCACTAACACGCTAGGTTATGATTATCCTTTTATAATGAAACTCCACACACACCAAAACAATCCGCATGTGCATGTGATTATCAACAAAACTAACAAAATTACCAATAAGCAACTACGCTTTAATTCTAAAGATAGCTGTAAAGAGTTTTACCACACACTAAGAGAAACATTTAAAGATTATTTATTTGCTAACTCAAAAGGCGAATTGCAATATTCTAACACGCCTAATATTTATAAAGCGATTAAAGACATAGAAACAGAGTTAGATACGCTAGAAAAACAGGCTAGAAACAATAAGAGTTTTAGGCATGAAAACTATTTTTATAAAGTTTTGGGCAGTGCAACTTCTCAAATAGAAAGCTTGAAAAAAAGAGAAAATGCCCTATCTGACCATTTAGATAGTCTAAAAAGTTTATTAGAAAAAACACATTGGGAAAAAGAAAATTTCACGCCCCCTACAAATGAAAAAGAACTTAATAGGCAACTTAAAGAAATGAAATGGCTCAATAAAGAAACTCCAACTTCTAAAAACACTTATAAAAAAATTCAAAAATTGGCTGTCTGTAAAAGCCCTTTAATAAAAGATTATCTTTATACCACCAAAAAACTTTTTGCCACACAAAAAAAGATTATAGATTTAGAAAAAGATTATAAAGATTTAAAAGTCTTAAAGGAAGAATTTAGCAAAGATTTAGAAGCTGATTTATCCCATTCAAAAAAACGCTTTGAGCTTTACACTAGACTAAAGAGCATGAGTAAAGTTTTCATAAGTAAGAGTATTGTTAAAAATTTAGAAAAAATTGCTTTAGATTTTAAAAGCGATAGACATAGTATTTCACAAAGAGCTTTTGAATTTTTTAGGTATATGAATTATCAAAATTTAAGCTTGGCTGATAAAAGTAATATATTTTTAGTGGCTAAGTTTTTTAAAGATAGCGCTTTACTTGTTGGTATTGCTCGGCTTGAAATAAAAAAGATAGATGATAATGTTAGAAATTCTAGCCCACAAGACAATTTGTTAGATAAACAGAATTGGCTCAATCTTTTAGAACATTTAAAAAGACTTGAAGAGGAAAATTATTGTTTTGCTAAGAAACGAAAAGAATTCTTAGAAACTAGAGCGATGGAGCTATCAAAAGATTTGAAATTTTTAACGCAAGCTAATGAAAATGATTTGCCCATTTATGAAAGAGGGCAAAGGGATAAAATCATTAAACGCTGTGAAAAATCGCTTAATTTTTTGCAGAAAGAATTACAATGCTTTAAAACCTTATTAAAAAGTGCAAGTATAGCTTTAGAAAACTTGCAAAGCAACCATCAAATCACAGCCGTTACACAAGACACGCAAGAAAACACAAACGCACTCAAAAATACCGCTCAAGATTTTAACAAAACTACCAATGAATCCATAAACCCTAACAATAACCATGGAATGGATTTTTAAACCATCCATAAAATTAAATAACTTTACTTAGCGTATTTTTTAACCAATTCTTCTAAAGTGAAACCCAAGCCTTTGTTATCGTCTCTCAATTGCTCTTTTTGGCAAAGCAAAAAATTTTGCTCCACTTCTTCTTTAGTGTTAGAAGTGTCTAAAAGACAAGTTTTTAAGTCTTTCTGGTAATCTTGTATGAATTTGTCAAAGCGCTCTTTGTTGTTATAGAGTTTGGCTTGCGATTGGGCACAACTCTCTTTAAGGCTGATAAACTCTTCTTTTTTGTGTTCGTTACGCTCCATGCAAATATCTGTGGCAAAAGCGATTAAGACATCTTTATTCTTTCTCAATAACCCTGCAGATTGAATAGCCAACTTGTTTGCATCAATAAAAGGGCTTTGATTTTCCAATTTAGGGTTCATATTTAAAGCGATTTCTTTCAAGCTCTTATTTTCCAAATGCGTTCTTTGGCAATGGGTAGATTTTTTATAAGAGCTTATATAAACGCCATTCATAAGAGCGACTTTTTCTAATTTGGCATCAACTTTTTTAATACAAAAAGAAATAGCTGATTTAACGCTCAATTCTTTAGAGCTAGAATAAGGGTCGCTAAATTTTTCATGCACTTCTTTTTGGCATAGTCTTTCCTTGTTAGCTAAATTGGGCGCATTTTTAACGCATTCTTTGGTGAAGTAAGGGATAATGTATGGTTCATATTGCGCGTATTCTTTTTCAAACGCTTCTAATTGCACGAGATTAATTAGTCTTTCTTGTCGGTCTTTTTGTTTTTCATAAGCGTTAGTTTTATCCATACATTGTTCTTTTAGTTCTGGGTTATGGAAGTCAGAGCAGCTAAAACGACGCTCTTGTTTTTGAATGATAGGCGTTAAAAGAGTGTTTAAATAGGCATCGTTTCTTTTAAAGCACTTACCTTTTAAGCCTTCATTAGTGAAATCATCGCATTGATACTGATCAATCTTTTTAGTGATGATTGGTTCAATAAGCTCTTCTTGAGCCTTTAAACACTGATTTATCCCATCGTATTTTTTAGGGAAAGACCACATTTCTTTTTGGCAATCGTATTTTGGATTGTTTTTAGCCTTAGTCAAGTGATCGTTTAAAATTTGCTTATCTAAAAACGCACACCCACTCACGCCCAATCCCATCAAACATGCTAAACTCAACGCTCTCAACTTTAAAAGTCTTGTTTTTTTCATTTAAGCTCCTTGATATGAAAACACCATAAAATCACAACTTGCTCGCCTTATCTAAAAGCATTTGCTTCATTTCTTTTTTCTTGTGTTCTAAATAAAAAACAATAGCGTCTTGAACAAACACGCTTTTATTTTCTCTGAACGCTCCAAATTCATTCAAATACTCTTCTACGCTATTCATCACTTTCTCTGAAATATAGAGCGTGTGGGCTTTTTTCCTGTCTTCTTTTTCATGTTTGTTTGTTTCATGCTTGTTGGCATTCTCAAAGCGATTTTCTAAATCGCTCAACCTGTCTTTTTTAGTGTTTTTAAATTCCATATTTATCCTTTAAAGTAGATTGTTTTTAATATCATAACACAATTAAGCGTTATTTAGAACTAAACTATAAATTCTACCATTTCATTTTTCGCCCCCTAAATACCCGCTCAATTCATCATAGAATTGAGACCATTCGTTTTTAGCTTTATTGTCATTGTATTCCATCACGCCCATACCTTCACTCACTGAACGCTTATAAGCTATCCTTTCGCTCAATATATTATCCATTAAAAACACGCTTTCATTAGCGTTATTTTGGTTGATAAAATCAATGAGAGCTTTTTTCTCTTTAAGAGTGGGGATAGTAGGGATGCGGTTCATCACAATACAAGCTTTTAAGTTTTCATTCAACGCTTGGATGTCTCTAATCCTTTCTAGCATGTCTAATAATACTGCTGTGTCTAGTTGGCTTGGCGTGGTGGGTATTAGCACCCAATCGCTCAATAGCATAGCCCTTTGGCTTTCTTTGGAATGTTCGCCCTTAGTATCAATAAGGATGTATTCGTATTTATCCATCATCTGTTTTAAGGTGTCTGTGATATTGCCTGTGCGATTAAAGAGCGTGAAATTGGGCAAACTTGTTTCACTCCTAATATTATTGAACACTTCCAAACTCTTTTGGCTATCAGTGTCTAATGCGGCAATATCTTTCTTGTCTAGCAATAATTGAACGCACAAGTTCAAACACAAAGTGGATTTACCGCTCCCTCCTTTTTCATTAGCTATGGTGATTATCATCGCTTATTCCTTTATCATTTTGTTAAACATATTTTAAAGATAAATAGCTTAAAAGTATATAAAATAGAAAAACTTAATACTATTTTATTGTAAATAGTTATGTTATCTATTAGTTATTTTTGAAATGGTTAGTAGAATTTTATTAGTGGTGGTTTTTTGGGGTGTTTTTAAAAAGGGAAAAGTTTAGAGAAAGAATATTAAAAGGCGTTACGCCAAATTCAATAACATTATTTAAAAACATGTTATTGAAAGTATTAGTGAAACTCACATCCCCATGTCATAATCATCATTAGCCGCTTTTTTCATTGGTCTATGTGCTTCTTGGTTGGCTTGTTCTATCTCTTCTGTTACACTCTCATTCTCTAAACTCGCTCTTTTTTCAGCGTTCAAATTCTTTAAGACTTCTTTAGATTTAGGATTGAACGCAGGCTTATAATCTCTGTCTTTACCCATTTTGGCTAAATCGTCTATTAGAGTTT
>NZ_PHLZ01000038.1:0-7395 GCF_002832345.1 Helicobacter pylori
CCCTACAACCCCCAACTAAATCCCCACAACCCCCTAAGGAGTGCTTTTTTGATTAAACAAGTTCTTTTATTATATTGATTGTAAAAAATGTTCTGAGCGTTTTTAAATTTTGTGATCAATATTTAATTAAAACAAAGCAAGAGAACGAAATGATATTGCGACTAAAATAAGATTAAAATAACAAGAAACCTAAAATACCTTACAAGTTTTGAAAATCCAATGAATGTTTGAAGCGAGAACTCATAACCCTAAAATCTAGGGTTATAAGCTTGATTTAATGGTGTTCTAAATAAGAAATCACGCTTAAGGCTGCCGTAGCGCCATCGCTTGCAGCACAAACCACTTGCTTAGGGGCAAAAATGCGAATATCTCCTGCCGCAAACAAGCCTTGAACATTCGTTTTCATGGAAAAATCCACGACTATAGAGCCGTATTCATCGCATTTGCATAGCATGGAGTTATCTTCTTGTTTCAACACAGCGTTATTCACATCATAACCCACAAAAATAAAAAACCCCGGCACAACCAATTCTCTTGTTTCATTAGTGGCTGTGTTTTTAATGCTTAAAGAAGATACGCCAGAAGCATCGCCCTTGATTTCTTCTACCACATAAGGGGTTAAAAACTCAATCTTATCGTTGTTTTTGGCATGCTCTAAAGTGATAGGTGCACACCTAAAACCATCTCTTCTGTGGATGAGATAGACTTTTTTGCAGATGTTGGCCAAATAAATCGCCTCTTCTACGGCGGTATCGCCTCCACCAAGCACCGCTACTTCTTTATTTTTGTAAAAGAAGCCATCGCATGTCGCACAAGTGCTAACGCCTTTACCCCAATATTCTGACTCGCCCTTGATGCCTGTGCGCTTAGGACTACCACCGGTAGCGATAATCACGCTCTTAGCTTCAAAAGTCTTGCCATCTTCTGCCAAAATAACAAAATGAGAGTCTTTTTTGGAAACCCTTTGAACAGCGGTCATCTCATGCTTTAAGCCAAAGCGGAAACACTGCTCTTGCCATGGTTGCATGAAATCCAACCCGCTCACCACTTCCTTAACGCCCGGATAGTTTTCAATCTCACTACTGCCAGTGATTTGCCCTCCAGGCATTCCTTTCTCAAATAAAACGGCGTTTTTAACACCGCCTCTAGTAGCATAAAGCCCCGCACTCAAACCCGCAGGACCACCTCCAATAATCGCGCAATCTATCATGGCTACTAGCCTAGAAGTTTGTTCAATTGCTCTTTTAAAGCGACTTTAGTTTGCACGCCCACCAACTGATGGACGACTTCGCCATCTTTTGTGAATAAAAGCGTAGGAATGCTTCTAATCCCAAATTTCGCGCTCAATTCTTCTTGCTCATCGGTATTGACTTTACAAATCTTGGCCTTACCTTCATATTCGCTAGCTAATTCATCAATCACAGGGGATAGCATCTTACAAGGCCCACACCATGGCGCCCAAAAATCCACTAACGCAACCCCTTTTTTAATGGTGCTTTCAAAATTTTCTTCAGTTAATTCAATATAGTGACTCATTGGTTACTCCTAAAATATATGATTTTGATTAACGAGAATTATATTAGCTTAAGAATGTTAATGAAAACGCATGGGTTTTGGATAAAAATCTAAAAAGTGATATTTTCTAAAAGCTCAAATTTACCATTTTTCACAATAAGAGCGTCAATGCAAAAATCGCTATTGGGATCTTTTTGGGACAAATAACAGCGGATCGTTTTGATCATCTTTCTTAATTTACTCGGCGTGATCGCATAAATGGGATCAAAATTTTCCCCGCTTTTGACTTCAATGAAATGCAAAACCCCTTTTTTCAAAGCGATAATATCAATTTCGCCAAATTGTGAAAAAAAGTTCCTCTCCACCATTTCAAAACCCAGCGTTTTTAAAAATCCGCAAGCTTCTTCTTCAGCCTTTAAGCCCTTTTCTCTGTGTTTGTTGTTTAAAAAACGCATTCAATTTTCCAAACGGATCATTTTAGGGGTATCCAACACGCTTTGTAGATTTTCAAGCTCTTTAAGGGCGTTTAACATAGACTTTTCGTTGGTGGTGTGCGTGGAAAATAAGATTTTAGCCTTGTTGGAATGCAAGATTTCTTTTTGCAAGACATTGTTGAGCGAAATATCATTTTGAGCTAAAATCGCGCTGATTTGAGAAAAAACCCCTTTTTCATCGCTCACTAACAAGCGCGCATAATAAGCGCATTGGATTTCTTCTTTAGGTTTTAGGGGGAGTTTTTGAGGGGTTTCAAAGCCTAGCATTAGAGAGCTTTTTTTCCTTGCGATTTCTATAATATCGCTAATGACTGCGCTTGCGGTAGGCTCTCCCCCAGCTCCAGCCCCATAATACAAAGTCTCGCCCACCTTATCCCCTATAACGCTGATAGCGTTCATCACCCCATCCACTTTAGAGAGCATGCATTCATTTTTAATCATGCTTGGATGCACCCTTAATTCAATGCAATCTGGGTGTTTTTTAGCGATGCCTAAAAGTTTAATGCTATAACCAAATTCTTTAGCAAACTCCATGTCGTCTGGCTCTATTTTTTCAATGCCTTCAATTAAAATTTCTTCTAATTTCGCATCAATGCCATAGGCTAAAGACGCTAAAATCAATAATTTGTGCGCCGCATCAATGCCCTTAATGTCAAATTCAGGGTTCAATTCCGCATAGCCTAAATGTTGCGCGTCTTTCAAGGCGTCCTTAAAGCTCGCTTGATTTTTAAACATCTGGCTTAAAATGTAATTGCTCGTGCCGTTTAAAATCCCTTTAAAAGAAAGGATGTGATTAGCGCTCAAGCCGTCTTTTAAAGCCTTGATAATGGGGATACCCCCACACACGCTCGCTTCAAAGCCTATGGGGGTGTTTTTAGCGGTTTGTTCTAATTCATAGCGGTGGTACGCTAACATGGCTTTATTGGCTGTAACGAAGGCTTTTTGTTTGGCTAAAGTTTTTTTAGCTAAAAGATAAGGCGCTTCCACCCCACCCATAAGCTCCACAATAATATCAATCTCTTTATCTTCTATCAAGCTTTCTAAATCATCACTGATTTCAAAAGCATAGCCTTTGTGCTTTTTCACGTCTCGCACCACCGCTTTTTTAATTTTAATTTCCACGCCGGCTCTGTCTTTGATGATTTCTTGATTTTCTTGTAAGATTTTAGCGACCGCGCTCCCCACACACCCTAAACCCACAAGCCCTATATTCAATCTTTTTTTCATGTTTTTTCCTTTAAATTCGTTTTTTTAAAACGGCGTTTTTTTCCTGCTCGCTCGCTTTTTCTATCGCTTCAAAACTCCCAAAATAATCCAACAATTTTTTCACGCTGGCTTCTCCTATGCCCTTTTCTTTTAAAAGAGCGATTTGTTTCATGTTTTTAAGTTTAGTGGATCTGTGGAAGTTTATCGCATACCGGTGGCTTTCATCGCGCAATTTTTGCACCCACTGCAAGCGTTTGTCGCTAGGGAGCAATTTAAAAGTATCGCTAGGCGTATGGATAATGTCTTTAGCGCCCCCTTTAGAGCGATAAGCCTTAGAATCCCTTTTTTCTTTAGAAATAGCGATCACTTCTACAAAACTCCCGCTGCTTTTTAAAATTTCTAAAGCGATGTTTAATTGCGCCCTCCCTCCATCAATCACCCACAAATTAGGCGGTGGCTCTTTAGCAAAGTCTAAAGCCCTTCTGGTGAGCAACTCGCTCATTTGAGCGTATTCGTTAGAGCCTTTTAAATGGTAGCGCCGATAAGAGTTTTTTTGGAATGCATTGTTTTCATACACGACCATTCCCCCCACGCATTGGCTGTTTGAATGGTGGCTTGTGTCAAAGATTTCCACCCTATAAGGCACGCACTCTAAATTAAAGAGCGATCGCACCTCTTCTAAAATCAGATCTTCATTAGAGGTTTTTTCTTGGCTAAAAATCTCTTGAGCGTTTTTCATAGCGATTTCTATTAAAGCGAGCTTGTCGCCTTTTTTAGGAATGCTAAGAGCGATTTTTTTAGAGTATTGATGAGAGATAAATTCTTGCAATTCTTTAAGCGTTTCATTAGAACAAGCGTTCAATAAAATCTGTTCTGGTATCAAAGGCAAATGCGATTGGTAATGGTTGATAATGGCTTGTTTCATCGCTTCATCAGTGTCAAACCCGTTGAGAGAGTGGATTTTTTCAAACGCTGAAGAAATGATTTTACCCCCACGCATAAACATTTTCACTAACACCGCCTTATTGCTTGCGCCATAAAAAGCGAAAATATCCAAATCGTAGAGTTTGGCCAAATCCATGCAAGTGAAAGGGGCGATTTTTTGGATTTTAGCTATCCTATCCCTGTAAATGAGGGCTTCTTCAAAACGCAAGTTACTAGAAAGGCGCTCCATTTTTAATTCAAGCTCTTTGATGAGTTTGTCTTTATTTTCAATCATTTCTAAACATTCTTTAGCGATTTTTAAATACTCTTCTTTAGTGATTTTATCCTCGCATGGGGCTTTACAACGCTCTATTTGATAAAACATGCATGCCTTTTTATCCTTGATGCAATTTTTCTTTTGAACCAACGGGAGCAATTCATACAAGCTGTCTAAAATATCCTTAGCCCCGCTCGTAAAAGGGCCAAAATATTTAACGCCAGGCTGTTTTAAAATTTTTCGTGTGATTAAAGGGATAGGGAAATCAGTGGAAAAATCCATGTAAATATAAGGGTAAGTTTTATCGTCTCTTAAAAGAATGTTGTATTTGGGCTTGAGCTGCTTGATTAAAGAGTTTTCTAAAATCAAAGCGTCTTGCTCATTTTCCACTAAAATGGTTTCTAAAAAAGCGATCTGTTTGACCATCATTTGGATTCGTAAGCTAGTGCGATAATTGGGCGTAATTTCATTATTACGGATGGAAAAATAGCTTTTGATGCGCTTTTTTAAATTTTTCGCCTTACCGATATAGAGCAATTGGCGGTTTTTATCAAAATATTGATACACGCCACTGCTGTTAGGAAGGTTTTTCAAACTGGACAATAAATCAGCCATTCATTCCTCAAAAAAACTGCGTTGGTAGTGGATCAAAGAACGCGCTTTTTCAAAACATTCATGTAAACGAGCGTCTTTAATGGGGTTATGGAACAACCCTAAAGCGCTAGGGCGAAAAAAACGGGCTTGTTTTTTAATGGGGGCATAAAAATTGGCTTTTTCTAAGGAATCTTTAGGCACATAACCTAAAATTTCTAACCCGTTCAACCCGTCAAACCCATAAGCATGCCCTTGCGCGTTTAAAAAATGGCTGATTTCTTTAGCGAATCGCTGGTTAAATTCCTTAGAAGCCCAAAGATCTTTAAACGCAAAAAGCAATTTAGAGTCTTTTATGAAGATAAAAAGCAAATTTTCTTGTAAACTTAAAGGCATAAAAACCTTAAGCTTTTTGAGTTTCAAAAGAGTTTCAAGCTTTTTATAAGACTTTTTTTGAATGAGTAAGGAGAAAATATTTTGTTCCATAAACTGATCTTAACATGCTTTTTAACGCTTGTAGCGCTAACGATTCAAGCTTGCGGCTATAAAGCCCCCCCATTCAATGAAAAACCCGCTAAAAAAACTTCAAACAGCTCTAATTCTTCTATGCAAACGCCCACCAACAACACCACGCCAGAATTTTTAAATCAGCCTTAAAATCATCGCTCTTATTTAAGGGCTTTGATTTCTAGGGTTTTTGTGGCTAACTTTTGCGCCTCGCTCTCATCATGCGTTACCATAATGAAAGTAGCGTGAGAATTTTGGTGTATCTCTTTGATGAGATCTTGCAAATTCTTACGATTTAAACTATCTAAAGCGCTAAAAGGCTCGTCTAATAAAATGAGTTCTGGCCTGTGGATAATCCCCCTAATAATGCCCACCCTTTGGGCTTGCCCCCCACTCAATTCATTAGGGAATTTATCCATAAGGCTCTCATCTAACTCCATTTTTAACGCTAAGGCTTTGGCCTCTTTTTGAGCGGCTTGTTTGTTTATGCCTTGTAAATTAAGGCAAAAGGTCATGTTTTGCATGGCGTTTAAATGAGAAAATAAGGAATTGCCTTGAGCGATATAGCCTATTTTTTGGCGTAAAAAAGCGTTGTTTGAAAGGGTCTCATTAAAGATTTTAACGCTCCCAAAACTGGGTTTTAAAAGCCCTAAAATCAAGCCTAAAAGCGTGCTTTTACCGCTCCCGCTTTCCCCTAAAACGCATAAAAAATCCCCTTTTTCAATGCTTAAATTAAAATCCTTAAAAACAGCGCGATTGTGGTAGTTAAAAGACACATTCTCTATTGTAACGATTTCTTTCATGCTTTATAACCCTAATCTTTCTAAAAAATCTTTAGCTACGATTTTAGGGCTTTTTTTCAACACTTCCACCTGATAGTTTAAATCCTGCATCATTTCATCGCTAATTTTTGAATCCAATTTTTCTAAGATTTTTAACGCTTCCGGATACTTTTTTAGAATTTCTTTTCTCATAACAATACCAGCCTGATAATTGGGAAAAAACCCTTTATCGTCCTTAAGCACCTTTAAATCCAGCTCTTTGATTTGAGCGTCTGTAGTGAAGACATCTAAAGTGTTGATCTTATGGGATTCAAAACTCTTATAGCGCAAATTAATATCCATTTCATGCAAACTTCTAAAATGAAAGCGATAAGCTTTGATTAAGCCCTTAAAAGCGTCCTCTCTTTCAAAAAAGTCAAACTCCGCTCCAAAATCAAAGTTCGGGCTATGAAAGGCTAAATCGCTGAAAGTTTCAATCGCGTATTTTTGAGCGTCTTCTTTAGAAATCGCTAAAGAATAGGTGTTATTAAAGCCCAAAAGCCCCACCCACAAAAGATTAAATTCCTTCTCATAACGCTTTTTAATCGTTTCAAAATCCACTTTTTGAGTCAAAGGGTTTTTGAGCGTGTTCACCCAAGCGGTGCCGGTATATTCCACATACAAATCAAAATCGCCCCTAATCAATGCCGGATGGATATTCATCGTCCCCCCACCAATGCCAAACGCTCGCTTGATGGGGATATGGTGTTTTTCTAACAAAAGGCTTAAAATCTCGCCCAAAATATACTGCTCGCTGCTAGGTTTTGTGGCCACGACTAAGGGCTTTTCTTCTGTAGCACTTCTAGGAATGAGCCATAAAGCACTCGCTAGCAATAAAAAAAGAAACACCGCTAAATTAACATAAACTCTTCTTTTTTGTTTTTGGGTGGCGTTTTGAGAAAATAGGCGTTGCAAGGCGTTTTCATGCTGAAACACGCTCACAAATTTATCCGCTAAAACGCTAAAAAGAGCAATAATCAAGCTGCCCGCCACTAAAAGCGCGCTATTTTGCGTGTTTAGCCCTCTAAAAATCGCCTGCCCCAAACCCCCAGCCCCAATG
>NZ_PHLZ01000039.1:0-6937 GCF_002832345.1 Helicobacter pylori
TTTATTATTCCCTCTTTTATTCCCCCTTTCATTAACCCGCACCGCATTTTCAAACCATTTGATTCCATAAGCCCCATTTTTAAATCAGTGGGGCTTACAGAGTTAAATTCAAAGGAGAAATGATGGCTCAGTTAGAAGATTTAAAAGCGCATGAAAAATACAATTTGTTGTTGTGCATGGTTTCAGGTGCTTATAAAGGGACTATTCCAGGGAATGAGGATTTTAAAGAGTTGTGCGATGAATGCACTTTGAGTTATTTTCGCTCACGAAGAGACAAAGCGGCTCAGCACAAGCATTTTGAACTCATGCGTAAGGCGGATTACTTCATTGGTATTGTGAATGAGGATTCAACGACTAGAGGGGCTGAAGTCCAACGGAGCGTTTTTGCCCTAAAGATTGACCATGACACTATCGGGACTGATGAAGAGGGAGCGTTAAAGGTTGAGGGCGTTTGCGCTCAAAAAGGGAGCCAAGAATACGAAGAATTAGTCAATAAAAACACTTGGCATTTCACGCACAGCACAAGACTTGGACAACCAAAATTGATTGAGCGAAAAAATTAAGGGATTATGGGTTCTTAACCCATAACCCATTCATTATTAAGAAAGGATTTTAATGGAATTATTGACTTTAGACGGAGTGATTGAAAAAGGCATGTTTGAAATCCCCAGCTATCAAAGGGGGTATGCATGGCAGAAAGAGCAATTAAAGGATTTTTGGAACGATTTAGAGCATGTGTCCAAACTGGGAGATAAATTCCATTACATGCATAGTTTAACCTTAAGAGAGCTTGAAAATGAGTTTGAAAGCAGCGCTTTTGAAATCATAGACGGCCAGCAACGATTGGCTACAAGCCTGATCTTACTGGGCCTTTTAGCCAAAACCACCCAAAACAAAGACCCAAAGTATTCTTTAATCAACCTTGAACCCATTCTATCCTATAAGTATTATGGTTTGAGTGAAGCTTTTAGGGCGATCACTGAAGAAGAAAAAGATTTGGAAGCGTTCAAAACTTCTTTTTACGCTAAAAATTTGATTAAGGCTTACGCATTTTTTAAAGAAAAAATCAACGATACGCCCATTGAAACGCTTGAAAAAATGTTTGATGCCCTTATAAAGAAAATGCTTTTTAGCGTGGTGGAATTGAACGATAACCGAATCGATCCTTTCAGCTCTTTTGAAACGATTAACAATCGTGGTAAGGATCTATCCACTCTGGAATTGCTAAAAAACCGCTTGCATTTTGTGGCGCACAAGATTTGCGATGAAGGAGATTTAGAAAATCTTCAACAAGAAATCAATGACACCTACACCAGGATTTATTACGATTTGAGGCAATTTAAAGATGATGATTTAGAGAGGTTTTTAAAGCATTTCGTAGAGTATTATTATGGCGAGAAAGGGGATTTTAAAAAGAGGTTATTGGAAATGGAGTTTAACGCTCATAAAAAATATACCCATAACACACCCTTTAGCGATGAATATGACAAAATAGACGAGTTGTTATTTTATCTTTCTTACTATTCTAAAGTTTGGAATTTCTTGCACACGCTTGATGAAAAGGCTATCACTCTTATTTTTAATGACAATAAAAAGCTTGAGATTGAAATCACGCCTAAAATGTGCACCTTGTTAGAAAAAATGTGGCGCTTAAACGCTTTGAGCGATAACGCTTTTCTGCCCTTATTGCTCTCTCTTTTTACGATACAGCTTGAAGGGAAACACGCTAACAAACAGCTTTATACCACCAAAGAATTAGAGAGCTTGTTAGAATATTTAGAGCGTTTCGGGTTTTTAATCTATGGGGTTACTGGCAAGAATACGGCTAAAAATGAATGGATTGGATTGGCTTTTAGAGCATTTAGGGCGTATAGATATGGGGAAGAAAATATCACCATTGAAGATCTCCCAACTCTAGAAAAGAATTTTTTCAACAGACACAAAAATAGCGCTTTAGAATTGCTTGAAGAGAATATCCATTCCAAAAAGAATACTGAGAAGTGGTATAAGTGGGGTAAGGCACTGAATTACTTGCTTTATGAATACGAGCTATACCATAACCCTGAAACGACTTTGAATTTTGATGGCAGTATAGAAAGCATTGAGCATATTTTGCCTCAAAAACCCGATCAAGGCTATAGCACTAAAGAAAAAGATTGGGCTAAAAACCCCCATATCCCTAACCTGTCCATTTAATTTTGTTTAAAATATATTATGTGTATAATCATAAGAAATTTAATCAAAGGTAGTGCCATGCTTATAAACGCTGTCATAGAAAAAGATGAGAATGGGTATTTTGCTTTTGTCCCCTTTCTAAAAGGCTGTGTATCACAAGGGAAAAGTTATGAAGAAGCCCTAAGAAATATTAAAGAAGCTATAGAGCTTTATTTGGGAGTTTTAGAAGCCGATGAGTTAGCTTTTCTTTCTAAGAAAAATTCTGTAATAGCACCCATTGAGATAGCTTTTGCCTGAATTGCCACGACTCACAGCTAAAGAAGCAGAGAAGCTATTATTGCAGAATGGATTTGTTTTCTCTAGGCAAAAAGGTAGCCATAGAATTTATGTGAAAGATAAAATCAGGTAGGTTTTGCCTTTTCATTCTGGCGGAATCTTGCACCCTAAAATAGTGGAAGAAATCATGGAAAATGCCCTTAAATGAAATCTCAAAGAAGTCTTAAAGATCTTAAAAATATCCCGTGTTACTCTTTGGAAGTATGTTAAAAGTGGAAAGATACGAGTTAAACAAGAACCCAATGGTTACTATATATACAACGATTCTGATGTCTATTCTTTAGCAGGAATTGAAGATGGTAGTCTGAATGTAGTTTATGCTAGGGTAAGCACTCAAAAGCAGAAACAAGACTTGCACAATCAAATAGAAAACTGTATCTCTTTTATAAATGCTAAAGGAATATCTGTAGATAGTATCTATTCTGATATTAAAAGTGGCATGTCTTTGGACAGAAAGGGTTTTATGGAGCTTCTTAATGCGGTAATGGCGTTTAAAATTAAGGCGGTTTATATTTCCTATAAAGACCGATTAGCTAGATTGAGCTATGAGTTAGTAGAAAAGCTATTTAGCGATTATGGCACTAAAATCGTGATTATCAATCAGTGCGAATCAATCAGTTTAGAGCAAGAACTATTTGAGGACATCATGCAAACAATTCATTCTTTAGAGAATGTAATTATTTATAAAACTCTTATCTAAGCTTCTTTTTAAAGGAAGTTTATGAAGTTTTTTAAAATCCCTAAACTGCACTTAAATTCTAAAGAGTGCCAAGAAATGTTTTTAGACAATGTTAAATTTTCTAAAAAGACACAACAATTTTATCCCACTAGCACGAAAAACTCCGTCCTTTAGGACGGAGATGTAAGTGCTTAGCCGTTAGGCTATTTGAATATCGTTTCACCTAGATCCATTCGCTTTTTAGCGCATTCTATTAAAAATCAAAGTTAGCTAGTTAATGCGGTGTTTCTTGCTCTTGTATGTATTGCTTAATCATCTCTAAAGGCGCGCCTCCACAACTCCTAGCGAAATAACTAGGCGACCATAAATGCTTCCCCCACAAACTAGCTTCAACGCTTTTGAAATGGTGTTGTCTAGTCAAACGACTGCTAACGCCTTTTAAAGAATTAACTAACTTACTCACGCTCACTTTTGGAGGGTAGTTGATAAGCAAATGCACATGATCGCTCTCCCCATCAAATTCTACCAATTCGCTCTCAAAGTCCTTACACACTTTGGCAAACACCGATCCTAAAAAATCTATCACTTCCTTGTTGAACGCTTTACGCCGGTATTTAGTAACAAATACCAAATGCGCATGCATTAAAAAAACACAATGTCTTCCGTGTCTCATATCATCAATTTTTTTTATAGACCTATTTTAACAAAAAGAGGGTGAATTACCCAACCGCTAAAGCGATTGGGCTTTTTCTTGCTTCATAGCTCCATAACTAGCTAGATCCAATATGCTTCCATATTTAGAACTAACCCCGTTAGAGGAAGCTCCACAAGCTTTGACACACTCATTAGTGTGATGAGTGTAATCGCTTCGGATAATCCCTACCCTAGCTTTATCTATCTTTACTTTATGCCTTTCATCTAGCATGCCTAAAGCGTAGTTTCTAATATTGACACTCGCATTGTAATCTCTGTGGTGTGTGATCTTACAATGAGGACAAGTGAATTTAGTGATGCTTTCATGTTTTTTGCCTGTATTGACCCCACAATAAGAACATAATTGAGAGCTAGGGAAAAATCTGTCTATGCCTAATAGGGTTTTAGCTTTTCTTTGGGCTTTGTATTTTAGCATAGTAAGGAATTTCCCCCAACTCGCATTAGCAAGGCTTTTAGAATGATAGGTTTTCATAAGGCCTTTAACATTCAAAGTTTCTACCCCTATCAAATCGTATTGATTGGTTATCTCATTACTGATTTTATGCAAGTAGTCATCTCTAGTGTTTGAACAAGCTAAATGCAATCTAGCCACCTTTTTAGCTTGTTTTTTCCTGTTGTTGGAACCTTTTACTTTTTTACTTAACCTCCTTTGCGCTTTAGTGAGTTTCTTTTCTAATTTTTGATAAAAACGAATGTGTGGGTATTCTATTTTATCGCTTGTAACAATGAGCGTTCTTAAGCCCATGTCTAAACCTACCGCTTTTTTAATGATGGTAGGTTTAGGGATAGGCTCTTTGGTTTCATAGGATATAGAGCAAAAATATTGATCGGCTATGCAAGAAATAAAAGCCTGTTTGATAACGCTATCTTTAGGCAAGTTTCTGTGTAATTTAGCCTTAATGCCCTCTTTGAATTTAGGGAGAGCGATTGTTTGAGTCTCTGTTTTGATTTCTATGTTTTGGGGGATTGCAAAGGATTGCCTAGCGTTTTTCTTGGATTTGAATTTAGGGTATCTCGCTCTTTTGCTAAAGAAATTATCATAAGCGCTCACAAGCTGTCTTAACGCCATTTGCAAACTTTGAGAATTGCATTCATTGAGATAATGGTATTTTTCTTGCCGCTTGATTTGGGTTAAGACTTTTTGCATGGTGAAGTAAGTTTCTTTAATGCCTTTTGCGTATTGTTTTTGTCGGTAATCTAAAAAGTAGTTATACACCACTCTAGAACAGCCAAAATGTTTAGAAATCAATTCTTTTTGTTGGGCGTTAGGATAAATTCTAAACTTGACAGCGTTAAGCAAAACGACTCCCTTGTTTTTATCTTGTATTATTATACAATGTTTTTATAAATAATGAATAAGGCTAAACTAATGAGGAAAAACCATTATCCATTAAGGGGGTATATTTCAACCAACCGAAGTAAGCATAATCTAAAAGCCCATTTGATTTTAGTGTGTAAGTATAGAAAAAAGTTGTTGCAAGGGGATTTGAATGATTTTATTAAGTCTGTTATAGATGAGATAGCCACCCAAAGTCATTTCATTATCATTGCGATGGAAAGCGATATAGATCATTTGCACTTAATGGTTCAATATATCCCTAGAATGTCTATTAGCTCCATTATTGCTAAAATCAAACAGATCACCACTTATAGAGTTTGGCGCGATAAAAGATTTATCCCCTTATTGCAAAAACACTTTTGGAAAGAAAAAACTTTTTGGACTGATGGATTTTTTGTTTGCTCTATCGGTGAAGCTAACCTTGAAACTATCAAGGCGTATATAGAAAATCAAGGTTAGTTTCACTTAAGGTTTTTATATAGTTCCTAGCGGAACTAAAGCATTCATCCCAAACACTAAAGATATTTGGGATTTCTGCTTGGGTGGTTTTAAAAGAGATAACATTGTCTTTTATCTCAAACCCCACTCCCTTATTCAACCCTGTCTTTTTATCAACTTGGCTTTTGAAAGTGAAAGATTTGTAGTTGGCTACTTTTTTAAATCGTGGCAATTTGGCTTGTTTCTTAAAGAATTTTTTAAACGCTTTATCTATCCTTTCAGTTAAATCTTGTAAGGTTTGTGAGCCTAGTGTTTTTAAAAAAGCATAACGATGGGTCTTTTTCAATTTGGTGGTGTGTTTTTGCAAATCGTTAAGCTTTAAATACTTTTTGAAAAGTCTATAATAGCGTTTGTGCAAGGCAATGCAATGATTATAAAACACGCCATAACGCCTTAATAGTGTGTCTATACGCCTATTCTTATCGTTCTTATAGAGCTTTTGTTTGTAGGTTATCAACATAACTTTTCCATTTTTCTTTTTGCTTAGGGCGGTTGCTGTTTTG
The DNA here is from genome assembly GCF_002832345.1 of Helicobacter pylori. Classification (GTDB taxonomy): domain Bacteria; phylum Campylobacterota; class Campylobacteria; order Campylobacterales; family Helicobacteraceae; genus Helicobacter; species Helicobacter pylori_CP. The sequence continues at coordinate 6,245 of NZ_PHLZ01000039.1, forward strand.
TTGGTTTTCAATGTATTGTTTGACAACATTCAAAGGCGCACCCCCCACTGTTGAAATGAAACAGGAATTGGTCCATAAAGTAGGTAGTTTTGTTTTTAAGTGGTTAAATTCTTGTCTTAATATCCTACTGCTACGACCTTTAGCGGTTTTAATGAACTTCATCACTCCAAAGCTTGGATCAATGTCAGCTAAAATGTGGATATGGTCTTTATCGGTTTACATCTCTATAATCTCTACTCTTAATTCTTTAGCCACTTCTTGAATGATTTCTTTCAATCTCATTTCTACAGCTCCCACTAATACCTTACGCCTGTATTTAGGACACCACACGATATGGTATTTGCAAGAATAGACAACATTATGATTGCTTTTGTATAAAACAGCGTTACTCATATTTGTAGTATATATAAAAAAAAATAATTAATGCAAGATATTCATAGTATTGCTATTATTTTTATATCATATTAATGCTGATACGACTATTTCATATGGCATTTAACGCCTAAAGGCGTTTCGCCTTTTATCCCCATAGCTAAAAGCTAGGGGCTTTAAGGCGTTAGTTTTGGGTAAGCGTCTCTTGCGCTCAAATAAGCTCTTCTGAATTCATCTTTGGTGAGTAAGGCTTTTAATTCTTTAAATTCTTCAGGGTGTTGATCCTTTTTAAAGCAACTTTCTAACCCACCCCATCCGCTA
>NZ_PHLZ01000004.1:0-90836 GCF_002832345.1 Helicobacter pylori
AGGAAGTGCGCAAAGTTACGCCTTTGGAGATATGATGTGTGAGACCTGTAGGGAATGCGTTGGAGCTCAAACTCTGTAAAATCCCTACTATAGGGACACAGAGTGAGAACCAAACTCTCCCTACGGGCAACATCAGCCTAGGAAGCCCAATCGTCTTTAGCGGTTGGGCACTTCACTACTCTCGGCTTCTTCAGAAAGCTTATCCTTGCTCCCACAATTGATAATATTAGAATCTTTAAGGCCTAAATTTTTAACCTCATTTAAAATCGTTAAAAAGATTTTGTCTGATTCGCCCTCCACATAAACGAACTTTTCTCGCATCAGCCTCTAACCTCCATGCCCCTATGGAGCGCTTTTTCTAGCATAGAATAGCTGTGTCTGATAAAGCCAAAAGCACTTTCTTTTTCAAGCTCAAACAAGGCTATGTCTTCCGTTTCATTATTGGGCATGGTGTTGATAGCGTTCAATAAAAACTCCTTATTGTGCGTGGTGGCAAAAATTTGAATCTGTAATTTTTGAGCTAACTTAAACAGAGCTTTTAAAAACTCTTGCATTTTTGTATGGTGCAAACCGCTTTCTATTTCATCAATGAAAAGATACTTGACGCGATTATCAATAAGAATGCTCACCATGATAAAGAATTTGATAAAACCCCAACCAAACGAATTTAAAAGCCTTTTGGGACTTTCTTCTAGCGGTGTGTTTTCATCTTTGATTTGGATATAGACAGACTTTCTTATTGTATTAGCATCTAAAATATTAGGGTTGAAACATTGTAGGATTTCAATCAATTCTTTTTCTTTGCTTGCTAATTGTAAATTTTCCAATGCTTTAAGAGAATTAACAATAGATAATTCTATAGGAATAAACATCGCATTTTCTTTATAGGTTTGAGCGATTTTATCTAAATTAGAATGGATTAAACCTAGGTTTTGCCTTTCAAATTCATAAGTCATTGTCATGGGGGAAAGGGATGGATTGTAGGAAAATTGGAGCTGTGGCTTCGTTATTGTTGTGTTTATAAGGTTTGTCATATGAGCATCATCGCTATTCAAATTGATGTCTTTGCTGTAACTGGTTTGTGTGGGGTATTGGATAGTAAGAGGGATAGTAGCGTGTTCAAATTCAGTGCGGATACTAATGGGATTAGCGGTGTTTCCTTGATAAAAAAAGGTTTTTAGGTTGTCGGCATCGAGTTTGATTTTTCTGAATTCACTAATATTCACGGCATGTTCAGGAGGAAGACTGACTTGATTGGCAGTAGGATCACAAAGGCCTGTGTTGGTATAAAGAGCTTCTAAAAGATTGGTTTTGCTTGTATCGTTTTGACCGGTAAAAAAGTTGATGAGTTTAAAATTTTCCATTTTAAGGTGCTTGAAATTTTTGTAATTTTCAATTTCTATGCTTTTAATCATTTGAATTTCGCCTTTTAATGAGTCTAGTTGATGCTGTTAAGTTTTTATATTCGCTCTAATTTTACATTATTTTGATTAAATTTTGAACACTCGCCTATTGTAAACCTTGCGTTTAAATTGCAATAACAAGTTAATCCGCATTCTTTTTTGATTTAGGGGTTAGTTTTAATTGTCTTTCTAGGGATCATGCAAGTTTCATTTTATTTAATTAGGATCAATCTAACTTGAACAGATTTTTTCTCATCTATCCTCTAAATTTAGCCTTAATACAATAGATCTGGCAACTTTAGACTCCTTTTTTGGAGTTTGGGTTAAAAAGAGTCTTTTATTTTATCTTAAAGCGGTTTTTCTCCAACGCGTTTTGAATCGCAATAGAGGGCGATAGGTAATTGTAACGCACTAAAATTTCAGTGATTTCTTTAAAAATAGGGGCTGCAATCTTGCTAGCGTAATATTCTTCCTTGCCATGCGAGCCTAAGATAACCACGCCGATAGTAAAAACCTGCCTTTCATCTTCAGCGAACCCAAAAAAAGAGCTGTTATAGGACTCCGTGCTGTAACTCCCGTTTTTAGCAACCCTAGCCGTGCCTGTTTTGCCCCCTATGTATAGCCCTTCAAATTGAGCGTTTTTGCCTGTGCCATAACGCACCACTTTGATTAAGGTTTCTTTCATTTTTCTAGCGCTTTTTGGGCTAATGACTTGAAAAACGGGTTTGGGGCTAGGGATGTAAATATCGCCATTAGGGGCGGTTTCTCGTTGCACTAAATAGGGGGTAGTCAATTTGCCTTCATTAGAAAACACCGCATAAGCCCTTAAAAGCTGCAAAAAAGTCGCGTTCAGCCCATAGCCATAAGAAACGCTCCCCTTTAACACTTCACGCTTGAAAGCGGACAAAGGAGGGATCTTTCCTGTGGCTTCTAAGGATAAATCAATGCCGGTTTTTTGAGAAAACCCATAGCCTAAAAGCCCGTTATAGAAATCCTCTGGGTTGAGATTTTTGCTGATTTTTATCATGCCCACATTGCTAGATTGGATCAAAATGTCTTCAACAACGGCTTTTTTACTAGGGATAAAGTCGTCTTTAATGGTGTATTTTCCTAATTGGTAATAGCCATGGTTTAAATCAATGCGTTCTTTGGGGTTGATTAAATTCTTGTCTAACAGCAAGGAATAAACAATGGGTTTGATCGTGCTGCCTGGCTCAAAAACCTTTTCGGCAACGCTCAAATTCAAGCTTTCATAATCGCTGGTTTTAATCGCATTAGGATTGAAGCGCTTGCTTGAAGCCAGCGATAAAATTTCCCCGCTTTTAGGGTTAATGATACCCACTAGGATTTCTTTAGCCTTGAGTTTGTCTTTAGTTTTATCTAATAGGGTTTCAATTTCTCTTTGGAGTTTTAAAGGAATGCTCAAATACACCTCATAGCCATCAAGGCGCTCAACCTCTGTGTAAGAGTGGTTTTGAATGAAGTTAAAGCTCACATCTCTTTTGCCTGTTCTTATGCCATTTTGTTGGGCTTTAAGCAAGTGATCTTGAGATTTTTCAACGCCTTTTTTACCGGTAGTTAAAGTGAGCTTGTCTTCTTCTTGTTTTTGCACATAGCCAATGATTGGCTCTAGGCTATTTTGATAAGGGTAATGCCTGGAAACGCCGCTCACTTCAATGTTTAGCCCCTGTTTTTGCCACACCTTATCGTGCGCGTCTTTGAAATTTTGAAAAACCCCAAAGGCTAAAAATTTCTTATTCAAGTCTCTAATATTAGCGGCCATATTGGGCGTGAGATCATAGGCTAGAATAATATAGCCTTTCGTATTAATAGCATCTTTTAAGGATTTTTTAGGGATATTACTATAAATAGAAAGGAAATCAATGAAAAAATCTTCTTTATCTGGGTTTAAAAACCTTGTATCAAAGCCCAGTTTGAAAAGGGTTTGCGAAGCGGCCAGGCTGTAGTTGTCTTGACTATAGATAGTCCCCCTAGTCGCAGTGTCTTGTTTGCTCATCACTAGAGTGGGCATGTTGGCTTGGGCAAAAAAAGCTTTTTTAAAAGCCACCATTAAAAAAATAAAAAAAAGCAATAAAAAGATTAATGCCGTAACAGAACCCTTGTCTCTTTGGGTTTCTAAAAATTGCTCTGGGTTGAAGTTGGGATCAATGTTTTTATTATCCATAAGTGCTTACTTGAAAATGGCGTGGCGTTGGATTTTCGCAACGCATGGGAGCATGAATTTTTGATGGTAAAATCTATTAAAATGAGATATAGTAACAACAAACCCTCTCTTTAAAAAAGACCAAGCGATCATTTAAAGAGACGCCACTTAAGAGACTAGATCTGCGTTCTTAAAAGCTCTTTATAAGCGCTGATCGCTTTGTTACGCACTTCAAGCATGAGTTTCATGCTCGTTTCAGCCTTCCCTATGGCGATAGCCGCTTGGTGCAAGTCTTTGATCTGCCCTGTCGCCATGTCGGCTAAGGCTTTATCAGACTGCTCTTGAGTGTTGTTAAGCTCGTTGATAGATTGTTTCAAGAGCTTAGAAAACTCCCCACCTTTTTGTTCTTTAAAGGCGTTACCTGATTCTTCTCTTTTAGTCCTGTTGTCCGTGTTAAGCTCAGAGAAAGGACTCAATAAGCTTTTATCATTGTGTATGGCTTGCATAGAACCTCCTTAAGCTCTTTTTTAAAAACTTAACTCTATTAAATATCTTATTCATTCTGTATTCTACTGATCTTTGGCTAATACTACCTAAATTTTCTTATACTACCATAAATTGTTACAAATCATTCATGTTTGTAACATGCCAATCGCATTTTGCGCCATGTTTTTAGCGCTTTGAAAGGCTGCAACATTAGCCTGATAGGCTCTAGTCGCTTCCACTAAGTCTGCCATTTCAACCACCGCATTCACATTGGGGTAAGCCACATAGCCTTGAGCGTTAGCGTCAGGGTGGCTGGGATCGTATTTCATTAAAGGCTCACTATCATCGCGCACAATCTTATCCACCACCACGCTTGTAATGGGGATTAAGGGGTTGTCATCGCCTTCATCTAAGGGGTCTTCATAGGGGATAATTTGATTGTTTTGGGCGATTTTTTGGTTTAAAATCTCGTTGAAATCAAAAGCCCTAAACACCGCTTCTTGCCTCCTATAAGGGCCTCCTTCGCTCGTGCGCGTGGTGTTAGCGTTAGCGATATTAGAAGAAATCAAATTAGCCCTTAAGCGTTGGGCGGACAAACCATAACCGCTAATATCAAAAGAAGACAAAAACATGCTTTTCTCCTAATTATAAATTCTTACTGGAATCAATGGCGTAATTGATCACGCCTCGATACTTTTTTAAGGCTGAACTCAAGGCTAAATACATGGTAGAGTTCTTGCCCATTTCACTCGTTTCAATGTCTAAATCCACGCTGTTGCCATCATTTTTAGCCAAATGCCCGTCTCTAAAAAAAAGGCTCGCCCCATCTTTAGCACTATTTTCAAAGTCTAAATGCCTAGGGTTAGTGTGGGCTAAAGGCAAAACTTTACTGGATTGGTTTTCAAAAATTTCTGCTTTTTTCTTTGCTAAAACGCTTTCAAAATCCAAATCCTTTGGCCTGTAAAAGGGGGTATCCACATTAGCGATGTTAGAAGCGATCATATCCTGCCTTAAAGCCCTATAATCTAGCGCTTTATAAACCAACCCAAACGCTTTAGAAAAATCCATACAAAACCCCTTTTTTAAACCCTTGCAAATTCATAGCATGCAAAAAGCATTCCAAAACCGGCTCGCTTTCTCATTAAAGAATGCGATCCAATTTCAAAGCATGCTTTAAGCTTGAGCGATAAGCCAATTCAGAGCCATTATAGTGTAAAATACCCCTAAAATACCTTAAGAGAACGCCTATTCAAAAACCAAAATAAGGGAATCCTAATGACCACAGACAGAAACCTGTTTTTTTGCACTTCGCTATTGATTTTTTTGGGGGTATTGATGAGCTATTCGCTCTCAACTTACACCACAGTGGTGCTGTATCATTATGGGGAATTCCATTTTTTCATACGCCAGCTTGTGAGTGCGATCATGGGGATTGTTATCATGTGGGGGTTGTCTAGGGTTGATCCTAGCAAGTGGTTTAGCCGTTTGGGGTTTTTTCTTCTTTTGATTCCGCCATTACTCATTATTGGCATGTTTTTTTTGCCAGAAAGCCTTTCTAGCAGCGCTGGGGGGGCGAAGCGATGGATTCGTTTGGGGTTTTTTTCTCTAGCGCCTTTGGAGTTTTTAAAGGTTGGCTTTACCTTTTTTCTTGCGTGGAGTTTGTCTCGCACCTTTGTGGCAAAAGAAAAGGCTAATGTGAAAGAAGAACTCATCACTTTTGTGCCTTATTCGGTGGTGTTTGTGGCCTTAGCGATTGGGGTGGGGGTTTTGCAAAACGATTTGGGGCAGATTGTTCTTTTGGGAGCGGTTTTAGCGGTGTTATTGGTTTTTTCTGGGGGGAGCGTGCATTTGTTTGGCTTGATTATTTCAGGGGCGTTTGCGATTAGCGTTTTAGCGATTGTTACAAGCGAGCATAGGATTTTGCGCTTGAAATTGTGGTGGTCTAATTTGCAAAACTCGCTTTTCACGCTCTTGCCGGATAAATTAGCGAACGCTCTTAGAATAAGCGACTTGCCCGAATCCTATCAAGTCTTTCATGCAGGCAATGCCATGCATAATGGGGGGTTGTTGGGGCAAGGGCTTGGGCTAGGTCAAATCAAGCTTGGGTTTTTGAGCGAAGTGCATACGGACATGGTCTTAGCTGGGATCGCCGAAGAATGGGGTTTTTTGGGGTTATGCGTTTGTTTTATTTTGTTTTCTGTTTTGATTGTTTTGATTTTTAGGATCGCTAACCGCTTGAAAGAGCCAAAATATTCGCTATTTTGCGTGGGCGTGGTGCTGCTTATTAGTTTTTCTTTGGTGATCAACGCCTTTGGGGTGGGCGGAATTCTTCCGGTTAAAGGTCTAGCGGTGCCGTTTTTGAGCTATGGAGGGAGTTCGCTTTTAGCGAATTGTATCGCTATAGGGCTTGTTCTAAGCCTAGCACGATACACAAAGGGCTAAAAATATCAGCCCTTTTTTTAAAATCAGTGCCATAAGAATGGTTCAACTTCTGCGTCATTCAAATCAAAAACCACTTTATAGTAGTCTTTAACAATCGCATTAATATCCACGCCCTTAAAGGCTTCAGGGTGGGCTTTTAAGGCGATAAATAAGCTTATGAGTGGGGCTCTAGGACCGCCAATATCCATTGTGGGGAGTTTATAAACTTGCTTGTTTTTAATGGCCTTAATAGTAGCAAATTTGGGGTTGTTTAACACGTCTTCAGGCGTGAGTGGGCTTACCCACCAAATGAAAATGATTTCAGGGTTTTCTTTAACGATTTTTTCCACGCTAATGTCAGCACGCCCAAACTTAACGTATTTCAAGCCAAAATTGTCTATGCCCCCTTTTTCTAAAATGTCTGAGCTAATGGCCTGATGACCGCTGATTTTATTGGCTTTATGGAAAAGCTCCACCCCTTTTTTCTTTTTGACATCTTTCAAACGCTCAGCAATAAAGTCCAAAGTTTCTTGCATTTTGGCGAATTTTTTAGAAGCGTCAATTTCTAAGACTGCAGCTTGAGCTTGCATGGCCTGCATGGCCTCTGCAATCGTTGTCTCTTGGAAAGAAAGAAATGATATACCAAATTTTTTCGCATGCTCTACCGCTTTAGGGTTGCCCACAAAGGTTACCACAAGATCAGGACCAAGTTTTTTTAATAATTCCACATTCAATGCGGCTGTATGATCAGTACTCATGTGTTTGACTCGTTTAAGATCTTCGCCTTTGAGAGTGGCTTTAACAATGTCGTCTTTAAAAGCGTAATCCGAAACGCCTACAACCCTATTCCAAACATTAAGCATGGCAGGCACTTCTACATAACTCCCTATATAGGCTATTTTGGAAATAGGAAGCTTTATATTTTGCTCCCCAAAATAATCCTTGACTTTGACTTCTTGTGCTGAAGCGTTGCACACATTCAATAATAATGAAGCGACAAGCGCGCCTAAAGAATAAGAAATGAAAGCTTTTTTAAAGCGAGTAACTAACATAACGATCCTTTTTGTATGATTTATAAAGCGATTATAACACCATTAAGAAAATAACAATAGTAAAAATGAAACTATTTTTCATAAAATCTTAAAAGATAAAAATAAGGTAAAAATATGGAAGAAAATTTTAATTACAAGGCTTGTTCTAAGCCTAGCGCGATACACGAAGGGCTGAAAAGCTTAGCCCTTTTTTAAAATCAGTGCCATAAGAATGGCTCAACTTCTGTGTCATTCAAATCAAAAACCACTTTATAATAGTCTTTGACTATCGCATTAATATCCACGCCCTTAAACGCTTCTGGGTGGGCTTTTAAGGCAATATACAAGCTAATGAGTGGGGCTCTAGGACCGCCAATATCCATTGTGGGGAGTTTATAAACTTGCTTGTTTTTGATGGCCTTAATAGTAGTAAATTTAGGGTTGTTTAACACGTCTTCAGGGCTAAGCGGGCTTATCCACCAAATAAAGATAATCTCAGGGTTTTCTTTAACGATTTTTTCCACGCTAATATCAGCACGCCCAAATTTGACATATTTCAAGCCAAAATTGTCTATACCCCCTTTTTCTAAAATGTCTGAATCGAGAGCTTGATGGCCACTAATCTTATTGGCTTTATGGAAAAGTTCCACGCCCTTTTTCTTTTTGACATCTTTCAAACGCTCAGCAATGAAATCCAAAGTTTCTTGCATTTTGGCCAGTTTTTTAGAAGCGTCAACTTCTAAGGCTTTAGCTTGAGCGTCAATATCTTCCATGACTTCTGCAATGGTTTTTTCTTGGAAAGAAAGGAATGATATGCCAAATTTTTTCGCATGCTCTACGGCTTTAGGGTTGCCCACAAAGGTTACCACAAGATCAGGGCTAAGCTTTTTTAAAAGCTCCACATTCAACGCCGCCACATGATCACTGCTCATGGGTTTAATGCGTTTAGGATCTTTGAGAGTGGCTTTAACAATATCAGATTTAAAAGCGTAATCCGAAACGCCTACAACCCTATCCCAAGTATTGAACATGGCAGGCACTTCCGCAAAGCTACCCAAGTAGATTATTTTAGAAACAGGAAGCTTTATGGTTTGCTCCCCAAAATAATCCTTGACTTTGACTTCTTGATTAGAAGCGTTAGCCACGCCTAATAACGATGAAACAATAAGCGTGCCTAAAGAATAGGAAATTAAAGCTTTTTTAAAGCGAGCGATTAGCATGACAATTCCTTTCGTATGATTTATGGAGTGATTATAACACCATTAAGGAAATACAAGCAGTGAAAATGAAACTTTTTTTCACAAAATCTTAAAATTTAAAAGGAAATATCCTTTCATTAACTTTTTAAGAATATACTCCACCATGTTTCCGCTGACTGAGTGGAAAGCATAGTAAAATTAAATCTATTCAGGTTTAATTTTGATCCAACAAAATTTTAATAACACTAAGGAGTTGTATATGTTAGTTACAAAACTTGCCCCCGATTTTAAAGCGCCTGCCGTTTTAGGAAACAACGAGGTTGATGAACACTTTGAGCTTTCTAAAAATTTAGGTAAGAGCGGTGCGATTCTTTTCTTTTGGCCAAAAGATTTTACTTTTGTATGCCCTACAGAAATCATTGCGTTTGACAAAAGAGTGAAAGACTTCCAAGAAAAAGGCTTTAATGTGATTGGCGTGTCTATTGACAGCGAACAAGTGCATTTTGCATGGAAAAACACCCCTGTAGAAAAAGGCGGTATCGGTCAAGTAACTTTCCCTATGGTGGCTGATATTACTAAGAGCATTTCTAGAGACTATGATGTGCTGTTTGAAGAAGCGATCGCTTTGAGAGGAGCTTTTTTGATTGACAAAAACATGAAAGTAAGACACGCAGTGATCAATGACTTGCCATTGGGTAGGAATGCAGATGAAATGCTTCGCATGGTAGACGCTCTCTTGCACTTTGAAGAACATGGTGAAGTATGCCCAGCAGGCTGGAGAAAAGGTGATAAAGGTATGAAAGCTACCCATAAAGGCGTTGCAGAATATCTTAAAGAAAATTCCATTAACCTTTAATGGTTTAATTCGCTGTTTGATCAAGAGAAACTTCGTTTTTCTTGGTTGAATCCTTTTCTTTTTATTCTTTGCCGGTTTCTAGAATTTTCGTATCGTTTTATCTTTTTATAATTTTTGAATTAATTTTTTTTTAATAAAGGGTTTTTTATGAACATATTCAAGCGTATTATTTGCGTAACCGCTATTGTTTTAGGTTTTTTTAACCTTTTAGACGCCAAACACCACAAAGAAAAAAAAGAAGACCGCAAAATCACTCGTGAGCTTAAAGTGGGCGCTAACCCTGTGCCGCATGCGCAAATCTTGCAATCAGTCGTGGACGATTTGAAAGAGAAAGGGATCAAATTAGTGATCGTGTCTTTTACCGATTATGTGTTGCCTAATTTAGCGCTCAATGACGGCTCTTTAGACGCGAATTACTTCCAGCACCGCCCTTATTTGGATCGGTTTAATTTGGACAGAAAAATGCACCTTGTTGGTTTGGCCAATATCCATGTGGAGCCTTTAAGATTTTATTCTCAAAAAATCACAGACATTAAAAACCTTAAAAAAGGCTCAGTGATTGCTGTGCCAAATGATCCGGCCAATCAAGGCAGGGCGTTGATTTTACTCCATAAACAAGGCCTTATCGCCCTCAAAGACCCAAGCAATCTATACGCTACGGAGTTTGATATTGTCAAAAATCCTTACAACATCAAAATCAAGCCTTTAGAAGCCGCATTATTGCCTAAAGTTTTAGGGGATGTGGATGGGGCCATTGTAACAGGGAATTATGCCTTGCAAGCAAAACTCACCGGAGCCTTATTTTCAGAAGACAAGGACTCACCTTATGCCAATCTAATAGCCGCTCGTGAGGATAACGCGCAAGATGAAGCCATAAAAGCGCTGATTGAAGCCTTGCAAAGTGAAAAGACCAAGAAATTTATTTTGGATACCTATAAGGGGGCGATTATCCCGGCTTTTTAAGCCATTTGGACAAAATTCATCTTTAAGATGAATGGGGGCTTTAGGCGCCAATCAAAAGCTCTTTTCTCGTTGAGTATTAGAAACGCTAAGAGTATTTTTAAAATAAAACGAAAAGAGCTCGCGCTAATCAAGCGATAATTTCTTAAAAAGCGCTATTGGTTGAGGGGAGGAATGGCGCAAAATAACCTCCCCCCTTATCCTTTAAGAAAATAGTGATCAAATCTAAAACGATGAGGCAAATAACTAAAACCCCATTTTTAAAAAGATTAAACAAGGCTTCAGCTGTCAGTATGCGATTAGAACAAAGCCAAACATACAGCAAGCCTAAATCTCATTGAAGTTGCGCTTTTAGAATTTTTCCAATAAAGACCAGTTTTAAACCACCCGTTAGACTGAGTTATAGAGCGCTGAAACAAGTTGGAAACAGGTTGGCTAAAGGTCTTTAGCGTTTAGAGGGTAATGCGTTTTTGAAAAGATTTAGAATTTTATTAAAGATAGCCAAGCTCATAGAGTTTGTTGCTCATTTTCACTAACAACCCCCCTAGTTTTGACCCCCCTTCCCCATGTTCTACTAAAATAGTGATAGCGTATTTGGGTTTTTCATAAGGCAAAAATGCGGTAATCCACGCATGGGATCGATGGAAATATTCCATATCTTTTTCTTTCATGCGATTGACGATGTTTTGAGCGATTTCTACGACTTGCGCGGTGCCGGTTTTACACGCTAAAGTAACCTTAGAACCCCTTGTGGAATGATAAGCGGTGCCGTCTTTATGGTTACACACTTCATACATGCCCACTCTCAAGGCTTGGAGCTTCTTTTTTTGAAAACTATTCAGGGGGTCTTTGAGCGGTTGTTGGTTGTTGATAGCAAAATGAGGCGTTGCCAGTTTGCCTGTCGCAATGAGTCCCGTATAGGCTAGCACCTGCAAGGGCGTGGCTAAAAAAGAGCCTTGCCCAATAGCGGTAATGAGCGTGTCCCCAACGTGCCAATCTTGATTGAAGCGTTTGAGTTTCCACAAATTATCCGGCACAATCCCCACAAATTCATTCGGCAAATCAACGCCCGTTTTTTCCCCAAAGCCCACTTCCCTTAAAGTTTTAGAGAGTTTTTCTATAGAGATTTCAAGCCCAAACTTATAAAAATACACATCCACAGACTCCCTAATGGCTTTATACAAATTAGAATTGCCATGCCCTGTTTTTTTCCAGTCTCTGAATTTGCGCTTGCCCACTTCAATAAAAGGCGGGGTGGGTATGGTGGTGTTTTCTGTGATATTAAGGTTTTCTAAAAAGCTCAAGCCCACGCCCATTTTAACTACAGATCCCGGCGGATACAAGGCGTTAGCGAAGCGGTTTAATAAGGGGTTATAAATATCATCTTGAAGTTTTTGCCATTTGTCTTGACTGATCCCGCCTACAAAATCGTTCAAATTGTATTCAGGGTAACTTCCTGCAACGAGCAATTCCCCATTTTCTGCATCCATCACTAAAATAGCCCCCCTTTTATTTTCAAAGAGCTTGTCCGCTTCTTTTTGCAAGCGTTTGTCTAAACTCAATTGCAAGTGGTTATTGGTGCTTGGCGGCACTACTTCTAAAGTGGCTAATTCTTGATTGAGCGCATTGACACGCATGATTTTATAGCCCACCTTGCCTTGTAAAAGCTTATTGTATTCTTTTTCAATGCCGGTTTTGCCCACAATCTGGCTGTATTGATTCTCTTCATCGTCTTTTAAATCTTGCAAGCTTGCCACCCCCACATAGCCTAAAACATGCGAAGCTAAAGCGTTATTAGGGTAGTAGCGCTTGTCTAAAGGCAGCACAAAAATGCCTTGAGTTTGGATGAGTTTGGTATAAAGAGGTTGCATGGTAGCATAAGGAATGAGACCCACTACTTTAATGAGGTTGTGGTTATAAAGCGAATTTTCTTTTTGGTAATTGTTTAAAAGCGTTTCTTTGGAAAAATTAGGGAAAAACTTTTGGATCATTTCAATTTTTTCTAAAAGCTCTTTTTGTTTCAATCCACTAGGCAAAAACACGCCAAACACCAATTCATTAAGGGCTAAAAACTCATGGTTTCTGTCTGTAATATTGCCCCTTGTAGGGACTAAAAATTCCTTTTTGGTCATGTTGCGTTCGGCCAGTTTTTCATAGTATTCTTGATTTTTAACGCTTAGAATAAATAAATTTAAAACCAACAACCCCCAAAACCCTATAAAAACAAAGAGTAAAAGCTTATAGCGAAGATTTTTCATACAAACCCCACAAAACGCTCTCTATGAGCGCAAAAAGAGCGAGAAAACCGAGTATCTTCAAATCCAAAGACACCGAAAAAAAGCGCGATAAATAGAGGTAATAAACCAAAAAGACATGCAAAGTTTTGAATAAAAAGCCGTCATTAAAAAGCTTTAAAGAGTTTTTATAGACGATTTGGTGGTAGATTAAAAACAGCAAGGCTAAAACGCCTAAAGTCTTTAAATGCATGCTTTCAAACCAAAACAAACAACCAAACACGCTTAAACTTGGCAGAAAATGATCGTATTTTTTCGCATAAAACAAGAATAAAAACCCAATCATCGGGGGCAAAAAAGGCATTAAGTCTCTTAAAAGGCTATAAAAATAAAAACCAAAAATCCCTAAACATAAGAAAAAAAAGGAATCTTGTTTTAAAGAGAGCATGGTTTTGTGGCTTATAAGGGGTTAGTGAGCAAGTATTTCAAAAGGGTTTGGCGCACTATTTCAAGGGTTGGGTATTTTGAAGAAAGAGCGTTAAAATGGGTGGTATTGATTAAAAAAGGTTTAGGAGCGTTTAAAAAAAGGCGGTGTTGCTCGTTTTTATTCAACTTGTCAAATTTCGTAAAAAGAGTAAGGTAGGCTTGATCGGGCCTTAAAAGGGCTTGAATATTTTCTTTAGCGTTTTTATCAATTTCTAAATCCAAGTGGCGCGCATCCACTAAATGGATAAAAAGTTTGATTGAAGTCCTAACGCTCAACAATTCCCATAAAAACCCCTCCCATTCTTTTTTCAAGCTTTTAGAAACTTTAGCGTAGCCAAACCCGGGCAAATCAATCACATTAAAAGTGGTCGTTAAGGCGTTTTCTTTATCTTCCCAAGTGGTGGAAAAAAAATTCGCTAAACGGGTTTTTCCCGGCGTTGCTGAACTTTTGGCGAGATTTTTTCCTAACAAGGCATTAATAAACGAGCTTTTGCCTACATTACTGCGCCCTAAAATGACCATCTCAGAAGTCAGGCTCGCAGGGCATTGCGAAAGTTGGCTTGAAGAAGTGAGAAAATGAGCGTCTTTAATAGCGATCATGGTTTTTCGCCTTTCTTCTTCAATTTAGCCTTACGATTTTCTTCATTAATATCTTCCATATCAAACACGAATTTAGCGGGCCGTTTCGCGCTCCCCAGCACGTCAGCATAACCCTTAGTTTTGTTTAAAATGATTTCATCGCCGGTGATGACATTAGATTTCCCCACTTCTCTAACCACCGCATTTTGCAACAATTTGTATTCCCCATTCAGCGCGTTATAAATGAGTTTGTCAGCGCTCCCGCTGATTTCACGATTGTCCTCTGTAAAGATGTTAAAATGCGTGTTCCCTGTGGCTTCATAGCGCTCTGGCTTTCGCTTATCGTTTAAAAACACGCTCACCTTATCCGCAAACAACCGATCTTTACCTTTTTTGATCTGCACATTGCCTTGAATAACGGCGGTTTTGGTTTTGTCGTTCGCTACAAATTGGTTGCCAGTAATCTCTAAAAGCTCTCTTTCTTTTTTCAAACCTTTATTCTCTGTTTTTTGAGCGTTCATCACGCTTAAAATACCAAAACAACACACCAAAAAACACCACCAACGCATTAAAATCCTCCTTTGAAAGTGGGGAGTTTTTTCTTTTCTTTCTGGCTTTGTTTGATTTCGTCTAAAAATAAATGCGCTTGAATGCTTTGAGCTTCAATTACTTCTAAAGCATGCGAATAAGAAATGTCAAGCCCTTCAACCTTGCTATCCTTTGAAGTGAGAATGAAACGGCCCTTGCCTTTAAAATTTTGCCCTTTATGGTTGTAAATCCCTGTTTCACTCCAAAAACTAGAATCGTCGCTTCTTTTATAAGTAACCCCATTAGGGAAGAAATACAAATCCTGCTGCCGTTTGGCTTTAGGGGATTCAACGCTTTCAATGGTGTCTTCATCATAGCACTTGATTTTAGAATCAAAAAAGATTTCATGATCATCGTATTGTAAAGCTTTTTTGCCCTCTATGGACAAATCAAGGATCTTATCGTTGATTTGAAACGCTTTAAAATTTTCTAATTCAATCTTAGGGATATTTTCTTTAGAGACCACGCTAGTGGGTTGGGAACGCAAAAAGAAAAAAACTAGCCCTATCGTAATGAAAGATAAAACCACAAAAAAGTTTAAAACGCTATTAGAGGTAAAGCTTGAGCGCTTCATCTTGCAAGCCTTCTAATTCTAAAAGATAATCAATCGCTTCCCTAACAGCCCCCTTACCCCCTGAATTTTGCAACACTTTATAAGCCTTACTTTTAAGCAAGGGGTGCGCATCAAAAGGAGCGAAACTCAAAGCGCATGCCTTAAACATGCCTAAATCGTTATAATCATCGCCTACGCATGCGATTTCTTGCCCGTTTAATTGCAAGTCTTTTTTGAGCCGCTCCACAACCACGCTTTTATTTTCAACGCCCATAAAAACAAACTGAACGCCCAAACTCTCCATGCGTTTTTTCACCATGATTGAAGTTCTTCCTGTAATGATAGCGATTTTTTTGCCTAATTTTTGCCATAGCGTCATGCCAAGCCCGTCTTTGACATTAAAAGCCTTGATTTCGTGAAAATTTTCATCAAAATACAACGACCCGTCCGTGAGCGTGCCATCCACATCTAAAAGCAATAACTTAATCATTCTCTCGTTAAAACCGCATTCTGGTTATTTTTTTTCATAAAATCCCTAGCCTCTTCTTCGCTTTGAAACCCTTGAACTAAAACTTTATACAAATCGTCTTTAAAAGCAACCTTAACGCTGTAATTTGGATTCTCTGCTTGCAATTTATCCGCTAAAGTTTGAGCGCCTATTTGGTTTCTAAAAGCCCCCATTTGCAAAGAAAATTTCCCTCCGCTCACGCTTTTTTCGCTCTCGCCGACTTTAAATTCCTTGTGTAAGATCTTTGAATAGTTGGCGTTAAAGGATTGTTCGTATTGCGTGGAGATAACCCCACCAAAACCCAAAACAATAAGGCGCACGCTGGCCGTGCCTTTTTGAACCATGTCAATATCCCTAGCGGCCGCATTAGACAAATCAATGATGCGATCGCTCACAAAAGGCCCTCTATCATTAATGCGCACAATGGTGCTTAAGTTATTATCAACATTGATGACTTTCACCACGGTGTTCATGGGTAAAGTCTTGTGCGCGGCGGTGTGGGCATACATGTTATAAATTTCCCCATTACTGGTTTTTTTGGCATGGAAATTGGGGCCATACCAGCTCGCAATGCCATCAATTTTTTCGCCTAAATCCACTTTAGTGGGGTAATACCATTTGCCCCCCACTTGATAAGGGCGCATGGTGGCCCTTTGGATCGCGCTAGAATCGCGCATGCCGTTATCTAGGGGTTGTTTTGTATTGCTATCTTGCGAATCGGAGTGGTGTTTGAAATGGCGTTCAAAAAAATTGCGCTTATAGGTGGCTTTTTTGGTTGTCGGGTCATAGTCTTTAGCGTTTTCATAAGCGCGCAAGCTTTCATGCTTATAAGACAAATTCTTCATTCCCTCTTTTTTAACCGCACAAGCGCTAATCAAAAAAATAACGCTTAAAAAACAAACTTTTTTTAACGCCAAACCCATTAAAATTCCCTTGTAGCGATCAATTTCTTATTGGTAGGGATGATTAAGCGCTGGTGGATAAAGATATTAGAATCTTTGAGGTTATTGGCTAATTGGATACTGGAAATACTGACTTGATAGCGTTTAGCGATAGAAGATAAGGTTTCTTTAGGCAAGACCACATGGGTGATGAAAGGGCTTTTAGGACTGGCTTGAGTGTTTTTATTTTGTTTGAGTTGGCGTTGTTTGAAAAGAGCGAGTTTTTCATAAGGGATATAAATGGTGTAAGTGGGGTCTTTAGAGGGTAGAATGTTATAGCGGAATTGGTGGTTGTAGGATTTTAAGGTTTCTAAACTCAAATTCAAATTTTTGGCCACTTGGATTAAAGAAGTGTGCCTTTTAAACGGGACGCCCACTAAACTCACCATCGCCCCACGATTGAGCAGATATTCTTTATCTTTGAGGTTGTCTAGGCTGTTGAATTTCAACGCCAAGCTTAGAATAGAGCGGATATACTCTCGTGTTTCTTTAGGGAGGTATTTCTTATCTTCATCCAACAAAATCTTAATGTCCGAAGTGCCGGCGGCTTTAATAGCGTTTTGAACCTTGCGTAAGCCGTAATTATACGCCATAGCGACCAAATACCACTCTCCGGTTTGCTTGTAGAGCCGTTTCAAATAAGTGATCGCCGCTTGAGTGCTTTTAATGGGATCTCTTCTTTCGTCAATGTAATGATTGACCTTAAGCCCTAATTCTTTAGCCGTGCTTGGCATGAATTGCCAAATCCCTACCGCTTTTTTCCTGCTATAAGCCCTTGATGAAAATTTAGACTCTGCCATGGCTAAGAATAAAAATTCTTGCGGCACGCTCGCTTCTATGAGCATGTTTTTGATGATAGGGATGAATTGGTAATTCACATCAAATCTTTTGACTAACTTTTTCCATTCTTCTTCTTTATTCATTTTCTTTAAAGCGTTGGGCATTTGGGATAAAAAGCCCGCATTAACCCCAAAAGCCTCTAGCGCTTTGGTGTCAATATTAGATTCAAAAGCCATTTTCGCATGGCCTAAAGAAGTCAGTAAGAACCAATGAGTCATTAAAAAAAATAACCATTTGGTATTAAAATATTTCATTCTTTTTTAAAATCCTGATCATTTGATAAGTTCAATAATGGCTCTAATTATAACTAAACTTGAATAACGCTTTCTAACACAGCCTTATTTTCAGGGGAAACTAAAGAGCGTTTGAGCGTTATGCGTGCTTAAAGAAGCGAGCTCTTCAGTCTCTATGTTGATGATTTCGGCAATTTTTTGAGCGATTAAAGGGATATAAGTAGGGCTATTCCTGGTGCCTCTAAAAGGGTGTGGGGTCAAATAAGGCGAATCCGTTTCTAAAAGAAGCCTGTTTTTAGGGATTTTAGGGAGAATCTCTACCAGTCTTTTAGCGTTTTTAAAAGTGCTAACCCCCCCTATCCCATAGTAAAAACGATCGCTTAATTCCAAAAGCATATTATCAGCGTTAAAGCAGTGCAACACCCCAAAAGCCTTAGGATAGCTTTTTAAAAGATTCAAACTATCAAAACTCGCCTCTCTGATGTGGATAATCAAGGGCTTGTTGTGTTGGATAGAAAATTCAATCTGTTTGGTAAAAATTTCTTTTTGCTTGCTTTTATAATTTTCTCTTTCATTTAATTCAGGCAAGCGGTAGTAATCCAGTCCGCATTCGCCTATCGCCACGCATTTTTGATGGCTGACAAATTTTTCAAATAGGCTTTCATCAAAGCTTTCCACATCATAAGGGTGAGCGCCTATGGCAAAAAACACGCCTTCAAATTTTTCGCTAATTGCTACCGCTCTATTCAGATCCTTCATGTCCGCGCCCGGAATCACGCATTGAGTAACGCCTTTTTCTAGGCTTTCTTGTAACACTTCTTCTAAATCGTTTTCATAATCCTTGTGATCCAAATGGCAATGCGTATCAATAAACATGCTTTTATCCTATGGTTTTATTTAATATGTTACAATGCTTAAGCATTCTAACATAAGGAAAATAATCATTAACGATGTTCAGCGGTCTAATCCATCAAATAGCTAAAGTGAAAAGTTTCCACAACAATATTTTAAGCGTAGAGAGCGATCTCAATCCCAAGCTTGGTGATAGCGTTGCGATTAATGGGGCATGTTTGACCGCCATAGAAAGTTCAAAAACGCATTTTAGCGTGGAATTGAGCCAAAAAACCCAAAACAGCGTAGCGTTAGAAAATTACAAGGATTTAGTCCATATTGAGCCAGCTCTAAAAGCTGATGCGAGTTTGGATGGGCATTTTGTGCAAGGGCATATTGACGCTATCGGGGTCATTGAAAAAATCATTCACAACTCTAATCAAGTGGATTTTTTCATCAGCACTTCTAAAGAAACGCTTTTGTTGTGCGTTGAGCAAGGCTCTATCGCCATTGATGGGGTGAGTTTGACTTTAAGCAAGGTAGAAGAAAAGGGGTTTTGGCTAACGATTATCCCTTACACTTTAGAGAATACCCTTTTTAAGACTTATCCACTCAAACGGCGCGTGAATATTGAAACGGACATGTTAGTCCGCAGCGTTGCGTCTATTTTGAAAAAAACAAAAGGGTTTGAAAAAAATTTCTCTTGGAATGACGCCGATTCTTTGACTTTAGGGTATTAGATGAATAAAACCATAAAAGCCGCCGCTCTAGCCTATAACATGGGGCAAGATCATGCCCCAAAAGTGATCGCAAGTGGGGTGGGCGAAGTGGCTAAAAGGATCATTCAAAAAGCTAAGGAATACGATATAGCACTCTTTTCTAACCCCATGCTGGTGGATTCGCTTTTGAAGGTGGAATTAGACTGCGCGATACCTGAAGAATTGTATGAAAGCGTGGTGCAAGTGTTTTTATGGCTCAATAGCGTGGAAAATAACGCGCAAATGTCCCAGTGAGCAAAATACAAAGTTAAAACGATGGTAGTAGAATTAAAAAACATTGAAAAGATTTATGAAAACGGGTTTCATGCTTTAAAAGGCGTGAATTTGGAATTGAAAAAAGGCGATATTTTAGGCGTGATAGGCTATTCAGGGGCGGGGAAATCCACGCTCATCCGCCTGATTAATTGTTTAGAGCGCCCCAGTTCTGGCGAAGTGTTAGTCAATGGGGTCAATCTGTTAAACTTAAAGCCTAAAGAATTGCAAAAAGCGCGCCAAAAAATAGGCATGATTTTCCAGCATTTCAATTTATTGAGCGCTAAAAATGTGTTTGAAAATGTCGCTTTCGCTCTAGAAATCGCCCGATGGGAAAAAACTAAGATTAAATCAAGGGTGCATGAATTATTGGAATTAGTGGGGCTAGAAGATAAAATGCATTTTTATCCTAAACAGCTCAGCGGTGGACAAAAACAAAGAGTGGCGATCGCTAGGAGTTTAGCGAATTGCCCTGATTTGTTGCTTTGCGATGAAGCCACATCCGCGCTGGATTCTAAAACCACGCATTCTATTTTAACGCTTTTGAGCGGCATTCAAAAAAAGCTTGACTTGAGCATCGTTTTCATCACGCATGAGATTGAAGTGGTTAAGGAATTGTGCAATCAAATGTGCGTGATCAGCAGTGGCGAAATTGTGGAAAGAGGCTCAGTAGAAGAAATTTTTGCCAACCCTAAACATGCCGTTACTAAAGAATTGCTTGGCATCAAAAACGAGCATGGGGATCAAAAATGCCAAGACATTTATCGCATCGTGTTTTTAGGGGAGCATTTAGACGAACCGATCATTTCTAATTTGATCAGGCGTTTTAAAATAGACGTGAGTATCATTTCAGGCAACATTGAAGAGCTTACGACTAAAGATATAGGGTATTTAGTGGTGCGGTTTTTAGGCAGTGTTGCAGAGATTCAAAGGGCTTTAGAGTATTTAAACGCTTTAGGCTTACAAGTGGAAAAATTAAAGGATTAAAATGATTTCTCAAATGCTCATTCAAGCCACGCTAGAAACGCTTTATATGGTGTTTGTGGCGAGCTTTTTGGCGGTTGTTTTTGGCTTGCCTTTGGGGGTTTTATTGTTAGTGAGTAAAAAAGGGCATTTGTTAAACAAGCCCCTTTTGCATAAAATTTTAGACACTTCTATCAACATGACTCGCTCTTTCCCTTTTATCATTCTCATTATTTTGCTCTTGCCTTTATCGCGCTTTTTGATTGGCACAAGCATTGGCTCTAGCGCAAGCATTATCCCGTTAGCCATTTCAGCCATCCCTTTTGTCGCAAAGCTTTTTGAAAATTCTCTAATGGAAGTAGAGCATGGCAAGATTGAAACCACTTTAAGTTTGGGAGCGTCTCATTTGGAAGTCATTAAAATGATGCTTTTAGAGAGCCTGCCTTCTTTAGTGAACAATATCACCATCACCTTAATTTCTTTAATAGGCTATTCGGCTATGGCGGGAGCGTTAGGGGCTGGGGGATTGGGGGATTTAGCCATTAGGATTGGCTATCAAAGTTATAGGGGCGATGTGCTTTTTTATGCGGTGGTTGTGATTATTGTTTTAGTGCAAATCATTCAAAGCGCGGGGGATTATGTGGTGAAACGCCTAAGAAAGCATAAGTATTAGGGATTTGGCTCTCATCAAATACGAATATTCAAAGCCAACTTTAATACGCTTTTTAAAGGGGATTTTTACGCTTTGTTTATGGTAAAACCCCACTTTCTAAAGAACGCTTTTAAAAGGTTATCATTCAAACTGAATTAGAGCTTTTTACGATGAATATTCCATTAAATTCTCATGCCAAAATGGGCTTTATTTTGCACCATTGATAAATTTATCCATCTGTTTTTCTAAGTCTATGATTTGCGTTATCGCTCCTTCTAAAATTTCAAAATTTTTAGCGTTTTTTGGGGTAATGCATGCGAGCTTGTTGGAAGCTTTTTCTAACGATTGGATGTCTTTAAGCAAGGTTTTTAAAACTTCTACGCTTTTAAAATCCTTTTCAAAATAATCATCAAATTGCCGTTCTGTTTGAGACAAGTTCTCTAAAAAAGCGCTTTGGAGGCGTATTTGGGTGCGATCATGCCCGGTTTCTATGCAGGTTTTATAAGCTTGATGGATCGCAGTCAAAACTTCTTGGGCTTTCAAAAAAGCCTTTGAAAGCTCAACGATGATTTCATAATGTTCGCCTTCCGCTCTTAAAAATCCTAAAAAGAGCGAAATGAGTAATAATTTTTTTAGCACTTTATCCCTTTACCATTGATAAGAAAAGCTCACCCCATAGCGGCTACTGCCCTTAAAATCGCTAGAGATTTCAGGATAGAGCATCCATTGCTTGGGTTTGTAGCGTGAAGTGAATAAATAAGCAAACCCCCATGCGATAAGGCTACCGATCGTAACTTGCAAGATCGTGTGTTGTCCTGCCACCACTCTGCTAGCATCAGTGAGGATTGCAAGAGCGATCACAGGAAGAGCCGGCTTCCACCCATAGCGGTAATACACAAACCCAGCCGCGCTAAACACCCCCCCAGCATGCCCGCTTGGCATGCCTCTCCAAGAATTACAGCATGGGCGTTTAGCAAATCCCACTCTAGCCCCATCTTTATGGGCGTTGCTAAAAGCTCCTTTAAGGCCATAAATCACTCCTTGAGTAACCAATGTGCCGACCGCTAATTCCCCTAAACCTCTATAATCGCGCATCGCCAAACTGACCGTGCCGACAAAAATAGGCAAAAACCTAAGCACATCGCCAATCTCTTCTAAAATGTATGCCCCCTCATTGATCGGCTCACTCCTTAAAGGATACACCCATAAGAGCAGGATCAAAAAAAGATTTTTGAGCTTTTTCATTAAAACGCTCGCTTTTCTAAGGCGCAAACTTGCTTGTTCAAATAAGCATAGCCCATTAAATAGCATGCG
Source organism: Helicobacter pylori (assembly GCF_002832345.1). GTDB lineage: Bacteria > Campylobacterota > Campylobacteria > Campylobacterales > Helicobacteraceae > Helicobacter > Helicobacter pylori_CP. The sequence continues at coordinate 22,274 of NZ_PHLZ01000004.1, forward strand.
ATAAAGACTAAGCCAATGACAATGAGCGCATGAGCGTTTAAGCGAAAAAAGACGCTGATTAAAATAAAAGGCAGGTTGCACAGAATAAGGATAAACGCGCATAAAGGGTTAGGGTAATTGAAAGAGCGTTGTTGCAAGAATTTAAATAAAAGGGTGTGCAAATGCAAATTGTCTGGCATGGTGGCTTTCTGGCGTTTTATTTTGCGTCTAAGGATACTAAAAAGCACCTCTATGACCGGATAAAGCATTAAATTGAGTCCAAAAAACACGCTGATTTTTTGCTCTAAACTCAAATGTAAAAGGGAAATCCCGCACACCAAACCCAAAAAATACGCCCCCCCATCGCCTAAAAAAATCTTTCCTAAAGGGAAATTTAATACCATAAACCCAAGCACCATGTAAGCTAATAGGCACGCCAAACTGCTAGGCTCTATATAATGAATGACTAAAAGAGTAATCGCACAAATCCCTGATGCAAGCCCGTTAAACCCGTCAATGATATTGACAGCGTTACTGATGCCTACTAGCATAAAAATTGCAAATAAAAAAGCTATAGGATAAGCTAAACTAAAAAGGGGCGAAAAATCGCTCACCACTAAAGGCGTTGATGAGATGATGCAAACAACCCCTACGGCTTGTAAAATAAGGCGTATTTTGGGGCTTAATGAAAGGTTAATGTCTTCTAAAAAACCGCTTAAAAATACCAATAACAAACCCAAAAAAACAAAAAACCCCTTAAAAGGCACTTCAAAAGGCTCAAAAAGATAAGCTAACACAAAAGAAAGAAAGATCCCAAGCCCCCCAGCTCGTGGGGTTCTTGCATGATGAAAGCCTTGTATTTTATTAGCGTTATCCACAAAGAGCATGGATTTTTTAGACCACAAAATAATCAAAGAGCAAATAAATAAACTGGTTAAAAAATATAGCACCCACAACACTTTTTATTGGATTTAATTGGCATTTTGTTTTGGGTATTATAGCAAAAGATAGCTTGATGATAAAATCTTATAGGTGTAAGAGGCGGGTTTTATGTTACAATTCCAAAAATCATTATTATAAAATAAAGGATAGTCATGCGTTTTGGATTGAATATTGATCACATTGTGACTTTAAGAGAGATAAGAAAGACTTATGAGCCTGAGATTTTAGAAGCCCTATTCATCGCTAAAAACACCCATAAAGTGGATTTAATCACCATCCATTTGAGGGAAGACAAACGACACATTCAAAATGAAGATGTTTTGAGGTTGCTTGAAATAAGCCCTTTGCCTATCAACATTGAATGCTCTATTAATGCTGAAATCACTGATTTTTTATGCTCTTTGAAAAATAAGCCCAGTAAGGTTACGATCGTGCCTGAAAACAGAAATGAGGTTACGACAGAGGGGGGATTGGATTGCTCATTAAAGGGTTTAGGAGAGGTGATTAGAGCGTATCACAATAAAGGCATTGAAGTGTCTTTGTTTATTGATCCTTTAAAAGACGCCCTGCATTTTGCAAAGGAGCATCAAGTCAAGCAAGTGGAGTTCCACACTGGGGTGTATGCGAATTTGCACAACGCTCTATATTCTAACGCTAACAACCAAATCCATGCCATTAGCGCACTCAAAGACAAAAGCCCTAAAGAGCTGAAAGAAGAATTGCACAACGCTTTTTTGCAATTAAGACGAATGAGTAAAGAAGCGTTTTTTATGGGCATCACGGCGTGCGCGGGGCATGGGTTGAATTATTCTAACGTGAAAGAATTGTTAAAAATCCCCTCTTTAAGAGAGCTTAATATCGGTCATAGCGTGGTTTCAAAAGCGGTTTTTGTGGGCTTGGAAAAAGCGATTTTAGAAATGGCACAACTCATCAAGCGATAAAATGGCTAAAAAGAAAATTGCGATCAGTTGCGGGGATATTCAAGGCGTAGGCTTAGAATTGATTTTAAAAAGCCATAAGGAAGTGAGTGCATTTTGTGAGCCGTTGTATCTCATTGATAGCGAACTTTTAGAGCGGGCCAACCAATTGCTTCATAACGCTTATGAAGCTAAAACGCTTAACACACTCGCTATTGATGCCCCCTTACCCTTATTAAACTCTAGCACGATAGGCAAAGTCAGCGCTCAAAGCGGGGCGTATAGTTTTGAGAGTTTTAAAAAGGCTTGCGAGTTAGCGGATAGTAAAGAAGTGGATGGCATTTGCACTTTGCCTATCAACAAGCTCGCATGGCAACAAGCTCAAATCCCTTTTGTGGGGCATACCGATTTTTTAAAGCAACGCTATAAAGATCATCAAATTATTATGATGCTTGGGTGTTCAAAACTCTTTGTGGGGCTGTTTAGCGACCATGTGCCTTTAGGGGCGGTTTCTCAACTCATTCAAGTGGGAGCGTTGGTCCGGTTTTTACTAGCGTTTCAAAAAAGCACTCAAGCTAAAATCGTTCAAGTGTGTGGTTTTAACCCCCATGCGGGTGAAGAGGGCTTGTTTGGGGAAGAAGATGAAAAGATTTTAAAGGCCATTCAAAAGAGCAACCAAACGCTGGGCTTTGAATGTTTTTTAGGACCACTGCCTGCTGATAGCGCTTTTGCCCCCAATAAGCGCAAAATAACCCCTTTTTATGTGAGCATGAGCCATGATGTGGGGCTAGCCCCTTTAAAAGCGCTCTATTTTGATGAAAGCATTAATGTGAGTTTGAACGCTCCCATTTTACGCGCTTCCACTGACCACGGCACGGCGTTTGACATTGCTTATCAAAACAAAGCGAACAACAAAAGCTATTTGAACGCGATCAAATACTTAGCTTAAAGGCTTTTTCTAAAAAAGGGGCTTATTTCATTCAAGGCTTTAATTTTAGATTTCATCTCTTTATTCTTCATGCTCAATGTTTAATTCTAGCTTTCTATTCATTGGTATTTTTGTAAATCCACTTTTTAGTTTTGGTTTAAAGGCTTTAGAGTGTTGCTAACAAGGTATAATTCAAGCAAAAACACCACCCAAAGATAAAGATAATGATTTTAAGCATTGAAAGTTCTTGCGATGACAGCTCTTTAGCCCTTACAAGAATAGAGGACGCCAAACTCATCGCTCATTTTAAAATCTCTCAAGAAAAGCACCACAGCTCTTATGGGGGCGTTGTGCCTGAGCTTGCATCGCGCTTGCATGCTGAGAATTTGCCGCTTTTATTAGAACGCATTAAAATAAGCTTGAATAAGGATTTTTCCAAAATTAAAGCCATCGCTATCACTAATCAGCCAGGTTTGAGCGTTACCTTAATAGAAGGTTTGATGATGGCAAAAGCCTTGAGCCTGTCTTTGAATTTGCCCTTGATTTTGGAAGATCATTTGAGAGGGCATGTGTATTCGCTCTTTATCAATGAAAAACAAACCTGCATGCCTTTAAGCGTGCTGTTAGTCTCTGGGGGGCATTCTTTGATTTTAGAGGCTAGAGATTATGAGAATATTAAAATCGTTGCCACGAGTTTAGACGATAGCTTTGGGGAGAGTTTTGATAAGGTTTCTAAAATGCTTGATTTAGGCTATCCAGGAGGCCCCATAGTGGAAAAATTAGCCCTTGATTACGCGCATCCAAACGAGCCTTTAATGTTCCCTATCCCTTTAAAAAACAGCCCGAATCTGGCTTTTAGTTTTTCAGGTTTAAAAAATGCGGTGCGTTTGGAGATTGAAAAAAACGCCCATAATTTGAATGAAGCGATCAAACAAAAGATTGCCTATCATTTTCAAAGCGCGGCTATTGAGCATTTAATCCAGCAGACTAAACGCTATTTTAAAATCAAACGCCCTAAAATTTTTGGCATTGTGGGGGGAGCGAGCCAAAATTTGACTTTAAGAAAGGCGTTTGAAAATTTGTGCGCTGAGTTTGATTGCAAGCTTGTTTTAGCCCCTTTAGAATTTTGCAGCGACAATGCCGCCATGATAGGGCGATCCAGCCTAGAAGCCTATCAAAAAAAGCGCTTTGTCCCTTTAGAAAAGGCCAACATTTCGCCAAGAACGCTGTTAAAAAGTTTTGAGTGAATGGGTGCGAAAAGAAAGCACATGATCAAACGCCCTAAAATTTATCAATAGCGTCAAGTATCGGTTATTTTGAGGCAAGAGCTTAAAAAAGAGGGTGTTAAAAAAGCGCGTTTTAGTCAAATTTAATCTTATTTTGGTTATAATTCTAGGTTGTTAAGTTTTAGTTTAAAGGGAAAAAATGCTCCGCTCTCTCTATAGCGCCACTTCAGGGATGCTCGCCCAACAGACGCATATTGACACCACTTCAAACAATATCGCCAATGTCAATACCACCGGATTTAAAAAATCTCGTGCGGATTTTAACGACTTGTTTTACCAAGCGATGCAATATGCTGGCACCAACACAAGCAACACGACTTTATCGCCAGATGGCATGGAAGTGGGCTTAGGCGTGCGCCCTAGCGCGATCACTAAAATGTTTTCGCAAGGCAGCCCTAAAGAAACGGAAAACAATTTAGATGTCGCCATTACGGGTAAAGGCTTTTTTCAAGTCCAGCTTCCTGATGGCACTACCGCTTACACAAGGAGCGGGAATTTCAAGCTAGACGAGCAGGGCAATCTTGTAACAAGCGAGGGCTATCTCCTCATCCCTCAAATCACTTTGCCCGAAGACACCACGCAAGTAAACATCGGTGTGGATGGCACGGTGAGCGTGACTCAAGGCTTGCAAACGACTTCTAATGTGATCGGGCAAATCACTTTGGCTAATTTTGTCAACCCGGCGGGGCTTCATTCTATGGGGGATAATTTGTTCTCCATCACCAACGCTAGCGGCGATGCGATTGTGGGCAATCCGGATTCTCAAGGATTAGGCAAGTTAAGGCAAGGCTTTTTGGAGCTTAGTAACGTGAGATTGGTAGAAGAAATGACGGATCTAATCACCGCTCAAAGGGCCTATGAAGCCAATTCTAAAAGCATTCAAACCGCTGATGCCATGCTCCAAACCGTCAATTCTCTCAAACGCTAATTGGAGCGGTTGCTACCATTCTTTAATTTTTGTGGCTAGGGTTTTTAAGGTTTTCAACACCGCTTTTTGGGTTGTTGCTTGAATGGTGTTTCTCTTTCATGAAAAAAACAGCCAAAACAACTAGACCAATGAGAATACAAAAAACAATAACCAGATACCATGTTTTATTGGTTTCATCCGCTTCTTGTTCTGCTTTTAATTTTAGGCGTAAGGTGGCAACCAAAACGCATGCAAGCACGGTTACCCTATAAGCCGGCCCAGCAAGATTGATGCTCACTAACGCGCCTGTAATGACCCAACCAATAGGGCCAGCTAAAATACCCAAAGTTTTTTTAAGCGCTACTTTACCCACCACAGACGATAAACCATGCCCTAGAGTTTTTTTCACCATTACATCTGCAACAGCTATAGCCAACGCATAAGAATGAGAGCCACCGGCTTTAAACAGCGTTAAAACAGATGCGATTAGGACTTGTTTGTTCTCACCAATCACTTTATCAATATTTGTCATGCCCAATTCATTGCAAAGTTCTTTAATCTCTCTCTCACTCATTTTTTCTAAACTATCTTTCAAAAGCTTAGAAAAAATGTTTTGCTCAATCAAAGAGGTTGGAGATTTTTCATTGTAATTAACCTTTAAATGATCGCACGCATCGCACAAAATCTCTTTGTATAAGACCCCTTCATCTCTAAAAAATTCATGAAACTATTGCCCCCATAATGCTGTAACTCTTCAGCGATCCTTGTGGGGTATTTGGCGTAATCGCTACCATACCTTTTGTATTCTGTTGAACTTGTCAATTATTCATTCATTCTTAGTGTGCCATCTTCATCATAAGCAAGCACCTCAAACAAATCTTTCAGATCGCTAGAGCTTAATCGCTTTAAAAATGCCAAATCGCTATTTGTATGCCATATTATTCCTTTAATTTTACTTCTACCGCTCACTCAAATCCCACCAACCCCCTTTTTTAGTGAAGTGATTAGTGATTAGTGATTAGTGATTAGTGATTAGTGATTAGTGATTAGTGATTAGTGATTAGTGATTAGTGATTAGTGATTAGTGATTAGTGATTAGTGATTAGTGATTAGTGATTAGTGATTATAGCATCATTTTTTAAAATCATGTTTAATGCCCTAAAAGACTTAAACACACCCGCTAACTGCGCATGGATATTGCGCTACAAATGCTAATGAGTTTTATTGATTTTACAACCAAAGAATGATGATAATAATTAAAATGTTTTGATACGCTTATCATTTTGGATAGGAATGCCTAATTCTAGCGTTAGCGATGGCGATTTCACTCGTTATATCAATAAAGCGAATGTTAATAATGTAAAACAAATCTGATTTGAAAGTAGGAGACTTATTGATTTCTTTAGGTAGGGCTAATTTAACGAACTGCTGTTTTGATTTTTGACACAAGGAAACCCCCCTCCTTTAACCCTCTAACCCTTACTTTTTATTGTTTTTATGTTCGTGGTTAGCGTTGCATTGATTAGCTTGGTTTTGGCTATTTTTTTGACAGCCTTCGTTGTTTTGATTTTTAGCATCACCTTTTTGATTGTGGTTTTGATTACTGCAACTGTTACTCATTTTGTCTCCCTTAAATTAAAATAAAAACCAAATGCATTTTCGCATCTAGGTTTCCATTCTATACCTTTTTTCCTAAAAAAAGCTTAAATGGATTCTATTTGCAATGACTTCTTATCTTCATTGGCTTGCTGTGTTTTTAGGCGTAAAGTGGCGACCACAATGCATGCCGGTATGGTTACCCTATAAGCCGGCCCTGCAATATCAATCGCTGTCCATACGCCTGTAATGATCCAGCCAACAGGACCTGTTAAAAAGCTCAGAGTTCTTGTAAGCACCTGATTGCCCGCAAGCGATAAACCACGCCCTAGAATGGTTTTTGCGACCGCATTCGCAACAATGACCGCTAATTGATAAGATTTAAAGCCTCCCATTTTAAACAGCGTTAAAGTCGCCGCGCTTAAGGCTTGTCTGTTCAAATTGTCGGTGTTTTTTATGGACAATTCATCGCACATTTCTTTCACTTCTTCATCATCCATTTCTTCCAAACTTCTTTCTAAGATTTTAGAAAGCATGTTTTGTTCAATCAAAGTCGTTTCAGTTTTCTTGTTGTAATTGACCTTTAATTTATCGCACACATCGCATAAAATCTCTTTGTATAAGACTCCTTCGCCTTTAATGAAACTCGCAAAACTATTGCTCCCATAGTATTGCAACTCTTCAGCGATTCTTTCTGCGTATTTAGCGTAATCATCGCCATGCCTTTTGTATTCTATGGAGCTGGTCAGTTTTTCATTGTGTCTTTTTTCGCCGTCTTTACCAAAAACAAGCACCTCAAACAGATCCAATAAATCACTAGATTCCAATTGCTTTAAAAATTCCAAGTCCCTATCATATTTGTATGCCATATTATTCCTTTATATTGTTTTATCACTTATTAAAAACAAACGACTTTTCGCACTCCATCGCTGTTTTTCTAAAGTGGTTACTGATTTTAATATCATTTGTCTAAAATTATACTTAATATTCTAAAAAGGCTCAAACTCAAAAGCCCAACGCTCTTAAGCTCTATAGATTTCATGCTTTAAAACACCAATTCTTTGGTTATTGCCTGAATAATGTTTTTTTTATAAAAAACAACTAATAAAATAATGGCTAAAAAGAAAATAAAGCGGTTATAGCATTATTTTTTAAATTTAAGCATAAAACGCCCTCAATTCAAGGGTTTTTGAGCGAGCTTTTTACTCAAAGAATCCAAGATAGCGTTTAAAAATTTAGGGGTGTTAGGCTCAGCGTAGAGTTTGCCAAGCTCTATGCATTCGTTGATGATGATAGGGTTTTGCGTGGGCGTGAAGCCAATTTCATACGCTCCTAAGCGTAAAATCGCCTTTTCCATGCTCCCTAATCGCTTGAAATCCCAGTCTTTTAAATGCGGTTCGATGAGGGCGTCAATCTCATTAATTTTTTCTAACACGCCATTAAAAAGGCTTAAAGCGAAAGCCAACTGGTTGTTTTTAATCTTTTTTTCTTCTAACATGCTGGAAGCGATTTTTTTAATTTCTTCATTACCGCTTTCAAACGCATACAACAATTCAACCACAGCCCCCCTGGCTTGAGTTCGTGTCGCCATTTTAACCCTTGAGAGTTTGGCACAAGCTCAACAATTCAATGAGAGTGCTCATCGCTTCAAAGCCCTTATTGCCGGCTTTACTGCCCGCTCTTTCAATCGCTTGTTCAATATTGTCTGTGGTCAGCACGCCAAAGCTTACCGGCATGCTGTATTTGAGCATCGCATGGGCAATGCCCTTAGTCGCTTCCGCGCTCACGTAGTCAAAATGCGGAGTCCCCCCTCTAATGATCGCTCCTAAAACGCACACGCCATCGTATTTTCCGCTCTCTAACAATTTGTCTAAAATCAAAGGCAATTCATAAGCCCCAGGCACTAGCACGAGATCTAAAAGCTCCTTATCGCCCCCATGCCTTTTGAAGCAATCCATCGCCCCTTCTTGTAATCTGTCTGTGATGATATGGTTGAAGCGCGAGGTTAAAATAGCGATTTTTTCATTCCCTTGTAATTGCAATTTCCCTTCTATGATTTGCATGAAATTCCTTTAAAATAAATTTTGGATTTTTAACATGTCAGCTACTAAATGTTCTAGATCGCCAGGTTTTAGCATGTTCGCCCCATCGCTTAGGGCGTTTTTAGGATCAATGTGCGTTTCAGCGAACAACCCATCAATCCCCACCGCCGCCGCCGCTCTGGCTAAAATAGGGGCAAAAGAGCTGTCTCCTGAACTTTTCCCGTTCGCTCCCCCTGGCATTTGCACGCTATGGGTAGCGTCAAAAATCACCGGGGCAAACTCTCGCATGATTTTTAAAGAGCGCATATCCACCACTAAATTCCCATACCCAAAGCTGCTCCCCCTTTCACACAACCACACGCCATTTTTTAACGCCGTTTCATAAGTGGGGCTTTGAATGCTTTTATCCCTCGTTTTAAGGGCTTTTAAGACAGAATATTGCATGTCTTTTGGGTTCATGAATTGCCCTTTTTTGATATTGACAATAGCGTTAGTTTGGCTCACTTCTACAATCAGATCCGTTTGGCGGCACAAAAACGCCGGGATTTGTAAAATATCCGCTACTTTGGCCGCTGCACTTGCTTGATAGCTCTCATGCACATCGGTTAAAATTTTATAACCAAATTCCTCTTTGATAATTTGTAACATTTCTAAGCCTTTTTCCAAACCAGGCCCTCTGTAACTCTCCAAACTCGTGCGGTTAGCCTTATCAAAACTCGCTTTAAAATAAAAATCCAATCGCTCGTTGTTGGCTAGGGGTTGTAATTTAGTAGCGATACTTCTTAGATTTTCCAAGCTCTCAATGACGCATGGCCCGGCGATTAAAACGGATTTGGGGGTTTTTGTTTTAGAAGTTTTCATAACTTATCCTTTGTTTAATGGTTTCTTCAATCGGCTCAAAAAAATGGCTTTCAAAATTATAATTATAAATCCTGCCTGTTTCTATGATGTAGTGCCAACCAAAAATTTTCAATTCGTTATCCACCACCCTTTCTTGAATGAAATCATAGCTTAAGAGGTTGTTGAGTTGCAAGCGCGCATTTAAACGCTCTGTAAGCCATGAACGCTTGGCGAAATGGTTGCTGAATTGCGGGTGGTTTTTTAATTCTTCTTTAATAGGCTCTAAAAATTGTATCCAATCTGCAATGTAAGGGGTTTTAGCTTTGGTGGTTTCATCATTAATTAGATGAATGCTCCCGCAAGCCCCACAATCGCTATGCCCACAAATAATTAAATTGTGAACGCCCACATGCATAATAGCGTATTCAATGCTCGCCATAGTAGAAAGGGATTCTTTATGGCTTGTTTTAGGGGGGATCACATTGCCCATGTTGCAGATCACATACAATTCGCCCGGTTTAGTGCCTGTGATTAAATAAGGCACGACTCGTGAATCCACGCAAGAAATGAACAAAGTGTGGGGCTTTTGCTTGGTTTTTAAGCTCTCATAAAGCTCTTTAAGCTCTTCGTATTCATTCTCTTGAAACTCTAACGCTCCTAAAAACGCTTTCACTCTTTAACCCTTAAATCTCATTTGATTAAAATTCGTTTTGTTTTTAAAACGCTTATCATAGCTAAAAATCTTGCATTTCTTTTTGTTATAATGGCGTTATTTTACACTTTAAAGGGCTTTCATGCAATTATGTGTCGCATTGGATTTAGAAAAAAAAGAGGACAATCTTTCTTTATTGCAAGAATTAAAGGGCTTAGATTTGTGGGCTAAGGTGGGGCTTAGATCGTTTATAAGAGATGGGGCTGTTTTTTTAGATGAAATCAGAAAAATTGATGGGAATTTTAAGATTTTTTTGGATTTGAAGCTCTATGATATTCCTTATACGATGGCAAATGCCGCGCTAGAATGCGCGAAATTAGAAATTGATATGCTCACCGTGCATTTAAGCAGCGCTAAAAGCGCACTAACCATTTTAATGCAACGCCTGAACGCTCTTAAAAAACGCCCCTTAATCATGGGCGTGAGCGCTTTAACCAGCTTTAGCGAAGAGGAATTTTTAAGCGTGTATAACGCTCCTTTAAAAATGCAAGCGATCACATTAAGCGCTATGGGTAAAGAGAGCGGGATTGATGGGGTGGTGTGTTCGGTGTTTGAAAGTTTGGCGATTAAAGAGGCTTTGGGTAAAAACTTTTTGACTTTAACCCCTGGCATAAGGCTGAATAAAAATGATAAAGAAGATCAAGAAAGGGTGGCGAACGCTAAAGAGGCTAAACAAAATTTAAGCGATTTTATCGTGGTGGGCCGCCCCATTTATCAGGCTAAAGAGCCTAGAGAAGTGGTTTTAGAGCTTTTAAAGGATTGTTAAATGCGCGTGTTAGAAACGATTGCTACTTTAAGAGAATATCGTAAAAGTTTGGAAGAAAGCGTGGGGTTTGTGCCGACTATGGGGGCTTTACACAAAGGGCATCAAAGCCTGATAGAAAGGAGTTTGAAAGAAAATCCCCACACGATTGTAAGCGTTTTTGTCAACCCCACGCAATTTGGGGCTAATGAAGATTTTAGCGCTTACCCGCGCCCTTTAGAAAAGGATTTGGCTTTGTGTGAAGGACTGGGCGTTAATGCGGTGTTTTTGCCTAAAATTGGCGAAATGTATCCCTATGAAGCAAAGCAACGCCTAAAACTCTACGTCCCTACATTTTTATCCCATTCTTTAGAGGGAGCCATGCGTCATGGGCATTTTGATGGGGTGGTTCAGGTCGTGTTAAGATTGTTCCATCTTATCAATCCCACTAGAGCGTATTTTGGCAAAAAGGACGCCCAACAGCTTTTAATCATCCAGCATTTAGTCAAAGATTTGCTTTTAGACATTGAAATAGCGCCATGCGAGATCGTGCGCGATAGCGATCATTTGGCTTTAAGCTCTAGGAATGTGTATTTGAGTGCGGTAGAAAGAAAACAAGCCCTAGCCATTCCAAAAGCTTTAGAAAAAATCCAGCAGGCCATAGATAGGGGCGAAAAAGCGTGCGAAAAACTGAAAAAACTAGGGCTTGAAATTTTAGAAAATTTAGAAGTGGATTATTTGGAATGTTGCAACCACAAGCTAGAGCCTTTAAAAACCATAGAGCCAACTAACACGCTCATTTTGGTGGCGGCTCGTGTGGGTAAAACCAGGCTTTTAGATAATTTGTGGGTGTAGTTTGAAATCTTTGTGGCGACCCTTGAAAGATTTGAACTTCCGTTTCCACCGTGAAAGGGTGGTATCCTTGGCCACTAGATGAAAGGGTCATTTTTAACGATTGACTATTATTTGAAAATAAAGCGTAGAAAATGATTTAAAAAGTTCTTGGTGGCGGAGCGGACGGGACTCGAACCCGCGACCCCCTGCGTGACAGGCAGATATTCTAACCAGCTGAACTACCGCTCCCTATCCAAACTCCATAGCCTAAAAACGCATGCTTTAGTCATGGTGGTCGCTATAAGACTCGAACTTATGACATCTACCTTGTAAGGGTAGCGCTCTACCAACTGAGCTAAGCGACCAAAATATTGAGATAGAATCCAACTAAACCCGTATAAAAGAGTGGTGACTCCTAGGGGATTTGAACCCCTGTAACCACCGTGAAAGGGTGGTATCCTAACCACTAGATGAAGGAGCCACGATGCTCATGGTGACCCGTGTTGGATTTGAACCAACGGCCCATTCCTTAAAAGGGAATTGCTCTACCAGCTGAGCTAACGGGTCTCACAAAAAAAGATAATGATACAATTTTTTTTAACGCTTGTCAAGAATAATTGAAAAATATTGCGGTTTTCATAGAAACGAAACGCTCTTAAAACGGCATAACAGCTTTTGCTTAAATAAAAACTTGGTTGCGCTTTAATGCTATAAGGATAATAATAGACGCCATGCATTTTGGTTATTGGTTAGTATTGTTTTTAGGGGTTTTAAAAAAGCTTTGTTTTTATCAAGATCTAACAAATCTTATTAGGATTTAATGCTTTTTTTGTTTAAAAAATTTCATTGTTAAAAAATGGGGTTTTGTTTTATTGTTTTAGATCTTGTTTTGTTGTAAAACGCATTTTCTTTTATTTTATTTTCTTAAAGGGATAGGGGTGAATTTTACGCTTGACCCCCCAAAAGAAAGGGTTCAAAAAAAAGAAAGGCTTCAAAAAAGAAATCCCTTAAAAAGGGAGTTTCACAAAAAGCCAGATATTAGTAAGCGAACACATAGTTGAGATACACGCTATAAAGCCTGCGGTATTGGAGTTGAGTGCCTAGCAAAGAATAGTAATTGGTGTTGATCGTGGGGATCTTCACGCCTAATTCCACGCCATGCTGAGCCGCATGATCGCTCGCTTTTTTCTTATTCTTAGCGAGGTTCATTCTCAAGCCCAAGTTGAATAAGAATTGGAAATTCGCCACATTCATTTTAGCGCTATAGAAATTATTGAAGGTCGCTAAATTCACGTATTGAGAATTAAGCCACGAAGTGCCGGCTAACGCAATCCCTCCAAACACCCCAAAAGAAATCTTGCTGTTTTTGGTGGCTTTATCATTGATGAAGTTATAAAGAACATCAGTCCCTACCCCATAAGTGAACACATCAGAGGCGGAGTTGAAAAAGCTGGATTTGATATAAGCATGGTTATAGTCAAAAAAGCCGTAATACCTTAATCCCCATCTTCTTTTTTCACCAAAAAATTGTTTATACCCTATTTGCACGCCGATCCCATTCATCGCGCCGTTGTTGGTTTGAGAGCTGATCAATCCAAAGCGTCTGAAAGGGTTATGCCCTAATTCTTGCGTGGCGCTTAATAATTGCGAATAAGCGCTCTGGTTGACTTGATAAACGGCCTGTAAGCCCCCGGGGTTATTAGGGTTAGTGGATTGGCTTATCAAATTTTTAAGGAATGGGGAATCAGGCGTGTTTGAAGCGGTCGTGGTGATGCTGTTATAAGTGTTGTTTAAAGTGCTAAGGCTGCCTCTAAAATCAAGTATCGTGCGCGCCAACAACTCAGATTGCTTGATTTGCTCGGCTTGAGTGCCAAAATGCGCAAGGCTGTTATTTAAAGCCGTTATCGTCTCTTCCACATACGCGCAACCGGCTCCCCAAGTGTTAGAAGTAACCCCTTGATTGGGTGTTGTGCCATCACTTCTGCAAGCTGCCAAGTAATTTGATATAAAATGGCTTGGGATAGTGTTAAGGTCTTTTTTCATTTGATCGGCTAGTTCCAGTATCTTGGCTTGCGCTTGCGCGTGATTGAGCATGTTTTGAGCGAAAGCCCTATCAGAAGAGGTGTAAGGGTTGAAATCTTGCGGCGCACTTTGATTGTTTTGAGCGTTAAGGCTTTGAGCTTGCGTTACGATTTCTTGGGCGTTTTTGATCATGTTGGTAACGGCGCTAAATTCAGCGCTAAAGATTTGGCACGCATTCCCATTTTTACTGATATTCCATGGGCTACCATCACCCGGAGCGTTTTCATTATGCGTAGATCGCACGAGAGGGCATTGCGTGTTAAGGACATTCATGATCGTGCTTGCTTGTTCTAAAAGGTTTTGAGCGGTATTGGTGAATTTAAAGGTTTGCGTTTCTTTGTTGTTATTACTAGAGCTAGTTACACCATTACTGCTACCATTTTTGTTACAGAACTGGTTCACACCACCACTAATATCATTATTTTGTTTGCATTCGTAGGTGTAGGTTACGGTCACTTCTGTGCCTTTGTTGTCTAAGACAGGAAAACCATTTTGAGCCTTTAAAGCTTTTTGGATAGCTTGATAGGCTTTATTGAGTTTTTCAAATTCTTGGATAGACATGGACTTACCAGGCCCAGTCGCTTCATACCGGTTGCAAGTGATGCTCGTGGACGACGACCCTGGTTGATCATTAAAAACCACGCTGCCAGGGCCACTACCTGTGCCGTTACCGTTCCCACACATGATCGCATAGCCGATGACATTCCACAAGCCCACCGCCGCATTCAACGCCAAATACACCGCTTGATAGGCCGGGGAGTTGGTTTTTTCGCCAGTCAACCCTTGCGTGTTGGCTTTTAAATTATCGATCGCAGCATTGATTTCTGAAGGGCTGCTCGCGTTCGTTACCGCCTGATTGAGGTTGTTAAAATTGTTTAAAAGGTTGCTCAAATTCTCATAAGTGTCTGAAAGCCTTTTCAATTCGCCGGTGTTTTTCACCATTTGAGCGGCTTCACCGATTTGATAGCCCGCGCTGATAAAAAAGCCGTTGTCTTCAGCGTTTAAAAGCGAAGTGGCGAGAGAGAGAGAGAGTAAAAGGGTTTTTTTCATAAATATCCTTTGAAATTAAATTGAGTGATTGAGATTTTATACATTAAGAACATACTTAATGTATTTGAGATTATTGTAGCACAAAATCGTTTTTTTTTTTTTTGTCATTTGGAGAAAATTTTAGCATTTTTGCATTTTTTGTGCTTTGGGTGGTAAAGAGTTTTTAGATTTTGTTTTAATGGAATGCTAATGATAAAAGCTTAACAGAGATTTTTTGTTGTGCGTTTTTCAAGACGAGCGGTTTTGTGAGATAAAAAGCCCCCCAAGAAGAGAGCTTTTATAAAAAATGGTATTAAAAAGCAAGGGGGCTTACATCATGCCGCCCATGCCTCCCATTCCGCCCATGCCACCCATATCAGGCATTGCTGGGGCCGCTTTTTCTTCTTTGATTTCATGCACGGTGGCTTCTGTGGTTAAAAGCAGGCTTGAAACCGAAACCGCATTTTGTAGAGCGATCCTTTCTACTTTTAAGGGGTCAATAATGCCTTCTTTAAACATATCTACATACTTGCCGTTGCTAGCGTTAAAACCAAAATGCCCTTCGTGTTTTTCCACTTCATTCACGACCACGCCGCCATCATAACCGGCATTGATAGCGATTTGAGCTAATGGGGCTTTAATGGCGCGCATGATGATTTCATAGCCCACTTTTTCATCATCGTGTAAATGCAAATGCACTTTTTGAGCCGCACGGATGAGAGCCGCACCGCCGCCAATCACAATGCCTTCTTCAACAGCCGCTTTAGTTGCGCTCAACGCGTCATCCACCCGGTCTTTTTTCTCTTTCATTTCCACTTCACTCGCAGCGCCCACTTTAATCACAGCCACACCGCCAGAGAGTTTGGCCAATCTTTCTTGCAATTTTTCTTTGTCATAATCGCTTGTCGTGCTTGCAATTTGGGTTTTGATTTGCGCGACTCTGTCTTTAACATCATCGCTATGGCCTTTGCCATCTACGATCGTGGTGTTGTCTTTGTCAATCACAATCCTTCCGGCTTTGCCTAAAAACTCCACTTCAGCGTTTTCTAGACTCAAGCCTAATTCTTCGCTAATGACTTGACCACCGGTCAAAACAGCGATGTCTTTGAGCATTTCTTTTCTTCTGTCCCCAAAGCCTGGAGCTTTAACCGCTGCGATATTCAACACGCCTCTTAATTTATTCACCACTAGAGTCGTTAAAGCTTCGCCCTCAATGTCTTCAGCGATGATTAAAAGCGGTTTGCCCTCTTTCATGGTTTTTTCTAGTAGCGGGAGAATGTCTTTCATGCTAGAGATTTTTTTATCCGTTAAAAGGATGTAAGCGTTATCCAATTGAGCGGTCATTTTCTCAGCGTTGGTTACAAAGTAAGGGGAGAGGTAGCCTCTATCAAATTGCATGCCTTCTACAACATCCAATTCGTCTTCAATGCCCTTAGCTTCTTCAACGGTGATCACGCCGTCTTTACCCACTTTTTCCATAGCGTCAGCGATGAGTTTCCCGATATTGTGATCGGAGTTTGCAGAAATGGTCGCTACTTGGGTGATTTCTTCTTTACCGCCTACTTTTTTGCTCGCTTTTTTAAGCTCATTAATGATCGCTTCAGCGGCTTTATCCATGCCTCGTTTCACTTCAATAGGGTTAGCCCCAGCCGTGATATTCCTCAAGCCCTCTTTAAAAATGCTATAAGCCAACACGGTCGCTGTGGTCGTGCCATCGCCAGCAGCATCAGCGGTTTTGCTCGCTACTTCTTTAACGAGTTGAGCGCCCATGTTAGCCACCGGGCAACTTAATTCAATCTCTTTAGCCACGCTCACGCCATCTTTGGTGATGCTTGGAGCGCCATAGCTTTTTTGGATCAACACATTCCTACCTCTTGGTCCCATGGTTACTTTGACAGCGTCATGGAGTTGTCTCACGCCTTCAAATAAAAGGTTTCTCGCGCTATCTGAAAATTTGATTTCTTTTGCCATTTTGTATCCTTAATAATGATGTTTTTTAGTGTTTTTTGTGATCATGACAGCAAGCTTCATGCTCTTTAGCATGTTTATGGTCATGATTACCTGTATGACAGCAAGAGCCTGAGCCCACAATGCCTAGAATGTCTTCTAGTTCTAGCACCATGTATTCAGTGCCGTCCAAAACGATTTCTGCGCCTTTGTATTTGCCAAAAGCGATCACATCGCCTTCTTTAACGCATTTGCAACCCTCACTGATTTTATGGCTAACCGCTTTGACTACGCCCATTAAAGGCTTTTCTTTAGCGTTATCAGGGATGATGATGCCTGAACTGGTTTTATTCTCTTCTTCAAGTCTTTTTACTAAGACCCTTTCTCCTAATGGTTGAAACTTCATTTCAGTTCTCCTAAGTTTTGATAAATAAAATAGAAATTTAGCGCTTAGTATTCTTAAGCGACATAACTATAGCGCATTTTTAGGGATAAGTCAAGCCATAAAAACAAAGCTAAGAATATAACTATAAGGATTTATTAGTCTATTTGTATAAAGTTTCATTAGTTTAAAAATATAAGGATTAGAAAAAAGAGGCGTTATTAACAAACCTTTTTTAAGATTTTATTTATTGAGTATAATTCATTCAAACAGCTTAAAACAAGAAACAAGATGAAGAAAGCATGAAAAATGATTCTTAAAAGTTCCATTGATCGCCTTTTGCAAACGATAGACATTGTAGAAGTCATTAGCTCCTATGTGGATTTGAGGAAATCAGGTTCGAATTACATGGCTTGTTGCCCTTTTCATGAAGAAAGGAGCGCGAGTTTTAGCGTCAATCAAGTTAAAGGGTTTTACCATTGCTTTGGGTGTGGGGCGAGCGGGGATAGCATTAAATTTGTGATGGAGTTTGAAAAACTTTCGTTTGTGGAAGCATTAGAGAAATTAGCCCACCGATTCAATATAGCTTTAGAGTATGACAAAGGCGTTTATTATGATCATAAAGAAGATTACCACCTTTTAGAAATGGTGAGTTCGTTGTATCAAGAAGAGCTTTTTAACGCCCCGTTTTTTTTGAATTATTTGCAAAAAAGAGGGCTTAGCCTAGAGAGTATCAAAGCGTTTAAATTAGGCTTATGCACGAATAGGATTGATTACGGCATTGAAAATAAAGGCTTGAATAAGGACAAGCTCATTGAATTAGGCGTGCTGGGCAAGAGCGATAAAAAGGGTAAAACCTATTTGCGCTTTTTGGATCGCATCATGTTCCCTATTTATAGCCCTAGCACTCAAGTGGTGGGCTTTGGAGGGCGCACCTTAAAAGAAAAAGCGGCCAAGTATATCAATTCGCCCCAAAATAAGCTTTTTGATAAATCCAGTTTGCTTTATGGCTATCATTTGGCTAAAGAACACATCTATAAACAAAAGCAAGTTATTGTAACAGAGGGGTATTTGGATGCGATTTTATTGCACCAGGCGGGTTTTAAAAACGCCATAGCCACGCTTGGGACAGCTTTAACGCCATCGCATTTGCCCTTACTTAAAAAAGGCGATCCCGAAATCCTCTTAAGCTATGATGGGGATAAGGCAGGGCGAAACGCGGCTTATAAAGCGAGCTTGATGTTGGCTAAAGAGCAAAGGAAGGGGGGGGTGATTTTGTTTGAAAACAACCTGGATCCAGCGGATATGATCGCTAATAATCAGATTGAAACCTTAAAAAATTGGCTATCGCGCCCCATGGCTTTTATTGAATTTGTTTTAAGGCGCATGGCGGGTTTTTATCTTTTAGACGATCCTTTAGAAAAAGATAAGGCCCTTAAAGAAATGTTAGGGTTTTTAAAAAACTTTTCCTTGCTTTTACAAAGCGAATACAAGCCCTTAATCGCTTCTCTTTTGCAAGTGCCTTTGCATGTTTTAGGGGTTAGAGAGCGAGCCTCTTTTCAGCCTTTTTACCCCAAAACAGAAAAACCCAATCTTGCTCAAAAGTTCGCTCATGTTCCTAACACGATGGGTTTGGAATTTTTAGAAAAATTGGTGATCCGCTATCTTTTAGAAGACAGAAGCTTGTTGGATTTAGCGGTGGGCTATATCCATAGTGGGGTATTCTTGCATAAAAAACAAGAATTTGACGCTTTGTGTCAAGAAAAATTAGACGACCCTAAATTAGTTGCGTTATTATTAGATGCGAATTTACCCCTAAAAAAAGGGGGGTTTGAAAAGGAATTGCGTTTGTTGATTTTGCGCTATTTTGAGCGGCAACTCAAAGAAATCCCTAAAAGCCCGCTTTCTTTTAGCGAAAAAATGATCTGTTTGAAAAAGGCTCGCCAGGCCATTATGAAATTAAAACAAGGAGAATTAGTCGCCATATGAAAAAGATTAAAGCTTTAGCCCTATTTAGTGGGGGGTTGGATAGTTTGTTGTCCATGAAATTACTCATCGATCAAGGCATTGAAGTAACCGCTTTACACTTCAATATAGGGTTTGGGGGGAATAAAGATAAAAGAGAGTATTTTGAAAACGCCACCGCGCAAATCGGGGCTAAACTCTTGGTGTGCGATATTAGAGAGCAGTTCTTTAACGATGTGTTGTTCAAGCCCAAATACGGCTATGGGAAGTATTTCAACCCTTGCATTGATTGCCATGCCAACATGTTTAGGAACGCTTTTTATAAGATGCTTGAATTGAACGCGGATTTTGTTTTGAGCGGGGAAGTGCTAGGGCAACGCCCTAAATCCCAAAGGAAAGAAGCGCTCAATCAGGTGAGGAAATTAGTCAGAGAGGTGGGCGAAGAGGCTCGTTTTGATCCCGTTTTAGACCGAACGCAAGCAGGCGATGAAAAACCGCAATTTTTAGACGAATTGCTCTTAAGGCCCATGAGCGCTAAACTCTTAGAGCCTACTTTTATGGAAAAAAAGGGTTTTGTTGATAGAGAAAAGCTTTTAGATGTGAGTGGCAGGGGGCGCACTAGACAATTGCAAATGATCAAAGATTACGGCTTGAAATATTATGAAAAGCCAGGTGGGGGGTGCTTGCTTACGGACATTCAAGTGAGCAATAAGATTAAGAATTTGAAAGAATACAGAGAAATGGTGTTTGAAGATAGTGCGATTGTCAAAAACGGGCGTTATTTTATCTTACCTAATAACGCTCGTTTGGTGGTGGCAAGGAATGAAGAAGAAAACCATAAGCTAGACATTCAACACCCCTTAATGGATAAGATTGAATTATTAAGCTGTAAAGGCCCTTTGAGTTTAGTGGATAAAAACGCCAGCCAAGAAGATAAAGAATTGGCCGGTCGTATCGCTTTAGGCTATGCTAAGACTTTAAAAAATCAAGCTTACCTCATTCAAATAGGGGATGAAAAACGCGAGCTTTACCCATTGGATAAAGAGAACGCTAGAGAATATTTGTTCGCTTAAAAGGGAGTTTTTGAGAATTTTAGGGGTTTTCTTTTTATGCTATAATGGAAAAAGCTCTAATCATTAAGCTATTTGCTAGGAGGTTTGCATGCAAGAGTTTTTAGGTTTTGGTGTGGTGGGGAATTTTGCAGGACATTTGGAGCAAGCAGGAGAGAGTCATAGTTTTATTAACATGAAAAGCGAAGAAAAGGACGCCCCCAAGGGGTTATTCCCTTTTTATATCCCGTATGAGAATTGCTATCTGGGGCGTTGTTGCATTAATAACCATAAGATTATTTTGCCTAGTGATTTGAATTTGAAAGTGCAAGCAGAGCCAGAAATCGCTTTAGAATGCGATGTTAAATACGATGAAAAACATTTGGTAACCAAGCTTGTGCCTAATTTTTTCATGGCGTTTAACGACGCTTCTGTGCGTAATTTAGAAGCCGCAAAGCTCTCCCAAAAAAAGAATTTTTCACCAGCTTCTAAAGGTATAGGGCAAAAATTGCCCATTGATAGGTTTGTTTATGGGGGGGTGTGTAACAATTTCTCTATCGCGTCTTTTTTGAAATACAATAATGTTTGGCACATTTATGGGGAAAACAGCAAATTGCTCAAATACGAGTTTTTTTATCAAAAGCTTTTAGATTGGATCAAAGACCAATTAAACCACCAACAAGATGGCGACTCTTTAGAGGCTCTAAGACCTTTTTTAGAGCACCATAATTTCCCTACTAAAATGATTTTTGCGATTGGGGCTACCCCTTATATGCCTTTTGCACAAGAGCATTTTTTGCAAAAAGGCGATGAGGTGGTGATCGTCGCTTACAACCATTTACAATATAGTTTTGAAAAGATTCAAAGCCTCTTAGAAGAAGACACCCTACAAACCAAAGAACACACCAATCTTTCTTATGTCTATCAAATCGTAGAATAGTAAGGCTTTTACCTCTTCAGCTTTGCTTTTTTACCCTTTTAAAGATCAAATGCACCCCTTTTGACCCCCTTTTAGAGGATTTTTATGGTTTTTTTGAGATAATAAAGCGTTATAAAGTTAATTAAAATTAAACAAAAGGGTTTTGATGTCCGCTCATTTTTTAAAAATCGTTTTTTTAGTAGGCATGTGCGTTTCAAGTTTGTTCGCTGAAGGTTTAGAGGGGTTTTTTAACGCCCTAGAAGCCCAGCTCAAAAGCCCCATCGCTAAGGGGATTTTAATGGTGATTTTCATAGGGATCGCTATTTATGTGTGGAGGAATTTAGACCGGTGGAAAGAGATTTTATTCACGATCCTTGGCGTGGTGTTTGGGATTTTTTTATTCTTTAAAGCCCCGAGTTTAGCGAATTGGTTTATGGGAATTTTTTAATGATTATCCTCTCAGCGAGCGTGAAGAATTTGCGTGAAATTTCGGTTAAAGAAAAATTTTTATGGCTGAACGCTAAATCTTATTTGATTTCTGTTTTTGCGCCTTTTATCTTGCTCCCTTGGATTGATTTGTTGAGCGCTTTTTTATTGTATTTAGGGTTTTTAGCGCTCTTTAGCGTGCTGGAATTTTTTGATGAAGATATTGCAGATATTATTGTGGCTAAAAGCAAAATAAAGACTAAAACCAAATGTTATAGAGCGTAGGATGTTAGAAAAGCTTTTAAGTGCTATCAAACAAAAAGTTTCAAACTATTTTTTAGGGGTTTTGCCTAAAAGCTATTCTATGAGCGAAGAAAACAACATTTTAGGCTTGTATGATGAGCATTTTTTACTCACTAAAAACGAAAACTTAGTGGGCATCCTCCGTTTAGAGGGGGTTAGCTACACCCATTTAAGCACAGAGCAATTGCAAGATCTCTTCACCGAGCGCCAGATGGCGTTGGATTCTTTAGAAAAAGTCGTGGCGCGCCTGGTGGTTAAAAGGCGTAAAATTGATCACCAACAAAACATTCAATCTGATTCTCAATACTTGCAAGCGATCTTGAATCAATTTGAAAACAAAGAAGTGTATGAAAATCAGTATTTTTTAGTTTTAGAAAGCGCACACTCTTTACAAGGCGTTTTAGAGCATAAGAAAAAATCTCTCATGCATGCCAATAGGGAAAATTTTAAGGACATTCTCTCTTATAAAGCGCATTTTTTGCAAGAAACTTTAAAAAGCTTAGAAATCCAGCTCAAAAATTATGCCCCCAAACTCTTAAGCTCCAAAGAGGTTTTGAATTTTTATGCGGAATACATTAACGGGTTTGATCTCCCTTTAAAGCCCCTAGTAGGGGGGTATTTGAGCGATAGCTATATCGCTAGTTCTATCACTTTTGAAAAGGATTATTTCATTCAAGAAAGCTTTAATCAAAAAACCTACAACCGCTTGATTGGCATTAAAGCTTATGAGAGCGAACGCATCACTTCTATAGCGATCGGAGCGCTTTTATACCAAGAGACTCCACTAGATATTATCTTTTCTATAGAGCCTATGAGTGCACATAAAACGCTGAGTTTTTTAAAAGAGAGGGCCAAGTTTAGCATGTCCAATCTCGTTAAAAACGAGCTGCTAGAATACCAAGAATTAGTCAAAACCAAACGCCTATCCATGCAAAAATTCGCCCTAAACATTCTTATCAAAGCCCCCAGTTTAGAGGATTTAGACGCTCAAACAAGCTTAATTTTAGGGCTTTTATTTAAAGAAAACTTAGTGGGCGTTATAGAAACTTTTGGCTTGAAAGGGGGGTATTTTTCCTTTTTCCCTGAACGCATCCATTTGAACCACCGCTTGCGTTTTTTAACCTCTAAAGCCCTAGCGTGTTTGATGGTGTTTGAAAGGCAAAATTTAGGCTTTAAAGCTAATTCATGGGGGAATAGCCCTTTGAGCGTGTTTAAAAATTTGGATTATTCCCCTTTTTTATTCAATTTCCACAACCAAGAAGTGAGCCACAACAACGCTAAAGAAATCGCTAGAGTGAATGGGCATACTCTAATCATAGGGGCTACCGGAAGCGGTAAAAGCACGCTGATTAGCTTTTTAATGATGAGCGCTTTGAAATACCAAAACATGCGCCTTTTAGCATTTGACAGGATGCAAGGGTTGTATTCTTTCACCAAATTTTTTAAAGGGCATTACCATGACGGCCAATCTTTTAGCATCAACCCCTTTTGTTTAGAGCCTAATTTGCAGAATTTGGAATTTTTGCAATCCTTCTTTTTGAGCATGCTTGATCTTGCCCCTTCAAGGGATAAAGAAGCCTTGGAAGATATGAATGCGATTTCTAGCGCGATTAAGAGCCTTTATGAGACTTTATACCCTAAAGCTTTTAGTTTGCTAGATTTTAAAGAAACGCTTAAAAGAACCTCATCTAACCAATTGGGCTTGAGTTTAGAGCCGTATTTGAATAACCCCCTTTTTAACGCTTTGAATGACGCGTTCAACTCCAACGCTTTTTTAAATGTGATAAACCTAGACACCATCACCCAAAACCCTAAAGACTTAGGGCTTTTAGCCTATTACTTGTTTTATAAAATCTTAGAAGAATCCAGGAAAAACGACAGCGGTTTTTTGGTTTTTTTAGACGAGTTTAAATCCTATGTGGAAAACGATTTATTGAACGCTAAAATTAACGCTTTAATCACGCAAGCCAGAAAAGCTAATGGCGTGGTGGTGTTGGCCTTGCAAGATATTTACCAATTAAGCGGGGTCAAAAACGCTCATAGTTTTTTAAGCAACATGGGGACTCTTATTTTGTATCCGCAAAAAAACGCTAGGGAGTTGAAACACCATTTCAATGTGCCTTTGAGCGAAACTGAAATTTCTTTTTTAGAAAACACCCCTTTGTATGCTAGGCAGGTTTTAGTCAAAAATCTGGGTAACGGGAATTCTAACATGATTGATGTGAGCTTGGAAAGTTTGGGGCGTTATTTGAAAATCTTTAATTCGGATTCTAGCCATGTGAATAAAGTAAAAGCGTTACAAAAAGACTACCCTACAGAGTGGCGTGAGAAACTTTTGAAGAGCTAGTTTTAAAAAGTTAATATTATTTTGAAGCACTCCTATTCAGATGGCTAAGGCACACAAGAAATTAGGGGACTCTGCTGTATTCCTACCCTGAAGCGTTACCCTAAAGTCCTATTGCATAGGTCTAAATAAGAGCTTAGGGATCATTTTAGCCATAAAAAGCTTATGTTTTCATTAAAAATGTTATGATACGCTCAAATAGTCAAGCAAAAAAATGTCAATTAAAAGGGTTAGATTGAAAATATTCGTTCTGTTGATGTCGGTAATTTTAGGAATATCATTAACAGGTTGCATAGGCTATCGTATGGACTTAGAACATTTTAACACGCTCTATTATGAAGAAAGCCCTAAAAAAGCTTATGAATATTCCAAACAATTCACTAAGAAAAAAAAGAACGCTCTTTTATGGGACTTGCAAAACGGCTTGAGCGCTTTATACGCCAGAGATTACGAGACTTCTTTAGGGGTATTAGATCAAGCCGAGCAACGCTTTGATAAAACGCAAAGCGCTTTTACAAGAGGGGCTAGTTATGTGGGCGCTACCATGATTAATGATAACGTGCGCGCTTATGGGGGGAATATTTATGAGAGCGTTTTAATCAATTATTACAAAGCGATAGACTACATGCTTTTAAACGATAGCGCGAACGCTAGGGTGCAATTCAACCGCGCGAATGAACGCCAGCGCAGGGCTAAGGAATTTTATTATGAGGAAGTTCAAAAAGCCATTAAAGAGATCGATTCTAGCAAAAAGCACAATATTAATATGGAACGCTCTAGGGTAGAAGTGAGCGAGATTTTAAACAACACCTATTCTAATTTAGACAAATACGAAGCTTATCAAGGCTTGCTTAACCCGGCGGTTTCGTATCTTTCAGGGTTGTTTTACGCTTTAGATGGGGATAAAAATAAGGGGTTAGGCTATCTTAATGAAGCCTATGGGATCAGTCAAAGCCCTTTTGTAGCCCAAGACTTGGTTTTTTTCAAAAACCCTAACAGGAGTCATTTCACTTGGATCATCATTGAAGATGGTAAAGAGCCGCAAAAAAGCGAATTTAAAATTGATGTGCCTATTTTTATGATCGATTCGGTTTATAACGTGAGTATAGCCTTGCCCAAGCTAGAAAAAGGGGAAGCGTTTTATCAAAATTTCACCCTCAAAGATGGAGAAAAAGTAACGCCCTTTGACACTTTAGCCTCAATAGATGCGGTGGTCGCTAGCGAATTTAGGAAGCAATTGCCCTATATTATCACTAGAGCCATTTTATCGGCTACTTTTAAGGTGGGCATGCAAGCGGTAGCGAACTATTATTTGGGGTTTGTTGGAGGGCTAGTAACTTCGTTGTATTCAGGTGTAAGCACCTTTGCAGACACCAGAAACACGAGCATTTTTGCCCATAAAATCTATCTTATGCGTATCAAAAATAAGGCTTTTGAAAATTATGAAGTTCGAGCTGATTCTATTGACGCTTTTTCGTTTTCATTAAAGCCTTGTAAAAGATCGCTTGAAAGCCCTAAAGTCATTGACGCTAGGGAATTGCTTTCAGGGTTTGTAACAGCCCCACAAGTCTTTTGCTCTAACCGCCATAATATTTTATATGTGCGCAGCTTTAAAAACGGGTTTGTTTTGAGTCATTTAAAATGATTTAAAAAACCCCAAAGATAGTTTTTAAGTGTCGTTGGCATTAAACACAAACACGATATAATTATAAAACGATACGAAAACCTAAATTAAGGGGAAGTCATGGCTGATAGTTTAGCGGGCATTGATCAAGTTACGAGTTTGCATAAAAATAACGAGTTGCAATTGTTGTGTTTCAGGCTGGGTAAAAACAAGGATTTGTATGCGGTCAATGTCTTTAAGATCCGTGAAGTGGTGAAATACCATGGCAATCTCACTATCATCAGCCACGAAAACAATTCACTCGTTGAGGGCTTGATCATTATAAGAGAGCTCACCATTCCTTTGATTGATATGAAAAAATGGTTTTATTATGACAGCCAAAACAAAAACAAGGATTTACGCCCTTACAGGATAGAAAAAGAAAAAGGCGAAGACGATATTGTTATGATTTGTGAGTTTTCTCGCTGGACCATAGGGGTTAGGATCTATGAAGCGGATAGGATTTTGAGCAAGAAATGGACTGAAATGGAGCAAAGCGCTGGGCTAGGGGGATCTGCTGGGAACAACAAACTTGTGAGCCGCACGCACTATTTTGACGGGCGCTTGGTGCAAGTGGTGGATATTGAAAAAATGCTTATAGACGTGTTCCCTTGGATTGAAGATGAAAAACACAACGATTTAGAAACGCTTTCTAAAATCCATTCTAACCAATGCGTTTTGCTCGCTGATGACTCCCCAAGCGTTTTAAAAACCATGCAAATGATTTTAGACAAGCTGGGCGTCAAGCATATAGATTTTATCAATGGTAAAACCTTATTAGAGCATTTGTTCAACCCAACAACCGATGTGGGTAATATTGGCCTGATTATTACCGATTTGGAAATGCCAGAGGCGAGCGGTTTTGAAGTGATCAAGCAGGTTAAAAACAATCCTTTGACTTCAAAAATCCCCATTGTGGTCAATTCTTCTATGAGCGGCAGTTCTAATGAAGACATGGCCAGGAGTTTAAAGGCCGATGATTTCATCTCCAAGTCTAACCCTAAAGACATCCAACGGGTGGTTAAGCAATTTTTGGAATTAGCATGAAAAAATACAGCGCTATCCCCACCCCTTGCTATGTGTTAGAGAGCGAACGCTTAGAAAAAAACGCCAAGATTTTAGAAATCGTGCGCCAGCAAAGTGGGGCAAAGGTTTTGCTCGCTTTAAAAGGGTATGCGTTTTGGCGTGAGTTTGGGATTTTGAGGCAAAAATTGAACGGGTGTTGCGCGAGCGGTCTTTATGAGGCCAAGCTCGCTTTTGAAGAGTTTGGAGGGCGAGAGAGCCATAAGGAAATTTGCGTTTATAGCCCGGCCTTTAAAGAAGCTGAAATGAGCGCGATTTTACCCCTAGCGACAAGCATCATTTTCAACTCTTTTTACCAGTACGCCACCTATAAAGACAGGATTTTAGACAAAAACAAGCAGTTAGAAAACTTGGGCTTAAGCCCCATTAAAATGGGTTTGAGGATTAACCCCCTTTATAGCGAAGTAACCCCAGCGATTTATAACCCATGCTCTAAAACAAGTCGGTTAGGGATTACGCCTAGCGAATTTGAAAAGGGAGTCAAAGAGCATGGCTTAGAGGGGGTGAGCGGGTTGCATTTCCATACGCATTGCGAGCAAAACGCCGACGCTTTGTGCCGGACTTTAGAGCATGTGGAAAGGCATTTCAAGCCTTATTTAGAAAACATGGCGTGGGTGAATTTTGGTGGGGGGCATCATATCACTAAGAGCGATTATGATGTGAATTTGCTCATCCAAACGATTAAGGATTTTAAAGAACGCTACCACGATATAGAAGTGATTTTAGAGCCTGGGGAAGCCATAGGGTGGCAATGCGGGTTTTTAATCGCAAGCGTGATAGATATCGTTCAAAACGATCAAGAAATTGCGATTTTAGACGCTTCTTTTAGCGCTCACATGCCAGATTGCCTAGAAATGCCTTATCGCCCTAGTATCCTTAAAATTTCTGTAGAAAACGATGAAGAAATTATTGAAGTTGAAAAGGGCGAAAATCAAGGGGCGTTTTCTTACTTTTTAGGCGGCCCTACTTGTTTGGCGGGGGATTTTATGGGGAGTTTTAGCTTTGAAACGCCTTTAAAAAGGGGCGATAAAATCGTGTTTCAAGACATGCTCCATTATACGATCGTGAAAAACAATTCATTTAATGGCGTGCCACTGCCAAGCCTGGCTAAAATAGATTCGCAAGGTTTTAAAATCCTCAAAAGCTTTTCTTATGAATATTATAAAAACAGGAATTAAGATCTCAATTAAAGCCTTTTAATTAAGGCTTTTTGGGGCTTGTAAAAAGAGCCACGCACAACATTCCAACGCCAAGCCCGGCCAACACCGCGCCAATGGTGTGCATGTCTAAATAAATGCGAGCGAGCATGGTTAAAGGGATTAGGGGTAAGAGCCAAAAGTATTTCTTAAAAGAATAACGGCGCATCAAAAACGCCACCGCCAAACCCACCATAGACGAATGCCCGCTTGGCATGTTGAAATTACCCCCATAAGGGCGCTCGCCCAAACGCTGCTCGTTGATTGTTATATGGTTTAAGGCTCTTTTGGTGGTGTGTGTGAGGAGGGTTGTAGCGATAGAAGCGTTAGCGACTTGAAAAAGCCCTATCGCATCTCTTTGGATTAAAGGAATCGCCACAGATAAAATCGTAGGGATAAAGCGCGCGTAATGCTCGGTGAAATGAAGCACCAAAGGCACGCTATGCTGTTTAGGGACTTTTGGGAAAGGCACAAAAACACCCAATAAAATCAAACTCAAACTGAGCGCTAACAAAGTTTTAGAAAAGCTTTTGGGCAGACTTTCACAAAATTTTTGTTTAAATAAGAATTTTTTCATGAGTGTTATTTTACTCTTTTTTGTGTTTGAGCAGATCTAAAGAAGGGCGATAAACAACGCTTGGGGTTTTAAAATCCTCAAACACCCCTAAAACGCTATGGAAAATCACATTTTGATTAATGGGGGTTTGGGTTTGGATAATGGAATGCTCCTTTTTAAAAAGATCATTGGCATACAGAATAAAGGGGATCTCGTATTGTTCTTTGGGGGCGATGCTTTTAGGAATGCCATGCAAATAGAACGCTTCTTCGCCCAAACTCTCGCCATGATCGCTCAAATAGATCATTAAGGCGGGCTGTTTGGCTTTTTCAAGCATGCTAATGATTTTGTCTAACAGATAGTCGTTGTAAAAAATGGTGTTGTCATAGGCGTTAATCAGGCTTTCTTTGGAGCAAGAAGACAGATCAGCGCTTGAGCAATAGGGCTTAAACACCCTAAAATTTAAAGGCACTTTGTTGTCGTAGTTGGGGCCATGCGAGCCGGCAAGGTGTAAGATGAGCAAGACATTTTCATTAGAGTGTTCTTTTAAAAGGTCAGGCAAATTATAGAGTAAGGATTCATCATAAGGAGCGATCGCTTCGCAATTGGGGCATTTTTGAATCAATTCGTAGTTTTTACGATAGCTTGTAACCTTAATGTTCTTTTCGCCGTCATTCGCGCTATACCAAAAGACTTTGATACCGGCTTTAGTCAAGTAAGTCGGCAAATTTTCATAGGCGTTGTTTTTAAAAGAAGAATCTAAAATGCATTCCAAACTCGCTGTCGTGTAAGTGGCGCAAGAAGTGGCATTGAAAAGAGTGAGTTCATGATTTTCTAAGCGTTTGCTTAATCTTGGGGTGGTGGGTTTATCATAGCCATAAAGGGCGTAATTGCGCTTTCTGGCGCTTTCGCCAATGACCAGCACCACAAACGAATGAGAATGGTTGGGCGAAAAAAGAGGGAGCGGCTTGATAGTGGGGGCGAAAAATTTAAGAGCGCTCACTCTAAAGGCGTTCACGCTATAAGCGAAGGGCAAAATTAAGCCCCCTATGAATTTCGCATGCTTGTCAAACCACAACCAATTTTTAGCGTTCATTAAAGCGCTAGCGATAAAGATAAACACTAACGCCAAGATCGCTAAAAAGGGCACTTTTTTAGAAGAATTTTTAAGGGGGATTTTATAAATGATATAGCCGGGCAACACCCCAAAAACAACGATAAAAAGGAATAATTTGACGCTCAAAAAGCCTAAAACTTCATGCGTGTTGGTGTTTAAGACATTGCCCATCATGCTCTTATTTAAAAACACCTTATAAGCGCTAATGAAATAGAAAGCGACAGAATTGAGCCAACTAAAAACTATCGCGCTCCAACGCATTAAAGAAGCAGAGATCAAGCCTAACGCCAAAAAAAGAGTGCCATTAACGCAAAAAAGCACGATAATAATCATGGCTATAAAACTAACCTGGTTGCTTTCTTTATAAACGTAAGCGAACAAAGGGAAATGGTATAAAACGCCAAAAATAAGGCTATAGAGCAAACCGGCTTGCAGACAACTTAGGGGCTTTAAAAACTTCAGATGGAATAATGATGTCAAACACGCCCCTTAAAATCAATCAGTCTTAGGATTATATCGTAGGTATGGGGATTTTATGGTTTATTTTAAGGGTGGAAAGCGCTTTTAGGGTGGTTGCGTTTAAGAGCTTTAAAGTGCGTTTGTTGTAGGGTTTCATCACGCCCCATAGTTAGGATATGGGGCAAATCTGTTCTTAAAAGGGTTTATCATGAAAAGAAAGCATGATAAAAACTCTTGGTTAGTATTATACATTAAAATCTCTTTTAAGGGGTTTAAAGTGGTCTTTTCTATAGAAAAGTAATTTTATTAGCCAAAGTTCCCCTAAGCCTAAAAAGCTTAGGGGTTTCCTTGTGGGTGGTTTGTCCTTGACTTTGGGGCGTTTTCATTGGGTTATAAAAATGATCGCTTGAATAACGCTAATTTTTATTTAGATTGTAAAAAACGCCTTTGAGTATTTTTTGTGATTAACGCTTGAAGTCAAAAAACTTTGTTTGGTGGAAAAGATTAAAAAAGTTTAGAAAAATAAAAACTTTATGAAAAGTTAAAAAGCGAGTGAGAAGTCAGCGAAAAAAGATTAAACCCCCAAAAAAGAGGGTTTAAAAAGGGGTTTAAGCTTTTAGTAAGCAAACACATAGTTGAGATACACGCTATAAAGCCTTCTGTATTGCAAGGTAGTGCCTAGCAAAGAATAGTAATTCGTGTTGATCGTGGGGATCTTCACGCCTAATTCCATGCCATGTTGCGCGCTATGATCAGCACCTCTCCTCTTATTCCTGGCGAGATTGGTCCTTAATCCCAGATTGAATAAGAATTGGAAGTTAGAGGTGTTGATTTTAGCCTTATAGTAATTGTTCACATTCGCCAAATTCACATACTGAGAATTAAGCCATGAAGTCCCGGCTAAGGCGATACCGCCAAACGTGCCAAAAGAAATCTTATTGTGTTTAGTGGCTTTATCGTTGATGAAATTCACTAACAAATCGCTCCCCACGCCATAAGTCCAAACATCAGAAGAGGCGTTGAAAAATTGGGATTTATTGTAGGTGTGGTTGTAATCCACAAAGCCGTAGTATCTCGCGCCCCATCGTTTGTTTTTCCCAAAGAATTGCTTATAGCCCACTTGAAAGCCAATCCCGTTCATCGCGCCGTTATTGGTGGTAGAAGCAGCGATTAGCCCGGCGCGTCTGAAAGGGTTACTGCCGAGTTCTTGACTCCTAGATTGCACTTGAGAATGGATATTGGAGTCAATGTAGTAGTTATCCTGTATGCCTTGCGGGCTGTTAGGGTTAGTCTTTTTGCTCACCACATTTTGTAAAGATTGAGCGTCAGGCAAGCTTGAAATGGCCGCTGTGATGCTGTCATAGTGTTCGCCTAGCTTTTTATACTGGCCGCTGAAATTCGCTAAAGTGTAGGCGAGGTTTCGCGCATGGTTGATTTGCTCCTCTTGATTACCAAAATAAGCGATGCTGTTTTTTAGATTCGTTACGGTCTCTCCCACATACGCGCAGCCGGCCCCCCAAGTGTTAGAAGTAACCGTGCCGGATGGCGTGCCACGGAGATTGCCGTCGCTACCCTTTTCATGGCATACTCCTAAAGAGTCTTTCACAAACGCTGCAGGGATTCTTTCAAAGTCCTTCACCACTGCTTGAGCGCGGTTTAAAATCTCCGCTTGCGCTTTGGCGTTAGCGAACATGCTTTGGGCGAAGTTGGCGTCTTTATAGGGGTTGAATGTCTTCTCGGTGTCTAGGTTGTGCTGGTTTTGCGCGTTGGCGGTAACGATCTTGGATTGCTCTACGGCTATTTCGGCGTTTTTGATCATGTCTTGAATCGCGCTGATTTCATTTTTAAAAATCCCGCACGCTGTTCCGTCGCCTTTGTCTATTCCAGCCCATAAACTATTGCCACCACCCACATTACCTGCACCGCCATTACTCAACCATGGGCATGCTTCATTAAGGGTGGTTAAAATCGTGCTAGCCTGTTGTAAAAGCTCTTGAGCGTTGTTGGATACTTTGATGTCTTCTTTAGTTTCTGTGTAAGTCCCATTCACCCACTTGATTGGAACAAATTTTCCATTAGTCCATGGGAATTTCCATCTTTCTCCTGGCTGGACGCTATCGTTTTTCTTCCCTTTAATTTCAAAATTAAGTTCTTTGGTGTCGCTTAAAGCAGGAATATCTTGCCCGCTTGCTCCAAAAGCCTTTTGGATGATTTGATAAGCTCTATTGATTTTCGCGTAATTTTCAGTGGATATACCGCTCCACTTTCCTGGTTCATAAAACGAATCGCAAGTAATGGTAGTCCCCCCATTTGATGGCACATTTTCAAAGGTTTGAACGCCTCCATTTTTATCTTTGTTAGAGCCAGGGCCGCAAACGCTGATCGCATAGCTCATCACTTGCCACAACCCCGCTGCCGCATTCAAGGCTAAAAGCACCGCTTGATACGCCGGGGAATTCTTTTTATCATTGATTAAATTCTTCGCGCTCGCGTTCAAATTGCCCCTTGCGTTATTGATAGCGTTGGGGTCGGCGGACTACCTGATGAGAGTGTTTAGGACGCTATAATTCGTTAAAAGATTGTTCAATCTTTCATAGCTGTCTGAGAGTTCTTGAATGCCTTTGGTGTTTTTCACCATTTGAGCGGATTCACCGATTTGATAGCCCGCACTCACAAAAAAGCCGTTCTCTTCAGCGCTTAAAGTGGAAACTAAAAGCGAACCTAAGGTTAATGACAGAAATTTTTTCTTCATGTTTTCTCCTTTTATTACTTGAAATAAGATTGATTTTGTCCGTAAATCTTGCGCAAATGTATATTTAAGTAATTCTATACCGCAAGCTTTCGTTAATATAGTATAAATTAATGGGATTTTGATATTAATTAGGCGTTTTTGTCCTTTCAAAAAAAAAAAAAAGGTTTTTGTGGAGTTTCTAAACAAATATTAAACCAATGAAAATGATTTTAAAAGAAATGAGGTTTTGTTTGAATAGGGGTAGCTATCAAAAAAGGGTTTTTAACTTTGATTGTTTGGTTTGGTTGTTTGAGATTTGTTGTCAAAAGGATTTTTTCTAAAAAATAAGATTTGATTGCTTGATATTTGTTATAAAAATGATTTTTTCTTTAGATTTGTTGTAAATTTTGTTGTAAAAAGGATTTTCTTAAGGAGATAAAAAGGTTTTGCAATTATTCTCCTCAAAAACTCAAGGGTTTTTAAAAAGTGGTGGTTTCAATAAAACGCTAATTTATAAGAGCGTTCCCTAAGCCTAAAAACTCAAGGGTTTCTTTAAAAAAGTGGGGTTATCCTTGAGTTTTGGGGTGTTTGCATGCGGTTAGTAAAAAATTACCGCTTGCTTGGTGCGAGACGCTTACTCTTTAAACAAGGCTTTGAGCGTTTCTTAAAACTATCATCAACGCTTTATTAAAACAAAGCCTAGCCCAACATTAATCCCCTACATAAACTTGTCTTGGGCGCGTGATCCTAGCTTGTGGGCTTTTGACATGCTCTAATAATTGAGCGCACCAGCCCACGGTTCGGCCAATGACAAACACCGGCGTGAAAAAACGCACCGGGATTTTTAAAGCCCTTAAAATCGTGCCGGAGTAAAAATCCACATTAGGGTAGAGATTCCTTTCAATGAAATACTCGTCTTTTAGCGCGATTTCTTCCACTTTGGCGGCGATTTCGCTCAACCTCTCGTCCATTTTAACGCCTTTTTTATGCAGTTCGTCTTTCAGGCCTTTTAAGATTTTGGCGCGCGGATCGTAGCTTTTATACACCCTATGCCCAAAGCCCATGAGTTTGAAATTGTCGTTTTTGTCTTTCACGCGTGCGATGTATTTATCCACATTTTTCACATCGCCGATTTCTTCTAATTGTAAAAGCACTTTTTCATTCGCTCCGCCATGCAAATGCCCCCATAAAGCGCTAATGCCAGCACTTATAGCTGCATAAGGATGCACGCCGGTGCTAGCGACATTCCTTACCGTGGTAGAAGAGGCGTTTTGGCTGTGATCAGCGTGCAAGGTTAGGATTTTATCAAAGGCTTCTATTTCTAGGGGCGTGATTTCTACTTCGCCTTGAGTGGTGTGTTTTAAGCGGCTATAAGGATACCCTCTCAGCATGAAAAGGATATTTTCCACATAAGAGCGCGCAATATCCGGATAAATAATGGGCGCTCCCACTTCATTACGATAGCAAATAGCCGCAAGCGTGGGGATTTTAGCGACAATCCTTCTGGCCATCGTTTGGTAATCTTCTTCAGTGTGCATGTTTTGGTGCGTGGAATAAAGGGTGGATAAAATAGACACACCGCTAGAGAGTTTCGCCATAGGGTGGGCGTTGCTAGGGAAAGCTGAAAACATGTTGAGTAAGCTCTCATGCACAAAGCTTCTGTGGCGTAGTTCCAATTCAAAATCCAAGCTTTCATCTTGATTTTTGGGTAATTCCCCTGTGAGTAATAGCCTGCACACATCTACATATTTGTATTTGGCGACTAAATCTTCTATTCTATGCCCTCTGTAATACAATTCGCCTTTTTTGCCATTGACATAGCTGATCTTAGATTGGCACCCAGCGGTAGAAGAATACCCTGGATCGTAAGAAAAAAACCCGGTCGTTTCAAAAAGCTTGGAAAAATCCACCGCTTTAGGCCCACGGGTGCCTTCAATCGTTTCAAATTCATAGCGTTCATTATTTTCATTATTGATTAAAGTGACAGACATTTGACTTCCTTAAGTTTTTAGAATGATAGCACTCCATTATAAGCCAAAAAATTAAATGATTTCTTTTTAAAAACATTGCGTTTTTTCAAGTTATTTCCAACCGCTACTTTTAAACACGCATTCAAAAAAAAGATTTTTAGGGGTTATATAGTATTTTTGCGCTAGTATAGTTACTTAAATTTTATAAAAAGGATTAAGAGATGGCTTACAACCCTAAAATTTTACAAAAGCCTAAAGAGGGCGAAGAAATTACGATTAAAGACAACAAATTGCATGTGCCAAACCACCCCATTATCCCTTTTATTGAGGGCGATGGCATTGGATCAGATATTACCCCAGCGATGATTAAAGTGGTGGATAGCGCGGTTCAAAAAGCGTATAAGGGCGAGAAAAAAATCGCATGGTATGAGGTGTTTGTGGGCGAAAAATGCTATCAAAAATTTAAAGATCACAAAGAGTTAAGCCCAGAAGAGCAATGGCTGTTACCGGACACTATTGAAGCGATTAACCATTATAAAGTTTCTATTAAAGGGCCTTTGACCACGCCTATTGGTGAGGGGTTTAGATCTTTGAATGTAGCGTTACGCCAAAAAATGGATCTGTATGTGTGCTTGAGACCGGTTCGGTGGTATGGGAGTCCGAGTCCGGTTAAAGAACCACAAAAAGTGGATATGGTGATTTTTAGAGAAAATTCTGAAGACATTTATGCGGGCATTGAATGGCAAGAAGGCAGCACAGAAGCGAAAAAACTCATCCATTTTTTACAAAATGAACTAAAGGTTAAAAAAATCCGCTTCCCTGAAAGCAGTGGCGTAGGGGTAAAACCCATTAGTAAGGAAGGCACAGAGAGGCTGGTTAGGAAAGCGATTGAATACGCTATTGATAACGACAAGCCAAGCGTAACTTTTGTGCATAAAGGCAATATCATGAAATACACTGAGGGAGCGTTCATGAAGTGGGGCTATGCGCTCGCTCAAAAAGAATTTAACGCTCAAGTCATTGATAAAGGCCCATGGTGTTCTTTGAAAAACCCTAAAACCGGTAAAGAAATCATCATTAAAGACATGATCGCTGACGCGTTCTTGCAACAAATCCTCTTACGCCCTAGCGAATACAGCGTCATTGCGACCATGAATTTGAACGGGGATTATATCTCTGATGCGTTAGCGGCGATGGTGGGGGGCATTGGTATCGCTCCTGGGGCTAATCTCAATGACACAGTGGGCATGTTTGAAGCCACCCATGGCACCGCTCCTAAATACGCTGGGCTGGATAAAGTCAATCCGGGGTCTATTATTTTGAGCGCGGAAATGATGTTAAGGCATATGGGCTGGGTGGAAGCGGCTGATTTGATCGTCTCTGCCATGGAAAAAGCGATTAAAAGCAAGAAAGTAACTTACGATTTCGCTCGTTTGATGGATGGGGCTAAAGAAGTGAAATGCTCTGAATTCGCTAGCGTGATGATTGAAAACATGTGAAAGAGCGTTTTTTAAGCTCTGGTGTTTGAATGCGAAAAAAAGGCTAATACTATCATAAGGAATGAAGTTGATAAAATTTGTGCGTAATGTGGTTTTGTTCATTTTAACGGCGATCTTTTTAGCGCTCATGCTTTTAGTGAGCTATTGCATGCCCCATTATAGCGTGGCTGTCATTAGCGGGGTGGAAGTCAAAAGAATGAATGAAAATGAAAACACGCCCAATAATAAGGAAGTAAAAACCCTTGCTAGAGATGTCTATTTTGTGCAAACTTACGACCCTGAAGATAAAAAAAGCGTAACCGTTTATCGTAACGAAGACACGCGCTTTAGCTTCCCTTTTTATTTTAAGTTTAATTCGGCTGATATTTCAGCCCTCGCTCAAAGTTTAGTCAACCAGCAAGTGGAAGTGAAATACTATGGCTGGCGGATCAATTTGTTTAACATGTTCCCTAATGTGATTTTTTTAAAGCCCTTAAAAGAGAGCACTGACATTTCAAAGCCCATTTTTAGCTGGATTTTATACGCTTTGCTGTTAATGGGCTTTTTTATCAGCGTGAGTTCTGTCTGCACTTTATTTAAGAGCAAAGCTCATTAATTCTTTTAGGCTTTGTTGGAAAATCACAATGGGGTTATTGGAGCGTGTATTAAAAAGCTCAATATAGGGCAAACTGATGCTGTGAAAAGCGGTGTTATTTTCCCTCAAATTGATAGCGATTTTATAGTCTAGTTGGTGGGATTTCAATAAAAAGTCATTCAGCAAACAATCATTAATCAAGCCCAAATTGTCATGGCTAATCACAAGCATTTTGGCTTTTAATTTTAGGGCAAAATTTAGCATGTTTTCTTCTAAAGTGATAGGCACGCATAGCCCCCCAGCCCCTTCAACGATGACTAAATCGTAAGTTTTGGTGAAATTTTGGAGGCGTTGGATTAAATGATTGGTGTCAATGGGGGCGTTTTGGTTTTCTTCTTGTTGGGCGATGAGGGGGGCTGAAGCTTTAGCGTAACGATAGAATGAAATGTCTTTTAAGGTTAAAGAGCGATCCAAAAGGCGGTTATCTTGCAAGAACAGATGTGCGTCGCTAAAGGGGTTGGTTGCATCATTAACGCCCGTTTCAATGGGCTTTAATAGAATCGTTTTAACGCCACAAGCGTTGCAATATTGGGCTAATAGCCTAGCGCATGTGGTTTTTCCGGCATTGGTGTTAGTCGCGCTGATAAAAAGCATGGTTTAACCTTTAAATTTATGGTCATTACCTCTAAATTGGTAAGCCCCATCAAAGATTTGAGCGGTCAATACATTTTTGATTTGTGGTAGCTTCACATTCTTTAGCGCTTCTTTTGGGACATCTATCACCAACTCCTCAAACGCTTGGTCGCTTAAAGGGTTATCAATATCAAAAATGAAACTTAAGATATTGTGGACTGAATTATAAGTAACTTTGTCAATTAACGCATAATTCAGTCTAACTCCCTCTGCTTGCTCTATGGCGGTAACGATACTTTTAGATAGTCTAGGGCTGATATTGTTAAGCTGTGTCGCTAAATCTGTCGGTGAAATAAAGCAATAACCCGCATCGGTGTCTATGGTGTTAGCAAGCACTTTAGCTAATAATGTCCTACTCACTTTTTTTCCTTGTCGCATAGCGTTGGCAACCTTGCGGATTTTAATATTGTGGTTATAGCTCTGTCTAAAGCTTTTGCTTGTGATACATTTTAGTTTTTCTCTGTCAAAAATACCTTTTCGTTCCCAATCCTCTATCTCATCAATAGAGAATGATTGTTGATACCCATTAGTCCTAGAACTATTCTGTCTTGCTATAATGCTAGATTTAACAAAGTCCATAACTCCTAACCCCTCTGTATCTCTAGGTAGTCTTATCGCTTTTATTTGTGTCTTAACGATGTCTTTAAAATACACACCATAATTGTCTTTGTCCTCTTTTTTAAAGAAAGTATAGACTTTGTCTTGTAATCTTGTGAGAGATTGTGGCAATTCATTAGGAGCAGAGAATGTGATGCCTGTAAAAGTCCAATCCACTTTACCAAAATCCTTTTCTGTCGCTAATACTAAATCTACTTTTCCAGTCTCGGCGTTGTCGCAATAACAAATCGCCGCTTGATTGAAATAATTTGCCAAATCTAATAATTGGTCTTTCAAGTTAAATGAGTTACTAGGTTCGTTTTGAAACACAAAGAAACTAACTTCTTTGCTTGGTAATAATGGGTCATCTAACCTATCTTTCCAATAACCTGTTACTTGTAGATAACCTAAAAAGTGTCTCTTTTGGTCTAATAGAGATTTTAGCTCTTGTGTCCTTTTAATATTGTCTTTTTGAGTGTAGCGGTATTTTTTGACAAATTTATCGCTAGACATAAAGTCTCTCATTGTCGCATTGCTGTTTATGAAATTATCAACATAATTTTTACCTAACTTCCTACTCAATGTCTCATAAATTCCTTTAACTAAAATCTTATATTGTGGGATAACTTTACCTTGTGGCTTAAAGAAGTCTTTAACTTTAATAGATTTTGTGGGGTCAATGTCATCAGTTGCCTCTCTAAATTTAATCTTATTCTCTTTCATTTGAGCTAAATAAAGCTTTGATATTTTGTCTTTTTCATTAGGTCTTAATCCACTACTATACGCTTTTTTTAACAAGGCTTGTTGGTCATCAGTGAATGTAGCTTCAAAATAAGGTTTAAAAACTCTAAACGCCGAGATAGTCCCAAAAGGTAGTCCGCTTTTGATTTTATTGACAATACTATTAAGACTAATAGCTTTAATAGTCGTGTTTTGTGAGTTTTTAAGTCGTGAGAGTTCCTCACCAAAAGCATCTAGTGTCGCTCTTAAAGACAATCCACCTTTTATCCTTACTCTGGGTTTATTTTGTCTTGCTAATTTCTTGTCCGCTAACGCTTTATCAATAGATGCTGTCAAAGAATTGTTTCTTTGTGGCTCATCAACAAATTCTAAAAAATCGTAATTCAATAGCATTTTCGTGTCCTTTTCTTTAAGCGAGATTGTAGCGCTTTATCTTTGAGCTTTCAGCGGGTCATTAGGGTTTATTTGGTATAATACCAAAACTCCATTTAAGGTTGGTTCTTATGAATATTTTATTTGGGATTAGCGACACGCAAGAATGTTATAACGCTATTAAATTCGCTGTCAAGTTAGCCTATTCGCTTAAAGAGGTCCGTTTCACTCTATTGCATGTGAGCATGGAAGTGTTTATTTATAGCGA
Organism: Helicobacter pylori; assembly: GCF_002832345.1. Classification (GTDB taxonomy): domain Bacteria; phylum Campylobacterota; class Campylobacteria; order Campylobacterales; family Helicobacteraceae; genus Helicobacter; species Helicobacter pylori_CP. The sequence goes on from NZ_PHLZ01000004.1 coordinate 61,964, forward strand.
AAGCGGGATGATGGATTACGGCCAAACAGAAGCCTTAGAAGAAGAAAAAGCTAAGGCTTTGTTAAAGCAATTTGAAGACGCTTTCAAAAAAGAAAATATAGAGTGCGAGAGCGTTCTAAAAAGCGGTGATTTGATTGATGTGGTTTTGGAAATGGCTAAGGATTATGATTTGTTATTGATCGGGGCGAGCGAATCCAATTTGTTGTATCGTTTGTTCATTTCACACCAAAATAGCTTGGTTGAACAATCCAGTATCCCTGTTGTGATCGCCAAGTAGCATGGATAAGCGGCATGAAAATGTATAACATACCCACCCCCACCATGGCGCAAGTGATCATGGTTGATGACCCCATTACGACAACGGAATTTGTCATCTCTGCTTTGAGGGATTTTTTTGACAAGTCTTTAGAAGAGGCCAAAGCTCTCATATCAAGCATCCATCGTGATGGCTGTGGGGTTTGTGGCGTCTATCCTTATGATATTGCCAGACATAGGGTAGCATGGGTTAAGGACAAAGCCAAAGCGTTAGAATTCCCTTTAAAATTATTGGTAGAAGAGATAAAATAATGGCTAAATTCAATCAAGATCTGCATGAAGTTCTAACCCAAGCTTTAAATTTAGCCCTAGATCTCAACCATGCCCTTTGCACCACAGAGCATGTGCTGTTAGTCATCTTAGAGCATGAGAGCGGGGCGAAGATTATTGGCGCTTTAGAAAGAGATGATTATGATAAAATGAGGCAAATCCTTAAAGACTACTTGTTGCAATACGTGCCTTTAAAGAATGATCCAGTCAAAATGCCTGACAGGAGTTTTGTGCTATTAAGAATGCTTAAAAGAATGTATGCGAGCTGTTTTGAGAGCGTGGGCGTGGAAGAATTGCTTGTTGTAATGCTAGATCACCCTGATTGTTACGCTTCAAAACTCATGGATAGTTTTGGCGTCTCTCGTTTGTATTCTAGTTCTGCTTTATTGGATCTAGATAACCATGGTATTCCTAATAATACCAATAAGGAAGAAGCGCCCAAGAACACTCCCTTAAAAAAATACGCTAAAAACTTGAGCGCTTTAGCCCAAGAGAACGCTTTAGATCCAGTCATTGGCAGAGAAGAAGAGATTTTAAGAGTGATAGAAATTTTAGGGCGCAGGAAAAAGAATAACCCGCTTTTAATTGGCGAAGCGGGCGTAGGGAAAACCTCCATCGCTGAAGCTTTGGCTTTAAAAATCGCTCAAAAAGAAGTACCGGAGTTTTTGCAAGAATATGAAGTCTATTCTTTGGATTTGGCTTTAATGGTGGCTGGGGCAAAATACAGAGGGGATTTTGAAAAACGCTTGAAAAAAACGCTCAAAGAAATCCAACAAAACGGCCGCATCATTTTATTCATTGATGAAATCCACACCCTTTTAGGCGCAGGGAGCAGTAACGCTGGGAGCTTGGACGCGGCGAATATATTAAAACCGGTTTTAACGGATGGGAGCTTGAAATGTTTAGGAGCGACCACTTTTGAAGAATACCGCAGCGTGTTTGAAAAAGACAAGGCTTTTAATAGGCGTTTTTCAGTCATAAAAGTTGAAGAGCCTTCTAAAGAAGCGTGTTACTTGATTTTGAAAAAGATCGCTCCCCTTTATGAAGAACACCACCAGGTGCGTTATGATGAGAGCGTGTTTAAGGCATGCGTGGATTTAACGAGTGATTACATGCATGATAAATTCTTGCCGGATAAAGCGATTGAATTATTAGATGAGGTGGGATCGAGGAAAAAAATCAACCCCAAAAAGGGCAAAAAAATCGGCGTTGATGACGTGAAAGAAACGCTCGCTCTAAAGCTTAAAATCCCCAAAATGCGTTTGAGCAGCGATAAAAAAGCCCTTTTAAGGAATTTAGAAAAATCGCTTAAAAATAAGATTTTTGCCCAAGCAGAAGCGATCAATCTTGTCAGCAATGCGATTAAAATCCAGTATTGCGGGCTTTCTTCTAAAAATAAGCCTGTGGGGAGCTTTTTATTCGTGGGGCCTAGTGGGGTGGGGAAAACAGAGTTGGCTAAAGAATTGGCCTTGAATCTGAATTTACATTTTGAACGCTTTGACATGAGCGAATACAAAGAAGCCCATAGCGTGGCAAAACTCATTGGGAGTCCTAGCGGTTATGTGGGGTTTGAGCAAGGGGGGCTGTTGGTGAATGCGATTAAAAAACACCCGCATTGTTTATTGCTTTTAGATGAAATAGAAAAAGCCCATTCTAATGTGTATGATTTGTTGTTGCAAGTGATGGATAACGCCACTTTGAGCGATAATTTAGGCAATCAGGCGAGTTTTAAGCATGTGATTTTGATTATGACTTCAAATGTGGGGAGTAAGGATAAGGACACGCTAGGGTTTTTTAGCGCTAAAAACACCAAGTATGATAAAGCCGTTAAAGAGCTTTTGACCCCTGAATTACGATCCAGGATTGATGCGATCGTGCCGTTTAATGCGCTCAGTTTGGAGGATTTTGAACGCATTGTTTCTGTGGAATTAGACAAATTAAAAGCCCTAGCGCTAGAGCAAGACATAGCCTTAAAATTCCATAAAGAAGTTTTGAAATTCATCGCGCAAAAAAGCTATCAAACGACTTTAGGAGCGAGAGAAATTAAAAAAATCATTCACAATGAGATCAAAACCCCATTAAGCGATCTATTGCTCTTGCAATCGTTTAAAAAACCTTGTAAGATCGCTTGCTTGCTAGAAAAAAACCAATTGGTTCTAAAAGAAATCAGGCGTGCACAAAAGGTGAAAGAAAATGACTTTTGAAATGCTTTATAGTAAAATCCATAGGGCTACTATCACAGACGCTAATCTCAATTATGTAGGCTCGATCACCATAGATGAGGATTTAGCCAAGCTCGCCAAGCTTAGAGAGGGCATGAAAGTGGAAATCGTGGATGTCAATAACGGCGAACGCTTCAGCACCTATGTGATTTTAGGGAAAAAAAAGGGCGAAATTTGCGTCAATGGTGCAGCAGCCAGAAAAGTGGCCATAGGCGATGTGGTGATCATTTTAGCTTATGCGAGCATGAATGAAGATGAAATCAATGCGCACAAGCCATGCATCGTGCTAGTGGATGAAAAGAATGAAATTTTAGAAAAGGGTTAGAGATGGATTTTAGTCAATTGGGCGGGTTAAGCGGGTTGTTAGACGGCATGAAAAAAGAGTTTTCCCAACTAGAAGAAAAGAATAAAGACACGATCCACACTTCCAAAAGCGGTGGGGGAATGGTGAGCGTGAGTTTTAATGGGTTGGGGGAGTTAGTGGATTTGCAAATTGATGACAGCCTGTTAGAAGATAAAGAAGCGATGCAAATCTATTTGATGAGTGCTTTGAATGACGGGTATAAAGCCGTAGAAGAAAACCGAAAAAATTTAGCCTTTAACATGTTGGGGAATTTCGCTAAATTGTGATGTTTCACAAAGCCCTTATTACCTTTATCATTCTATGGTTTTTTTTGAATGGCTTAGGGGCTTATGATTTCAAGCATTGTCAGGCTTTTTTTAAAAAAGCGAGCCTTCAAAAAGGGGGCGTGGCTTTAAAGGAATTGCCTAAAGGCGTGTATTTATATTATTCCAAAACCTACCCTAAACACGCCAGAGTCATCAAATCCGATCCTTTTGTAGGGTTGTATTTGTTGCAAAGCGCGCCAAGCGAGTATGTTTATACATTAAGGGATTTGGACAAAGACGCCCTTATAAGGCCAATGGCTAGCATAGGAGATAATCAAGCCACAGAAGCGCGATTATTAGTGGGGCAAAAAGGCTATGACCGCTACGCTCAAATTTCACAAAAGACCCAAAAAAATGGCGTTATCAGCAATATTTGCTATCAAATGTTAGGGCTAGGGGTAGGGGGGAACGGCTTTATAGAAACGAAATTTATCAAGCGCTTTTTAAACCAAAAAGAGCCTTATTATGGGGATATTGGGGTGCGTTTAGAAGAACATCATAAGCGTTTAGTGGTAGCGCAATTTGATCCCTTTTTCCCTAAAAACCCTTTTTTAAAAAACGATGAAATCCTAGCGATCAATGATTACAAGATCCGCTCATTAGCGGAGTTTGAATGGGTGGTGAGCAATCTTAAATACCAAAGCCTTGTAAAAGTGGAAATCAAACGAAACCGCCAAATCAAAGAAGTAACGCTCAAAGTCAATAAGCGTTATGGAGGGTTTTTACTCAAAGACACTTTTTTAGAGCGCTATGGCATCGCTTTAGACGAGCGTTTTATCATCACTAAAATAGGCAATCATTTGCCCAAAGGCTTGGATTTTTTAAAGCTTGGGGATAGGATTTTATGGGTGAATCATAAAAGCATTTCGTTCAACCCGAAGGCTTTAAGAGAAGCGTTAAGCACGCCAAAAATTGAATTATTAGTCTGGCGTAAAGGCTTTGAATTTTACATTAAAGTCCGTTGAAACATTGATGAAAAATGACGCTTATGAAATCATTCTTTCTTGGTTTATCACGCCTCTCACGGCGATTTTAGGGCGTTTCGCTGAATTTTTTCTCTACACCTTGCATGCGCAATTGGTGTTTAATAGCGTGGTCGCTTTGGCGTTCATGCTCTTTGCTTATAGGAGTTTGAAAGAACAGAATTTCTTCAGTGCTAGCGCGCTTTTAGAAGCGTTATGGTTTGTGGGGTTTTTTGCGCTGTTTAACTACGCTTTGAAAAACCCTTCGCGCTTTTATGAATTGTTTCAAAACGCTATTTTTATTGCGCCTAACATGATCACTCAAAGCCTTTCTCAAAGCTTGAGTAACTTTTCTAACCATGCGCTTTCTTTAGATTTTATCTTCAATCATGGTTTTTATGCCCTTAGTTTCATCAGCGATTTGAGTCATAATGAAATGTCTGTGTGGCTTTTTTTAAGCATTTTGCAAGGGCTTTTTTTGAGCGTTCTGTTTGCGATCATCATTTTAGTGTATTTAGAAGTTCATGTGTGGTGTTCTTTAGGGGCGCTGTTTTTAGCGTTTGGGTTTTTTAAAGCCTGGAGGAGCGTTGTGGTTATATGCCTAAAAAAATGCTTCGCTCTTGGGTTTTACAAGCCTTTTTTGTTGTTGGTGGGGTTTTTGAATGTGTCGGTTACTAAGGCGTTAATCAACGCTCATATGCAAGAAAAACAAGACTTAAGCCTTTTATTGGTGGTAGCGTTATTTTTGTGTTGCGTTTTTGTCATAGGCGTGCCTTTTTTCATCAACGCTTTGTTTAGGGTGCAAAACAGCCTTAAAGAAACTTACAAACTCGCCACCAATTTGAGCGCTAACCTCAGTCAAAACGCCCTTACTTCCTTACAATATATCACGACCTCGCCCGCTCCCTCTAGCGTTTCTACTTCTACAAGCGGTAGCGTTTCTAAAGAAAAAGAAACGCATTCCCCCACATTTAAGGTAGAAACCACTCAATTAGATGTAAAAATCCCAAATTTCAAGCAAAAAAAGGTTAAAAAGGATACAATAAATACAAAAAATGAAATTTAAATAAATGGGAATTTAATGAGAATTTTTTTTGTTATCATGGGACTTTTGTTATTTGGTTGCACGAGTAAGGTGCATGAGATGAAAAAAAGCCCTTGCACTTTGTATGAAAACAGGTTAAATCTCGCATGAGAGAAAAGCCTTTCAATAGCGAGCAATTGATCTATTTAGAAGAGCTTTTAAGCCACCAAGAAAAGCATTTAGAAAACAAGCTTTCTGGTTTTTCGGTAAGTGATTTGAACATGCAAAGCGTGTTTCGGTTGGAAAGGAACCGCTTGAAAATCGCTTATAAACTCTTAGGCTTGATGAGTTTTATCGCTCTTGTTTTAGCGATCGTGTTAATCAGCATTCTACCCTTACAAAAAACCGAACACCATTTCGTGGATTTTTTAAACCAGGACAAGCATTACGCCATTATCCAAAGAGCGGATAAAAGCATTTCTAGTAATGAAGCGTTGGCTCGTTCGCTCATTGGGGCGTATGTGTTAAACCGAGAGAGCATTAACCGCATTGACGATAAATCGCGCTATGAATTGGTACGCTTGCAAAGCAGTTCTAAAGTGTGGCAACGCTTTGAAGATTTGATTAAAACGCAAAACAGCATTTATGCGCAAAGCCATTTAGAAAGAGAAGTCCATATCGTCAATATTGCGATCTATCAGCAAGACAATAACCCCATTGCGAGCGTTTCCATTGCGGCTAAACTTTTGAATGAAAACAAGCTCGTGTATGAAAAGCGTTATAAAATCGTATTGAGCTATTTGTTTGACACCCCGGATTTTGATTACGCTTCCATGCCTAAAAACCCTACCGGCTTTAAAATCACCCGCTACAGCATCACTGAAATCACTAACAGGGGCGATTGATGCGTAAGGTTTTATATGCCCTCATGGGCTTTTTGTTGGCTTTTAGCGCTTTAGAAGCCGATGATTTTTTAGAAGAAGCTAACGAAACAGCCCCGGCGCATTTAAACCACCCCATGCAGGATTTAAACGCCATTCAAGGGAGCTTTTTTGATAAAAACCGCTCCAAAATGTCCAACACTTTAAACATTGATTACTTTCAAGGACAAACCTATAAAATCCGCTTGCGTTATGCGATGGCGACCTTATTGTTTTTTTCAAAACCCATTAGCGATTTTGTTTTAGGGGATAAGGTGGGCTTTGACGCGAAAATTTTAGAAAGTAACGATCGTATTTTGCTTATCAAGCCTTTACAAATTGGCGTGGATTCTAATATCAGTGTGATTGATAGCGAGGGCAAGATTTTTTCTTTCTATGTGTTTTCTACCACTTTCACCAGCTCCAAACACCCTAATTTGCAGGTTTTCATAGAAGATAAAAATTATTATTCTAACGCTTTTTTGAAGCCGCAAAATAAAGAAAATGCCCTTGAAAATGCCCCCACAAACAACAAACCCTTAAAAGAGAAAAAAGAAGAAACCAAAGAAAAAGAAGAAGAAACCATAACGATTGGCGATAACACCAACGCCATGAAAATCGTTAAAAAAGACATTCAAAAAGGTTATAGGGCTCTAAAAAGCTCTCAAAGGAAATGGTATTGTTTAGGGATTTGTTCTAAAAAATCCAAACCCTCTTTGATGCCTGAAGAAATTTTTAACGACAAACAATTCACTTATTTCAAATTTGACAAAAAATTAGCGCTCTCTAAATTCCCGGTGATTTATAAGGTCGTTGATGGCTATGACAACCCGGTGAATACTAGGATTGTGGGCGATTACATTATCGCTGAAGACGTTTCGGCTAAATGGACTTTAAGGCTAGGTAAGGACTATTTGTGCATCCGTTTTGTCAAAAAGGCTAAAGATGAATAAGTGGCTTAAGGGGGCGGTTGTTTTTGTGGGGGGTTTTGCAACGATTATAACCATTTCTTTAGTCTATCATCAAAAGCCAAAAGCCCCCTTAAATAACCAGCCTAGCCTTTTAAATGACGATGAGGTGAAATACCCCTTACAGGATTACACCTTCACTCAAAACCCACAGCCAACTAACACAGAAAGCTCCAAAGACGCTACCATTAAAGCCTTACAAGAACAGCTCAAAGCCGCTTTAAAAGCCCTAAACTCCAAAGAAATGAACCATTCTAAAGAAGAAACTTTTAATAGCCCTCCCATAGATCCAAAAACAAACACAACCCCCCCTAAAAAAGATTTTTCTCTAAAGCAATTAGATTTATTAGCCTCTCGCATCACCCCTTTCAAACAAGGCCCTAAAAATTACGAAGAAAACCTGATTTTCCCTGTGGATAACCCTAATGGCATTGATGGTTTCACTAACCTTAAAGAAAAAGACATTGCCACCAATGAAAACAAGCTTTTACGCACCATTACAGCCGATAAAATGATACCCGCCTTTCTCATCACGCCCATTTCTAGCCAGATCGCTGGTAAAGTCATCGCACAAGTGGAGAGCGATATTTTTGCTCACATGGGCAAGGCCGTCTTAATCCCCAAAGGCTCTAAAGTCATAGGCTATTACAGCAACAATAACAAAATGGGCGAATACCGCTTAGATATTGTGTGGAGCCGCATCATCACTCCCCATGGGATTAATATCATGCTCACTAACGCTAAAGGGGCGGACATTAAAGGCTATAACGGCTTGGTGGGGGAATTGATTGAAAGGAATTTCCAGCGCTATGGCGTGCCGTTACTGCTTTCTACGCTCACTAACGGCTTGTTGATTGGGATCACTTCGGCTTTAAACAGCAGAGGCAATAAAGAAGGAGCCACCAATTTCTTTGGGGATTATCTTTTAATGCAATTGATGAGGCAAAGTGGCATGGGGATCAATCAAGTGGTCAATCAAATTTTAAGAGACAAGAGCAAGATCGCTCCCATTGTGGTGATTAGAGAGGGAAGCAGGGTCTTCATTTCGCCTAATACTGACATCTTTTTCCCTATACCCAGAGAGAATGAAGTCATCGCTGAGTTTTTGAAGTGACTCAAAAATGCCCAATTAGAAATGCTATAATAACCCTAAAAAACAAAAGAGAGCCTAACAAGAAAACGCATGAAAATTAAAAATATCTTACTGAGTGGGGGGAGCGGCAAACGCTTATGGCCTTTAAGTCGTAGCCTATACCCTAAGCAATTTTTAAAGCTTTTTGACCATAAAAGCTTGTTTGAATTGAGTTTTAAAAGAAACGCTTCCTTAGTAGATGAAACGCTCATTGTGTGCAATGAAAAGCATTATTTTTTAGCCCTAGAAGAAATAGAGAATGAAATCAAAAACAAAAGCGTGGGTTTTTTATTAGAGAGCTTGAGTAAAAACACCGCTAACGCCATCGCTTTGAGCGCTTTAATGAGCGAAGGGGAAGATTTGCTCATCGTTACGCCAAGCGATCATTTGATTAAAGATTTTCAAGCGTATGAAAATGCAATAACAAAAGCGATTAATTTAGCCCAAAAAGGTTTTTTAGTCACTTTTGGGGTGAGTATTGACAAGCCCAATACGGAGTTTGGGTATATTGAAAGCCCTAACGCTCTAGATGTGAAGCGATTCATTGAAAAGCCAAGCTTAGAAAAAGCGATAGAATTCCAAAAAAGCGGGGGTTTTTATTTCAATAGCGGCATGTTTGTTTTCCAAGCGGGCGTTTTTTTAGACGAACTAAAAAAGCATGCCCCTACTATTTTAAAGGGGTGCGAAAGAGCGTTTGAATCTTTAGAGAACGCGTATTTTTTTGAACAAAAGATCGCTCGTTTGAGCGAAAAGAGCATGCAAGATTTAGAAGATGTGAGCGTGGATATAGCTTTAATGCAAAAAAGCCACAAAATCAAAATGGTAGGATTAAACGCCAAATGGAGCGATTTAGGGAATTTTAACGCTCTTTTTGAAGAAGCGGCTAACGGCACTAAAGAAAATGTCAGCCTGAATCAAACGCCTGTTTTTGCCAAAGAGAGCGAGAATAATTTAGTGTTTTCCCATAAAGTGAGCGCTCTTTTAGGCGTTGAGAATTTAGCGGTTATTGACACTAAAGACGCTCTTTTAATCGCTCATAAAGACAAGGCTAAGGATTTAAAAGCTTTAGTGAGCGAGATAGAAATGCATAATCAAGAATTGTTACAAACGCACACTAAAGTCTATCGCCCTTGGGGGAGTTATGAAGTCTTGCATGAGAGCGGGTGTTACAAGGTTAAGATTTTAGAAGTCAAACCTAACGCAAGGCTTTCTTTACAAAAGCATTTCCACAGGAGCGAACACTGGGTGGTGATTAGCGGGATGGCAAGCGTGGAATTGGATCATAAAATGTTTGAATTGCAAGCTAATGAGTCCACTTATATCCCTAAAAACACCCTACACCGCCTGGCTAATTACGGCAAAATCCCTTTAATTATCATAGAAGTTCAAGTGGGCGAGTATGTCGGTGAAGACGATATTGTGCGCATTGATGATGATTTTAACAGGCAAAATCAAAACGCCTAGTGAAAAAATTTAATAAATAAAATTTAATAAAGGAACAATAATGAAAGAAAAAATCGCTTTGATCACCGGGGTTACCGGGCAAGACGGGAGCTATCTGGCTGAATACTTGCTGAATTTGGGTTATGAAGTGCATGGGTTAAAAAGGCGCTCTTCTAGCATCAACACTTCTAGGATCGATCATCTGTATGAAGATTTGCACAGCGAACACAAAAGGCGTTTTTTTTTGCATTATGGGGATATGACCGATAGCTCTAACCTCATCCATTTAATCGCTACCACTAAGCCTACAGAGATTTATAATTTAGCCGCTCAAAGCCATGTGAAAGTTTCTTTTGAAACCCCAGAATACACCGCTAACGCTGATGGTATTGGCACGCTAAGGATTTTAGAGGCCATGCGGATTTTAGGCTTAGAAAATAAAACACGATTTTACCAAGCCAGCACGAGCGAATTGTATGGTGAAGTCTTAGAAACCCCACAAAATGAAAACACCCCCTTTAACCCACGAAGCCCCTATGCGGTCGCTAAAATGTATGCCTTTTACATCACCAAAAATTACAGAGAGGCCTATAACTTGTTTGCGGTTAATGGCATTCTTTTTAACCATGAGAGCAGGGTAAGGGGCGAAACTTTTGTAACCCGTAAAATCACACGAGCCGCTAGCGCAATAGCGTATAACTTAACAGATTGCTTGTATTTAGGGAATTTGGACGCTAAAAGAGATTGGGGGCATGCCAAAGATTATGTGAAAATGATGCATTTAATGCTCCAAGCGCCCACTCCACAAGATTATGTGATCGCCACAGGAAAGACCACGAGCGTGCGCGATTTTGTGAAAATGAGCTTTGAATTTATCGGTATTGATCTAGAATTTCAAAATACAGGGATTAAAGAAATCGGTTTGATTAAAAGCGTTGATGAAAAAAGAGCGAACGCTTTACAATTAAACTTAAGCCATTTAAAAACGGGCAAAATCGTGGTGCGCATAGACGAACGCTATTTCAGGCCTACTGAAGTGGATTTGCTCTTAGGCGATCCCACTAAGGCTGAGAAAGAGCTAGGCTGGGTTAGGGAATACGATTTAAAAGAGTTAATTAAGGACATGTTAGAATACGATTTAAAAGAATGCCAGAAAAACCTTTACTTGCAAGATGGGGGCTATATTTTAAGGAATTTTTATGAATGAGATTATTTTAATCACCGGTGCCTATGGCATGGTAGGGCAGAACACGGCGTTGTATTTTAAAAAAAATAAGCCTGATGTTACTTTACTCACCCCTAAAAAGAGCGAATTGTATTTATTGGATAAAGACAACATTCAAGCTTATTTGAAAGAATACAAGCCTACAGGCATTATCCATTGCGCCGGGAGAGTGGGGGGCATTGTCGCTAACATGAACGATCTTTCAACTTACATGGTTGAAAACTTGCTGATGGGCTTGTATCTCTTTTCTAGCGCTTTAGATTTGGGCGTGAAAAAAGCCATTAATCTAGCGAGCTCTTGCACTTATCCTAAATTCGCCCCTAACCCCTTAAAAGAGAGCGATTTATTGAACGGCTCTTTAGAGCCAACGAATGAGGGCTACGCTTTAGCCAAACTTTCTGTGATGAAGTATTGCGAATACGTGAGTGCTGAAAAGGGCGTTTTTTATAAAACTCTAGTGCCTTGCAACCTTTATGGCGAGTTTGACAAGTTTGAAGAAAAGATAGCGCACATGATACCAGGGCTTATTGCTAGGATGCACACCGCTAAATTAAAAAATGAAAAAAATTTTGCGATGTGGGGCGATGGCACGGCCAGAAGAGAGTATCTAAACGCTAAAGATTTAGCCAGATTCATCGCTCTCGCTTATGAGAATATCGCTCAAATGCCTAGCGTGATGAATGTTGGCTCTGGCGTGGATTACAGCATTGAAGAGTATTATGAAATGGTCGCTCAGGTTTTAGACTATAGGGGCGTATTTGTTAAGGATTTATCCAAACCAGTGGGCATGCAACAAAAGCTTATGGATATTTCCAAACAAAAGGCTTTAAAATGGGAATTAGAAATCCCTTTAGAGCAGGGCATCAAAGAAGCTTATGAGTATTATTTGAAACTTTTAGAGGTTTGAAATAAAATCAAGGCTCTTATAGAGTTTAAAACGCTTTGCCATTAGGCGTCAGGCTAGCGATTTTACGATACTGTGCTTACATTCGCTTCAAAAAGCTTGAGCCATTAAAAAGGGTTTGTTCGCTTTACTCTCAATCTCAAGCGCTTTCAAAAAGCAAGGCGTGTTAGCATTTTAATTTTTCATAAAGAGCTAGGGAGTGGGAGAGAGTGGGGGCTTTTTTATGAGATTAACCACTGCTTGCTTTGCATGAAAAATAAACTCCCAAAGGGCTATGACAATAATTTCTAAATTGTATTGTCTGTTTTAGATTGTTAGTTTGTTTTTATTTTGTAGAAATCATGACATCATTTTCTAGCAAATGTAAAATTCCAAGTCCCTTTATCGGTCTTTATACTAACTTCTTTGATATGCCGACAACGAAGTATATAAAATTGATAGCTATCGCCAAACCTTAGCGTTTTATTAATCTTGAAATAAGGAAGTCCATCATTGTTAGCGCAATTCCCACGATTGATTTTTGCGCTCAATATAGTGATATTATCAACATTTGAAATGACGTCTATCCAATAAAGATCGTGACCGTACTTACTGAAAGTTACTTCTATGTCTATTGGTGGTTTTTCACTACCACTACACTCCACAAAAAACACAGCAAACCCAAAAATGACCGCTAATATCAAGCCCACTTTTTTATAACCCGCCACTAACACCCTCTTATTGTAAGTTTTCTCAAATAGCTTGAGTATAGTAGACTTAGACTTAGCTTAAGCAGACTCTAAACTATTTTTAGGGCAGGCTTAAAACGATTAAAAAATGACGGCGTGTTAACAAATCCTAGGCAATAATTCGCCCTCTGGCATCTCTAAAATCCTTTCAAAACCCCATGCGTTCTTTAAAACCACGCTAGGATAAGGGTTTTCAAACACTTTGCCAATCACGCAAGCGTTTTTAGCTTTCTCGTTACTTTTTAAAATTTCTAAGGCTTTAGGGGCGTCCTTTTGATTGAGTGCTAACACAAACACCCCCTCATTGGCTAGCGCGTAGGGTTCTAGCCCTAAAATCTCACAAATCCCTTTCGTTTCTTCTTTTAAGGGGATTTTCTCTTCTTCTATAACGATTTTCACTCTGGAGCTGTTCGCCCATTCGTTCAGCACGCTCGCTAACCCGCCTCTAGTCGCATCTCTTAAGGCATCAATTTTGAGATCACTTAAAAATAGGGGTTTCAATAAAGGATAGAGCAGTTGGCAATCGCTTTCTAGATTGGTTTTGAGCTTGATTTCATGACGCATCGCAAATAAGCTTGCCCCATGATTGGCGATAGTGTCGCTTAGGATAATGGCTTGGCCTTGTTTTAAATGGCGCGAAGAAATCCCTGGCTTGATGATTTTACCAATGCAGGTTGTGTTGATAAAAAGCTTATCCACGCTCCCCTTTGGCACGACTTTAGTGTCTAGGGAGAGGAGTTTTAGGTTGGCTTTAAACAATTCTTTTTGTATGGATTGTAAAATTTGCTTTAAAAGAGGGATTTCTAAGCCTTCTTCTAAAATAAAACCCATATTCAAATACAAAGGTTCGCCCCCTTGCACGCTCACATCATTCGCGCTCCCGCAAACGCAAAGCTTGCCTATATCGCCTCCATTAAAAATTAAGGGTGTGATGACAAAACTATCCGTGCTTACGCAATATTCCCCACTAGCCTTAAATTTAGGGGCGTCTTCATCAAACGCAATAATCCATTCTTTTAAATAGGGCATGAAGACCCGCTCAATTAAAGCGTTTGTTTCTTTCCCTCCGTTCCCGCATGCTAGAGTTACGCTATCCATTTTTATCCTTTTTTGATGATTGTAGGGTTGAAATACGCCATTAAGGCTTGACCGATAGGGATACTGCTGTCATTAGGGGGGAAATGCTTGTGGAAAAAATACTCCCTTTGAAGTTTTTTTAATCGCTTGGCTAATTGTTCGCACAACAATTGGTTGCAAAACACGCCCCCACTGCACACTACGACATGATCTTTAAAAGGCGCAATCAAAGCGGTAATGATTTCTACTAAGCTGTTAAAAAATTTCTTAGCGATGCGTTTGGGTTCTAAAACGCCCAAATCCTTTTCAAACGCTTGATAAAATTCTTTCAAACTCACCACGCTGTTTTTGATTTCAAAAGGGTAAAAGGCGATCTCATCGCTTTGTAAGGCTAGATTTTCTAAAACCTGCCCGCTCTCGGCTTCAAAACTAATCGTTCCCACTAAATCCAAACTAAACGCCACTATATCAAGCAAACGCCCTATGGAATTGGTAGCGACGCTTTGAATTTTTTTGTCATGCATTTGTTTAAAAATTTCTAATTCGTCTTCTTTAAAATGCTTTTGAATACGCCCTAAAAGCTTGTTGAGTTGGTGTTTTAAAGCGATTTCTAAAACCAAGCGTTTAGGCTCTTTGATCGCTTTTTGCCCCCCTAAAAGCCAAAATTCTTCAAACCTAGCCACTTCTTCAATGCGCTCAAAATCCCCTATAAAACACTCCGCCCCATAAATCTTATTGTCATAAGCCCCACTCCCATCCCAGATGATACCTATAAAGGGGTGATTTAAATGCGGATCTTGTAACAATGCGTCTAAAACGCTCGCTAAAAAGTGGGCATGGTGGTGCTGGACTTGCAATAAGGGCGTATTAAATTCAAAAGCCATTTGAGTGGTGGTGTAGTTTTGATGCTTATCGCAAGCTAAGAGCGTGGGCTTGAAATCATAGGTTTTTAAGAAAAAATTCAGGGTTTCTTTAAAGTGTTTTTCATTTTCTAAAACGCTCAAATCCCCACAAAAAGGCGAGAGTAAAAGAACAGAAGTCCCGCTATCCAATAAACTAAAATGCCCTTTTTGCTCCGCTCCAAGCGCTAAAATCTTTTTGGGCGCATTAAAAGAGCGTTTGGGTAAAGTGAGGTAAAGGGGGGCAAACCCTCTAGCCAAACGCATGGGGCGAATAACATTATCCACGCACTGCGCGATACTATCATCAATCCTGTGGATGATAGCACGGTTGTGCGTGAGCTTAAAATCAAAAATAAAATGAAGCGAATCGATTTCTTTTTCATCGCTCGCTAAAGGGAGGGAGCTGAAATTCGCGCTCGTGAACACAATAGGGAAATCCAATAAATCCAGTAAT
This sequence comes from Helicobacter pylori, assembly GCF_002832345.1. GTDB lineage: Bacteria > Campylobacterota > Campylobacteria > Campylobacterales > Helicobacteraceae > Helicobacter > Helicobacter pylori_CP. The sequence goes on from NZ_PHLZ01000004.1 coordinate 77,179, forward strand.
AAAGCATGCAAAGGGGTATAGGGCAAGATAACGCCATAAAAGGGGGAGTTTTTAGCGATATTGGGGGCTAATTGGGTGTCAGGTTTTTTACGCGCTAAAAGAATGGGGGCGCTTATCGAACTCAAGCTCTCGCATTCTAACGCGTTCAAAAACGCATGCTGTTTGGCTGAGTTTAAGTCTTTAAACATGAGCGCGAAAGGCTTTAGGGGGCGGTTTTTTAAAAGCCGTAATCTCTCTATGGTTTGAAAATTCCTCGCATCGCACAAGAGAGCAAAGCCCCCCAAACCTTTAAGAGCGATGATTTTACCTTTTTGAATGTCTTTAGCACATTCTAAAAGGGCGTCATCATTTTTGAATCGCTTATAATTGAGCACGATACCGCACTTTTTGCAGCTGATGCCTTGAATGTGGAATCGTTTGTTGGTGGCGTCTTTATAAACGGATGCGCAAAATTTGCAGAGCTTGAAAGGTTTTAGGGCGGAGTTTTCTCTATCATAGGGTAAGGCGTTTAAAAGGCTGTATCTCGCCCCGCACTTCGCGCAAGAATTGAAAGCGTAATGAAAATAGGGGGAGTTTTTATCTCTGATTTCGCGCAAGCAATCCTTGCACACGCCTAAATCTTTAGGGATTTGACTGAGCAGATTTAAAGGGTGGTTCTTGCTTTCTAAAATCCTAAAATCATTGAAATGAAGCGCCTTATCATAAGGGCTAATGGTGATTTTTTCCACCAACGCTAAAGGAGGTAATCCCTTTTTTAGGGCGTTTAAAAAAGACTCTGTTTTATGAGCGGGTAAAATGATTTCTAAAGCCGCTTGGGTGTTACGCGTAAAGCCTACAAGCCCTAATTTTTGAGCTAAGATATAAACAAAAGGGCGCATGCCCACGCCTTGAACCACGCCAAAAAGCGTGATTTGATTCAATAAAGCTGCATCGTTACACAATGCAAACTCCCATGCTGTTTGATTAGAGTATTACAATCAACCCCTATCACTTCTAAAGGCGTGTGTTGTCTTAAGGTTTCTAAAATGAGCGCGTCATTAGGGTCGTTGTAGGTGGGGACGATTAAAGCGTTATTGCACAATAAAAAATTCACATAAGTTGCCGGTAAGCGTTGTTGGTTTGCATCATAAATGGCTTTGGGGATTTCTAGGGGGATGAGTTTATAAGGCGTGCCGTCTAGTTTTTTAAAGGTTTTTAATTCTTCTTGCATTTTTTTTAAGGCTGTGTAATGCTCATCGTTTTCATCCTCGCATGCGCTATAAACAATGGTGTCTTTATTTAAAAAACGAGCGAGCGTGTCGGTGTGGCTATCGGTATCATCGCCCTTTAAATAGCCATGAGAATACCACAGCACTTGTTTAGCCCCTAATTCCTTTTTAAGCATGGTTTCTATTCCATTTTGATTCAAATGGGGGTTACGATTTTTTTCTAGCAGGCATTGGGTGTTGGTTAAAATGCTCCCGGCCCCATCGCTTTCTATGCTCCCGCCCTCTAAAATATAGGGCATCGTTTTTAAAGGGTGTTTTAAAAACCCTAAACTTTTGAGCTTGAAATTCACTAAATTGTCTAAATTGGACGGGTATTTCAACCCCCAGCCATTAAAACCAAAATCCAAGCACTCTAAAACGCCCTGATTTTCAATACTGATCGCTCCAAAATCCCTAGCCCATGTGTCGTTAGTGTCAATCCTTGCGATCTCTACACCGGGTAAGTTTTTAAGCATTTCATAGCCGATAGTATCGTTATTATGGACGCACACTAGCACTTTAGCGTGTTTGGCTATGGTTTGAATGATGTTTAAAAAGCTCTCCCTGGCCTCTTCAATACAATACGCCCAGTCGCCAAACTCATGGGGGAACGCCATTAGAATCGCTTGGATTTTTTCAAACTCCGCTAACATTCTTTTCATTAAAAATATCCTTTTAAATAACTATAACACAATCTCATTCAAATAGCGTTTTTAAAAGCTAGCTCAAACGCTTTTGTGCGGTTTGAAAATATTCTTTTTCTGATTCTATGCCGATAAAATTTCGTTTTAAATTCTTGCACGCTAAGCCGGTGGTGCCGCTCCCCATGAAAGGATCTAGCACGATGTCATTAGGGTTTGTGTGGATGGAAATGATTTTTTCCATTAAGGCTAGGCTTTTTTGCGTGGGGTGTTTGACTCTTTCAAGCCCGCTCACCACAGGGCTTTTTAAGATCAAGGGCCGTAAATATTTTTCATTTTTAGGTTTGTTAAACACCCATTTGGCTTTCTTTTTAACTGCCCATAGGGCAAATTCCGTGTCTTGGACATAGCGCCGGTGGATGTTTCTTGGCATGGGATTATTTTTAACCCATTGGATAAAGTCTTTGACCACAAAGCCGTTTTCTTCTAAAAAATCAGCGATATAGCTTATAAACCTGTAAGAGCAAAAAATCACCATGCAGCCGTTTGGATTAATTAAGGGGGCGTAATGTGTGATCCATTCTAAAAGCTTGAAATTTTTATCCCATTCCCCAAAATCTATGCCTTGCCTTTTAGCGCTCTTTAGGGTGGAAAAATTGTTTTTAACCGAAATGTTGTAAGGAGGGTCTGTGATGATCGCATCCACTTTTAAATTTTGCTGGTAAAAATCTTTGATGATTTCAAAAGCGTCAGCGTGATAAATTTGTATCATTTTCTTAAGCTTTTTAAGATCGCTTTGCCTAAGGCTAGGGCTAGAAGAGGAGGCACGGCGTTACCGATTTGCTTGCAAACGCTCGTTTTATTGCCATAAAAAATATAATTATCGCTAAAACTTTGTATCCTGGCGGCTTCTCTGGGCGTGATAGAGCGGTGTAATTCAGGGTGGGAGTTGGTGCCATTGCTGGGAGTTATTAAATGAGAGCGGTTAAAAAAGCCGTTGTCTATGAGCGAGTTTAAGAGTTTCTTATAAAAAGAGTTTTCGTCTAAATTTAAGTCGTTTTCTAAAATAAAAACAAAAGTTCCTTTGATTTTTGTAACGCTTTCTTGATTGGATTGCCAAATTTGATGCACGCTTAAAGTGTTGAGAGCGTTTAAAACTCGCGCTTTGCTTTCTTCATAGCCAGGGATAAATTTTGAAACTCTATAAGAACACACCCCATAAATACAACCATTTTTAATTTGAAAACGGCTCAACAACACCCCTAAATTAAAAGGGTCAATATTATCATTTAAAAAGTGAGAAACAAGCAACAATAACCTTTCATTTTTTAAAAGGATTATAAAATAACGCTCATTAGTTTTTGTTTAAAGGTTTTATCATACTGCTAATGCTATTAACAGAGCATGGTTAGAAAAAAGGCTAAGATAAGTCAAACGGGTTTTTATAGCTAGCTTCAATAAAACTTATTAAAATTTTAGCTTGAAAGCTCTTAAATCGTTTTTATCTAGCAAATATTGCCAACTTGGATCTTTGTTTTTGTTAAAATCAAAATAAAAAGTATCTATTGCTCGCAATAATTCCCACTCATTATTGACTTGAGAAAAGATAGTTGTCTTGAGACCCATATTCAACACAAAAATGTAATGCTTCCAATCATATACGCCTTGAGTGTCATTAAAAATTGTATTTGTTTTAGCTAATAAACAGATATATTGAAAATCTTTATCAATCAGGCGGGTTTGATTGTTGGGGTGGGCGTAAATAAAATGCTGATTAGGAGTGAGCGCGATAAGATTTTCTATATAATCAGCGATAAGAGGAAAGTCTTGAACAGGGAAAATATGGTGTATTTGTGTGGCTTGCGCTGTTTCATTTTCTCCTTTCACTTCAGAAAGAGAATGATTGAATTTATCATTATATTGTTTCACCACTTTCTTAGCTTTTGAAATAAGATAGTTAGAATTAGCAATCCTTTTAGAGTCTATAAGATCGTATTCTTGTCTGGTGGTATTTTTATCTTTTCCTATATCTCGCCAATTGATACGATTGTAATTAAGCTCATCTTTTGTAATTATAGTGTTGGATAAAAACCCTTTTCTTGTGCCTTTTTTACCATAATAAAAAGCTAAAGGATTGATAATTTTAGTAAAAATCCTAAAACATTCTGTAGTGTTTTTGATTGCTGTGTTATTGATAGTAAAATGAGTGAAACCATCTTTTAGTTGTTTAAAACTTTCTGTGTCTTGTTTTTGTAAAAAGTTGTCAAATATAGAATCAATCCCACTATCCATTAATACCTTTTGAATGTATAAAATAAGGAATTTAAAAGCGTTTGTTTCTCTTTGCATGAGGTATTCTAATAGCTCTATGTTTTGTATGGTATAAATATTTCTATTGCTAGTTTTTGTTTCAAATAAAATACCGCTATAGGCTAATAATTTAATAGGCTGAGAAAAAACTTATCGTATTCATGCATGGAAAAGTCAGAATTTAAATCAGGTTTAGAAAAAATCATTTTAACATTTTCATTGGTGTAAGGGCTATCCCAAATATCCCTAATAGAAAATGATTTTTCAATACTATATTGCATAAACTCTAAAATACAATCAGCAACAATAGACAACATATCAGGGGTGCATTTTTGATCTATCCATCGCGCGTTTTGTGTTTTTCTAATATCATAATTTCTAAGTTTTAAAAAATCAATAATTTGCTGTTCTTTCATTAGCTATCCTTTAAAATCCCAAACCAAAAGCAACTCATGCTATCAATATTCAAGGTGCGCGTTTGATAATTCCTAGCGATTTTATAAAAATCCCTAAATTCAACGCCAGAAATATAATCGCATTGTTTCTTGCTTAAAGATATAGGGTTTTTAGGGATTAAAATAGCTACAGATCCATTAACCACATAGCCTTTTTCTTTTTTTAAAATCCTTGGTTTATAGGTCATATTGGGGGTTAAATAGACATCATCTCTGTCTAAAAATGAAGCTATCTTGAACGGGTTTAAAACCTCTTCTTGAATGTAGCTATCGTAATTTTCAATGCTAATAATCTTTCCGTTTTCATCAATGTTGCGAGATTTAATCACACGAATACCATTTTTAACTAACACAGAATTAGTGATTTGTCTGTCTCTAAACACTTCAAAAAGACCAAACTGCATGGAATGAAACACCTTATCAAAAAAAGCGTTGCGATAGATAACCCAATAGGGCAACCGCTTATCAAAAATATAGCTTGGCTTTTGCTTGATACTTAGATTTAGGGGTAACGAACGCACTAAAACTTCTTTTGATTTTTGTGTAACAATAGCAATTGTTTCTACTAAAACACCCTTAAAACCAAGCTCGCCAAAATCTAAAATCGCTCCTACTCCCTTTTTTTCAAGCTTAGTTCTGGTTTCTGCATACTCTTTAGTGTTTAAAAGGTTTTTAGGCATAACCATCGCTGTAAAGTTGGCTAGTTTTAAAGACTTTTCTAAAAAAATCCCTGCTAAATGAGTGAGCCATAAACTATAATCTTTAAATCTTTCATGCGTTTTGCCAAAAGGCGGATTGCCCACAATTAAATCCACTTTGCCACATTCATAGGTTAGAAAATCTGTGCAAATCAATTCCATTTCAAAATTGTTAGGAATGCAATCTTTATATAAAATTTCTAAAATTTCTAAACTATTTTTATCAATATCTATACACTTTAAATAAACTTTTTTAACAGAAGCGTATTTTTTAAAAAGAGCGCTTAAGAAATTCCCACACCCTACACTTGGCTCTATGATAGTAACGCTCTCTTGTTTAAAGCTTGGCAATAACTTTGCTATCTCATTAATAATAAAAGGGTTTGTAAAATACGCGCTTTTTTCTATGCGTTTAGAATTAGACATTTCTGCCAAACTCACTAAACTCGCTCTTGCAATCTTGTTTTTATTCTCTAAAATAAATCGCTTCAAATTTTTTGGCTCTAACAAATGGTGCGCATCAATAAGCCTAATGATTTCTTTAGGCTCTAAGTGGGTTTGAGACATGAAGTTTTTTATTTTTATAGCAATTTGCTTAAAAATAATCGTTGGAACAGCTTCACCGATACTTTGTCTGATGTTCATTTCGTTTTGTTTGGAGATTTTTTCTTTTTCTTGTTGGTTAAGGGCGTTTAATTCTTGTAATTCTAAATCTAACCACTTAAAATGGCTAGGGATATTCATTAAAAGCATCAGCTCTCTAATGGAAAACACTCTGTCATCTTTGGGGTGGATTGTGTTTTGGCTAGCCATTTGGTCGTTTCTTGTATGAATGCAAGGGGCAATGCTATGATATTTTTGCCTTTTATATTTATCGCCATTTTTAGAAACATTTAAGACAATCTTATTACCGACAATTCTATGAGGCTTTTTGTTTAATTCTGTGCTCTCAAACGCGCTTTGTCCTTCTTTTAAATCCTTAATCCATTCTTGCATATGCTTTGGATAAGTTCTAAAACTATGATAAAAATCTGCGCTATCATACTCGCCCCAAGTAAGTGGTTTTAACGAGCTTATCACTTCTTTTAAGTTTTTTTCTTCTTTAAAATCAGGAAAAAATTCTAACGTGCTTGTAAAATCTTTAAACTCTTTACAAACCCCTATCACTAAAGTTCTTGTTCGGCTTGAATTAGCTCCAAAATTTTTAAAATTGATCGCCTCATCATAGAGTATATAATCACCACTCAAATTTTGCTCTATCATGGATCCTATTTCTAGCAAATTGTCATTTTTGTCTATACAACCTGTTTTATAAAAACTAGGGACATTTTCTAAAATAAAAAATCTGGGTTTGATTTGTTTGATCAAATCAATGCTCTCAACCACCAAAGAATTCCGTTTGATTTCATCGTTTTTCTTTTTATGATTGGCCACGCTCATGCCTTGACAAGGTGGGGTTGCTACCACTAAATCAACCCTATCATTACCAAATTTTTTAGAATAAAATCCAATTTGTTTTAAAATTTTTTCTTTTATCTCTAGCTCTTTAATGTCCCCACAAATATACCCTTCATCAAATTTGCATTTATTGTTGATCCTCTGGATATTCAAGCGTTTTTCTAAAATTTCATTGGTAGCAACGCATTCAAACCCCTCTTCTAAAAGCCCATAGCACCCCACTCCTGCCCCAGAAAATAAAGAAATATAGGTTAAGGTTTGATTAAAGAGCATAGGGGGATTTAAGGATTAAACCAAACTCATTTGAAGCGTTTTAATGCTTCAAGCTCTCAATTTCTTTAAGCATGGTTTCAAAGGCCTCTTTAGTGCCTGCTCGCACGCTAGAAAACAAACTAAACACAACAATGGCTATGCTCGCCACAATAAAGCCCGGAACGATTTCATAAATATCCAAAAAGCTTTTGCCAAATTTATCGTATAAAATCACTGTGCTAGCCCCAAAGAGCATGCCAGCAATCGCGCCGATGCGCGTCATTCTTGACCAAAAAAGCGAGAATAAAATCACAGAGCCAAAGCTCGCGCCAAAGCCAGCCCATGCGTAACTCACGATGCTAAGGATGCTAGCGTTTCTATCCGTTGAAATGAAAAAAGCGATGCAAGCCACCCCTAAAACCGAAAGCCTAGAAATAACCATCACTAATTTTTGGGGGGCGTTTTTGTTAAAAATCGTCGCATAGAAATCCTCAGCAATGGTAGAAGAGCTTACAAGCAGTTGCGAACTGGCTGTGCTCATCACCGCCGCTAAAATCGCGCTCAATAAAATGCCTGTGATCCAAGGGTTAAAGAGCAATTGACTCATCACAATGAAAATCTTTTCAGGATCTTCTAAGCTCAAATCAAATTTATGCACATACGCAACGCCTAAAAGCCCCATAACGCATGCCCCAATCAAAGAAATAACCATCCAAGAAATCCCAATAGTGGTCGCTTTAGGCACATCTCTAATAGAGCGGATAGACATGAAACGCACTAAAATATGGGGTTGCCCAAAATAGCCTAACCCCCAAGCGAGGCTTGAAATAATAGCGACTACGCTAGAGCCTTGCAAGAAAGAAAGGTTTTCAGGCTTGATCTCTCTAATGATTTTAATCCCCTCTCCAATCCCGCCAATTTGGATTATCATAACGATCGGCACCACGATTAAAGCGCTCATCATCAAAAGCCCTTGAATCAAATCCGTCCAGCACACCGCCTTATACCCCCCTAAAAAGGTGTAAGAAACAATAATCAGCGTGCCAATGCTTAAAGCGTGGGTGTATTGAATGCCAAAGGTCGCTTCAAAGAGCTTAGCCCCACTCACCAGCCCTGATGAAATGTAAAAAATAAAAAAGATTAAAATCACAAAAGCTGAAATCAAGCGCAAGATGTGTTTGTCATCGCTAAAGCGCGTTTCAAAATAATCTGAAATGGTGATGGAATTAGCGATCACGCTCGTATAAATGCGTAGGCGTTTGGCCACAAAAACCCAGTTAATGAGCGCACCCAAACTCAAGCCTATGGCGATGTGTGAGTTGATTAAGCCCCCCACATATAAAGCTCCGGGCAATCCCATTAAAAGCCACCCGCTCATGTCACTCGCTCCCGCGCTCAAAGCGCTAATCACAGGGCCCATAGAACGATCGCCTAAGAAATAATCTTCAGTCGTTTCGTTTTGCTTGTAAAAATAAAAACCAATATAGAGCATTAACAGCGAATAAACGACAAACATCGTAACAATAGGGGTGCTTAAAACAACATGTCCCATTTTGATCTCCTTATTTAATACAATATTTATTTTTCAGCACAGCATGATTTGTGGCAAGTGGGTTGTCTTAAAACCCTTGAGCCTAAATTCCCATAACGATGGTAAGAAATGCTAACCGATCGCTCTAAGTGGTAATACAGCAATTCAAAGCGCCCGTTCAAGCAGGGTTTAGTCGTGGCTAAAACCATCCCTAAAGCGCTCGCTTGTTCGTGCAATAAATCTAAACCGCTTTTGAGATAACGGATACGATTGAAAGCGTTCAACTTCTCGCTAAATTTTTGCAAGCTTTCATAAACGATAGGGGCGTTTGCTTGGAGCGCTTTTAAGCATTCTAAGAAAAACGTTAAATCCTTGTTCACTCGCTCGTTTTCTATGCTGAGCGTTAAAGGGATTTGAGAAATGAGACATGCTAAAGCCACGCCCAACATGTCGCTTAAGGTGTCCTTTTCGGTGATGCGATAGCCCACGCTTTTAACTTTAGTGTAGGAAAAGAGATTGTCTTCGCCTCTGATTTTGACATAGTCTTTAGCTTGGCTGAATTCATGCTTGTAATGATAAGCGTAGCTCTTTGCCATAAAAATCGCGCGCTTCAACTCATGCGTGTGTTCATCATAGCCTTTTTGAGTCAAGCCCTCTAAAACTTCGCTTAAGGGGTTTTTTAGGGCGTTTTCATCTTCTTCTTCTTGGCGGATATCCACAAATTGCGTGATATAGTTAAAAATGCCCACCTTTCTCCCAAACCCCACAGCGGATTTTTTAATCCCCCCAAAAGGCTGGCGCAAAACGATCGCTCCTGTGGTGGGCTTGTTGATATAGATATTACCGGCTTCAATGCGATCCAAATAATATTCCCACTCCCTTTCGTCCAAAGACTCTAATGCGCTAGTCAGCCCGTAACCGGTAGAATTGACTATTTCTATCGCCTCGTCTAAATCTTTTGCTTTCATCACGGATAAAATGGGCGTAAAAAGCTCAGTTTGGTGCGTGAAATCGCCTTTTTTAGTGCCGTATTTGATGCTTGGTTTCATCAAATAGGGGTTATTATCAACGAAGCTTGCCGGGATTTCGTAATTTTCATAGCTTTTCAATTCATCTATGGCTTTGATGACTTTTTCGTTAGGTTTGTCCGCTAGAGCACCAATTTTGTTTTTGAAATCAAAAGGATCGCCCACGCTAAGGCTTAGAGTCGCATCTATTAGAGTCTTTTTAAAATTCTCATCTTCATAGACTTCTTTTTCTAACACTAAAAGCGAAGTGGCAGAGCATTTTTGCCCTGAATTGCTGAAAGCTGAATGGATGACATTCTTAATCGCTTGATCTCTGTCTGCCATTTTGCTCACAATGGTGGCGTTTTTACCGCCCGTTTCAGCGCTCAAGGCTAGAGTGGGGTTAGCTTTGAGCATTTTATAAGCGGTGTCTTCGCCCCCGGTTAAAATGGCAAACTGGATGCTTTCATCTTTTAAAAGGTGTTCGCTAATATCGCTCCCTTTAGAGGGCAAGTAAATGAGTGCATCTCTAGGCACGCCCGCATCCCAAAAACACTCACAAAGCTTATAGCCGGTTACGCTAGACAAACTTGAGGGCTTGTAAATCACCCGATTGCCAGCGGCTAGGGGGGCAGCGATAGTGCCTACAGAAATGCCTACAGGGAAATTCCATGGAGCGATGACCACGCCCACGCCTTTAGGGGTGAATTGGGTTTTTGTGTTTTGCTCTTGTAACACCCTTAAGCTGTAAGGGTAAAACTCTAAAAAGTCAATGGCTTCGCTCACTTCAGCGTCCGTTTCAGCGAAAGTCTTACCCACTTCTAAAGCCGAAATCCCTACTAAATCGCCTCTTCTTTCTCTAAAAAGCTGGGCGGTTTGACTCAATAAAGCATGGATTTCTGTGAAGCTTTTTTGACTGAAATGACTCTTATCGCTTTTAGCCACTTCTAGGGCTTTTAAAATCGCTTCCTTATCCGCTAAATGCACGCTAGCGATTTTTTTATGATGGATCTTATCAAAGACTTCTAAAGGGGTTAGATTAGGATCTTCAAACCTCCCATCTATTTCTGGGTAAAGCTCTAAAATAGGGGCGTTATGCATTTTCTCGCGTACTTTTTTAGCCCACTCTCGGTTGGCTTTTAAAATAAAATCGGTATCGCTTTCGTTTTTAAAGGAGTGGTTTGGGTAGGTGGTATGCCCGGTTTGTTTAGCATTTCTGTCTTGAGTCCTGTGGGTGGCATTGTCTAAAGTGGCGATTCCTTTAAGGCTGTTTAAAAAGCGTTGCTCTTGGTCTTTCCATTCGCTCGTGCCTACTTTGAGGTTAAAAAAAGCTTTCATGAAATTATCGCTTGAGGTGTTTTCATCTAACCTCCTCACCAAGTAAGCGATCGCATTATTAAAATGCGCTTCATCGCACACCGGCGCATAAAGAATGAGTTTGTGCATCTCTTTTAGTTCTTGGCTCGCTTGCAAGCTCATGCCCTCTAGCATTTCAAAGCTAAAATGCTCCAACACAATAGGGTCATTAAGGGCATGGATGCACGTATAGACATAAGCGATTTCAAAAATATTGTGGCTCGCTGCACCAATATGAATGTATTTATAATTATCGCCCTCTAAAACAAAATCCAGCATTTTATTGTAATTAGAGTCGGTGTCTTGCTTACTAGAAAATGTGGGTAACGCCCAGTCTTTCACGGAAGCGATAGTCTCTTCGCTCTCCATGTTCGCTCCCTTAACAAAGCGGATTTTAATGGGCTTTAACCCTTTTAAAACCCTTTCTTTAGAAAAAGCATGCAGTTTTTTCAAATACTCATAAGAATCAGGGATATAAGCTTGCAACACAATACCAGCGTTCAAATCAAATTTAGCGATAGATTCCATAAACGACTCCACCGTGAGCTCTAAATCCCTAAATTCCTCCATATCCAAATTAATAAATTTAGGCATGCCTTGCTTTTTTTCTTCTTCTAAAGCCAAAGCGTAAAGAGCGTCTAAGCGTTTGACAATCTCTTTTTTAGAGTATTCAAAATCAAGGATATTGATTTGAGAAAAAATCGTCGTGATTTTAATGGAAATGTATTGGATGTAGTTGGATTTTAGAGCTTGAGAGTATTTTTCAAAACGCGCATTAGCTTCTTCTTCGCCTAAAACCTCTTCGCCAATAAAATTCACGTTCAAAATGATTTTTTCATTTTTTCTTTTTAAAATCCGCTCTTTCAATTGGCTTTCTTCTTGATCCAAGACCATCGCTTTCGTGTCGCTTCTGATTTTATTGACAAAGAAAGGCACGCTCATATCAGGGAGCATTTTCCCAAAGCTTAAAAACCCCATTAAAAGCAATTTTTCAAACGGAGAAAAAATCTCACGGCTTTTGTATTTGTCTAAAACATGCTCAATCATTTCAAAGCGGGCTTTATTATCCAAGCATCTGAAACTCCGATCCATAAGTTCTATGAGCATGACTTTGTTTTCAGGGTTGTTTAAAAGCTTTTGCATTTTAGAGTGGAACGCTTTTTCTTGCTCGCTCAAATGACTACTGATACTATCTTGCAGTTTTTTAGCTAATTCTAGTGAATCGTCAATGATTTTTTGCATGAGCTTACCTTTTATTTAAGAATTTGGCTTGATTGTAGCATGTTTTAAGCGGGTGGCTTTAAGTCTTGTGGGTTGGTAATGTTTTTTAATTTTAAATTTTGTTCTAGCGGTAATTAATTCTCATTCCAATCTGTTTGAGTTTATCACGCATTTTTACACAATGATAAGAATTTGAGTGATAATTTGTATTGTTTTTAGCTTCATTTACTTTTCGTTTAAAAATAAATTATAACATTCGCATCGTGTAATTTAAAGTTTAGCTTATTCAATTAAACGATTTTAAATTAAACGGATTTACAAAAAATTTTACAAAACAAAGGATATAAAATGAAAACAATTAAAAATGGTATTATGATTGGCACACTCGGTGCGTTGTTATTGAGCGGTTGTTCTAGCTTTGATACTCAGCGTTTCGCTTGTCTTCCTAAAGACCATTCTTCAAAAGACGCTTCTACCAAAAAAGAAGCGCAATACACGCCTAAGGGCTTTTTTGACCCTTATTCTTCTAATTTAAACCACTGGGATTCTACATTCTAGGGGTTTGTTAGAGGGGGCGAAAGGGGGGGGAGAATAAGGCTCATTTTAAGTTTTCTCAAATTGCAATAACAATCTTTTTAACACTGATATAAATAATATAAAAGGAGGTATTCTTATGAGTGGCGCTCATATTGTAGAAAATACGAATAATGAAAAAATAGAAAAACCAAATATTTCAAATCCCACCGCTTCCACCCCCCCCCAATAATGAAGAGCTTTTAAATCGTGTTAGAGATCTCAAAGATCGCATTAAAAAATTAGAAGATCTTAAATTAGAAGACTTTGAACCCCTTAGAAAACTCTCTCATTTTATAGGCTCTTTCTTTTCGCTTGGAAAATTCTCTAACGACACCCAAGAAAACCCAAAAGACGCTTTAAAATTCAAAAATTTCCACGAGAAATACACCGAGCCGATTGAAACCACCGAGCTAGTTGATAAAAATCAAAAGCTGACAGCAGAAAAAGACAATCTAACTAATCAGCTTAATGCATCACAAAAGCAAGTGAAAGAGTTAGAACAATCTCAGCAAGCTTTAAAAAATGGAAAAGTTGAGCTAACTAACAAGATCACCGGGTTATCCACAGAAAAAGACAATCTAACTAAAGAAAAAACAGATCTGGCTGAAAAAAATAAAGCTCTAACTACAGAAAAAGAAAAACTCAATACAGATCTATCAAATGCAAAAAGCCAAGCCAACCAAACGAGCCAAAAACTAAACGAGCTAGAGCAAAGGCACGCTTCATACCAAAAATTAGAAAAACTCTATGAAGTCTTTTTGGAAGTCAAAGATCGCTTGAATTTTAACCACCCAAAGCAGAAATCCCAAATATCTTTAGTGTTTGGGATGAATGCTACCAATTCATGGTATCATATCCCCATACATTCGTATCTAGCGCAGGAAGTGCGCAAAGTTACGCCTTTGG
>NZ_PHLZ01000040.1:0-4514 GCF_002832345.1 Helicobacter pylori
GCCATCATTTCTCCTTTGAATTTAACTCTGTAAGCCCCACTGATTTAAAAATGGGGCTTATGGAATCAAATGGTTTGAAAATGCGGTGCGGGTTAATGAAAGGGGGAATAAAAGAGGGAATAATAAAAAATAGGGGATTTTTAAATAGGTTTTTATAAAAGCGATAAAAGTATGGTAGCGTTACTTGAATGCTTGAACGATTGAACGATTGAACGATTGAACGATTGAACGATTGAACGATTGAATGATAGAATGATAGAATGATAGAATGATAGAATGATAGAATGATAGAATGATAGAATGATAGAATGATAGAATGATAGAATGATTGATTGATAGAATGATTGATTGATAGAATGATTGATTGATAGAATGATTGATTGATAGAATGATAGAATGATAGAATGATAGAATGCCATTTCTACCCCTTTTTTGAAAAAAAGATGACATGGGTCATTGTATCTAGCGGTATTCAATCAATGGTTAATGGTGTGTTTGATTTTGCGTTTTTTGTTTTATCTAGTGATGTGTTTTAATGATGCGTTTAATTTTTTAATAATGATGTGTTTTTATTTTATAATGATGATGTGTTTTTATTTTATAATGATGATGTGCTTAATCTTAAAGCTTTATTCTCTACCCCCCTAATTCCAATTAGTTCCCCAATCATTTCCAATAATTTTTATCCATTTCTTTCAAACTCTAAATTTTCTTCCAAACTCTCAAAAACTTTAAGCAAACTTTAAGCATTGCATGTCTATAATTACATTTCGTTTTTAAAGACAAGCTTTAAAAAGTTCTTTAATTGAAACCATTCAAACAAGTCATAAAAGCTAAAAAGCTTTAAAATATAAAAAGCCTACCAGCTGATAAAACTTGGCGGTTAAAAAAGATTAGGGATCAAGCATTTTTAGTCTTCTTTAAGGGTTTAACATTCAAGAGCGATTATAGCAAGTTTTTAAAGAAAAACGAAGTTATTTGATTTAATATTGTTAATAGCCTATGTAAAAGTAAAGTAAAACTACAATAACTCTGTCTTATATTCATTAAGGCAGTGGTAGCGCTGAAGAATATTCGTGCAATTGTCGTTATTCATTATAAAAGGGCGGGTTTTAAAGGATATTTTAAAATTTAAAACAAGCTTTTAAGAGCAGATGGCGGATGCCTTGCCAAAGAGAGGCGATGAAGGACGTACTAGACTGCGATAAGCTATGCGGAGCTGTCAAGGAGCTTTGATGCGTAGATGTCCGAATGGGGCAACCCAACTAATAGAGATATTAGTTACTCTTTAATAGAGAGCGAACCTAGTGAAGTGAAACATCTCAGTAACTAGAGGAAAAGAAATCAACGAGATTCCCTAAGTAGTGGCGAGCGAACGGGGAAAAGGGCAAACCGAGTGCTTGCATTCGGGGTTGAGGACTGCAACATCCAAGAGAACGCTTTAGCAGAATTACCTGGAAAGGTAAGCCATAGAAAGTGATAGCCTTGTATGCGACAAGGCGTTTTTAGGTAGCAGTATCCAGAGTAGGCCAGGACACGAGAAATCCAGGTTGAAGCCGGGGAGACCACTCTCCAACCCTAAATACTACTCTTTGAGCGATAGCGAACAAGTACCGTGAGGGAAAGGTGAAAAGAACCGCAGTGAGCGGAGTGAAATAGAACCTGAAACCATCTGCTTACAATCATTCAGAGCCCTATGATTTATCAGGGTGATGGACTGCCTTTTGCATAATGATCCTGCGAGTTGTGGTATCTGGCAAGGTTAAGCGAATGCGAAGCCGTAGCGAAAGCGAGTCTTAATAGGGCGCTTGAGTCAGATGCTGCAGACCCGAAGCTAAGTGATCTATCCATGGCCAAGTTGAAACGCGTGTAATAGCGCGTGGAGGACTGAACTCGTACCCATTGAAACGGGTTGGGATGAGCTGTGGATAGGGGTGAAAGGCCAAACAAACTTAGTGATAGCTGGTTCTCTTCGAAATATATTTAGGTATAGCCTCAAGTGATAATAAAAGGGGGTAGAGCACTGATTGGGCTAGGGCTGCTCGCCGCGGTACCAAACCCTATCAAACTTCGAATACCTTTTATCGTATCTTGGGAGTCAGGCGGTGGGTGATAAAATCAATCGTCAAAAGGGGAACAACCCAGACTACCAAATAAGGTCCCTAAGTTCTATTCTGAGTGGAAAAAGATGTGTGGCTACTCAAACAACCAGGAGGTTGGCTTAGAAGCAGCCATCCTTTAAAGAAAGCGTAACAGCTCACTGGTCTAGTGGTCATGCGCTGAAAATATAACGGGGCTAAGATAGACACCGAATTTGTAGATTGTGTTAAACACAGTGGTAGAAGAGCGTTCATACCAGCGTTGAAGGTATACCGGTAAGGAGTGCTGGAGCGGTATGAAGTGAGCATGCAGGAATGAGTAACGATAAGATATATGAGAATTGTATCCGCCGTAAATCTAAGGTTTCCTACGCGATGGTCGTCATCGTAGGGTTAGTCGGGTCCTAAGCCGAGTCCGAAAGGGGTAGGTGATGGCAAATTGGTTAATATTCCAATACCGACTGTGGAGCGTGATGGGGGGACGCATAGGGTTAAGCGAGCTAGCTGATGGAAGTGCTAGTCTAAGGGCGTAGATTGGAGGGAAGGCAAATCCACCTCTGTATTTGAAACCCAAACAGGCTCTTTGAGTCCTTTTAGGACAAAGGGAGAATCGCTGATACCGTCGTGCCAAGAAAAGCCTCTAAGCATATCCATAGTCGTCCGTACCGCAAACCGACACAGGTAGATGAGATGAGTATTCTAAGGCGCGTGAAAGAACTCTGGTTAAGGAACTCTGCAAACTAGCACCGTAAGTTCGCGATAAGGTGTGCCACAGCGATGTGGTCTCAGCAAAGAGTCCCTCCCGACTGTTTACCAAAAACACAGCACTTTGCCAACTCGTAAGAGGAAGTATAAGGTGTGACGCCTGCCCGGTGCTCGAAGGTTAAGAGGATGCGTCAGTCGCAAGATGAAGCGTTGAATTGAAGCCCGAGTAAACGGCGGCCGTAACTATAACGGTCCTAAGGTAGCGAAATTCCTTGTCGGTTAAATACCGACCTGCATGAATGGCGTAACGAGATGGGAGCTGTCTCAACCAGAGATTCAGTGAAATTGTAGTGGAGGTGAAAATTCCTCCTACCCGCGGCAAGACGGAAAGACCCCGTGGACCTTTACTACAACTTAGCACTGCTAACGGGAATATCATGCGCAGGATAGGTGGGAGGCTTTGAAGTAAGGGCTTTGGCTCTTATGGAGCCATCCTTGAGATACCACCCTTGATGTTTCTGTTAGCTAACTGGCCTGTGTTATCCACAGGCAGGACAATGCTTGGTGGGTAGTTTGACTGGGGCGGTCGCCTCCTAAAAAGTAACGGAGGCTTGCAAAGGTTGGCTCATTGCGGTTGGAAATCGCAAGTTGAGTGTAATGGCACAAGCCAGCCTGACTGTAAGACATACAAGTCAAGCAGAGACGAAAGTCGGTCATAGTGATCCGGTGGTTCTGTGTGGAAGGGCCATCGCTCAAAGGATAAAAGGTACCCCGGGGATAACAGGCTGATCTCCCCCAAGAGCTCACATCGACGGGGAGGTTTGGCACCTCGATGTCGGCTCATCGCATCCTGGGGCTGGAGCAGGTCCCAAGGGTATGGCTGTTCGCCATTTAAAGCGGTACGCGAGCTGGGTTCAGAACGTCGTGAGACAGTTCGGTCCCTATCTGCCGTGGGCGTAGGAAAGTTGAGGAGAGCTGTCCCTAGTACGAGAGGACCGGGATGGACGTGTCACTGGTGCACCAGTTGTTCTGCCAAGAGCATCGCTGGGTAGCTACACACGGATGTGATAACTGCTGAAAGCATCTAAGCAGGAAGCCAACTCCAAGATAAACTTTCCCTGAAGCTCGCACAAAGACTATGTGCTTGATAGGGTAGATGTGTGAGCGCAGTAATGCGTTTAGCTGACTACTACTAATAGAGCGTTTGGCTTGTTTTTTGCTTTTTGATAAGATAACGACAATAGAGCATGGATAAGTTACCACTGCCTTACTGAGTGTAAGAGAGTTGGAGTTTTATAAAGACTTTTATAGGATTGAACTTTAATTGGAAATGAGATACTATCTCAATGGTTTAAAATGAAAGGCTATTAACGATCTTCTTTGTTAAAAACAGCTCCCTATAAAGAGAAAGGGGAGTTAAGGGTAAATGCGATTTATCTTTAGCTCCCTTTTCCTTGTGCCTTTAGAGAAGAGGAACTACCCAGTTAACCATTCCGAACCTGGAAGTCAAGCTCTTCATCGCTGATAATACTGCTCTTTTCAAGAGTGGGAATGTAGGTCGGTGCAGGGATAGGGAAATGTTTTTTAGTCTTGCTTTTTATTTAATTTCATTATTGATTGCTTGTTTTTGTTTGTTTGGTTTGTTTGGTGGTTAATGTTTTATTCAAAGGTTTTTGTTTGCTTATTTTGTTTAAGTTTTTTTATTGTTTT
>NZ_PHLZ01000041.1:0-3926 GCF_002832345.1 Helicobacter pylori
TCTCCAAAGGCGTAACTTTGCGCACTTCCTGCGCTAGATACGAATGTATGGGGATATGATACCATGAATTGGTAGCATTCATCCCAAACACTAAAGATATTTGGGATTTCTGCTTTGGGTGGTTAAAGATGTGGTAGATGAATTGAATGTCCGTTATTTTTTGCCTGACATTCAGCGTGAATACGTGTGGCTCAAAAAAGCCGATGAAAAAAAGATAGAGCAACTTTTTGACTCCATTCTTAGGGGCTATCCTATCGGCTCTTTTTTATTTTGGAAATTACAAAAAGAGGATATAGCCAAGAGCGATGAACAAGATAGCGATAAACTCAATTTCCAACTCTATAAATTTATTGAAAATTACGATGAGCGAAAGCCTCACAATGAAAAAATCCGTATTGAACAAATTAGGTGTGATGATTTGTATATTGTCCTAGATGGCCAACAGCGTTTAACCTCGCTTTATATCGGGCTTAAAGGCACTAGAACGCTTAAAAAAAAGTGGGCTAGAAACGATAACGCTTATGAAGAGAAGCGTTTGTATTTGAATTTGAAGTACCAGCCAAACATGGACAATCCAGAAGACAATTACCAGTTTGAATTCCATGCCAAAACGCCTGAAAACGATGAAAAGCATTTTTGGTTTAAGGTGGGGGATATTTTAGAGTTGGAAAATGGTGCTTTAAATTATGTAACAAAACATGGTTTAAAAGAGAATGAATTGGACTTACTAGAAAAGCTAAAAGACGCTTTTCACAACAAGCAGCTCATTTCATTTTTTGAAGAAAAAGAAAAAAATCTTAATAAGGTTTTAAATACTTTTATCCGTGTCAATAGCGGCGGGGTTAAGTTAAGCTATTCTGATTTATTGATGTCTATTTTGACAGCAAGCTTTTCAAGCGATATTAGAGAAAGAATGAATGAGCTAGTAGATGCTTTAAAAGACAAAGGCTTTCCAAATGTGGGGCAAGATCAGGTGCTAAAAACTTGCTTGCTTCTCATTGGTAAAGACACTACTTTTGAATTAAAAAATTTTAATAAAAAAAATATCAAAGAGATTGAAGAAAATTGGGAAAAGATTACAGAAAGCATTTATAACGCTGCAAAACTATTAGAAAATTTTGGTTATGCGGGCTATCTGGGTTCAGCTTATATTTTATCCAGTTTAGCCTATTTTTATTTTTTAAATTCAAAAATGAATGAGAACGATAAGGAACAAGCCCTAAAATTTGTCCGCAACGCTCAAATCACGAGTTATTTCACTCCTTCAACGGATACAAAATTAAACAACATAGCCAATAGCATGAAGGATGTGAAAACCTTTGAATCATTCAACCACAATTTAGCCAAACACCAAACATGCCCTTTAAAAATCACTAACGATGCTATAGAAGAAATGATGTGTTCTAGTAGCCATGCTTTAGTCTTTCCTGTTTTACAAATCTTATACCCAAACTTGAACTATAAAACCACCACTTTTCATATAGACCATATTTATCCAAAGTCCAAGTTTAATGATAAAAATAAAAAATTAAATAAAGATTTCTATAAGTGGGGGAATTATTTATTCAATCTCCAGCTTTTAGAAGGTGCAGAAAACAGTGCCAAAAAGGATAAAGACCCTGAAGTGTGGCTCAAAGAAGAATATAAAAATGAGCAAGCCATAGAAGAGTATAAAAAAAGAAATTATATTGACCCTACCCTAAAATTAGAATGGGAAAACATAAAGGAATTTCGTGAAACAAGAGAAGAAGCTATCATTAAAAAATTAAAAGAAGTGTTATTACCTAAGTCTTCATAGGAGTGTTTTTTTTGCTGATATAATCGGGTAAAGCGTTTTGACAAAACGGGTAAAACAAAATGTAAAATCGTTTAAGTGATGTTTAATGATAAAAAAGGTAGAATGATTCACTTTTTGAACGATAATAAATTTCATTTACTGCTTGTTATCTAAAAATGCCGTTAAGGTGTAAGGTAGCTATATTAATTTTATCAATCTTAGTTTCAAAATGAAAAATTAAAAGGGCGATAGCCTTAGTGAAAGGATAATCAATAAAACATTTAGGCAAAAAAGAGATAAGAACCTTAGGGTTATCTTCGCTTGGGGGGACTTTAGAGTTTTATGATTTTATTATCTTTGTATTCTTTACGAGTATCATTGCCAAACACTTTTTCCCGAACACGCTCAGCCCTATTTGGTCTGAAATCAACACTTATGGTATCTTTGCTGCAGGTTATCTGGCGCGCCCGCTTGGCGGCATAGTGATGGCCCACTTTGGGGATAAATTCGGTCGTAAAAACATGTTCATGCTCTCTATTTTATTGATGGTGATCCCAACCTTTGCGCTCGCTTTGATGCCAACTTTTAATGATTTGGTGAGTTTTGGCGTTGATAGCATGGGACTTAGCCTAAAAAACGCTCATTATCTTGGTTATATAGCTCCTGTTTTTTTGGTGTTTGTTAGGATTTGTCAAGGCGTTGCTGTGGGTGGTGAATTGCCTGGCGCTTGGGTTTTTGTCCATGAACATGCCCCGCAAGGCCAAAAAAACACTTATATTGGTTTTTTAACCGCTTCCGTAGTTTCTGGGATCTTGCTTGGGAGTTTGGTTTATATCGGGATTTATATGGTTTTTGACAAGCCGGTTGTTGAAGATTGGGCTTGGAGGGTTGCCTTTGGGCTTGGAGGGATTTTTGGTATCATTTCTGTGTATTTGAGGCGCTTTTTAGAAGAAACTCCTGTTTTTCAGCAAATGAAGCAGGACGATGCCTTAGTCAAATTCCCGCTTAAAGAGGTGTTTAAAAACTCTCTCTTTGGTATATCAATCTCCATGCTTATCACTTGGGTTTTAACCGCTTGTATTTTGATTTTTATCCTTTTTGTTCCCAATTTTACCCTCATGCATCCTAATTTTAATTTCACTCCTTTTGAAAAAACCTATTTTCAAATTTTAGGACTTGTTGGTATTGTAAGTTCTATTATTTTAACCGGGTTTTTGGCCGATAAAATCAAACCGCACAAAGTTTGTATGGCTTTTAGTGCGGCCTTTGGTTTTTTTGGCTTTTTATTCTTTAAAGAATTTTATTCTAACGTGCCAAGTTTAGTCAATACCATAGTTTTATACTTTTTAGCCTGCTTTTGCGCGGGTATTATGAATTTTTGCCCCATTTTCATGAGCGATGTGTTTAACGCTAGAATCCGTTTTAGCGGGATTTCCTTTGCTTATAACATAGCCTATGCTATAACCGCTGGCTTTACCCCTCAACTTTCAAGCTGGTTAAACGCAAAAGCCATAGCAGCGCCTGAAAGCTTGCAAAGTTATGGTTTAAGCTTTTATATTTTTGTGGTTGCTTTAATCGCTTTTATCGTATCGCTTTTAATGGCACCAATTTACAATAGAGAAACTTTATGGAAAGAGGGAAAAAGCTAAAAAAGGAAGCGTTATTATTTAAGTTTTAAGCTTATAGTGCAAAAATGACTTAAAGTAAAATGCTGTTAAATAGCCTAAAAATTTAAGATTATTTTAAGCTTTTGAGCTCTCATGAATACGATAATTAAACAGAAAGCGGAAAAATTTTCCGCATAATTATATTGTAATAAAGGGAAAGAAGTTTTTGTTTTTTGATAAGTAATATTAGATCATGTATTAGTGCTTTCAAAAAAAAAAAAAAAGAAAAAAAGAGGGAAGAATAGAAAAAAAGAATGTGAGCTTTAATAAAAAAAACATTCTTTAAGGTTAGTTTTGTAGATTTTTGGTATAATAACAGAGTAATCATCTTGTAGATTAGATTTATCTTAAAAATCTCATTCTTAAAAAAGAAAGCGTTAAAAAAGCTTTGAGCTTTGAACTATTGAGCCAAAGAAAACGCTTGAAAGGCTTCAATCAAGCTTGGCAAAAAGTAAAGCTTGGGGATATTGCCGAGATTAAAA
>NZ_PHLZ01000042.1:0-3840 GCF_002832345.1 Helicobacter pylori
CTCAACATGGCATTGAACTAGGTTTTAAAATCCCTACGATCAACACAAGCTACTATTCTTTCATGGGTGCTAAACTAGAATACAGAAGGATGTATAGCCTTTTCCTCAATTATGTGTTTGCTTACTAAAAACCCTCTTTAAAAAAGGGGTTTGTTTAAAAACGCTTGAAAGCCTTTTTAAATTAAGCAAATAAAGAGATCTTGGATAATCTCTTATAATCGCTCTCAAGCGATAAAATTAAAGTGATCAAAACCCTATTTTTGCAATCATTAAAGAAAAATTTTTAAAGATTATCACTCTTTTTTGATAAAGTAATAATTTAGAATTTAGGGAGTTTTTCATGGAAGAATCAACAGCGTTTATTTTGGCTCTTGTGGGGCTATTCACCGGCATCACCGCTGGGTTTTTTGGTATTGGTGGGGGGGAGATTGTCGTCCCTAGCGCGATTTTTGCCCATTTTAGCTATAGCCATGCGGTGGGTATTTCGCTCATGCAAATGCTTTTTTCTTCAGTGGTCGGCTCTATCATCAATTACAAAAAGGGCTTATTGGATTTGAGAGAAGGCTCATTTGCCGCGCTTGGAGGGCTAATGGGGGCGATTTTAGGGAGCTTTATCTTAAAAATCATTGACGATAAAATTTTAATGGCTGTGTTTGTGGTGGTGGTATGCTACACCTTTATCAAATACGCTTTTTCTAGCAACAAGAAGCCAGAGCATTTTGAAGAAATGCATTTTGATTTGCATGCGAATAACAAAACGCCAGAAAAAAAGCGCGCAATCCCTTTTGTGTCTATGGATAGAACGCATGGGGTTTTGATGCTCGCCGGTTTTGTTACCGGCATTTTTTCTATCCCGCTAGGCATGGGTGGGGGGATTTTAATGGTGCCGTTTTTGGGCTATTTTTTGAAATACGATTCTAAAAAAATCGTGCCTTTGGGGCTATTTTTTGTGGTGTTCGCTTCTTTATCTGGGGTCATTTCTCTTTATAACGGGAAGGTTCTTGATGATATAAGCGTTCAAGCAGGGGTGATTACCGGTATTGGAGCGTTTTTAGGGGTGGGCATTGGCATCAAGCTCATTGCTTTGGCTAATGAAAAGGTGCATAAAATCCTGTTGCTCCTCATTTATGCTTTAAGCATTTTAGCGACTTTACACAAGCTCATTATGGGGTAAAAATCTAAAAACGCTCAAGGGCATTTTTAAAATTAATATCAAAAAGCTTTCATGAGCAAGCGATAATCTCTAAAAAAGCGCTTCTTTAGGGTTAGGGGGGTTTAGTTTGGGGGTTGTAATGGGATAACCCCCTACCCCCTTAAAAAATGAGTTTGAAACAAAAAATAAAATTAAAAACCCCATTTTTAAAAAAATAAAAAGTTTTAGTTATCTTTATTTGATGAGAACAAAAACATAAAACTTAAAAAAGAATATTTTCGAGGTAAGGGTAATTAAAAAATGAATTATTTAGGGCGTATTTTAGCGTTTTTTAAAATAACCCATAAGATAAACCCAAACGCTTAAACCCCCCTCATTTTAACCCCCATTAGGGGGCTTAGTCATTACCCCTTAATGCGTTTTTTTATCTTGGATGTATTTTTTCAATTCACCCTTTTTGATATAAGGGATAAACTCGCCATAACCCTCTTTTTCCATGTCTTTTAAGGGGATAAACTTTAAAGCCGCGCTGTTGATACAATACCTTAAGCCCCCTAATTCTTTAGGCCCGTCGTTAAACACATGTCCTAAATGCGCCTTACCAATACGGCTCAATACCTCAATGCGTTTCCTGTTAAGGCTCTCATCGTCTTCGTATTTCACCACATCTTTATTGATGGGCTTAGAAAAGCTAGGCCATCCGCAACCGGAGTCGTATTTATCCGCTGAAGAAAATAACGGCTCGCCTGTGGTAATATCCACATAAATGCCCTCTTCTTCTTTGTTGTAATACTCATTTTCAAAAGGTTTCTCAGTGTGTTTGTTTTGAGTCACCTCATACTGGAGTTTGGTGAGTTTTTTCTTTAAAACTTCATCGCTTGGTTTGGTGTATTTATCGTCATCCACAATCACTTCATCCGCCTTTTTCAAATCAATATGGCAATAGCCACCGGGGTGTTTTTTCAAATAATCCTGGTGGTATTCTTCAGCCCTCACATAATTTTTTAACGGCTCTACCTCAATGGCGATTTTGCCTTTCACTTCTTTTTGTAACGCTTTTAAGGCGTGATCTATCACTTCTCTATCCGTGCTATTGACATAGTAAATCCCTGTGCGATACTGCCTGCCCACATCATTACCTTGCTTGTTCACGCTCACCGGATCAATCACCTTAAAATAATAACGCAACAACTTGTCTAAACTGATCTTTTTAGGATCATAGACCACTTTCACGCTTTCAGCATGATCGCTCTCATGCAATTTTTCATAATTCGTGCTTGAAGTCTTGCCATTAGCGTAACCGGAGCTTGCGTCTATAACGCCATAAATCCTCTCCATATACGCCTCTAGCCCCCAAAAGCACCCCCCAGCCAAGTAAATCACTCTTTCATCGGTTTTAGGGTGTTTAGCCCCCATGCTTTCATTCGCTTGCATAATCGCTCCTATTAGTAAAAAAAGATAAAAATTTTTCAAGTAAGATAATACTTTCATTGAATAACCTTTGTTTTAATTTTAATGGTGTCCGCCATTATAACTAAAAAAGATGGCAATTGTTCTTTAAATTGAGTTTAAATTTCAATAAGGCTTTGTTCTACTAGGTAACAAAAGTTCATCACATCCACTCAACAATCTTACCCACCACATTGGCTTCATAGCATTTGATAGAGGTTTTTTGACTGGGTTTTTTGGGCAAAATGGCTTTTAAAAACCCATAATTTTCCATTTCTTTCAATCTAGCGTTCAAATTAGGGGCTTCTAAAATCCTACCATTCAAACTCACTTCGCCCAAAAACGCCGTTTTATTGTCAATTTTTCTGTTTTTAAAGCTTGAAAGGATACTGGCAATGACCGCTAAATCGCAAGCCGGCTCGCTAATCTTAATGCCTCCGCTCACATTAATGAACACATCATGGCGGTTTAAAGGGATTTCTAGTTTTTTTTCTAACAAAGCGATGAGCATGTTAAGGCGGTTGGTGTCAAACCCGTTCGCTAATCGTTTGGGCGCTCCGAAACTGCACTCGCTCACCAACGCTTGGATTTCTAAAATCAACGCTCTTGAGCCTTCTAAAGTGATGGTAATCGCACTCCCCTCCATAGGCTCTTCTTTGGAAAAAAACAAGCTTGAAGCTTCCTTAGCGCTCACCAAACCCTGCTCTTTCATCTCAAACAAGCCGATTTCACTCGTAGGGCCAAAGCGGTTTTTAAAACTCCTTAAAATCCTTAGTTCCCTACTGGGATCGCCCTCAAAATACAGCACGCTATCTACCATATGCTCTAGCACTCTAGGCCCTGCGATGCTCCCTTCTTTAGTGATATGGCCGATGATAAAAATAGCAATATCTCTTGTTTTGGCCAAACGCATGAGCTCAAAAGTGATCTCTCGCACTTGCGAAATAGAGCCGGGCGCTGAAGAAATCTCTGGCGAATAAAGCGTTTGAATGGAATCAATCACGCAAGCAAAATAATTTTCGCTTTCAATATTCGCCTTAATCACGGGCCAATTGATTTCATTGAGCAGATACAATTCTTTTTCTACGCAATCCAATCTAGTGGCGCGCATTTTAATCTGACTCAAGCTCTCTTCCCCGCTCACATACAAAACCTTTTGCTGGTTTTTGGCTAAGCCAGAAGCCACTTTTAAAAGCAAAGTGGATTTCCCCACCCCAGGACTCCCCCCCACTAAATAC
>NZ_PHLZ01000043.1:0-3674 GCF_002832345.1 Helicobacter pylori
TAGCGGATGGGGTGGGTTAGAAAGTTGCTTTAAAAAGGATCAACACCCTGAAGAATTTAAAGAATTAAAAGCCTTACTCACCAAAGATGAATTCAGAAGAGCTTATTTGAGCGCAAGAGACGCTTACTACACCCCTAAATTAGTTATTGATAGCATTTATCAAGGTTTAGATCAATTAGGGTTTAATAACGACAGCCATCAAAAAGAAATCTTTGAACCCAGTTTAGGCACAGGCAAATTCATCGCTCATGCGCCAAGCGATAAGAATTACCGCTTTAGTGGCACAGAATTAGATCCTATTAGCGCTAGTATTTCTAAATTCCTTTACCCTAATCAAGTCATCCAAAACACCGCTTTAGAAAACCACCAATTCTATCAAGAATACGATGCGTTTGTGGGCAATCCTCCTTATGGCAATCATAAAATCTATAGCTTTTATGACAAAGAATTGAGTAACGAGAGCGTTCATAATTACTTTTTAGGGAAAGCTATCAAAGAATTGAAAGATGATGGCATAGGAGCGTTTGTGGTGAGTTCTTGGTTTATGGATGCTAAAAACCCTAAAATGAGAGAACACATCGCAAAAAACGCCACTTTTTTAGGAGCGATAAGATTGCCTAATAGCGTGTTTAAAGGCACAGGAGCAGAAGTAACTAGCGACATTGTGTTTTTTAAAAAAGGCGTTGATGAAGCTATCAATCAAAGCTTCACTAAAGCCACGCCTTACTATGACAAGATCATTAATAACTTGGATGATGACACCGTTTTTGCCTTGCAAAACAACCGCTTTGATAGTTTTATCCCTAGCGATCAACTTAAGATTGTCAATGCGATTGCAAGCCATTTTGGTTTCAAACAAGAAAAATTGCAACGCTGGTATGAAAAAATAGACACCGCTAACTTTGGCTATAAAGAACAAGACTATAAGATCATCAAAGACTTCATGGATAAAGTTGGCGAGAACAATATCAATCTCAACGAACAAACCCTAAATGAATACTTTATCAACCACCCTGAAAACATTCTAGGGCATTTGAGTTTGGAAAAAACCCGCTATAGCTTTGAAACAAATGGCGAACAAATTTACAAATACGAGTTGCAAGCTTTAGAGGATAAAAGCTTAGATTTATCCCAAGCGCTCAGTCAAGCGATAGAAAAATTGCCTAAAGATGTCTATCAATACCATAAGACTACCCTTAAAACAGACGCTCTCATCATTGATGCCAATAACGAACGCTATGAAGAAGTTCAAAAGCTTATCAAAAATTTAGAAAGGGGAGAATTAGTCAAGTGGGATAATCTTTATTGCCAGCTAGAGCAAAATAATGAAATGGGCATCTTTTTAAAACCCACTAAAATCAACTCTAAAGTCCAATATTCACGACTAAAAGCCTATTTTAAAATTAAAGACGCTTTGAATGATTTAACGAGCGCGGAATTAAACCCCTTAAGCTCTGATTTAGAGCTAGAAAGTAAAAGAGTTAGACTCAATCTTGTTTATGATGGATTTGTCAAGAAATTTGGTTACCTCAATGAAAACAAAAACCGCAAGGACATCAAACAAGATTTGTATGGCGCTAAAGTCTTAGGATTAGAAAAAGACTTTGAAAAAGAAATCACCCCTAGAAGCGCTAAAATGCAAAACATAGAGCCAAGGCAAGCTCAAGCCAAAAAAGCTCAAATCTTTTTTGAAAGGACTTTAAACCCTAAAAAAGAACTTATCATCACTAACGCTAAAGAGGCATTAATTGCAAGTGTCAATCAAAAAGGGGGTTTGGACTTGCATTTCATTAGGGATCATTTTAAAGCCCAAAGCTTAGAAACCACGATTAAAGAACTTTTAGAGCAAAAACTTATCTATAAAGACCACAAGGATAATGGCGACTATATTTTAGCGAACGATTATTTGAGCGCCAATGTGAAAAGAAAACTCAAAGAAGTTAAAGAAGCCATCAATCAAGGCGTGGAGGGATTAGAGGTTAATGTGAAAGATTTAGAGCTGATTATCCCTAAAGATTTGAAAGCCACTGAAATCATGGCTAATGTCAACAGCCCTTGGATACCCACTCAGTATTTAGAAGAGTTTTTAATAGAATTGAGCGCTAACCATTATGAAAAGCAATACGGCGATAAAATGACGGATTACCAACTAGGCAATCTCAAAGAATATATCAAAGTAGAACACCTAAGCGGTGCTTATGAAGTTTTTATTAGAAACAATGAATTAAACGAGCTTTATGGTATTAGGCATAAAGACAAAGCGCATTCTTATAAAGTGCCTTTTGAAAGCCTTTTAAATAAAGTCTTAAACAACAAGGATTTGAGCGTTAAATACGCCCAAGTTGATCCTAATGATCCTAAAAAAGAAATCTTTATCACTGATGAAGAGCAAAGCAATCTCGCCAGACAAAAAGCAGAAGAATTGAAAGAAGCTTTTAAAGACTGGGTTTATAAGGATTATACAAGAAGAACCCATTTAGAGCAAATCTATAATGACACTTTCAACAACTCTGTTTTAAAAACCTATGATGGCTCGCAATTAGAGCTAGAGGGCTTTAACCAGTATATCAGCTTGCGCCCCCACCAAAAGAACGCTATTTTTAGAACCATCCAAGACAGGGCGGTGTGTTTAGACCATCAGGTTGGAGCAGGCAAGACTTTGTGCGCTATAGCCAGTTGCATGGAACAAAAACGCATGGGGTTAGTGAATAAAACGCTCATTGCCGTGCCTAACCATTTAACCAAGCAATGGGGCGATGAATTTTATAAGGCTTACCCTAACGCTAATGTGTTAGTCGTTGATAGCAAGGACATCACTGAAAAAGAAAGAGAGCTTTTATTCAATCAAATCGCTAACAACAATTATGACGCTGTGGTTATCGCGCACACCCATTTGGAATTATTGTCTAACCCTAGAGGAATCATAGAAGAATTGAAAGAAGAAGAGCTAGTGAATGCCGAAAAAAACTTTGAAAGGCAAGAATTAGCTTATAAAAATAACCCCAGAGAAACTAAAAAACCCAATGAAAGAGCCTTTAAAAACAAGTTGGATAAAATCCGCGCTAAATACGATGCGATTTTAGAAAAACAAGGCTCTCATATTGATATCAGTCAAATGGGGATTGACAATTTGATTGTGGATGAAGCCCACTTGTTCAAAAATCTAGACTTTGAAACTTCTATGGAAAAAATTGCAGGGCTTGGTAACCAACAAGGCTCTAATCGCGCTAGAGATTTGTTTATTAAAACGCGCTACTTGCATCAAAACGATAAGAAAATCATGTTTTTAACCGGCACGCCTATAGCTAATTCCTTGAGTGAAATGTATCACTTGCAACGCTATCTGACCCCTGATGTGTTGAAAGAAAGAGGGTTAGAATTCTTTGATGATTGGGCTAAGACTTATGGGGAAGTGGTGAATGATTTTGAATTAGACACTTCCGCTCAAAGTTATAAAATGGTTAATCGCTTTTCTAAATTTAGCGATGTGCAAGGCTTAAGCACCATGTATAGAGCTTTTGCGGATATTGTCTCCAATGATGACATTTTAAAGCACAACCCCCACTTTGTGCCTAAAGTGTATGGGGATAAGCCTATCAATGTGGTGGCGAAAAGAAGCGAAGAAGTGGCTCAATTCATTGGCGTGGCTGATGAAAATGGCAAATATAATGAAG
>NZ_PHLZ01000044.1:0-3440 GCF_002832345.1 Helicobacter pylori
GGCCTTTTCAAGGATAAGGTATGGAAGCGTTAAAGACTTTTTTAAAAAAATCCCTTATTCTGTTGTTGGTGGTTGCTTTAAGCCACCTGAACGCTGTGGCTATGATTGTGGATAACCCTACGCAGAATATCTGGCAACAAGCAAAAGACGCCATAGACAAGTCTCGCTTTGTTCAATAGGTCAATCATTGGGCTGACCAAATCAAAAAATACCAAGATATGATAGAAAAAGCTCAATCAACCATTAACCAACTAAACAAAGTGAATGATATTTTACTGAAAACCAATCAGTTTATGAATGGTTCTATTTTAAATATCCCTAACCCTATGGGTTTAGTAGAAAATGCAACTCAAATTGCCAAGAATGTAAAATCAAACGCTCTCGCTCTACAAGAAAGCGCTAAAAACTACAATCTAGCCGAAAAATTTTTATTACGAAATATTGCTAGCAAATGCCCTGAATTAGATATGAATAAAATTAACCCAAAAACAAAAGAGATTTTTTTCTCCGATAAGGGAAAAGAAAAGAGTGCCGCTAGACAAGCTTTAGAAAATTTAGCTAATGCGCTTGGAAATACACAAATTACAACCACTCAAGATATAACAACAAGTTTAAGTGGTAGGGTTTTAGCAGACTTTATTTGCAAAACAAAAGAGCGAGAACTTTTAGAGATAAAAAAGCAACAATACCTAGCTCAAGCACAAACTTGTCTAATATCAAAAAATTTTCAGTGCTATGGAGATTTTTTATCTCAATCAAAACAAATTGATTTAAAAATATTCAAAGAAGCTCAAGCTAGAACCTTTAAACTTTTTTCATCTTTACAGAACAGGGGTGCAAGTTTCACACAAGAGCTTTCCGTTAAAAATCCTATTTATGCAAAAGAAGGGTATTGCTCTAAACAAAATATTGATGGTAAGGATTATTGTTTTAGTAATACACTTGAAATTGAACGATTGATAAACACTTTTGAGAAAGACAATGATTCGTATATAGAAAGGATTAAAGGAGCAACAAATCAAGAAACTAAAGCAAAAGTCTATGCAGACTTTAAACAAAAATTTGAAATGTTAAACACGCAAATTCTACTTAATATTGCTAATAACCTAAACTTTATGAATCAAACTCTGTCTCTTATGGCAAGTGCCTATTCAGACACTTATTATAAACAACAAAATATCATTATGCCATCATTTTTAAACCCTCCTGAAAGCGTTAAAAAAGAGTTTTTAGAAATAAATAAAAAGACAAGTCAAGCTTTTAAAGCAAATTTAAATAAATTTGGACTACCCACTTCACAATTGCCTGATGTTGAAAAATCTTTTATGATGACACAAGGTGGGAATATAGCAACAGAAAAGTTTGAACAAATGAAAAACAATATTACACAAGGATGGGATGAATAATGCCTTATTTGGTTTGGGGTGGTATTTCTCTTGCTATTGGTATTATTTCTTATTTCATACCAGCTGATAATCTCAATGTGGCTACTGATGGGCTTTATAGTAGTATTATAGGCGTATTTCAAAATTTCACTAATGAATTTAAAGACAAATACAATAATATTGCAAAAACAATCGCACCTGCTATGGTTTCTATAGGAACAATACTTATTTTTGCATATTCTGTAAAAAAATACAAAAATAATGAATTTTTTGAAATAAAAACTTTCACGCAATTTGCTTTTTTTCTTGCTCTTCTATCCTTAATGCACTTTGCCTTGAATAGTCCTAAAAAATTCCATTCATATGTAGAGTTTTTTGTAGAAGCGCCTGCAGTCATTCTTAATAATGCCATTGAAGAAACAACAAAAACTTTTTACAAAAAAGCTCAACAACAATCAAATCAATCCCAAAATAAAACAAATCAAAGTTTTATAAGTTTTAATGGTAATATACAAGGAATCATAAAAAATCAAACCAAGCAACTTTTTGCTTTTTATGAAAGCTTTAGAGAAAATAACGCAGGTTTTAGCAAACCATTTGTTTTCATTATGCAGTCTTTATCTTTTGTGACTATTGTGTTTTTTCAAATATTACTTATATTTAAAACAATTTATCTTATTTGTATTATTTTTATAGAAAAAACTTTTTATTTACTATGCTTTATTTTTATGACACCTTGTTTATTTTTTAAACAAACTCAAGGATTTTTCTTTTCTTACATTAAAAAAGTCTTTTCTCTAACCTTTTATGCACCTCTTGTATTTTTATTTGCCATGCTAAACTCTATTGGGTTAGAATTATTTAACCCTACTCAAAATATCATAGAAACTATCGGCATTATTATCATTTCAGCGATTACTTCAGCTTTAATTAGCAATATTCCAAATATTATCAATACCATTTTTGGAACACAAGGTGGCTCGGTTGATTTAGCTAACTTCTTAAAAGCTGGGTCGCAAAGTTTTTTAAGCTTTGCTAGTAATATAGGTAGTGCAGTAAGCGGTGGCGTTAAAGGGGCTTCTGTAGGAACTGGTAATTTTCTTGTGAAAACAGAAGGTGCAATAGGCAATGCTGTAAATAACATCAAAAACAGAGCCTCTCAGCCTGAAAATATAAGAACTTCAGTTGGTTTTGTTAATGTTGGTTCTAAAGCAACGAGATAAACTGCAAAAAACATCAAAAAACAACCTTTTAAAGAACTTTTGAATGAGGAATTAACCATCTTTCACTCACTCAACAAATTATCAAAAATGCTTGCTACTTGTTTATTATATTCTTGTGCGGTGTGAATGTAGATTTTTGTGGAGCTTAAGGACTGATGCCCTAATGCTCTTGAAGTCAAAACAATATCCCTACTCTTAGCATAGACTAAAGTGGCAAAACTATGCCTAAATAGGTGCAATCCTGTGCCATATTGTTTAAAATTTTCAATACCACTCAACATAAAAATCTTTAACACAAAATTACTGATTGAACAATGCTTTTGAGTATAGTTAGATAAAGACTTCTTAAATACAAAACGCCCATTAAAACTACTCAATCGTTTGCTATCACCCAACCACTCATCTAAAGATTTTTCTAGCATTTCTCGTTTAATGAACGCTTTTCGCTCTTTATTGTTTTTGCCTTTTATAAGCAAGATATAATGCTCTTTTTCTAAAACAATATTTCTCAATTCTAAATTAAAAACCTCAGATTTTCTCAAACCACCCAAAATAATTAAGAGCAAAATACACTTATTTCTCTTTTCATAACTGCTTCTAGTTCTATAGTTTATAAGAGTATATATAAAAGATTTTAAATCTTTTGAATTTAGATGTTTAGGCAAATTATCCTTGTGTTTAGCAAAGGCTATATTTTTAAGACTAAAATAAAATTCATAATGTTTAGTCCTATCCAAGTAATCAAAAAATTGCCTAATATACATTACATATTTTGCCATTGAATTAATCTTTCTTTGTTTAGCTAACTCAAATAAAAAATTCACAAGCATTT
>NZ_PHLZ01000045.1:0-2908 GCF_002832345.1 Helicobacter pylori
TCAATTTCTTTAGTGGTGATAATGCTTAAAGCATAGGCTGGACTGAGCAAACCTAATAAAAACGCTCCTAGAATAAAGCAGAAAAATAAAAAATGGTTATATGGATAAGTTTTCATTTGTTTTTGTTCCTTTATTAAAGCTTTTGTTGGGGTTTATTTTCAAAAACTCATCTCCATAGGTATAGACACGCCATCATTTGCTAAGCTTTGATTATTTTTTAATTCTTTAGACTTTGTTAATGCGTTTTGTATGTTTTGCTTTGATTTATTTTCAAAAGCTTGTAGTTTAGGACTTAATGGCTTTTTCTCAGTGTTATTTTTTACAGATTTTTTACTATTAAAATCAACAGAATGATTACCTTGATTAAAATCAATAGGTTCATCATCTAAAAAAGACAAATCATTGTTATTTTTTACATTATTATTGTCAATAATGTTATTTTGTTTAATATTATTGTCTTTAATTAGATTATCATTAGTAGTATTTTTAACCATATCATTAACATTAGCATTATTTTGGGTTAAATTATTTTGATTTTCGCCATTAAACTTCCAAACGCCCAAAGCTCTCTTATCTATTTCGTTATTGGCAATAGCGTTTTGTAAGATTTTATGTTGCTCTTCATTGAGTGGGGGAATATGATTTTCTTTTTGATCGTTAAAAATGCCATAAGGAGTTTGATTAGCTTTTGAATTTTGAATATTGTAAGTTAGGGCAAGTTTTATGGGGTCATTTTCTTTTAAATTTTTATTATTGATTAGAGCTGTCATTAAAACTTCATTTAAAAATTCTTTGTGCTTTGTCTTCATAGCACTTGGTTTTTTATTAACCAGCATGGCTAAAACTTGCAATTCTTTGGCGCTCATATTGTGTTTAGCGTATTCTAAAAGCTCTTTTTTGAATAATTTATCAGAGTATTTTTTTTGTTTTTCACTCGGTAAATCTTGTTGTGTAGCCTTAAAATTTTCTCTTCTGTTATGTAAAAAATTTTTTAAATTTGTTATAGGTATCAAATGAGAATTTTTAGAATTTTCCCTAATGTTTTCCTTTGTTTCTGTGTTTAATTGTTCTTTATTTTGATAATTTTTATCGTCTTGTTTGTTGATAAACTCTTTTATCTCCAAGTTAAACTTATCATTTTGTAAATCCTCTAAATCTTGTTCAAAAGACTTCTGAATGGTTTGCTCTTCATCGTCTTTGTTTTGATTATCACTTAAATGTTCTAAATCTT
This sequence comes from Helicobacter pylori, assembly GCF_002832345.1. Taxonomy (GTDB): domain Bacteria; phylum Campylobacterota; class Campylobacteria; order Campylobacterales; family Helicobacteraceae; genus Helicobacter; species Helicobacter pylori_CP. Next base: position 1,232 of record NZ_PHLZ01000045.1, read on the forward strand.
TTAAGTCATTTTGTAAAGCACTTTGCAATTCAAAATCAATATTATCTTGTTCTAAAAGTTGCTGTTGCGTTTTGTCTGTCGTGATTGTTTGTTGTAACTCTTCAAGCTCTTTAGAATAGATAGATTGTAAAGTTTCAAATTCTGCATAATTAGACGCACGGCTTAAATCATTAGAAAACCTAGTTAAAAAAGTTGTCCATTCTGCATTGCCTCCAAATTTATTATAAATTTCTTTCATATCTTTTTTTAGCTCTTTAAAAAAATCACTCCAAGCTTTTGCTTTTTGTTGCTCATTGATGGAAAATAAACTATCAAATAACATTTAAAACTCCATTGTAGAGTATTGATCTACTTGCTTTTGCGTTTGGTTTTGTTTTTGATTTTCAAAAAAGATTTGTTGGTATTTTTCGTTTTTAATCGTGCAATAGTCATTAATAGTTTCAAACAATTTATCAATATTGTTTTTATAAGCGCTTTTTTGTTCATCACTAAAAGCATTGTTTTTATCTATATCGTTTAAAATCCTATCTTTGACATCTTTTAATACAAGATTAGAAGTGGCTCGTTTTTCCATAGGATAATCTTTATCATGTTCTAGTCTTATCATGGCGTTTGTAGATTTCTCAAAATGAGCGTTATTAAGGGGTTTTAGGTTTTCAACGAAATTATCCATTTGTTGTTCGCTTAAATATTTAGAAAACGCTTCTAAATTATATAACTTTTCAATTTTTACATAAGGTTCGCATTTTTCTTGCACTCTTTCAAAATAAGTCTCACCCATTGAGTTAGTTTTTTCTTGAGTTTCATACAAGGGGATTTTTTCGCCCTTAGCATTTAGAATGTATTCGCCTTGATTGTTTTTTGCATAAATAATCTCGTTGTTTTCATTTCTTAGAATTTTATCTTTTGAGTGTTTGATGAACATAACTTCTACGCAAGGCTCATTGTTTTTAATTTCTCTTAAAGCGTTTCTAAGTCCATTAGCTTTTTGTGGTTCTTCATTGGTAAGTTTCTCTATTTCTAGTTTAATTGCAGCATCACTAAGCCCTATCCATGCACTTGAATTATAGTTATGTATAGCCTTTTCTAAATCAAGGTTAAGATCATTTACATTGTTATAAGGAGCGCCTGAGTAAGCGCAAAAATTACGACTATTTTGAGCTATGCTTTGTTTGTAATCATCTTTACTAATACCCATCTTTTCTAATTTAGCACCACTTTTATAAGGCGCTTCCACTTTATTGCTTGGGTTTGCTATAAACAAGAGATTGTCTGCAACTTTTTTTGTGTAATAAATCTTAGCTCTTTCAAACTCATTTAGTCCCTTGTTTTGTGATACTTGCTCTGTATTTTGGTTCATATAAAACCCCTAAAAATAAAAATTTTTTAAATATAACCATATTTTTAAAAACTAAACAATACGGGTTTTTTAAAGATTTTTATTCTAAAAATCCGTATGTTTTAGTTACTAAACTTATGCCTTAATTATAAAAACCTACTCTAAAGGATTACACATGCAAAAAAAAGAAAGCTAAAAACCCACAACCGAATTTATTTAGCATCTTAGATAATGGCGATATTGCCATAAGCAACCCTGCTGAAGAATCAGGCAAGGCCAATGAAATACAAGAGCCACTCCCTTATGTCGTGAAAACGCAAATCAATAAAGCAAGCATG
>NZ_PHLZ01000046.1:0-2884 GCF_002832345.1 Helicobacter pylori
GTAAGCGTCTCTTGCGCTCAAATAAGCTCTTCTGAATTCATCTTTGGTGAGTAAGGCTTTTAATTCTTTAAATTCTTCAGGGTGTTGATCCTTTTTAAAGCAACTTTCTAACCCACCCCATCCGCTAAATTGCGCTAGGATTTCTTGCTCTTTTAAAGTAGCGTAATAACCGCCTTTTAAGATCTCTTGTTTGGCTTGCAGTTCTTTTAAAAGCTCAATGGCTTTAATGTTAGCCTTATAGCGAGTTTTAGCTCCCTTAATTAAAACTTCTTCGCTCGGTTTAAAATCTATTTTAGGATTAAGGGGGATGGTTGGCGTGGTTGGTGTTTCTTGCTCTTGTGTTTCTTGTTTTAGCGTGGTTGGCGCGTTTTCTTGCATGTCTTGCTCTTGCGCGGTTTGTTCTTGAGCGTTATTCAACTCTACGCTATTATTTGTTATTTCACTCTCTTGTGTGGGATTTAATCCTACGCTATTAGAGATAGCGTTTTTATCGATGGCTTGACTATCTAGAGCGTTGGATGCGTTTAAGGCTTCATTTGTTGTGTCAATGGATTTTTTAAGGCGATTTTCTAAAATCTCTAAGACTTTTTTAGGGCTGATCTTTAATTGGAATTTATCATAGAAGATTTTAGTCGTAGGGTCTTTAAGGAGTTGTGCCCCCACGATGCTATCCTTTAAAGGCTCGTTGTGGTAAATAGCTTCTAAGAGCCTGGATCTAAAGTCAGGCTCACTCGCTATGGTGTTGTTTCTAATAGCGTTAAGCAAGCTTTCTAAATGGTCTAAATTTGATAAAAGTCTTCCCTCTTGATCCCTGTTTTCTTCAAGGTCTCTAAGTCCATTTGGTGCGCTGAGTCCTGCATGATGTGATCGGCTTTGAGCAGGTAATAATACTGATTGATTTGAGCTTCCTTGAGCAATTCCATATCGCTCACTCCTTGCGCCCTCTTGATTTGCGCTCCCATTCTGTCTAGGGCTTTTGTCTCCATTTTCGTTTGCTCTATCACTGCTTTTATCAAGCTCCCTATTGTTCTGTGATCTTTGGTTTTCATGGTCTGTGGGAAATAATGAGCCCATCTGTCCATGATCAAAAAGGCGTAAGCGTCCAGTCTGTCCTGGCTGTTCTCTAGAGAGAGAAAGCCCCAAATCTCTGGAGCTATTTTGTTGATGAGATGGGGATTGCGGTGTCTGTGATACTCCTCTCTCATCGCTGGGATAATCCCCCTTTTCTTCGCTTCTTGCTCCATTTTCCATTCGGCTTGCTTGACTTGACGCTCCATTGCTATTTGCTTTTGCATCCGCTCTTGCTGATATTCCATCTCCTCTAGATGCATGTTCATGTATTCTATCTCGCTCTCTATGGGATTTTTCTGAAACTGCCTGTTGGTCGCTAGATCTATAAATTCCTCTTGTTCCTCCCTGCTCTCTAGGCTCAATAAATAAACTAGGGTCTTGGTGTGAAAGTTCTCCATCACTCGATCGCTCCACTCTCTCTTGCTGTCCTCTAGGTTCGCTTCTGCGGTGAATTTCTTGCGGAATTCCTGCTCTAGCTCTGCTCGGCTCATCTGCGCGATTTGTTCTTTCTTTTCCATTTGGTTCTCCTAAATTTTGTTGCTCTAATTCTAAATCAGCAACGCTTAAATTGGGATGATTATTATCATTATTTTGAATAATATTGTTAGAAGTATTAGTCTCTATTGTATTGTTAATAGGGTTATTGTTATTTGCGTTAGAATTTTGCCACTCATTACCACCCTCTTTAGCTTGAATGATTGCTGCATTCAAGCTTACCAATTTGTCATAACGCTCCTTATAAGCTTTTTCAAAATTGTTGATGTCTCTTAAAATTTCTTTAAAAGGCTTGATTTCTCTTTTATTCCCATCGCCATTAACATAAACGCTTTCATAGTATTTTTGCAATTCAATTTTTGCTTGAGCGATTTCTTCCAAACTTAAAAGAGCGCTTCTTAAAGAATAATCTCTGTTTTCTTGCATAGCGCCTATCTCTTCTTTAGTCCAGCCTAAAATAAAACCATTATTAAAGAAAAATTGCTTAATTTTATTAGCGTTATCGGCGCTGAGATGGTTTTCTTTGAGTTTATTTTCATTGATAAGCCTATGCATTTTCCAAGCAAAAGATGCATAATCATCTTTATCTATCCAAGAATAATAATCTGTTGCTGAAAGCAATTGTTGCTCTAGGATTAAAGCATGCGCTTCTTTAGCTAATTCAAATTCTAGTTTTTTAACTTCTTCATTGTCGTTAGTATTCAATTTAGTATTTTCATTGTTTATTGATTCAAAAGGCAGTTTGTTATAGAGCTTAAAACACTCAGCGCTAGAAATACTGGGGATTATTTCTCTTACCAATTTACCATCTTTTGTTCTTTCTACTTCTTGGTAAATATCTTTAAGATAGTCGTATTCTTTAGCGATTTCATTGCCATTTTCTAAGGTTTTCTTATGCGTTTCATTATGGTGGGTCAATTGGATTTCTAAACCTTGCTCTTTCAATTCTTCTAAGCTGTTTGTGTGGGTTAGAATTTCAATTTCTCTTGGAAAAAATTCTCTATTTCTATCAATCAGATCGTATCTTTTAGTGATGCACCTTTCAAACCCTTCCTTATTCGCTTCATAAACACGAGAACTTTCTTTTATCTCACCATTAGCAAAGAAATTGACATCTTCTTTACTATTATCCTTATAGACTCGTTTTTCAAAGCTTAAATACTTTGCCCATTCAATAGGATTTCTAGAAATCATGCTTGCTTTATTGATTTGCGTTTTCACGACATAAGGGAGTGGCTCTTGTATTTCATTGGCCTTGCCTGATTCTTCAGCAGGGTTGCTTATGGCAATATCGCCATTATCTAAGATGCTAAATAAA
>NZ_PHLZ01000047.1:0-2800 GCF_002832345.1 Helicobacter pylori
TTTAGTCTTGCTTTTTATTTAATTTCATTATTGATTGCTTGTTTTTGTTTGTTTGGTTTGTTTGGTGGTTAATGTTTTATTCAAAGGTTTTTGTTTGCTTATTTTGTTTAAGTTTTTTTATTGTTTTTAATGGTTTTATAACACGCATTGGTATGTTTTATTTGTTTAAGAAGCTTGTTTTTATATAGTGTCGGTATTTTTTAGTTTTTTGGGTTTTTATTCAAAGGTTTTAGGGTTTTAAGAAAACGAGTTTGAAAACAAAATAAAATTTAATCATAACATAAAACCTGAAGCGATAAAATAAAACTTAAAATCATAACATAAGATCTAAAATCCAATTTTTTAAAAAGTTTAATATCTTTGGAAAGAGTCCGCACCAATTAAACATGGATTTAAGAAAAAAGTTTTATTCTTTAGAGAATGTAATTATTTATAGAACTCTTATCTAAGCTTCTTTTAAAAGGAAGTTTATGAAGTTTTTTAAAATCCCTAAACTGCACTTAAATTCTAAAGAGCGCTAAGAAATGTTTTTAGAAAGTTTTATTCTTTAAAAAGTTATCGCTTACAACTAATCTCTTTGGTTTGATTGTAAAAAACGCTTCTAGCGTTTCAGATTTTTATTCTTTTAATGTTTTATTCTTTATTCTTTGCTGGTGTTGCTTTTTTATTTCTTTTGTTTTTAACTTTTTTGGGTTGGGTTGATTTGGGGGGGTTTTATGGTTTTTGTGTTTTAGATTTTTAGAACCGATCTAAAAGAAAACTTTTTCATCAAGTTTCTTTTTTAAAAAAGCCTAAAAATTTCTTAAACACTTCTTTAGGATCGAATGCATCACACACCTTGCACCCATACATGCCAATTAAAATCACAAGCCAGCTCACATACACCCAGCTCATCAAAAACCACAAAATAGAAACGCTCCCATAAAGCTCATGGTAAGTGCGGTTGTATAACACATAATAAGTGAAAGCCCATTTTAACACATGCCAAGAAACGCTTGTAAAAAACACCCATAAAAACACCCAAAAATAATGTTTAAACACCTTATTCGTGGGAATGGTAAAAAGGATCAAAAAAAACGCGTAAGTGCCTATCCATCTTAAAACATGTAACAAGCTTGAATCTTTATCTTCAAAAAACACTTGGATCTTAATATCAAAAAACACCACTAAAGGCAGAGCGAATAAAAACACTAAAGTCGTGCCAAAACCCCAAAATAAAAAGATTTCTTTACCCTTAAAATGCGCATAATCTCTGGGCTTTGCATCAAAAATTTTTGATGCGATGGAGCGGTAGTTTTCACAAAAAAGCACCAACGCCACCACAATAGACACCTCTTCAAGCGTGCCTAAGGTCATGTCTGTTTTTTTAAAATTTTCTAAAAAATCCTTAATCGCGCCAATGAGTTTAGGAGTGTTAGGGAAAATCAAGGCTTCCATTTCACCGCTGTGCGCTTGCAAGTAATGAGACACAAAAAGACTGAACACAAACAACAAAATAGGCGATAAAGACAAAATTGTATAAAAACTCAAACTGGAAGCGTAGTAAAACAATTCGCTTAACCCCAAAAAGGCGTTTTTCAAGCGCTTGGGGAAAATCATTCTAAGAAGGCGCAAAAACCCTCTAACGCTTTTAAAAAATTCCCTCATTAATGACAGCTTGTCGCCATTGTCAAGCCATAAGAGAGCAGTTTTTCTATATCTTTTTTAGGGGCTTTGCCTTTGGTGGTCAAATAGTCCCCTAACACCACCGCATTGATGCCGTATTCAAAAAGCTTGGCTTCCTGTTTGTCGTTATCTTTAAACACCACTTCACGCCCCCCAGCCACCATAAGCCTAGCGTTAGGCAAAAACTCTTTAGCCAAAAGCACGCATTCTAGAGCTTCATCCGCGCTTAAAGTCTCTGCATCAATGGGCAATACCGGGTTTTTAATGAAAAAATTAATCGGCGTGGTGTGCGGGGAGAGCGAAGCTAGCGCCCTGAGCATTTCAATTCGATCTTCCCAGCTTTCATTAAGCCCAAAAATCCCCCCGCTGCACAAGCCTAACCCCGCCCTTAAAGCGTTTTCGCATGTGATAAACCTTTCTTCCCATGTGTGCGTGGAACAAATCTTAGGGAAGAAATTTTGCGAAGTCTCTAAATTATGGTTATAGCTGTGAATGCCCGCATCTCTTAGAAACTCTAGTTGCTCCAAATCCGCGCGCCCGCAGCATGCGATTAGATGCAAGCCCAATTCTTCTTTGTTGATGGCTTTAGCTAATTTGGCGATGTATTCGCATTTTTCATCGTCTAATTCGCGCCCTGAAGTAACCAGACAAAACCCTAAAGCCCCTAACTCCCTTAACGCTCTAGCCTCTTGTAAAACCACTTTTTCATCTTTAAATTTATAGCGCTTGATCGCCCCTTGGTGGTGTGAGCTTTGCGTGCAATAAGCGCAATTTTCCTTACAATCCCCACTGCGCACATTGGAAATAGAACATAAAAAAATCTCTTGCATAATCATTCCTTTGTTTTAAAAAAGTTGGTTTTTTGAGATTGATTATAGCAAAGAAAAAGAAGCGCTTTTTGATTTTAAGGGTTTTATTCCATTAAATATTAAAACTAAAACTTTATTTGATTTTAATTTAATTGTTCGCTTACACCCTTAATATTAATCTCAAAACTTTACGCTATAATTTTCTCACTTTTTCATTAAGGGATTTCATGCAAGATTCATTCACTCAAAGTTAATCTTTTCTACTTCCCTCACCCATTTCAAAACTCACAATAACAAATCGTCCATAAATACAACAGTCATCAAAC
>NZ_PHLZ01000048.1:0-2756 GCF_002832345.1 Helicobacter pylori
CTTGATTGTTTTTAATATTTGCTTGCTTATTGTTTGTTATTTCTTAATGCTTATATTTTTAGTTGTTAGTGTCTTTATATTTAATGTTTAATGTGTTTAGTTTGCTTGTGTTGGTTTCTTAGATCTTATTTCTTGCTTGTTTGATTTTAATCGCTTGTTTTTGTTTTTTACTGCTTATGGTTTGTGGTTGTTGTGTTGGAGTTTTACTTGTTACTTCTTGGGTTTTAATTTCTTATTCCTTACTTATTGCGTTTTAATTCTTATGCTTTAATGTTTGGTTTCATGTTTTTAGTTTTTCTTGCTTCTTAATGTTTAGTGGGTTTGTTATTTTTAAGGGGGTTTGGTCGTTGGGTTTTATTTTTTTAAGCCTTATCTTTATCTTATCCTTTATTTCTTGCTTGTTTGTTGGTTGTTTTGGATTTTTTTGCGTGTTAAGTTTTATTTTTTGTGAAATGCATAAGGGGGTGGGGGATTATTTTTGATTTTTTAACACCCTGTATTTTAGAGTTTTAAACGCTCAAGGATTTGGGGTTTAATTTCTTTCGGATCTAATTGAACAAGTTGTTGGTATTCAAAATTGCGTGCTTGAAAACCAATGCAATGCAATAACTCAAAAATAATAGAATCGTTTTTCATAGGGGGCAACTAGGCGCATGCCTGAATAATGGAATTGGGCGCAATAAATGCACTGTGGGGTTGTAATAGGGGATTTTCATTATGTGGGTTGAGTTTGATAACACTTCCAAAAGCAATTGGTTTTATACTTTTGTTTTCATCAGATTGGCTTTGTAAAATAACTTGTTCTAAAAAATGATTGATGAGTGGCACTCTATGCACCGATATGGGTCTTGGGATAGACGCCTTTTGTAATGCTAATGCAAGACTTCTTCCCATCGTATTGTTCTCTAAAACTTGCGCTTTTGGGACAACTTGCAACTGATCAATCATTATCTCAATTGCTTCATTTTCCTCATCTATAATGTAGTTTTTATGCGAAAGGCATTTTTTGCCTTGTTTAAAGCCCTATTTTACTGAACTTATTGGATAAAACCTGCTTAAGTTAAATTGATCCCATTCTATTATAAAATATAAAAAACCAAATCTTAAAGGAAAACCATGCAAGAAAATCAAATCACATGCCCCAAGTGTCAAGAGCCAATTAATGTGAGTGAAGCGCTATACAAACAGATTGAGCTAGAAAATCAAAGCCGGTTTTTAGCCCAGCAAAAAGAGTTTGAAAAAGAGGTGAATGAAAAAAGAGCGCAGTATCAAAGCTATTTCAAAAATTTGGAGCAAAAAGAAGAGGCCCTAAAAGAGCGAGAGAAAGAGCAACAGGCCAAATTTGATGAGGCGGTCAAACAAGCGAGTGCACTAGTTTTGCAAGATGAAAGGGCTAAGATCATTGAAGAAGCCAGAAAAAACGCTTTTTTAGAGCAGCAAAAGGGCTTGGAATTGTTGCAAAAAGAATTAGACGAGAAGTCCAAACAAGTCCAAGAATTGCACCAAAAAGAAGCGGAAATTGAAAGGCTCAAAAGAGAAAATAACGAAGCAGAGAGCCGATTGAAAGCGGAAAATGAAAAAAAATTGAATGAAAAATTGGATTTAGAAAGGGAAAAAATAGAAAAAGCCTTGCATGAAAAAAATGAATTAAAATTCAAGCAGCAAGAAGAGCAATTAGAAATGTTAAGAAACGAGTTGAAAAACGCTCAAAGAAAGGCGGAGTTAAGCTCGCAGCAATTCCAGGGCGAGGTGCAAGAATTGGCGATTGAAGAGTTTTTGAGGCAAAAATTCCCCTTAGATTGCATTGAAGAAATCAAAAAAGGGCAAAGAGGGGGCGATTGCATTCAAGTGGTGCATACCAGGGAATTTCAAAATTGCGGGAAAATTTATTATGAGAGCAAACGCACGAAAGAATTCCAAAAAGCTTGGGTTGAAAAGCTTAAAAGCGACATGCGAGAGATTGGGGCTGATGTGGGGGTCATTGTGAGTGAAGCGCTGCCTAAAGAGATGGAGAGAATGGGGTTATTTGAGGGGGTGTGGGTGTGTTCGTTTGAAGAGTTTAAGGGGTTGAGTGCGGTGTTAAGAGAGGGGGTTATTCAAGTGGGTTTGGCTAAAAAAAGTCAGGAAAATAAGGGCGATAAAGTGAATCTGCTCTATCATTATTTGACAAGCTCTGAATTTTCTATGCAAGTGAATGCGATTATAGAGGGGTTTGAGCAATTGAGAGCGGATTTAGAAAGCGAAAAACGCGCGATGGCTAGGATTTGGAAAAGCAGGGAAAAACAAATGGAAAAAGTGTTTGAGGGCACGATTAACATGTATGGCTCTATCAAGGGCATTGTGGGTAATGCGATAGGGCAAGTGAAAGCGCTAGAGCTTGGGTATGATGAGGAAGATTTAGAAGATTAGTTTTTGTAGTGTGCTTTGAGATAATATTGTGGATTAGGAGTGAGTGTGAATAGTAAGGGCGATAAAGACAAACAACAGCAGAATATAAGCAGTGGGATTTCTCAGATCTCATTAAAAAAGGTGGCAACTTTTGATGAAAATGGGGCGAGTTTTAAAGATTTAAATTCTATCAACTTTATTTATGGGGCTAATGGGAGTGGTAAGACAACCACTTCTAGTTTTGTGAAGTGCCCAACCGCTAAAGACGATTGGGCTTCCTAGGCTGATGTTGCCCGTAGGGAGAGTTTGGTTCTCACTCTGTGTCCCTATAGTAGGGATTTTACAGAGTTTGAGCTCCAACGCATTCC
>NZ_PHLZ01000049.1:0-2304 GCF_002832345.1 Helicobacter pylori
AACAAAAACAAATGAAAACTTATCCATATAACCATTTTTTATTTTTCTGCTTTATTCTAGGAGCGTTTTTATTAGGTTTGCTCAGTCCAGCCTATGCTTTAAGCATTATCACCACTAAAGAAATTGACGCTAATTTGCCTAATGGAGCGATAGAAAGCAGGGTGGTGTTAGGCAAGAGGGTGTTTAAAGTAGAAGCTCATGGGTTTTATTTTAGAAACAATGCAACTAACAGCATAGATATAGAAATCACCAGTCTTTTAAGAAATAATCAATCGTTTCCTTTGACTAGTAGCGCTAAAACCAGTTTAAAAATACCTCCTAGCACCAAGATTAAAAAATCCACCATCCTTGTTTTAAAAGGCGAGAATGCTGAAGAAGTGGCTAAGATTTTAGGTATTAGTGAAAAAGAATACCAAAAGCTAGAAAACATCGCTCAAACTAACGCTACCAATGACCCTATGTATGCTAACACGCCTTTTAGTAATGGCTCTGATAGTTCCGCTTACGATAACAATCCTAATAGCCCTAACAATAACGCTATCAATGGTAAAGATGGCGCAAATGGGAGCAATGGCTATGGGATAAATGGGAGCAGTGGGAATAATTCAAATAATAATGCAATAGGCAGTGGTATTGATACAGATGGCGTGTTAGGGGTGGATGGGGTGAATGGCTCTAGCTCTTCAAGCGGTGGCTCTGTAGGGGGTTATGAGAATAATTTCACTAATCATGGCTCTACTAACAATAACACAGGAGGGTATGACAATTTTAATAATAATAGCTCAAGTGGTGGGGGGTTAGGGAATGGGGGACTTTTTCCTATTCCTTTTGGTAATGGAGACACAAACAATTCCAATAATCCTACTAACACCACTAGCCCAACTAATGGCAGTAGTTCTAATAGTGCCACTAATCCTAACTCGCAAGAAAACAATTACTCTAGCCAGTATTGTAAAGCGCCTGAGTTAAGCCCTAACAACACGATGAAACTAGATGTTATCGCTAAAGATGGCTCTTGTATTTCTATGAACGCTTTAAGAGATGACACTAAATGCGCTTATAGATACGATTTTGAAGCCGGCAAGGCTATCAAGCAAACGCAATACTACTAGTAGATAGGGAAAATAAAACGCAAAATATCGGTGGTTGTGTGGATTTACAAGGCGCTCAATATGCCATGCAACTTTACAAAGATGACAGCAAATGCACCTTACAAACCACAAGCGCTAAAGGTTATGGTATGGGGGAAACTCAAACCTTCCAAACTGAAATCGTGTTTCGTGGGATGGATAATCTAATCCATGTCGCTGTGCCTTGCAGCGATTATGCAAGGGTGCAAGACAGGATTGTTAGGTATGAAAAAAATGATAAAACCCAAACCTTAACGCCTATAGTAGATCAGTATTACAATGATCCTAGCAACCCTAACAAACAACAGATTTTAAATCGTGGGATTGCTACCCAATTAAGCTCACAATATCAAGAATTTGCATGCGGTCAATGGGAATACAATGACGCTAAATTAGAAGCCAAAAGACCTACAATGTTAAAAAGCCATAACAAGCTTAATGGCGAATGGGTAGAAGTTACGCCCTGTAATTTTGAAGCAGGGATTAAGAGTGGTGCGGTTGTTAGTCCTTATGTAATGGGTGTGTCCAGCTCTAAAGTCTTAAGCGATATTACTACAAGCCATTATTTTAGGATAGAAAGAAAGAATTATGGTGAGAAAGAACAATGCCAAAAACCTTATGGAATTAATCGTTGCCAACCGCAATATTTCCATACTAATCCTAGTATCACCGATTGGAGCGCCACTTACAAAACCACTACCACTCAAACCACTCAACCTTATTTGCGCCCCGCCCAAGATAATGAAAGCCCCACAACCTATAATCTTATCACCACTCAAACCACCATCAACAGGACTCAAAGCGTTTTAAAAAACGAATTGCATTTGAGTAATGATTATTTGAAGTATGTAGAAATCCATCAAGGCTATTACAAGGATAATGATCTTAAACAATCGCAAGGCTATATTGATTGGTCTAATTACTACCTCAATCAGAATGAAGGCTTTTGCTCTCAATATAACATTTGGAGTGAAAGCACAAAGATTGGTAAGAATTGGTATCGTTGGCATGACAATAAAATTTCTTGTGCTCAAAGACTGATTTATAGGCCTTTTCAAGGATAAGGTATGGAAGCGTTAAAGACTTTTTTAAAAAAATCCCTTATTCTGTTGTTGGTGGTTGCTTTAAGCCACCTGAACGCTGTGGCTATGATTGTGGATAACCCTACGCAGAA
>NZ_PHLZ01000005.1:0-82649 GCF_002832345.1 Helicobacter pylori
TCTTTTGGCTCACCACATTTTGCAAGCTTTGCGCGTTAGGAACCTTTGAGAGCGCGGTGGTGATGCTGTTGTAAGTATTCCCTAATTCATTGTATCGGGATTTGAAATTCACCAAAGTGTCAGCGATATTCTCTGCTTGTTCTATTTGCTGCTCTTGAGTGCCAAAATGAGCGATGCTGTTTTTTAAATTCGTTATGGTTTGCCCCACATAGGCGCAACCGGAAGCGAAAGTTTGGGTGGTCACTGTGCCAGGAGCTGAACCTTGTGTGCCACCAGTGCCAGCTGTTGATTTGTTGTTGCATGTGGCTAAAAAGCCTGTAACAAAATTTTTAAAACTCCCGGTAAGATTGTCAGGGTTAATGGTTTGCCCCACTTGATGGGCTAAATTGAGCATTTTGACTTGGGCTTGAGCGTTAGCGAGCATGCCTTGCGCAAAGCTAGCGTCTGTGTAAGGGTTGAAAGGCTTGCCGTTACTACCGCCTACCGGGGTTGATTGTTCATTACTATTGATGACGCTCGTTTGGTTAACTAGCTCTTGCGCGTCCGTGATCATCTTTTGGATCGCGCTGATTTCTTCTGAAAAAGCGCCGCATATTTTCCCAGTAGTAGTAGTGAATTTTGGGGCATTAGCCTCATTACTATTATTAGCATGGAAATATGGGCATGCCGTGTTGATGGTGTTAATGAGCGTGCTCGCTTGCGCTAAGAGCGCTTGAGCGCTATCAGGCACACCGCTCAGACTGTTAGTGATTTCGGTGTAGGACACACCTTGTGTATTACCACTTGCTCCAGCATCAACCACTTTCGAACTGATCATGGTGGTCACGCTTTTGCCGTCTATGGTTTGGGTTTCAGTCTTGGTTCCGCCGTTTCTATTACTAGCTAGCACATCGCAGTTGTTATTGCCTTCCCCTGAACAAGTGTAAGTGTAGGTTACATTGACCGTGCCGTTATTTTCTTTGAGCGTTGGTAAGCCGTTTTTTAAAGCCTCTTGGAGGATTTGATAGGCTTCGTTAAGCTTTTTAAAATTCTCAATACTCATAGGGCCGTAGTATCCAGGATGATATTTGTTCAAAGAACAAGTGATGGAAGCGGATCGATACCCTGGCTCGTTGTTGAAGATGGTGGTTGAAGAGGTGCTTTCTTGGCCATTGGCATTACCCCCGCATTGCGTCACATAGCCTACGACATTCCAAAACCCTACCGCCGCATTAATCGCTAAAAGCACGGCTTGATACGCCGGGGAGTTGGCTTTATCGCCGATCAAATTCTTCGCGCTCGCGCCCAAATTTTCACGCACCGCATTAATCGCACTCGGGTCAGCGGACAATTTGATAAGGGTGTTTAGGGTGCTGTATCGGGTTAAAAGGTTGCTCAAGTTTTCATAACGATCTGAAAGATCTTGAATGCCTTTGGTGTTTGTTACCATTTGAGCGGCTTCACCGATTTGATAGCCCGCACTCATGTAAAAGCCGTCGTCTTCAGCGCTCAAAGTGGAAACTAAAAGCGAGCCTAAAGTTAATGAAAGGATGCGTTTTTTCATGTTTTCTCCTTGAGAAATTAAAATGGTTAGGTAAGTCTTTTAAAAAAATAAGATCTTATCACAAGACTTCGTTAATATAGCATGGATTGATAAGATTTTTGCGCTAATTTGGCGTTTTGTTGTTTCAAAAAAAAAAAAAAAAGGGTTTTTGGGGTGTTTGGAACCATTCTCAATTATTAAAAAGGTTTTAAAATTTGTTTTAATCAAAGATAGCGGTAAAAATTAGTTACTTGGTGGGATCGTTTTGGATTTGGCTACAAGACTCTTAAGGGGGCATTTTAAAATAACATTCCCACTAATGTCCTAATAACGCTTAAGAAACCACCGCTAAAATCAAGCTTTTTCATTTTATCATGAAGCACCCAAACACTAGAGATATTTGGGATTTCTGCTTGGGTGGTTTTAAGGGGGATTTTTATCGTTTTTACCGCTAGCACCCCATAAAAGCCAGGCCAAGATTAAATAAGATTAAATAAGATTAAATAAGATTAAATAAGATTAAATAAGATTAAACAAGATTAAACAAGATTAAACAAGATTAAACAAGATTAAACAAGATTAAACAAGATTAAACAAGATTAAACAAGATTAAACAAGATTAAACAAGATTAAACAAGATTAAACAAGATTAAACAAGATTAAACAAGATTAAAAGGGCGTGCCCCCTATCAGCCCTAAAAAATTTAGTGCTGTTTAAAAGGGCTATCCACGACCTTTTTCCTATCCACAATGTAGGGGATTAAAGCCATGTGGCGGGCTCTTTTGATCGCTACTTCCACCCTCTCTTGCCACTTTTTGCTATTGCCTGTCAGCCTCCTTGGCATGATTTTATAGCGCTCTGATAGCGTGTGCTTGAGCATGTCTAAATCTTTATAGTCAATAAAGCTGATCTTAGCTTCAGTGTATTTGCAATAGCGTTTTGAATAGCGTTTTCTTTCCATAATGTCTCCTTAATTTTCACCCTTAAAAGGGGATTTCTTCTTCATCAATATTGATTTCAGGCACGCTGTTTTGATACTTGGACGGCTGTGCTTGTAAATTCTCTTTAGCGTAAGCGTTTTGCGCATAACTTGGGGCTTGGTTAAAAGGATCTTGGCTGGGAGCGTTATGATTAGCAGGATAAGCGTTGTTGAAATTCTCATGCGTCATGCTATCTTGCATGGCGTTCGCTTGGGGATTGTCTGACTTTTTATCCATAAATTGCAACGAGTCCGCTGTGATAGTGTGGCGGGAATTTTTTTTGCCTGTTTGATCCATCCAGCTCTCATAAGTCAAACGCCCTTCTATCAAAACGCTTGAACCCTTGCTCAAATACTGGTTAGCGATTTCAGCCGTTCGCCCAAACAAACGCACATCTATAAAGCACACCTCTTCGCCTAGCGTGCCGTCTTGCTTTTTGAAACGCCTGCTTGTGGCTAAACCTATTGTAGCCACAGCCGAGCCGCTAGGTAAATATTTCAACTCCACATTCCTAGTCAAACGCCCTACCATAATCACTTTATTAAACATGATAAGCCCTTATTCGCTATGAGATCCTACGCTTTCTGCTTCCTCTGTGTGGTGAGAATGCGTGTGTTCGGTTTTTTCGTGTTTTTCTTTAGCGTGTGGTGGCTTTTTATTAGCCCTATCCACTAACGCATGCCACGCTTCTACCTCTTTTTTGCTTTCGTATTTGATCACAATGAAACGCAACACGTCTTCATTGATGCGATACAATCGTTCAAGCTCTAAAATCATGGACGGCTCTGCTTTGAAATACGCCACATAATAATAGCCTCTTTTGTGCTTTTTGATTTCATAAGCCAAATTACGCATGCCCATATCCAGGCTCGTTTCAATCACGCCGTGATGCTTAGTGATCACTTCTTTATAAAATTCAATTTTGGATTTAATCTCTTCTTCTACTAAAGTAGGTTTGAGAATAAACATTGTTTCATAATGCCTCATCCATTCTCCTTGTGGTTATATAGCCCTTTTTTTACTAAAAAAGAGCAAGGTCTAAAAAACTTTCGATTATACCTTGCTTTCGCTTGTTTTTGGATTAAATTTAGTTTTATTGAAATATTAAAACTCAAAACGAAAAACGCCTTAGGCATTTTTTAAGGGTTAATGATTTTTTGAATGGGGGTCAAATACAAAAAGCCCAATTCCTTTTGCCCTTGCATGCTTTGAATGTGCCATAACCTAAAAATTTCAAAAACCCTCTTATAGCCGGCTTCTTTCAAACGCAGGGCGTTTTTAGCGTAATTTTCAGCAATTTCTTTAGGAGGAGCGTAGCCTAAAACCTCTTTAGCGTCCATTAAACCGGTTGTTTTAATGTGGGCGAAAAATAAAAAAAGCTGGTAAAAATACCGCTCTAACCCCCTTAAAATATCCGCATCCTTTTTGCCCTCTTTTAACAAATAATCATAAATATCAAGCACGCTTTTTTTCAAAAAAAGCCCTAAAATGAGCTTTTGCAAATCCATATCCCCCGCATTGGAGCTTAATTCTTGAATGTCTTCTAAAGTGATGGGTGCATTTAGAATCGCTAGCTTATCTAAATCATTAAACGAAACGCCTAAATCTTCGTTATTAATTTCAAAAAGAGCGTTTAAAAGATGGCCGCTGATGTCTAAATGTAAAAGATTAGCCCTTTCTTGTAAGAATTTCAAACTCTCCCAAGTTTTAGGGGTAAAAAAGCGCACGCAGATCGCTTCATCTTTCAAGGGGCTTTTTTGAAAAGATTTAACGATAATTTCGCTAGTGTATTTGTATTTGGTGGTGTCGCTTTTAGCATTATAAAGCCCTATGATAAGCCTGTTATGGCTAGGCCGCTCTAAAGCTTTTAAAAAAAGATTGATATCATTTTCCTTAAATTTCTTATGCAGCGCAAAATCCAGTTTTAAAATGACTAAACTGCTCCCTCCAAATAAAGAATCCTGCTCTAAAAGGGTCGCAATCTGGCTTTTTTCATAATCGCTCGCATAAAAAAGCGAAGTTTCTGTGTCAGGGTTACTGAGCTTAAAAAGCGAACTAATCGTTTGAATATAATAATGGATAAAAAAATCAAACTCCCCATACAAAAACACCGCTTTAGGGAGTCGTTGTTTTAAATAATGGTCCAAATCTTTACGATACATGCTCTTTAATCCTTTCTGTGATTTCGCCTCTAACTTGCCCTAAAATCAAATCCGCATGCGTGATTGTAACGCGCACCTTTTCTAAAGGCTTAAAAACCTTGTTCGTTTTGACTAAAACTTTAAGCCCTATAAATTCTTTTAACCCCACCACCACCCAATCTTTAACCTCTAAAACAACGCCCAAAAACTCTTTTTCTAAAAACTCTAAAGCCAAGCGGGCGAATTTGCGCTTGATGAAATCCCTTTCAATCAAAGCGGCCTTTTTCTGTAAAGCGTTCAATTCAGTGCATAATTCAGGCGTTTCTTCTAACAAATACGAACAGCCTTTAGCCTGATGGAACAATAATTCTTTTAAAAGCCTGTGTAAGGCTAGATCGCTGTATCGTCTAATGGGCGAAGTGAAATGCGTATAGCTAGCAAACCCCAAACCAAAATGGCTTTCTTGCATGGGGCTATAAAGGGCTAAATTTTGAGATTTAATGATCAAGCGTGAAACTTCTCTTTCTATACTCTTTTCTTTGGCTATCTTTAAGGCATGCTCTAAAAAAGGAAAAAAGCCCATGTTTTTAGGGCGCACGATCTCATAATCAAAAAGCTTAGCGTAGAGGCGTTTTTGCTGCTCCAAACTCGGCTCTTTATGGGTGCGGTATATCCCTTTATTTTGAAAATGCTCATCTAATAACCCTGCGCTAGACTGGTTGGCTAAGAGCATGGCTTCTTCTATGAGGGTGTGCGCATCGCTTTCTTTTTCTGTTTCAATTTTTTCTATACGACCTTCTTCATTCAAATACAGCTTGTTTTCAAATGAATTGAAATTAAACCCCTTTTTTAAACGCTCCTTTTTTAACTTTAAAGCCATTTCTAAAAACCCTAAAAGGCTTTGTTGCAAATCTTTATCTAAAGAGCTTTGTTGGGCGCTTAAAAAATAATTGATTTCTTCATAAGTGCAATTAGCCCTAACTTCAATAACGCCTTGAGATAATCGGGCGTTTTTCAAATCGTCTAAAGGGATTTCATACACTAAAGCCAGGCGTTTTTCAAACGCTTTTAATGAGCATGCCCCTTGAGACAAACTCAAAGGCAGCATGGGATAGACGCTGTTAGGGAAATACACGCTAAAGCCCCTAATCCTAGCTTCTTTATCCAAACTGGAATGTTTCGGCACAAATTCGCTCACATCAGCAACCGCCACAAACAAAACCCTTTTTTCTTGATCATAAAAAATCGCATCGTCAAAATCTTTAGCGTCTTTGGGGTCAATGGTGATAAAAGGGATGTGAGAATAATTGATCCTGTCTTTAAAATCGCTCGCTTTAAGTTGCGCGTAATATTGCGCTAAATTCAAACAATCTTTTGAAAAATCCTTCACCCTATCAAAAAGGCTCAAAGAAAGGTTTTCATCTATTAAAGGGTCTTCTAAAGCCCCTAAAATTTCGCTGATTTCACGCTTTTTAAGATCGATCTTTATCACGCAATGCCTGGGCAATTCTAGTAAGGATTTTTGGCTGTGCTTTAAAGAAATGGGTTTTTTAAAAGGCTCTTTAAAAGGGATAGCTACAATCTGGTTTTTTTCTTTAGCCAAGTAAGCTATCATCGTGTCTTGCGCATCAAAAAGAGCGGCTTTAAAAAAGGCTATGGGGCGTTTTTTAGAACATTCTATTTGGCATAAAATCCAAGCGTCTGTTTTAAAAGATGGGGGTAAGTTTTTGATTAAAGGGTCTTTAGGGTAATTTTTCGCTAAAGAAATGAAAAACGCCTTATTTTTTACCCATTCAATCCTGCCTATATCAAAGCCTTCTTTTAAAAAATGGCGATCCTTGTTTGATTGAAGCGCTTCTTTTAAAACGCCCTTTTCTACTAGGGGAGCGAATCGTTTAGGGATCTTTTTAACCCCAAAAAACAGGCTTCTTAAAAACCCTTGCATCAAAAAACGCTTCGCATGACTTCAAACGCCTTTGAATAAGGGATTTGAGAAGCGCTGAATTTTTCAAAACTTAGAGAGGCTTGATAGATGAGCATGTCTTTCCCGTCTTGAAAAGGGGTTTTTAACTCTTTGGCCAGAGACAAAAAAGGCGTTAAAAACCCATACGCCAAATCATAAGCGAGCTTGCCCTCTTTAAAATACCCTTTCAAAACCTCTTTATTCAAAGGCAATTCGTTATTCAAACTCGCTGAAGTAGCGTTAATGATCAAATCAAAAGCGCTTTTAGGAGGATCCATAAAACAATCACAGCCCAAGCGTTGGAAAAAATCCAATCCCCTAGAAGAGCGGTTTAACACGCTCACCTTTAAGCCTTGTTTTTTTAATTCACACGCTAGGGCTTTAGCGCTCCCCCCAGAGCCTAAAATCAAAGCGTTTTGATAGTTTTTTTGCTTTAAAGAAAGATAAAACCCTAAAGCGTCGGTATTGTAACCCACAAGCTCATCATTTTCTAAAACAAGCGTATTGACCGCTCCGCATTCAAGCGCGATACCTTTGATCTTATCGCAAACTTGAAACGCCCTTTCTTTAAAGGGTAAGGTTACATTAGCCCCACTCAATCCCAAATGCAAAAACTCGTTTTTGATATGGCTTTCTAAAGGGAGCAATATGGGGTGGTAATGCCCCAAAAACCCTAATTCTTTTTGAAAAGTTAAAAAACAAGCGTTATGGATTAAGGGCGATTTGGAATGCTTAATGGGATTTCCAAAAACCCCAAAAGATTTTAATTTCATTATTCTTTCATTCAGCCTTTTTTAGAAGTTTTAAAAACACATAGCCCTTTGTTTTATTAGAAAATTCAATTTCAGCCCAATCGTTTTGGATTTCTAAAACTTTCACGCTTTTATTTTTTAAAAGCAATCCCAAGATTTTACCTTTTGTGCTAGGAAAAGCGCGCACATTCACGCCACTGACTGCGACTTTATACTCTAAAGGTTTTTTTCCCATTGTAGAGATTGTGGGGGCTTTTTGATCATTTTGAACGGGCGGGACGCTGTCTTGTTTAGACTCGTT
Source organism: Helicobacter pylori (assembly GCF_002832345.1). Taxonomy (GTDB): domain Bacteria; phylum Campylobacterota; class Campylobacteria; order Campylobacterales; family Helicobacteraceae; genus Helicobacter; species Helicobacter pylori_CP. Next base: position 7,661 of record NZ_PHLZ01000005.1, read on the forward strand.
TTCTTTTTCTTGCTCTTGTTTAGTTTCTTGTTTAGTTTCTTTTTCTTGTGCGGTCGTTTCTAAAGGTGGCGCTGTGTCTTTGGTGGGGCTTTCTTCTGTGGCGGTTGTGGTCGTGTTGGCTTCTTCTTTAGGCGAAAGCGCGCTGTTTTGACGCTCTATCTCGGTTTTTTCTAAATTCTGGTTTATTTGAACGCTGTCTTTTTTCGCATAAAAACCAAGCGCAGCATGCACTAAAGCATACAACAACATAAACCCTAAAACCACCAAAAAAGGCCGCATAAAAAGTTTTAAAGAAGATTTCATCTCAGTTTTCATTCCTACCCTCAACGCTTTTCAAAATCAATCCTAGGGTCAATCACCACGCAGAGCAAATCGCTTATCAAACTCGCTACCAAACCTAAAAGCGTGAAAATATAAAGCGAACCAAACACAACGGGATAATCCCTACTCACAATGCTTTCATACCCTAAAAGCCCTAACCCGTCTAGGCTAAAAACAATCTCTATCAACAAGCTTGAGCTAAAAAACATGCCCAAAAAAGCTTGCGGAAAACCCGCCACCACTAACAAAATCGCATTACGGAACACATGCGCATAAAAAATACGCCCCACTGAACAGCCCTTAGCCTTAGCGCTCAGTACATAAAGTTTGCCCATTTCATCTAAAAAAGAATTTTTCACTAAAAGCGTAAGGCTTGCAAAACCCCCTAAAGAAATGCAAAGAACGGGTAAGGTGATATGCCATAAATAATCCTTGATTTTGCCTAATGCGCTCAAACTTTCAAAATTATCGCTCACTAGCCCCTTTAAAGGGAACCAGTGCCAATAATTCCCTCCAGCAAAAAACACGATCAACACCACCGCAAACAAAAAGGCCGGGATAGCGTTAGCGACAATGATCACCACGCTGCTTAGCACGTCTAAAGGCTCGTTATTGCGTTTGGCTTTAAAAATCCCTAAAGGGATAGAAATAAGATAAATCAAGAGCGTGCTAAAAAGCCCTAACGAAATGGATACGGGCAATTTTTCCTTAATCAAATCTATCACTTTAATCTGGCGATAAAAGCTCTCCCCAAAATCAAATTGTGCGTATTTTTTGAGCATGAGAAGGTAGCGCTCCCCTATAGGCTTGTCAAAACCATAGAGTTTTTTTAAGTTCTCTATCAAATCGCTCTCCAACCCTTGAGACGCCCTATACGAACGCTCTTTAACAACGCCTTGAATCTCTTTGGACTGCGTGTTATTGATTTTAGCCATCATCTGCTCAATAGGGCCTCCAGGAGCGGATTGGATCAGAAAGAAATTAATGGTCATGATGGCTAATAAAGTAGGGATAATCAAAAGCAAGCGTTTAAAAATATAAGCAATCATTGAAGATCCTTTTCTTTTTTTATCCACCACAAATACGGCGAAAATCCATAGCTAGGGCTGACTTCAGGCATGCCAATGTAATTATACGCTGCGATCCTGTAATTAGGCAAATAAAAATGCGGTATCACATAAAACCCCCACAACAGCACCCTATCCATCGCTTGAATGGCGGCTAGTTGTTCCTTATAATCTTTAGCGTTAATGATTTTTTCAATCAAATCATCTACCGCTTTACTAGAGATTCCTGCATAATTCCTTGCGCCTTTTTCTTTAGCGCTCAAAGAGCCAAAATAAAAGCGCTGTTCATTACCCGGGAAAGACGATTGGCCAATCACTCCTACAATCATGTCAAAATCATAGCTTTTGACCCGATTGACATACTGGCTCAAATCCACTCTTTGGATTTTCATTTCAATCCCTAACACCCTTAAGTTTTTAGCAAAGGCTAAGGCTAGTCTTTCAAAGGCCGGGCTGTTTAAAAGCAAAGTGAAACTAAAGGGCTTGTTATTCTTATCCACCAAACGCATGTTTTTGTAAGAAAAGCCCGCGCTTTTTAAAAGGTTTTGGGCGTATTTTAAATTTTCCCTCAAATTATCGCCCAAAACATCAGCCCCATCGGTTCTAGGCACGACATAAGGCTCTTTAAAAACCCTTTCATCTAAACTCTTTTCATAAGGGGCTAACAGAACTTTTTCTTCAGGGCTTGGGAGTGGAGGGGACGCATAAACAGAGTTGCTGAAAAAACTGGTGGTGCGCTTGTATTGCGAAAAAAACAAATTTTTATTCGCCCATTCAAAATCAAACGCATAAAACAAGGCTTCACGCACCCTTTTATCCTTAAAAATTTCCCGGCGCGTGTTGAAGAAAAACCCTTGCATGCCGCTTGGCATTTTATGAGCGATTAAATATTTAGTGATTTTTTTATTGTCTATAGCTTTCCCCACATAGCCCCTAGCCCAAATTTTAGCCGTGCTTTCAATGCGCCAATCATACGCCCCGCTTAAAAAAGCCTGTAAAGCAATGGTTTCGTCTTTGTAATACTCAAATTTGATCTCATCAAAATTGAATTGCCCCTTTCTGCTAGGCAAATTCCTCGCCCAATAATTGGGGTTTCTTTGGTAGGTGATTTTCTTGCCCACATCAAAAGAAGCGATCACATAAGGGCCGCTAGAAACAGGAATGAGTAAGGGGTTTTTTTCAAAATAATCCTTTTGAAACGCTTTTTTGGAAAAGATTTGCAACTGCCCTAAAATGAGAGGCAACTCTTTATTTTCAGTGGTTTTGAAAATGAATTTAACATGGTGTTTGTCTAAAACAACCGCCTTTTTAACATCTTGGTAATACTGCCTATAAATGGGCGATCCTAATTTCATGATCGTATCAAAGCTAAACTTCACATCGCTCGCTAAAATGGGAGCGTTATTGCTGAATCTCGCTCTTTTATCTAAAGTAAAAATCACATAGCTGTTATCCTTAGCCACTTCTGCGTCTTTAGCGATCAAGGGGTATTCGGCAAAAGGTTCGTCTAAACTTTGCACCATTAAAGTGTCATAAATGAGATCCAAGCCTTCAGCTTTAGTGCCTTTAAGTGCAAAAGGGTTAAGGCTATCAAAAGTCCCTATAGCGTCATTTCTTAAGACACCGCCCTTTCTAGCGTTAGGGTTAGCGTATTCAAAATGCGTGAAATTGTCTTTATATTTAGGCTCTTCGCCCAAGTATAAATAAGGCGTAGCCTCAAGGAAACAAAACACCCCTAACCATAAACTTAAAATTTTCATCTAAACCAACCCCATCAATTCTTTAGCCTTTTGGTAAGTCGCCCTCGCTAAAGGCCTGGCTTTTTTGACGCCGTGATTTAAAACGGCTTTCACTTCATCGTCGCTGATTTCTTTGTATCTTTCTTGGATAGGCTTTAAAGATTGGATCACTACTTCAGCTAATTCCTTTTTAAAATCCCCATAGCCTTTATTTTTGAAACGCTCTTCTATGTTTTCTGGGCTTTCATCGCTTAAAAGCATGTAGATATTTAAAAGGTTAAAAATGCCCTCTCTTTTTTCATCAAATGCAATAACGCCCATAGAATCCGTGGCCGCTTTTTTGATTTTTCTTACAATCACATCCGGCTCATCTAAAAGAAAAATCGCATGGTTAGCCCCTTGATGCGATTTACTCATCTTCACTTTTGGATCGTCTAGCCCCATAACCCTTGCCCCCACTTTAGCGATCAAAGGCTCTGGCACTTTAAAGCAGTTCCCAAAATCCCTGTTAAATTTTTCTGCAATGTTTCGCGTGAGCTCTAAATGCTGTTTTTGATCTTCGCCCACTGGCACTAAATCGCTTTGGTATAATAAAATATCTGACGCCATTAAAATAGGGTAATTGAAAAGCCCCACGTTCACGCTTTTAGGGTTTTTTAAAGACTTGTCTTTGAATTGCGTCATTCGTTGCATTTCCCCCATAGACACCTGGCAATTTAATAGCCATGCTAAAGCTGCGTGCTCATCCACTTCACTTTGAATGAATAACCCCGATTGCTTAGGGCTAATCCCGCAAGCTAAAAGCAATTTGACTAACTCATAGGTTTGGGATTTTAAAAATGTAGGATCTATGGGTAGGGTGATCGCATGCGAATTGACGACGCAAAAAAGGTTTTCATATTCATCTTGCATCTCTACCCAATGCTTGATCGCTCCTAAATAGTTGCCCAAATGGATTTGCCCGGTAGGTTGGATGCCTGAAAAGACTCGTTTTTTTTGCATGTTGTTTCTCGCTCATTAGTTTAGCGTTTATTGTAACCACCTAATTTTAATATTTTAATTTATCTTAGTTTTTAAGAATGCTTGATCCCCGAAAAGAGTAACACTTCATAGCTCAATTTTTCAAACGCCATGTTTTGAAAAAAATGTTTTTTTTGCTTGAAACTCAGCGTTGAACCCCCCAAAAGACCGCATTTTTTAAGGTAATTCAAACAATCTTGTTTGCGGTTGAAATAAAGAGTAAAGCGCTTGTTTTCCAATTCTATTTGAAAATGTTTAAAAGCGTTTTTAATCAAAGATTTGAGCGTTTTGAGATCCCTTAAGGGCGAAGGCGTGCCTAAAAACTCATGCACTTCATGCAAACTAAAATCCGTATGGATAGCTAAAGCCACCTCCTTACTAGAAAGAGCGATTTTTTCTAAAACGCTTTTTAAATCCCTTGCCCATTGTAAAGAAGAAGAAGACACAACCAAATCATAATCGCAAAAAACATGCTCTTCAAAATCCGCATGCTCTAAAGAGATTTTTTGAATGTTAATAGATTGCGTGGGGTGTAGTTTGAGCATGTTCATAGAATTATCCAAAGCGATAAAGTCTTCAATCACAATATTTTGCCGCTCTAAAGCGTTAAAAACAGCCCCACTCCCCGATCCGAGATCCAAAACTTTATCGTAATGTTTTTGTTTTAAAAATTGGACAAGACAGATAGCGATTTGCTGTTGGATATGAGCAAAGAGGTGATAAGTTTTGGCATGCTTATTGAATGCATGCTGATTGAATGCATGCTGATTAAATGAATAAAAAGAGTCCAACACCACCGCCTTTAATACGCCACGCTTGAAATTAAAACTAAATTTTAGTGTATTCTTAGCAAATTTTAGATAGGATTAAGGGTAATTTTTTCTAAATTTTAGGCATTTAAGGAATCAGTGTTTATGACAAGCGCTCTGTTAGGCTTACAAATTGTTTTAGCGGTATTGATTGTGGTGGTGGTTTTGTTGCAAAAAAGTTCTAGCATCGGCTTAGGGGCTTATAGCGGGAGTAATGAGTCTTTATTTGGCGCTAAAGGGCCCGCGAGCTTTATGGCGAAATTGACCATGTTTTTAGGGCTGTTATTTGTCATCAACACCATCGCTTTGGGCTATTTTTATAACAAAGAATACGGCAAAAGCATTTTAGATGAAACCAAAACCAATAAAGATCTTTCACCCTTAGTCCCTGCCACCGGCACGCTTAACCCAACGCTCAATCCCACACTAAACCCAACGCTCAACCCTTTAGAGCAAACCCCCACTAACCCTTTAATGCTAAAACAAACGCCCGACGAACTTCCTAAAGAGCCAGCCAAAGCACTTTCTGTTGAAAGCCCCAAACAGAACGAAAAAAATGATGCCAAAGAGAATAATATAAAAGAGAATAGTATAAAGGGTATTGAAAAAACCAAGGAGAGTGCAAAAACGCCCCCAACCACCCACCAAAAGCCTAAAACGCATGCAACGCAAACCAACGCCCATAAAAACCAAAAAAAGGATGAAAAATAATGTTACAAGCCATTTATAGCGAAACCAAAGATCTAATGCAAAAAAGCATTCAAGCTTTAAACAGGGATTTTTCCACTCTAAGGAGCGCGAAAGTTTCAGTCAATATTTTGGATCACATCAAAGTGGATTATTACGGCACGCCCACCGCATTAAATCAAGTCGGATCCGTGATGAGCTTGGATGCGACCACTCTTCAAATCAGCCCATGGGAAAAAAACCTGCTCAAAGAAATTGAAAGATCCATTCAAGAAGCCAATATTGGCGTCAATCCTAATAACGACGGCGAAACGATCAAGCTTTTTTTCCCGCCCATGACAACCGAGCAAAGAAAGCTCATCGCAAAAGACGCCAAAGCGATGGGTGAAAAGGCTAAAGTGGCTGTAAGGAATACCCGCCAAGACGCTAACAACAAGGTAAAAAAATTAGAAAAAGACAAAGAAATCAGCGAAGATGAAAGCAAAAAAGCCCAAGAGCAGATCCAAAAAATCACCGATGAAGCCATTAAAAAAATTGATGAAAGCGTGAAAAACAAAGAAGACGCGATTTTAAAGGTCTAAACCATGGATATTAAGGCATGTTATCAAAACGCTAAAGCGTTGTTAGAGGGGCATTTCTTGCTCAGTAGCGGGTTTCATTCCAATTATTATTTGCAATCCGCTAAGGTTTTAGAAGATCCCAAACTAGCCGAACAATTAGCTAAAGAATTAGCCAAACAAATCCAAGAAGCTCATTTGAATATTGAATGCGTGTGCTCGCCGGCTATTGGGGGGATCTTGGCTGGGTATGAGCTTGCAAGGGCTTTAGGCGTGCGTTTTATCTTCACTGAAAGGGTGGATAATATCATGGCGTTAAGGCGTGGTTTTGAAGTCAAAGAAAACGAAAAAATTTTAGTGTGTGAGGACATTATCACTACGGGAAAATCCGCTATGGAATGCGCTAAAGTTTTAGAAGAAAAGGGCGCTCAAATCGTGGCTTTTGGTGCTCTAGCCAATCGGGGCATTTGCAAACGCGCTCATTCTCATTTAAAAGCCCAAGAGGGCGCGTGTTTACCTAGTCATTTGCCCCTTTTTGCTTTAGAAGATTTTGTTTTTGACATGCATAAGCCTAGCTCTTGCCCTTTATGCACTACTAGCGTCGCTATAAAGCCAGGAAGTCGTGGCAACTAAAAAAACCAAAAAAAATAAAACTCCAGAAAAAAAGCAAGCGTTAGAAAGCCCTTTAAAAGGGCTGTATCTCTCTTTGCGTTTGAAGGCCTTTATCACTGATATTTTTATGATTTATACCCCCATGCTTTATATAATGACTTATGCGATTTTAGGGAGCGCGAAGGATTTTAGGGAAAACCAGAGCGCGATTTTTTTATGCCTGCTTTTTTACGCCCTAACGCACAGCTTTTTTATCGCTTTTAAATCCCAAAGCCCTGGCATGCGTTACGCTCAGTTTAAATTAGTCAAAAATAATGGCGAAAAAGTGGGCTTTTTTTTGGCGTTGTGGCGCTTTGTTTTGTGGGTGTTGAGCATGGGGTTACTTGTAGGGTTTGTTGCACCTTTTATTTTTAAGTTTTTTTTGCATGACAAATTCAGTGGCACTCATATTGAAACCATCAAGGAGGAAACATGAAAAATTTAGTGATCCTAAGCGGGGCTGGTATTTCAGCAGAAAGCGGGATTAAAACCTTTAGAGACGCTGATGGCTTGTGGGAAGGGCATGACATCATGGAAGTTGCCTCGCCTTATGGTTGGAAAAAGAACCCGCAAAAGGTGTTGGATTTTTACAACCAAAGGCGCCGACAGCTTTTTGAAGTCTATCCTAACAAGGCCCATAAGGCTTTAGCGGAATTGGAAAAACACTATCAAGTCCATATCATCACCCAAAATGTAGATGATTTGCATGAAAGGGCGGGTTCTTCTCGCATTTTGCACTTGCATGGGGAGTTGTTGAGCGTTCGCAGCGAAAAAGATCCTAATTTAGTTTATAGGTGGGAAAAGGACTTGAATTTAGGCGACTTGGCCCAAGACAAATCGCAATTACGCCCCAATATTGTGTGGTTTGGCGAAGCGGTGCCTTTGCTTAAAGAAGCGATTTCTTTAGTCAAACAAGCGCATCTTTTAATCATTATTGGCACTTCTTTGCAAGTCTATCCGGCCGCTAGTCTCTACACGCATGCGCATAAAGACGCCCTCATTTATTACATTGACCCTAAGGCTAAAAACGCCCATTTACCCCAGAATGTCCAATGCATTAATGAAAGCGCGGTGCATGCCATGCAAGATTTAATGCCCAAACTCATAGAAATGGCCTCTTAAGAGATGTTGAAATAATTTTTATTTTTTCAGCTAACGATTAGCAAAAACATGGTTTAATTGACTTTGTCATTTGCTAGTAATTAAAGGAGTTTGAGAGTCTGATGCAACAAGCCGCAGAAGCATTGAATCACCCCTATTTTGGCGTTTTTGTTTTGTTGGTATTCACCTTTTGGGTGTTTAACTTAACCTTAAGGATTCAAAGGTTTTTAAGCCGTAAAATGGCTCAAAAAAAGGGCGAAAAGCTCAAGCTCGCTCCCTATGAATGCGGGCCTGTGGCTCTCAAGCAGCCTAATAGAGTGTCGCACCATTTCTATATCATGGCCATGCTTTTTATCTTATTTGATGTAGAAATCGTTTTCATGTTCCCTTGGGCGATTGATTTTAAAAAATTAGGTTTGTTTGGGCTCATTGAAATGCTAGGCTTTGTCTTCTTTTTAACCATTGGTTTTATTTACGCTTTAAAGCGAAACGCTTTGAGTTGGCAAAAATTAGAGGTGAAATAATGCAACAAGCACCGGTTATTCTAAGCACTTTGGATAAATTATTGAATTGGGGGCGTTCTAACTCGCTTTGGCCTTTAACTTACGGCTTGGCGTGTTGCGCGATTGAGATGATGGCGACAGGGGGTTCAAGGTTTGATTTTGACAGATTTGGCACGATTTTTAGAGCGAGCCCTAGGCAATCGGATGTGATGATCATCGCTGGCACGCTCACTAAAAAACATGCCGAATTCATGCGCAGACTTTATGATCAAATGCCTGAACCTAAATGGGTGATTTCTATGGGGAGTTGCGCTAACACAGGCGGGATGTTCAACACTTATGCGACCGTTCAAGGAGCGGACAGGATCGTTCCTGTGGATATTTACTTGCCCGGTTGCGCGCCACGTCCAGAAACTTTACAATACGCTCTTATGGTTTTGCAAGATAAAATCAGACGCTCTAAAGCGATCAAACAAGACGCTCCTAAAAGGTTAGTGTGATGGTAAGAAAACAATCCCCCTATGAAGATGTGCAAAAACAATCGCGCCAGCATGACCCCTATAAAATCATAGAACCCACCCCTAAAAAATATTTAGAAGGCAGCGCTTATGAGGTCATTTATAACCATCTTTCTTACAAGCATGAGATTTTAGACAAATACATAGAGACTAACACGGCGGTGTTTTGGATCAAAAAAGACGATATTTTTTCTGTCGCTACGACTTTAAGGCATTTGGGTTATGAGTGTTTGAGCGAGATGAGCGCGATAGATTTGTGCGCTAAAAAAGGGCATTTTGAATTGTTTTATCAATTCGTGGGTTTTAGCGATAGTTGTAAGAACCGCCGTAGGGTGCGCGTGAAATGCGTTTTGTTGCCTAATGAGAGCGTGGATTCTTTGAGTTTTTTATACCGATCGGCTAATTGGAGCGAGAGGGAAGCGTATGACATGCTTGGTATTGTGTTTGACAAACACCCCTATTTGAAACGCCTTATCATGCCGCATGATTGGGTAGGCCACCCCTTGTTGCGCTCTTACCCGCTCAAAGGCGATGAATTCGCTCAATGGTATGAAGTGGATAAAATTTTTGGCAAAGAATACCGAGAAGTGGTGGGTAAAGAGCAGAGAGACAGCGCGAGAGTGGATGAAAAAGACACTTTCAATTTTGCAAAAATTGGCTATGAGCAGGGCAAGGGTGAAGAATTAAAAGAAGTAGAAGAAAAGCATGCGTTTAAGAAAATCCCTTTTGTCAAAGATTTGCACAAAATCGCCCCCACTATCTTAAAAAAGAGGCTATAAAATGGCTCAAAATTTCACGAAACTCAACCCCCAGTTTGAAAACATCATTTTTGAACATGACGATAACCAAATGATTTTAAACTTTGGCCCTCAACACCCCAGTAGTCATGGGCAATTGCGCTTGATTTTGGAATTAGAGGGCGAAAAAATCATTAAGGCTACCCCTGAAATTGGCTACTTGCATAGAGGCTGTGAAAAATTAGGCGAAAACATGACCTATAACGAATACATGCCCACTACCGATAGATTGGATTACACTTCTTCTACCAGCAATAACTACGCTTACGCTTATGCGGTAGAGACCTTGCTCAATTTAGAAATCCCTCGCCGAGCGCAAGTGATCCGCACGATTTTACTAGAGCTTAACCGCATGATTTCACACATCTTTTTTATCAGCGTGCATGCTTTAGATGTGGGGGCGATGAGCGTGTTTTTGTATGCGTTTAAAACGAGAGAATATGGCTTGGATTTAATGGAGGATTATTGCGGGGCCAGGCTCACGCATAACGCTATAAGGATTGGGGGCGTGCCTTTGGATTTACCCCCTAATTGGCTAGAGGGCTTGAAAAAGTTTTTAGGCGAAATGAGAGAATGCAAAAAACTCATTCAAGGCTTATTGGATAAGAATCGCATTTGGCGGATGCGTTTGGAAAATGTGGGCGTTGTAACGCAAAAAATGGCGCAAAGCTGGGGCATGAGCGGTATCATGTTAAGAGGGACTGGGATCGCTTATGACATTAGAAAAGAAGAGCCTTATGAGCTTTATAAAGAGCTTGATTTTGATGTGCCGGTGGGCAATTATGGCGATAGTTATGATAGGTATTGTTTGTATATGTTAGAAATTGATGAAAGCATTCGCATCATTGAACAACTCATTCCCATGTATGCTAAAACCGATACGCCTATCATGGCCAAAAACCCGCATTATATTTCTGCCCCTAAAGAAGATATAATGACGCAAAACTACGCCTTGATGCAGCATTTTGTTTTAGTGGCTCAAGGCATGCGCCCGCCCGTTGGGGAAGTGTATGCCCCCACAGAAAGCCCTAAAGGGGAATTAGGGTTTTTTATCCATTCAGAGGGCGAGCCTTACCCTCACAGGCTAAAAATCAGAGCCCCTAGTTTTTATCACATTGGGGCTTTAAGCGATATTTTAGTAGGGCAATATTTAGCGGATGCGGTAACCGTGATTGGCTCAACCAATGCGGTGTTTGGCGAGGTGGATAGATGAAACGCTTTGATTTACGCCCCTTAAAAGCGGGTATTTTTGAACGCTTAGAAGAATTGATTGAAAAAGAAATGCAACCTAATGAAGTTGCTATTTTCATGTTTGAAGTGGGGGATTTTTCTAATATCCCTAAGAGCGCTGAATTTATCCAATCTAAAGGGCATGAGCTCCTCAATTCCTTGCGTTTCAATCAAGCGGATTGGACGATTGTCGTGAGAAAAAAGGCTTGATTTTGAGCGGCTTTAACCCCTTAAATTCTCCCTTAATCGCAAGCTCTTCTCTTAGCTTGAAAGAAGCTTATTGCTTAGAAAAATTATCTCTTCAAAAAGGGTTTGAAATCCATTACAAGATGACAAAAGATAGCTTAAGCCTTTTAGAAAAAAGCGATTTGTGCGTTTTGTTTGGGGGGTTTTCAAACGCTTGTTTGAATGAAAACGAACGATTGATTTTAGGAAGCATTAACCAATTAAAACTCCCCTACGCCTTGTTAAGACCCTTACAAGATACAAGAGATTTGCAAGAAAATTGCCTTTTTGCGTCGTATGAAATCCACACGGAAGCGGCGGTTTTGGCTTTGATTTTAAGGGGCATTTTAGAAAAAACTTCCCAATTAAAAGGGCATGTTTTAGAAAATGTTGATGTGGGGTATTTAAGCTCTGAAGCGAACATGAGCGAAGAAGAATTACAAGAACTTATCGCTCTTATCATTAAAGCGAAAAAAAGGGCGCTTGTTTTAAACAGAGAAATCACTAAGCATGCGGATAGTGCTTTTTTATACACCCTTTTAAGCGAGTTGCAAAACTACCTAGAAATTTTACACATCCCTTGCTATGATTCAAACGCAACGGCCACTTTTTATGATTTTAAAGATCAAGAATGGCTGCTAGAAACAGCCCTAAAAGAGGGCATTTTGCCTTTTGAATCAGAGCTTCAATCAAAAGATTTAGAGCTTTTAGAGCGAATAAGTGAGGCTAACGGCTCGTTTGTCTATGTTTCTTACAAGAGCCTTGAAACCCCCAAATTATCTTTTTCCAAGCAATTTAAAATCGCTAATAAGATCCAGCATTCTAAAGCGGGGTTTCAAATCTCAAATAAAACGCTAGAATGCGAATTAGAAGAAAGCCCCCATTTGAAGGGTTTGATTGCGATTTTAGAAGGGGCGTTTTTTGACACCTACCCTTATATCCCTATTTTATCCCACTCTCAAGGAATTTCATGATCACAATGAATATCAATGGCAAAACGATTGAATGCCAAGAGGGACAAAGCGTTTTAGAGGCTGCTAGGAGCGCTGGGATCTACATCCCTACCATTTGCTATTTAAGCGGTTGCTCGCCCACAGTCGCATGCAAAATGTGCATGGTTGAAATGGATGGCAAACGGGTTTATAGCTGCAACACGAAAGCCAAAAACAACGCCACCATTCTCACTAACACCCCAACGCTCATGGATGAAAGAAAAAGCATCATGCAAACTTATGATGTCAACCACCCCCTAGAGTGTGGCGTGTGCGATAAGAGTGGGGAGTGCGAATTGCAAGACATGACGCATTTAACCGGCGTAGAACACCAACCCTATGCGGTGGCTGATGATTTTAAAGCGCTAGATTCATGGGCAAAAGCCTTGTATGATCCTAATTTGTGCATCATGTGCGAAAGGTGCGTAACCACTTGCAAGGACAATGTGGGCGAAAACAACCTTAAAGCCGCTAAAGCCGACTTGCATGCTCCGGATAAATTTAAAGACAGCATGTCCAAAGACGCTTTTAGCGTGTGGAGTCGTAAGCAAAAAGGCATTATTTCTTTTGTGGGCAGCGTGCCTTGTTATGATTGCGGGGAATGCATTGCGGTATGCCCTGTGGGCGCTTTGAGCTATAAAGATTTCGCTTACACGGCTAACGCATGGGAACTCAAAAAGATCCATTCTACTTGTTCGCATTGCTCGGCTGGGTGTTTGATTTCTTATGATGTGCGCCATTTTGATACTCTAGGCGAAGAATCTAAAATTTTTAGAGTGCTTAATGATTTTTATCATAACCCTATTTGTGGGGCAGGCCGGTTTGCTTTTGACGTGAGCTCTAGCCCTAAAGGCAGTGCTAATCTTAAAGAAGCGCAAAACGCCATCAAAGAATGCGAAGCGGTGCGAATAGGTGGGGATATTACGAATGAAGAGGCGTTTTTAATAGAGCGTTTAAGAAAAGAGCTTGATTTTAAAATCTACAATCAAGAAGCGTATCATTTCCAGCAATTCTTAAAAGTATTGGGCGAAGTTAAACGCCCCAGCATTGAAGAGATTAAAACTTCCAATTTGGTCGTTACGATAGGATCTTCTATCAAAACAGAAAACCCTTTGGTGCGCTATGCTATTAATAACGCTCTCAAACTCAATAAAGCTTCTTTAATCGCTATGCACCCTATTAAGGATAATGCGCTAGCGAATTTGTGTCGAAGCTCTTTTTGCATCACCCATGAAGTGGGGGCTGAAGAAATCCTTTTAGGCATGCTTTTAAAAATGCTTAACATTGAAAGCGCGGCTCTAAAAAGCTTAGAAGATTCCAAGCAAAACATTGTGGATGAAGCGGCGCTTAAAGCCTTAGAAGAAGAGCGAAAAAAAGCTTTAGAACAAGCCGAGCAAGGGTGCAGTATTGGAGAAAATAAGGCAGAAAATCAAGAAGAGGATAAAACAGAAGCAGCTGCCCCAAAAGAAAATCAAGAAGAAAACAAGACAGAGGTTAAAGAAGAAAAAATTGAAATCCCTACCAAAACCACTTATTTGTTGCTTGAAGAAGCGGGCATCAATTTAGAAACTTATGAAAAAATTCTCGCTCTTTTACAAAAATCAAATAACACCTTGCTGGTGGTTGGCGAAGAAATTTATAGCCACAAACAAGCCCACAATATCGCTAAAATGTTGCGTTTGTTAGCCCAAAAAAGCGCTATTAAACTCATTCTTATCCCCCCAAGTGCAAACGCTTTAGGCATCGCTTCTATTTGCGAATTGAGCGAAGAAATTTTTGAACATGAAAAAATCGTAGGCATTCGCGCTCAAGGGGATTTCACTATCAATAGCGACGATAGGGTTTTTGGGAAAGACACTGTGAGTAAAGTGGATTTTATTTTGCCCAGTCTCAACCAGCTAGAAGGCACGATCACTAATGTTGAAGGGCGTGTGTTGCCCTTAAAACCGGCTTTGAGGTTTGAGGGATATGACTTGAGCGATATTATGCAAGGCTTTGGCTTTGTGGAAGAAAATCTCACAGAATGCACCCACAAACTCCCTACAGAAGCGGGCTTTAAAGCCATAGAATTTGATCATCTAACCAACTATTTCACTAACGACAGGGTCAATCACAGAGGCTATTTATTAGGAACAAGCCATTTTGAAAAGAGCGCTAAAGAATGCGAAACCATAGAATGCGAGCCTATCAAGCCTTTAAAAGAAAAAATCGCTTTCAACGCGTATTTAAAATACCCAGAAACGCAATTCAATAACGCTACCCATAAAAGCGAGAATTTGCAATTAAAAGCCGGTGTCTATGTGTCTAAAGCTTTCTTAAAGAAATTGAATAAAGAAGTGGGGCAAAACATCACTTTATTTAAAGAAGAAGAGGAATTAACAGGCGTTTTGTATCTTGATGAGAGCTTGGATCAAGATGTGTTTGTCATTTCGCCTTCTCTTTTGAAAAACCATTCTGGCTTTTTTAGAGAGGGCGTGTTTGATAGCGTGGATTTAAAGGAGCAAGCATGAGTGCTTATATCATTGAAACCTTGATTAAAATTTTGATTTTAGTCGCTGTTTTTTCGGCTTTAGGAGGCTTTGCCACTTATATTGAAAGGAAAGTGTTAGCCTATTTCCAACGCCGTTTAGGGCCTTGTTATGTGGGGCCTTTTGGGCTTTTGCAAGTCGCAGCAGACGGCATTAAGCTTTTCACTAAAGAAGACATTATCCCCCAAGGCGCGAATAAGTTTATTTTCACGCTAGCGCCTATTATTGCGATGGTGAGCGCGTTTGTGTCCATGGCGCCTATCCCCTTTTTCCCTAATTTCACTCTGTTTGGCTATGAGATCAAGCCCCTTATTTCTGACATCAACATTGGCTTTTTGTTTTTCTTAGCCGTGGGTTCGGCAGGGATTTATGCGCCTATTTTAGCCGGGCTTGCCTCCAATAACAAATACTCCTTAATTGGCTCCGCAAGAGCGACGATCCAACTGCTCAGCTTTGAAGTGGTCAGCACTTTAACCATTCTAGCCCCCTTAATGGTGGTAGGATCGCTCTCTTTAGTGGAAATCAATCATTACCAAAGCGGAGGGTTTTTAGACTGGCTTGTGTTTAAGCAGCCTCTAGCGTTTGTTTTGTTTTTGATCGCAAGCTACGCTGAATTGAATCGAACCCCCTTTGACTTGTTAGAGCATGAAGCCGAGATCGTGGCGGGGTATTGCACCGAATACAGCGGCTTGAAATGGGGCATGTTCTTTTTAGCGGAATACGCGCATTTATTCGCTTTTTCTTTTGTGATTTCTATTGTGTTTTTTGGCGGGTTTAACGCATGGGGCTTTATCCCTGGAGGCATAGCGATTTTGATTAAAGCGGGCTTTTTTGTCTTTTTATCCATGTGGGTTAGAGCGACTTATCCGCATGTAAGGCCCGATCAACTGATGAACATGTGCTGGAAAATCATGCTGCCTTTAGCGTTATTGAATATCGTGCTAACAGGTATTATCATTTTAATTTAAAGGAGGTTTTATGGCCAAACAAGAATACAAGCAACTTCCTAAACGATCCGAAGTCCATAGCGCGACCGAGCAATTTAAAGACACCGTTAAAACGAGCTTGGGTTTGGATCTATTCAAAGGGTTAGGGCTTACGATCAAGGAATTTTTTAGCCCAAGCGTAACCATCCATTACCCTATGGAACAACTCCCTTTAAGCCCTCGTTATCGCGCAGTACATAATCTGCAACGGCTTTTAGACTCAGGCTCTGAAAGGTGTATTGGTTGTGGGCTGTGCGAAAAGATTTGCACGAGCAATTGCATAAGGATCATCACGCATAAGGGCGAAGACAACCGCAAAAAGATCGATTCTTACACGATCAATTTGGGGCGTTGCATTTATTGCGGATTGTGCGCAGAAGTTTGCCCAGAATTGGCGATCGTTATGGGGAATCGGTTTGAAAACGCTAGCACCCAACGCTCCCAATACGGCTCTAAAAGCGAGTTTCTAACGAGCGAACAAGACGCTAAAAATTGCTCGCATGCCGAGTTTTTAGGCTTTGGTGCGGTAAGCCCTAATTACAATGAACGCATGCAAGCCACCCCTTTAGATTATGTCCAAGAGCCCTCAAAAGAAGAATCGCAAGAAGAAACTCCAACAAACCCAGAAAGCCATAAGGGAGATGAAAATGTTTGAAACCATTGCCTTTTATTTCTTTGCGATCCTTACTTTGAGCATGGCGTTAGTGGTGATCACAACCACGAATATCCTCTATGCCATTACCGCTCTCGCTAGCAGCATGGTTTTTATCTCTGCTTTTTTCTTTTTGCTAGACGCTGAGTTTTTGGGCGTGGTGCAAATCACGGTGTATGTGGGTGCGGTCATTGTGATGTATGCGTTTGGCATGATGTTTTTCAACTCCGCTGCAGAAGTGGTTGAACGCAAGCAAAGCCCTAAAATCTTGTGCGTTCTTTCATTTGGTGTGGCAATATTACTTACCTTGATTTTAAGTGCTCCTAGCATTGGCGAAAACCTTTCTAAGCAAGTCAATTCCAACGCTATTGATGTGCAAATCCCTAACATTAAAGCCATTGGTTATGTGCTTTTCACCAATTACCTCATCCCTTTTGAAGCGGCGGCTTTAATGCTTTTAGTCGCTATGGTTGGAGGCATCGCTACAGGGATTCAAAAAATCCATGGGAAAAATCACACGCAATTTATAAAGGAATCTCTATGATAGGGTTAAACCACTATTTGATTGTTTCAGGGTTGCTCTTTTGCATTGGCTTAGCGGGCATGCTGAAACGCAAAAACATTCTGTTACTCTTTTTTTCTACAGAAATCATGCTCAATGCGATCAATATCGGTTTTGTAGCGATCTCTAAATACACGCACAATTTAGACGGGCAGATGTTCGCGCTCTTTATTATCGCTATTGCCGCTAGTGAGGTGGCTATTGGTTTGGGCTTGGTGATTTTGTGGTTTAAGAAATACAAGAGCTTAGACATTGATTCTTTAAACGCTATGAAAGGTTGAGCATGCAATATTCTTCTTTGCTGTCAGTGGTGTTGTTTTTGCCTTTAATCGGTGCAATTTATGCGGGGCTGTTTGGGGCTAAAGCTAAAGCGTTGCATGTGGGCGTTTTCAATTCTTTGTGCGTGCTGGTTTCTTTCATTGGTGCGGTGGTTCTTTTTATTCAAGCCTGGCATCATCAAAGCTATGAAAAATATTTGTTTGATTGGATCGTGGTAGGGAATTTTAAAGTCGGCTTTTCCCTCATGCTGGATAATATCAATGCAGTCATGATTGTCGTGGTCACTTTAGTTTCTTTCTTAGTGCATGTGTATTCTATAGGCTATATGGAGCATGATACAGGGTTTAACCGCTATTTTTCCTACCTTAGCGGCTTTGTGTTTTCCATGCTGGTGTTGGTGTTGAGCGATAATTTTTTAGGGCTTTTCATTGGCTGGGAAGGGGTGGGGCTATGCTCTTACTTACTCATTGGCTTTTGGTATCATAAAACAAGCGCGAATAACGCTTCCATTGAAGCCTTTGTGATGAATCGAATCACGGATTTAGGCATGCTCATGGGGATTATTTTGATCTTTTGGAATTTTGGCACCCTCCAGTATAAAGAAATCTTTAGCATGCTCAATAACGCCGATTATTCCATGCTCTTTTACATTAGCGTGTTTCTTTTCATTGGCGCTATGGGGAAGAGCGCGCAATTCCCTATGCACACATGGCTAGCCAACGCTATGGAGGGGCCTACGCCGGTGTCCGCTCTCATCCATGCAGCGACAATGGTAACCGCTGGGGTGTATCTGGTCATTAGAGCCAATCCTTTGTATAGTGCGGTGTTTGAAGTGGGTTATTTCATCGCATGTTTAGGGGCGTTTGTGGCTCTTTTTGGAGCGAGCATGGCTTTAGTCAATAAGGATTTAAAACGCATTGTGGCTTATTCCACGCTTTCTCAATTAGGCTATATGTTTGTAGCGGCCGGTCTTGGGGCTTATGCGATCGCGCTTTTCCACCTCTTCACGCATGCGTTTTTCAAATCCCTCCTTTTCTTAGGCTCAGGGAATGTCATGCATGCGATGGAAGACAATCTGGATATTACTAAAATGGGCGCTTTATACAAGCCTATGAGGATCACAGCTGTCTTTATGATTATAGGGTCAGTGGCTTTGTGTGGGATCTACCCCTTTGCGGGCTATTTCTCCAAAGACAAAATTTTAGAAGCGGCTTTTGGGATGCACCACCATATTTTATGGTTTATGCTTCTAATCGGGGCGATCTTTACCGCTTTTTATAGTTTTAGGCTCATCATGCTTGTGTTCTTTGCGCCCAAACAGCACGAAATCAACCACCCCCATGAGGCTCAAAATTTCATGCTTTTAAGCATGCTGCCGTTAGGGGTTTTAGCGGTCATTGCTGGGTTTTTTGAAGAGCCGTTTTTCCATTTCATCTCTCAAGTGATCCCTAGCGTTGAAGAATATCCCGTCCCGCTCGCTCTTTTAATCAGTATCACCACCATAGTGGTATTATTGAGCATCGCCTATGCCATATTTAAATATAAAAATGGTATCACTTCAAAAAAAGAGGGGGGCTTTTTATACAAGCTCTTGCTCAACCAATACTATATCCCAAAGCTCTATCAAGGGATTGCAAAAGTTTTTAGCGCCATCGCTTCATTCTTGCACCAGGTCGTGGAATTAAGGATCATTGATGCGATAGTGGATACCATAGGAAGAAGCGTTTTTGTTATAGGGCGTGTGTTTAGGATCAGTCAAGACGGGAATTTAACTTCCATGTTGCGCTTCATGGTGGCCGGGGTTTTAATCTTGTTAGCGTTTGTAGCTTTTTTTGGGAGATAAACAATGCAGTTTTTACATGCGCATCTTTTAAGCGTGGTGATCTTTTTCCCCATGCTGAGCGCGCTATTAGCGTTCTTTATGAGCGATCAAGCGAGCAGGGCGTATGCGATCGTCATCGCTTTGATTGAATTGTTATTAATCTTGTTGTTGTGGCATGGGTTTGATATTCAAACAGCAGGCATGCAGTTTGAAGAAACAAAGGAATTAGTCTATCAAATTGGCGTGAATTACCATGTGGGCGTTGATGGCATCGCGCTCTTTTTGTTACTCTTAAACGCTATCGTGGTGTTATTGTCCGTGATTTATGTCAAAGAGCGTCGTAAAGACTTTGCGATTTGTCTGTTGTTGTTAGAGGGGATTTTGATGGGCGTGTTTTCTTCTCTTAATGTGATCTTTTTCTACGCTTTTTGGGAAATCTCGCTCTTGCCGGTTTTATACCTCATCGGTCGTTTTGGCCGTAATAACAAAATCTATTCTGGCATGAAGTTTTTCCTCTACACCTTTTTAGCGTCATTATGCATGCTCTTAGGCATTTTATATATTGGGTATTACTACGCTAGCAATTACGGCATGATGAGTTTTGATATTTTAGACTGGTATCAATTGAACTTTTCTGGCGGGGTTAAAACCTGGCTCTTTGTGGCTTTCTTAATAGGGATTGCGGTTAAAATCCCACTCTTTCCCTTACACACATGGTTGCCTTATGCGTATTCTAACGCCCCTACTTTAGGTTCTGTCATGCTTTCAGCCTTGCTTTCTAAAATGGGGACTTACGCCTTATTACGCTTCTTGCTCCCGCTTTTTCCTGAGCTTTCAGAAATCTATTTAACCCCTATAGCCATTGTGGCGCTATGCATGATCATTTATGGAGGTTTTCTAGCCTACGCTCAAAAAGATTTAAAAACTCTCATCGCTTACAGCTCGTTCTCGCACATGGGAGTCGTGGTGCTTGGGGTTTTTTCTTTCAATGTTGAGGGGATTTCAGGGGCGGTGTTTATGATGTTTGCGCATGGAATTATCGTCATGGGATTATTTTTACTCGCTGGAATCTTAGAAGAGCGCTCTAGCAGTTTAGAAATCGCTCGCTTTGGATCCATCGCTAAAAGCGCTCCTGTTTTTGCAGCCTTTTTTATGATCGTTTTAATGGCGAATGTGGGCATGCCTTTAAGCATTGGTTTTGTGGGAGAGTTTTTAAGCTTGTTAGGGTTTTTTGCCACTTACCCTCTTTTGGCTATCATTGCTGGAACAAGCATCATCCTCTCAGCGGTTTACATGCTCACTTCATATAAAGATGTTTTCTTTGGTAATTTGAAAGCCGGGAACAATCAAATCAGCGTGTTTGAAGATTTGAACGCTCGTGAGGTAGGGGTTTTGAGCGTGATTTTAGCTTTGATTTTAATTTTAGGGATTTATCCTAAAATCCTTTTAAAACCGATTGAGCAAGGCTCTAAGCAGCTTTTAGAGGTGATAGAAATCCGCTCGCTCCCTTTTTTAGGTTCATTGGATACTAAGATAAAAGAGGTCTCTTATGTTAATAGATAGTCTGCACATCTCTTTTGATAGCTTTAATTTTGAGAGCATTTTGCCCATGCTGGTGTTGGTGTGTGGGGGGATTTTCACGCTCTTAATCAACGCTTTCACTTCCAGGTTTTCACGCAATTTGAATGTGTTTTTATGCATGCTCTTTTTGGTTTTGGATTTTTTGGTGGTTTTAGGGTTAGAGCAGCAAGAAAACGCCTTTTTTGGGTTTTTGAGCTTGGATACGCTCTCGCTCATCTCTCAAAGCATTGTCTTGATTTCAGCCTTCTTGCTCATTTTCTTAGCCCTTTCCAAAGAGCGCTTCAACGAATTTCAAACCGCTGAATTTTATTCCTTATACTTGTTTATTGTCGCTGGCTTTCAGTTCATGGTTTCAAGCAACCATTTATTGCTAATCCTTATCGGGTTAGAAACAGCGTCCTTACCCCTTTGTGTGTTAATGGCGTTGAGCGATAAACGCTACGGCTTGGAAGCAGGGATCAAATATTTCACTATGGGGGCGATGGCGAGCGCGTTTTTTGCTATGGGGGCTATGGCTTTTTACTTGCTTACAGGGAGCTTGAATCTTGAAGTCATTACCCTATACTTACACACTGAGGGTATCACAAACCCCATGCTCTTTGCGATGGGCACTATTTTTTTGATTGGAGCGATTGGCTTTAAGGTTTCTTTAGTGCCTTTCCATACCTGGATGCCTGATGTGTATGAGGGCAATAACCCGGTCTTTGCGAGTTATATTTCCATTGTGCCTAAAATCGCTGGCTTTGTGGTAGCGACTCGCCTTTTTGGGGCGTTTATAGACACTCGCATCGCTTGGGTAGAAGACATTTTTTACGCCCTCATTCTTATGACTATCACCATCCCTAATTTCATTGCTTTATGGCAAGAAGATGTCAAAAGAATGCTCGCTTACAGCTCCATTTCGCATTCTGGGTTTGCTTTAGCATGCGTGTTTATCCACACTGAAGATAGCCAACAAGCGATGTTTGTTTATTGGTTCATGTTCGCCTTCACTTACATTGGGGCTTTTGGCCTTTTATGGCTCTTAAAAAGCCGGGAAAAAACATGGGATGAACGCTACGATCACCCCTATTCTAAATTCAACGGCCTTATCAAAACCCACCCCTTAGTGGCGATCTTGGGCGCTATTTTTGTTTTTGGGCTTGCAGGGATCCCGCCTTTTAGCGTGTTTTGGGGGAAATTTTTAGCCGTTGAAAGCGCTTTAGAGAGCAATCACATTCTTTTAGCGGTGGTGATGTTAGTTAATAGCGCGGTGGCTGCGTTTTATTATTTCCGTTGGCTCGTAGCAATGTTTTTCAATAAGCCCTTACAAAGCTACGCTCAAAGCGATATTTACACCCAAAACGCTACCATGCCCATTTATGCGGTCATTATTGCCATGGTGTTAGCGTGCTTGTTCTCTGTGTTTATGATGCGAGGGCTTTTAGAGTTTGTGGCTTAAGTCAAAAATCTTTCTTTTAATGGGCTTGCTCTCCCATTCGCTCAACGCTTTAAGTCTCACGCTCACGCAAGGCAAAGAAGGGGGGGAAGATTTTTCGGTTTTAACCTTACGACACAATAAGGCGTTTTCTTGTTTTTATACTAATGAAAAACCGCCAAGCGGGATTGAAGCGTCTTTATCCATTATACACGCTAAACGCCCCATAGAATGCGTGATAGACTCTATCCCTAAGGAGGGCTTTACCCCTTTAGAAAACGCTTTTTTCAATATCACCTATTCTATGCGCCAACAACAATTCATTTTACACATCAAACCCAAAGTGATGCGAAGACTCACCCTTTTTTCTTTTGACAAGGATTATAAAAAAGCGATCCCCCTTTTTGTGGAAAACGATCCTAAAGCCAAAACGTGGCAAATCATAGGCTATGATCAAAAAATCCCTTTTTTGAGCGAAAAAGACAACGCTCAAAAAGGCTTGAATTTTCCCATTGTCATTAAAGACGCTCAAACCCCTATCATTCAAGAACTAGATGTGAATAACAAACCCCTACTCACCACAAAGGGCTATGACTTAAACGCCTATTTAGAGGCTAAAAAACAAATGGATTCGCAAGCCTATTTTGACGCTTTACGCACGATCAGCCGCGCGTTTAAAAACTACCCTCAAACGATGTTTAAAAAAGATTTGTATTTATTAGAAATTATCGCATTAGGCCAATTAGGCATTAAAAAATCCTTACTCATAGATATTGGCACCAAGTGGATTAAAAATTACCCGACTGATCCCAATATCCCTGAAGCGCTATACTATGTCGCCAAAGCTTTAGATGAAAACAACAATTACAAACAGGCCATGCGTTATTACAAACGCATTCTTTTAGAATACAAAAATTCCCGCTACGCGCCCTTAGCCCAAATGCGTTTAGCCATTGAAGCGGCTGAAGGCTCTGATTTGAGCAACGCTAACATGCTTTTTAAAGAAGCTTTTTCTAACGCTAAAGATAAAGAGAGCGCGAGTGAAATCGCTCTTAATTGGGCTGAAGCAGAGATAAACTATCAAAATTTTAATAACGCTAAATACCTCATTGATAAGGTGGTCCAATCCAACCCAGATTATATTTCTACGCATAGCGAATCAGCCCTAGACTTGCTCAAGTTATTGAAAAAAAACCAGATGAATGCAAGCGCAATTGAGATCGCTCACTTGCTCTTTAATCAAGATGATGATGTGAAAGCTAAAGAGCAAGCGCTTTATGATTTAGGGGCGTTGTATGCAAGGATCAAAGACTTTAAAAACGCCCACCTTTACAATCTGCAATATTTACAAGACCATGCGGAATTGGATAAAGCTTCTGTCGTTAGGGCGCGCGATGAAAAAGCCCTTTTTTCCATGGAGGGGAACACGCAAGAAAAAATCGCCCATTATGACAAAATCATTCAAAATTTCCCTAATTCTAATGAAGCCCTAAAAGCTTTAGAGTTGAAAGCCCAACTATTGTTTGAAAACAAGCGTTATGCTGAAGTGTTGAGCATGCAAAAAAATTTGCCTAAAGATTCTCCCTTGATCCAAAAAACGCTCAATGTCCTTGCTAAAACCCCATTAGAGAACCATCGTTGCGAAGAAGCCTTAAAATATTTATCCCAGATCACAGCCTTTGAATTCAACCCCAAAGAAGAAATCCAAGCCTTTGATTGCTTGTATTTCGCATCGCTCAAAGAAAAAGCGCAAATCATTGCCCTAAACGCTTTAAAAGCGGCTAAAACCCCTAGCGAGAAATTGGTATGGCTTTATCGTTTGGGGCGCAATTACTACCGCTTAGGGGATTTTAAAAATTCCACTCTGGCCTCTAAAGACGCTTTAACTCTCGCTCAAAGCTTGAACAAAAAAGAATTTTATGATATTGCTTTTGTGTTATTTTCAGATTACATGCAAAACAATGAAAAAGAATTGGCCCTCAATTTGTATGCGTTTTTAGAAAAGCATTTCAAAGACGATAAACGCATGGCACTAGTTTATTTTAAATTGCTAGAAAATGAAAAAGACCCTAAAAGCGTCAAAATTTATGCCACAAGCTTGCTCAAACTCCAAGACGCTTACAAGGACTATTCTTACACGCCCTTTAGCGAATTTGCTCTCATTGACGCTTACAGAACCACCAAAGACTATTTAAAAGCGTTAGAAACGCTAGACAAACTCTTAAACCGCAGGCTTTCTTTAGAAGATCACCAAAAAGCCTTATACTTGCAATCCAGCTTATTGGATTTAACCCATCAAAAAGCAAAATCTAGAGCCAGTTTAGAAAAATGCGTTCAATTAAAACAAAAAGATCAAACAAACGCATGGCAAAATTTATGCGAACAGGGTTTAAATTTATTCAAAAACAAGGAGTCATGACATGGACATTAGCATTTTTAGAGAATACGATATTAGAGGCATTTACCCCACCACTTTAGACAAAAATACGGCTTTTAGTATCGGCGTGGAGTTGGGGAAAATCATGCGAGAATACGATAAAAGCGTGTTTGTAGGGCATGACGCAAGGGTGCATGGGCGCTTTTTGTTTGAAGCTTTAAGCGCGGGACTGCAATCAAGCGGCTTGAAAGTGTATGATTTAGGGCTAATCCCCACACCGGTAGCGTATTTTGCGGCCTTTAATGAAATCAATGGTATTAAATGCCCTAATTCCATCATGATCACTGGCTCTCACAACCCCAAAGAATACAACGGCTTTAAAATCACGCTCAACCAAAACCCGTTTTATGGCAAGGACATTCAGGCTTTAAAAGACACGCTTTTAAACGCCAAGCATGAAATAAAACCCCTAAAAGAAACACCAGAGAAATCCAATGCCCTAGAAGCGTATCAGCGCTATTTGATCAAGGATTTTAAGCATTTGAAAAACCTTAAATACAAAATCGCCCTGGATTTTGGTAATGGCGTGGGAGCGTTAGGGCTAGAGCCTATTTTAAAGGCTTTAAACATTGATTTTAGCAGTCTTTATAGCGATCCTGATGGGAATTTCCCTAACCACCACCCAGACCCTAGCGAAGCGAAAAACTTAAAAGATTTAGAAAAACACATGCAAGAAAACGCTATTTTGATAGGCTTTGCTTTTGATGGCGATGCGGATAGGATTGCGATGCTAAGCTCTCATCATATCTATGCGGGCGATGAATTAGCGATTTTATTCGCTAAACGCTTGCATGCTCAAGGCATCACCCCTTTTGTGATCGGCGAAGTCAAATGCTCTCAAGTGATGTATAACACGATCAATACTTTTGGTAAGACGCTCATGTATAAAACCGGGCATAGCAATTTAAAAATCAAGCTCAAAGAAACCAACGCGCATTTTGCGGCTGAAATGAGCGGGCATATCTTTTTTAAAGAGCGCTATTTTGGCTATGATGACGCTCTTTATGCATGCTTAAGGGCTTTAGAATTATTGCTTGAACAAAGTCCAAGCGATTTGGAAAACACCATTAAAAACCTCCCTTATTCCTACACCACGCCTGAAGAAAAAATCGCCGTGAGCGAAGAAGAAAAATTTGAAATCATTCATAACCTGCAAAAAGCGCTTAAAAACCCGCCAAGCCATTTCCCTAAAATCAAAGAAATCATCAGCATTGATGGCGTGAGAGTGGTTTTTGAACATGGTTTTGGGCTTATTCGTGCAAGCAACACCACCCCCTATTTAGTCAGCCGCTTTGAAGGCAAGGATGAAACAACGGCATTAGAGTATAAAAGGGCGTTACTCAATTTGCTAGAGAAATAAGGCTCTAAACCAGTCAATACCAATTAAGCCTTATTTGGCTTAATAAACGCTTTAAGTTTTAAAAAAGATCAAAATAACTTAAAGCTAACAGCCATGTCTTTCTAAAAAGATTTGTGAGTAAGCCCCCTAGTTATCCAAAAATTGAACGCTATTTAAGCTAATCCTAAGCTTATTATAATGAAAAGTTTTAAATTAATTGTAAAGGATTTTTATGAATACAAAGGGCAAAAATAAAAATGC
The DNA here is from genome assembly GCF_002832345.1 of Helicobacter pylori. Lineage (GTDB taxonomy): Bacteria > Campylobacterota > Campylobacteria > Campylobacterales > Helicobacteraceae > Helicobacter > Helicobacter pylori_CP. The sequence continues at coordinate 33,742 of NZ_PHLZ01000005.1, forward strand.
TTCTCATCTCACTCACGAAATGAACAAGGAACATGGGGGTCTTGCAAAAGCAAGTGAAAAAGCTGAAATGCAACCAATCTTGGAAGCACTATACTATGTGGCTAAAGAAGAATCTGAAGGATATAAAAAAGCAGCTGAAGGATATAAACAGGTGCTTGAAGCAAAAGAAAAGACAGATAAAATCTTAAATACTTTGAAAGCAATCAGCCATGACAATAACATAATAGACATAGAACCCGAAGACGAAAAGGACTAAACAATCAATAGTTTTTTAGAAGTATTATAAAGAGCTTATGGCTTGGTATGTATGAAACCTTTTTTATTATCAAAATACCTGCGATTTTAAGCCGCTATCAACCACACTACAAGGCTATCTCTTGTTGTTAGGCTTATGGCGGTATTTTCTACGCTAACTCCATAATAACGCGCATGCAATAAAACCTGATGATGATTGTTAGTCTATAATCTTTAATTTTTGACGCAACAAAGCCTAAAAGCCTTAAAGAATAAATTAGTGGCCATAACAAACCAAACCAGCACCATAAAAGGGCAAATTGACAACACAAAAAGAGATTTTGTTGCTATTCTTGGGATCTTTGTTGCTATCTTTATGGCGTTTGATAGCGGGCTTAAAATTAATTTGGCTATTTTTGATAAGAAAGGGTTAGATGGTTTAATTGCCTTATGCTTATTCATGTTCGCATCGTTTTTCACTCTCATTCTGTTACACTCTCTCTATCGTTTTGTAAAAGATATTGCAAACAGCAATCAAAATTTCAATAAAACTGACTCAAAAGAATATAAGGTCTCCATTGTTTTGCTTATCGTAATTTTTATTGCAGTAGCAGTGGTTGTGGGTGTAAAGACTTATAAAGATTTTAGCACAAATAATAATAGCTCCCAAACTAACCACAAGATCTCTTATTGTCATACAGCCATGCTATTTGTTTGACTCTACCTAGCAAAACCCGCTCATAAAAACTTTTGATACACCAACACCACCGATTTAGGTGTAGAGCTAAGGCTAAAAAAATGATCTGTAGCTTCATTGAGCGAGCCAGAAAAGAGCGTTTTTAAACGCAAGTTTTTTAAGGGGTATTTGAGGTTTTTAGAAGTGAATTGGGCTTTAAGATCCAAGCTAAAAAGCGAGATTTGTTCCCCTTTAAAACTAGGTAAAGTAAAAGGGGTTTCTAACACCCTAAAAAGACCATAGTCGCTTATGGCTTGGATTTTTTGGCAAAATTTAAAATACTCCAACAATAAAAAAGTGTTCGCTAAAGCGTGATCTTCTCGCTTGCCATTCAACCCTAAAAAAATAAAATCATCACAGCCCCTATTCAAAGCATAAAAAAAGGCTTTGGATAAATCGTTGCTGTTTTGTTCGCTCACGCATATAGGGTTATACAAGGCTTTCAAATGCGAATCAATGCTATCTAGATCGCCTATAACAACGCTGGGTTTGAATTGAAGCGCATGCAAGGACTGGACAGCCCCATCGCATGCGATTAAAAAGGGAGCGTTTTTTAAAAGGTCTAAGCATTTTTGAGATTTAGGAAACTCCCCATTCGCTAAAATCACTGCTTGCATGACTTATTCCAGCGGTTAAAATAATACAAACCAATAAAAAGATATAGGATCGTTGTGAAGAGTTGCACCAAGCTCTCTGTAGAAATTTGAAAAATACAAAACCACACGATAATGGACACGATATTCCCTAAAGTTACTAGCGCATAATTTTCTATATAGCGCAAAACCTGTAAAATAAAAGCAACAATAAAGATAACGAAATTAAAACTCTCTGCCCATAAAAAATTCGTTTTAATCTCTTTAAAAAACAAAGCGCTCACACAAGTTAAAACCCCTATGCCTAAAACGAGCGCAAAACGCCAATTTTTGGAAAGTTTTTGAGCCTTAATAACGCCTTCATGCTGCTGTGTCTTTTTCCATGCGAATAGCCCATAAATCGTTACCGGCATATACAAAAAAAGGCATAAAATCACATCAGCGTTTAATTTCCACTGATAAGCGACATAAGCGTAACTCAAATTATAAACAAGACCAAATATAAAGCAAATCGTTTGCCTTTCTCCGGCAAAAAACGCATACAAAACCCCACTAAGCCCCGCTAGTAGGTTAATAAACGAGCCTTTGACAAGAATATTAGTGATGGTTAAAAACACGCAAGAAAGAATGAGCGTGGCGTAAAATCGTTTGGATAGTTGGGTGGTTATTAACATGCTATTTCCTTACGCAAGAATTACCTTGACAAGTTCTACGGGTTTGATCTCAGCCTTTTAAAAACTTGAGCGTTTTAAAAAGCACCCCTTAAATGCTCCTTATTGTAACACAAATCAGTGAGAACGCACTTTAAAGCTTCTTTAATTTTTTACTCCCCCCTCCATTTAATGCCATTTGGGTTAAATCACCACCCTAATTTAGCGCAAAGCCTAGAACAAATCCCAAAACACACAAGAAAGCCAAGCATAACCAAACCCTCTATAAGGAGATTGCTAGGATGCCCACAATACGCCGAGATCTCATGGATAGCGGCAATAAAGGGCATCGTTAAAAGCATCACATAAAAATCCCTTAGTCTTGATCCTAACACAGCGTTATAAAACGCGCCAAAAAACCTAGCCTTAAAAATGGCTTTGAGAAACCTAGGGTATCTTACTTGGAAAGATTTATAACAATCCCTACCTCGTGGGTCAAATAAAAGGTTAGATAATAGAGCCGCTATTAAAAGCGTTAGCCATGCGTAATAGCTATCTTTAGGGTTAAAAAGGATATCGCCTTGGCTCCAAGGAAATGTAGACAGACATCCCGCATAGACTATGGCCACCGCCCATTGATATTCCCAGTCGCTCAAACGCTTTTTGACATTCATGCTCTCTCCTTTCTCCCCCAAAACTACCTATCATACACGAAATGACGATCATAGGTGGGTTCTCTTGGGGCTTGCGGTTCTCTATCAACGCCACGGATACAATCTTCTACCCTATCGCCTATTTCACGACCAAATTCTCTCCCTACTCCACCACCAAAAGCTCCACCAATGCGACCACCCCAAGTGCTACCAGCAGGACCACCAACGGCTCCACCCACTGCACCTCCGACAGCTACTCCCATTGCACCACCCACTGCACCCCCAACAGCTCCTCCTAAAAATCTGTCTAATTCACCCCTTGCCTCTATTTTAGGACTAGCTATAGCCGCATTAACCATTACACCGCATAAAACCACTACACAACTAAATGTTCTTAATCCACTCATAACAAATCCTTTCATCAATTGAGACTCAAGGCATGTTTGGCACACCTTGATAAGAATATTTATACCACAATCGCATTCAAAGCATTGTTACAAATCAGCGAAAGATCACAAGAAGCTCAATAAATGTTTTGTTTATTCACAAATTACAAGATTAAAGTAAATAATTGGTTTTATGGTTTTAGTATTTTTTAAGCGTTTTAGAGTGTTAAGTTTCAAGCATTAAAGCCTTTAATTGCGTTTTTACACCAACCGCTTAAAAATTGAACGCCTATTTTGAATATATTAGACGCTTTTTTATTTTTATGCTAAACTATTTTGAGTTTTGGCCGATATGACTTCATACAGAGGTTAAACCAATCATAAATAGTAGGGTTAATTCCATCTCGCTCTGTAATAGGTTTGAAACCATGCATCTAAGATTGACTCCTATCTTGTAAGTGCCATACTACAAGTTCCCATAATAAAAACTTCTAAAAATCAAAACCTACAGAGCGAGATGGAATTAACTTTTTATGATCACAAATGATAGCCAGTCTTAAACAACCAATACAAGCTCTATAATATCATTAACCGCTATTCAAAATCACAGATATTTTAATACAGCGTTCAATTTTTGAAAGCAAGAGCCTACTCACCAATCTTTTTAAAAACAAATTTTTATACCATGTTGCGAGCTTTCGTGTTAGAATGCGTATTGAATTGATTTTAGGAGTGTAAAAATGCAAGTTTCACAATATCTGTATCAAAATGCGCAATCTATTTGGGGGGATTGTATTTCCCATCCGTTCGTTCAAGGCATAGGGCGTGGGACTTTAAAAAGAGATAAATTCCGTTTTTATATCATTCAGGATTATTTGTTTCTTTTAGAATACGCTAAGGTGTTTGCTTTGGGCGTAGTTAAAGCTTATGATGAAGCGGTGATGAGAGAGTTTTCTAACGCTATACAAGATATTTTAAATAACGAGATGAGTATCCATAACCATTACATTAGAGAACTTCAAATCACTCAAAAAGAATTGCAAAACGCGCACCCCACTCTAGCGAATAAATCCTATACAAGCTACATGCTCGCTGAAGGGTTTAAGGGCTCTATTAAAGAAGTTACGGCGGCTGTTCTATCCTGTGGTTGGAGCTATTTAGTGATCGCGCAAAATTTAAGCCAAATCCCCAACGCTTTAGAACATGCCTTTTATGGGCATTGGATTAAGGGCTATAGCTCAAAAGAATTTCAAGCGTGTGTGTCGTGGAATATTAATTTGCTTGATTCTCTCACCCTCGCTTCTTCAAAACAAGAAATTGAAAAATTAAAGGAGATTTTTATCACTACAAGTAAATATGAATACATGTTTTGGGATATGGCGTATCAAAGTTGAATAAAAGTTTTTGTGCTGTTAGAAAAACGCAAGAGAAGAAAACATCTATCTCTTGCAAAACGATTATTGAGCGTAAGCTTCTAGTTTGAGCTCAATCTTTACCTCATCTCCAACGACAGCATCGCTAAAGGTTTTACCGATACCGAAATCCTTGCGGTTGATTTTGCCTTCAGCTTGTAGCACCATGAATTCTTTTTTATTCATGGGGTTTTGTAAGGGGGCTTGGATTTTGGCTTCCAATACGACAGGTTTGGTTACGCCACGAAGAGTCAAATCCCCATGGATTTTACCATCTTCGTATTTTGTCATCTTAAAGCTCCCTTTGGGGTATTTCATGGCATCAAAAAACTCTGCTGTCCTTAAGTGGTCGTCTCTTTTTTTGTTCCTGGTGTTAATGCTTTTAATATCAATTTTACCTTCAAAAACATTGAGAGCCTTGGTATTAGGATCGGCATCAATTTTGCCATCAAAACTATCAAACACGCCTCTTGTTTCATTGAATTTGAAGTGCTTAACCTCAAACCACACGCTAGAGTTTGCCTTATCAATCGTATAAGGTTTTGCAAACGCCAGACTAACGCCCAAAAGGGTGAACATTAACGCTTTTTTCATTGTTTCCTCGCTTCATTTTGAATTAAAAACGCCAACACTATACAACAAATTGGTTAATGGTAAAATACTCCTAATCATCTGTTTTAAGGTATAATACAAAAAATCCCCATTAGGTAGGTGTTGTTATGATAAAAAAGACCTTTGCATCAGTTTTATTAGGATTGAGTTTGATGAGTGTTTTAAATGCTAAAGAATGCGTTTCGCCCCTAACAAGAAGCGTTAAGTATCATCAGCAAAGCGCTGAAATTAGGGCCTTGCAATTGCAAAGTTACAAAATGGCGAAAATGGCGTTAGACAATAATCTCAAGCTCGTTAAAGACAAAAAGCCAGCCGTCATCTTGGATTTAGATGAAACCGTTTTAAACACTTTTGATTATGCGGGCTATTTGACCAAACATTGCATTAAATACACCCCAGAAACTTGGGATAAATTTGAAAAAGAAGGCTCTCTTACGCTCATTCCTGGAGCGCTAGACTTTTTAGAATACGCTAATTCTAAGGGCGTTAAGATTTTTTACATTTCTAACCGCACGCAAAAAAATAAGGCATTCACCTTAAAAACGCTCAAAAGTTTTAAACTCCCCCAAGTGAGCGAAGAATCCGTTTTATTAAAAGAAAAAGGCAAGCCTAAAGCCGTTAGGCGAGAATTAGTCGCTAAGGATTATGAGATTGTTTTACAAGTGGGCGACACTTTGCATGATTTTGACGCACTTTTTGCTAAAGACGCTAAAAACAGCCAAGAACAACGAGCTAAAGTCTTGCAAAACGCTCAAAAATTTGGCACAGAGTGGATCATTTTACCCAACTCTCTTTATGGCACATGGGAAGATGAGCCCATAAAAGCATGGCAGAATAAAAAATAAAATTTATCCATTGAATAAGAACGATTTTTGCTAACATGACAAAAAATTTGATCTCTTAGGCGGAGTCATGGATTTTGTAGGGTTTGAAGATTTAAAATGCAAAGATAAAGAAAACTCTCAAAAAGTTTTTGTGATCCGTAACGATAAGTTAGGCGATTTTATTTTAGCCATACCCGCTTTAATCGCTCTAAAGCATGCTTTTTTAGAAAAAGGCAAGGAAGTGTATTTGGGCGTGGTTGTGCCTAGCTACACCACCCCGATAGCCTTAGAATTCCCTTTCATTGATGAAGTCATTATAGAAGATAACCATTTGAGCGCCACTCTCAAAAGTAAACCCATTGACGCTCTTATCTTTTTATTTTCTAATTTTAAAAACGCCAGACTCGCTTTTAGACTAAGGAAATCCATTCCTTATATCCTAGCCCCAAAGACTAAAATCTATTCTTGGCTGTATCAAAAGAGCGTGCGCCAAAGCCGATCGCTGTGTTTAAAAACCGAATACGAATACAATTTGGATCTCATCCATGTTTTTTGTGAAGATCACCATCTCCCTAACGCTCCACTTAAAAAAATCGCATGGAAGCTTAAAGACAAATCCAAAGAGCGATCCATTATCGCTTCAAAACTCAACGCTGATGTTGGTTTGTTGTGGATTGGCGTGCATATGCATAGCGGAGGCAGTTCGCCCGTATTGCCCGATTCGCATTTTATCAAACTGATTGGTTTTTTACGCAAAAATTTAAGTTGTGAGATCATTCTTATTTGCGGGCCAGGCGAGAGGAAAGCCACAGAAGAACTCCTTAAAAAAGTCCCTTTCGCTCACCTTTATGATACGAGCCATAGTCTAGTGGATTTAGCCAAATTGTGCGCAAATCTGTCCGTCTATATCGGGAACGCTTCAGGCCCTTTGCATGTGAACGCTTTATTTGACAACCACTCTATTGGGTTTTATCCTAACGAACTCAGCGCTTCTATTGCCAGATGGCGGCCTTTCAATGAGCGTTTTTTAGGCATCACCCCGCCTAATGGCTCAAACGATATGGGTTTGATTGACATTGAAAAAGAGGGTGAAACCATCCTTGAATTTATCGCACCAAATCTTTCTTGCCACACACAAGAAAGATAACGGCAACAAGCTTTCTCGTAAAGGGTGAAACCATCCTTGAATTTATCGCACCTAATCTTTCTTGCCACACACAAGAAAGATAACGGCAACAAGCTTTCTCGTAAAGGGTGAAACCATCCTTGAATTTATCGCACCTAATCTTTCTTGCCACACACAAGAAAGATAACGGCAACAAGCTTTCTCGTAAATTGAGCCTTGAAAAATCCAATTTGAGTTTGAATTAGATTAGACCTTGCAGACTCTATAAGGCTATTAATTTACTGCCCATTTATCTATTTCTTGTAGAATACGAGTTTATTTTTAGCGTAAAGAAATTGATGATCAGTCTAATAGAAAAAGCCCCTTACATTCCCTACCCCCTAGCTCTTTATGAAAAAATAGAGCAACCACACACTTTGCTTTTTGAAAGCGCTGAGATTGAGAGCAAAGCGCACACCAAATCCCTTTTAATGGCTAAAGCCTGTTTGAAGCTCATTTGCAACCACGATATCGTAACCATCACTAGCCTGACGCCTAATGGCGAGGCGTTTTTGCAAAAATTGAGTGCGTTTTTTAAAACGCCTATACAAGACAATGCCCTAATTTTAACCTACACCAAAAATAAAAAAACGCAAGATGAGTTTTTAAAACTCTTTGAGCCTAGCCCTTTTGACGCTTTAAGGGGGCTTTTTAAAAGCGTTAAAACAAAACCCAAGCACCCCTTTACGCTTTTAAGCGCGGGCGTTTTTTCTTTTGAAATGCTCAATTTTTTTGAAGATTTGCCCCACTTGAAAGCGCAAGACAACACAGTGCATGACTTTATTTTTTTCGTCGCGCAAAATTTGATCATCATAGACCATAAAGAAAAAAGCGCTGAAATCTTGGGGGCGTGTTTTGATGAGTGCTTTAAAACAGAGATAGCCCAAGAATTACAGGATTTAAAAGAGTTGGCTAAAAACATCAAAAGCGATTTTATCCCTAAAAAATCCAAGCAAAGTAGAGAAGTTAGCGTTAGTTGTGATGATAGCGAGTTTGAAAAAAGAGTGCTATCCTTACAAGAAGAAATCAAAAAAGGCGAGATTTTTCAAGCGGTGTTGTCGCGCAGCTTTTATATGGAGTGCTTGGAGGGTTTGAGCGCGTATTATCATTTAAAACTAACTAACCCTAGCCCCTATATGTTCTATATCAAAGACAGCGATTTTATCCTTTTTGGGGCAAGCCCTGAGAGCGCTTTAAAATACAACGCCTTAACGAATACGGCTGAAATTTATCCCATTGCTGGCACTCGTTTAAGGGGTAAGGACAAACAAGGGAATATTGATTACGATTTAGATAGTAAAATGGAATTTGATTTGCAACACGACTATAAAGAAAGGGCTGAACACATCATGCTAGTGGATTTAGCCAGAAACGACATGGCCAGGGTTTCAAAAAAACGCTATTGCGACAAGCTTTTAAAAGTGGATAAATATTCCAATGTCATGCATTTAGTCTCAAGGGTTGTGGGGGAATTGAAAAAAGGGTGCGATAGTTTGCATGCTTACAGGAGTTTTATGAACGCCGGCACGCTCAGCGGGGCGCCTAAAATCTCTGCGATCAGGCTCATTTACCAATTAGAAAAGCAAAGGAGAGGCTCTTATGGGGGGAGCGTGGGGTATTTAAACAGCGAGGGTTCTATGGATTCTTGCATCACTATCCGTTCATGTTTTGTCAAAAACAATAGAGCCGTGATCCAAGCAGGAGCCGGTATCGTGTTAGACAGCGTGCCGCAAAACGAAGCGAATGAAACAAGAGCCAAAGCGCAAGCCCTTATTGATGCGATCAGGAAAACAAGCTTATGAAAATCTTTTTTATAGATAATTTTGATTCTTTCTCTTATAACTTGGTGTATGAATTAGAGTGTTTGGGTTATGAAGTGGCTGTTTATCAAAACGATATTGATCCGAATTATCTTATGGGTTTGATGAATACAGAATCAAAAACGCCTTTATTGTTCATTTCACCCGGGCCAGGTAATCCTAGCAGTTCAGGCAATCTTTTAAAAATCATTGAAATGGCTAAAAAGAAATTCCCTATTTTAGGGGTTTGTTTGGGCTTACAGGCTTTAGCGCAAAGCTATGGGGCTAAAATCATAAGGAGTAAAGAAATCGTGCATGGCAAAGCAACCACTATCGCGCTCAAAAAGCATGCTGTTTTTAAAGGCTTAGGCGAGAGCATGGTGGTGGGGCGTTACCATTCTTTAATGGCGAGCGGGTTGCCTAAAAATTTAGAAGTGATCGCTGAGCATGACAATATCCCTATGGCTATTGTCAATGAAGAAGATAAAATTTTAGCCTATCAATTCCACCCTGAAAGCATCATGACTTTACAAGGGAGAGCGTTGTTAGAGCAAAGCGTTGGGTTTTTAGAAGGGTTATCATGAAAGAGATTTTAAACGCTCTGTATCATCAAAAAGACTTAAACGATGAAGAAGTCAAAAAGTTATTCACCCTCATTATCAACGAAAAAGTAAGCCCAGTGCAACTTGGGGCCATTTTGTGCGCTTTAAAAATCAAGGGCGAGAGCTTTAAAGAGATTAGCGTTGCTGCAACCACGCTTTTAGAGCATGCCCCTAAGCCTTTTAACAGCGGATTGGATTTAATAGACAATTGCGGCACAGGGGGCGATGGGTTAAAAACGATTAATATTAGCACGATTGCTGCACTCATCGCCAGCTCTATGGGATTATCTATGGCTAAACACGGATCAAGGAGCGTTTCCAGTCATAGCGGGAGCGCTGATTTGTTGGAAAATTTGGGCGTGAATATTGAAATGAACCCCACGCAATTAGAGAATTGCTTCAAACAAACGCATTTTGGGTTTTTATTCGCGCCTTTATACCATCAAAGTTTTAAAAAATCCGCCCCTTTAAGAAAAGAGCTTTTCACTAAAACGATTTTTAATTGCTTAGGGCCTTTAATCAACCCCTTAAGGCCAAAAATCCAGCTTTTAGGCGTGTATGACAAATTTTTGTGCAAGACCATGGCGCTAGCGTTGAAGGCTTTAGGCGTTAAAAGGGCGATGGTGGTTAATGGAGGGGGGACAGATGAAATCGTGTTGCATGACATTACGCATGCATGTGAATTGAAAAATAACGAAATTTTAGAGTATGACTTGAGCGCTAAAGATTTTGATTTGCCCCCCTATGATTTGAAAGAATTGCAGATTGAAAACGCACAAGAAAGCGTTCAAGCGTGTTTAGATATTTTAGAAAATAAAGGCAAGGATTCGCATACAATGGTGGTTGTGGCGAATGTGGCGAGTTTGTTGTATTTAAGCCATAAAGCTAAAGATTTAAAAGAGGGCGTGAGCATGACTTTAGAGCATTTAAAAACCAAAGCGCCTTATGTGCATTTGCAAAAAATCATAAGGTTAAGCCATGCCTAGCGTGTTAGAAAACATCCTTAAAGACAAGCTCCTAGAAGTCTCTGATCTCAAAAAAAACCACGCTTTACCGATCAATATAAACCCAAGCGACAGGGATTTTAAAAAGGCGCTACTAGAAAAAAAAACCAGCTTTATTTTAGAATGCAAAAAAGCATCGCCCTCTAAAGGTTTAATAAGAAAAGATTTTGATCTGTTAAAAATAGCCAAGACTTATGAAAAATTCGCCTCTTGCATTTCAGTCTTGGCGGATTCTAAACATTTTTTAGGCTCTTATGAAAACATTAAGATCGTTTCGCAGCATTCCACCAAGCCCATTTTATGCAAAGACTTTATCATTGATGCTTTTCAAATCAAACTCGCTAGGGTTATGGGGGCTAATGCGGTGCTTTTAATGTTAAGCGTGTTAGATGATAAGAATTATTTAGAGCTTTTCAATCTCGCTAAATCCTTAAACATGAGTGTGCTAACTGAAGTTTCCAATAAGCAAGAAATCAAGCGCTTGCTCAAACTCCAATACGACATTATAGGCATCAATAACAGGGATTTACACACCTTAAAAACCGATATTAACCACACGCTAGAATTACGCCCCCTATTGCCTAAAGACGCGCTCATTATCAGTGAGTCCGGTATTTATTCGCATGCGCAAATCAAAGCCCTAGCCCCTTATGTGAATGGCTTTTTAGTGGGCAGCTCTTTAATGAAAGAAAAGGATTTAAAAAAAGCGTGCGCTAAATTGATTTTAGGCGAAAATAAAGTGTGCGGGCTTACAAGGATTAAAGACGCTAAAGCCGTTTATAAAAACCATTTCATTTATGGGGGTTTGATTTTTGAAAAATCTTCGCCCCGATACATCAAGCCTAAAGAAGCCCTAAAGATCACAAAAGCGGTTAAAAAACTGGATTTTGTGGGCGTGTTTGTAAAAGATAAAATTAAAAAAATTCAAAAAATCGCTCAAAAGCTTGATTTAAAAGCGGTGCAGCTTTATGGCTATTCGCCTAAAGAAATCGCTCAATTGAAAAAAGCGCTCCCTAAAACTTGCGCGATCTGGCAAGTAATAAGCGTGAGGAGCGCTAAAGATTTAGTGCCTAAAACTAAAGAGGCCTCTCTAATCTTATACGACACTAAGGGGGATAAAATGGGAGGCAATGGCGTGAGTTTTGATTGGGAAATTTTAGAAAATGTCAAAACGCCTTTCATGTTAGCTGGTGGGCTTAATTTGGATAATATTCAAAAAGCCTTGAAAATTAAAGCGTTGGGTTTGGATTTCAATTCGGGTTTAGAAATAAGCCCTGGGATTAAAAATAAGGATAAAATCAAGCGATTAGCCCGCATTTTAAGAGAGTATTAAATGAATAAAAAAGCGTATTTTGGGGAGTTTGGAGGGAGTTTTGTTTCAGAATTGTTAGTGCCTGCATTAAGAGAGTTAGAACAGGCGTTTGATGCGTGTTTGAAAGATGAAAAATTCCAAGAAGAATATTTTCATCTTTTAAAAGATTTTGTGGGCCGTCCTAGCCCTTTAACCTTGTGTCAAAATATCGTTTCTAACCCTAAAGTTAAGCTTTATCTAAAACGAGAAGATTTAATCCATGGTGGGGCGCACAAGACTAATCAGGCTTTAGGGCAAGCCCTTTTAGCGAAAAAAATGGGTAAAACAAGGATTATTGCTGAAACAGGCGCCGGTCAGCATGGCGTTGCAACGGCTATCGCTTGCGCGTTATTGAATTTAAAATGCGTGATTTTTATGGGAGAAAAAGACATCAAGCGCCAAGAAATGAATGTTTTTAGAATGCGCTTATTGGGTGCTGAAGTGAAAGAAGTTAATTCAGGGAGCGCGACGCTTAAAGACGCCGTGAATGAGGCCTTAAGAGATTGGGCGAGCAGTTACAAGGACACGCATTATTTGCTAGGCACAGCCGCCGGGCCACACCCTTACCCCACAATGGTTAAAACCTTTCAAAAAATGATAGGCAATGAGGTTAAAAGCCAGATTTTAGAAAAAGAAAACCGCTTGCCTGATTACGTGATCGCATGCGTTGGAGGGGGGTCTAACGCTATAGGGATATTCAGCGCGTTTTTAAACGATAAAGAGGTTAAACTCATAGGCGTAGAGCCAGCCGGTTTAGGGCTAGAAACCAATAAGCATGGGGCGACTTTGAATAAGGGGCGTGTGGGGATTTTGCATGGGAATAAAACCTATCTTTTACAAGATGATGAAGGCCAGATTGCAGAAAGCCATAGCATTAGCGCCGGGCTTGATTATCCAGGAGTGGGGCCAGAACACAGCTATTTAAAAGAGATTGGGCGTGCGGTTTATGAAAGCGCAAGCGATGCTGAAGCGCTAGAAGCTTTCAGTTTGCTATGCCAAAAAGAAGGCATTATCCCAGCGCTAGAAAGCTCACACGCCTTAGCGTATGCCTTAAAGCTCGCTCAAAAATGCGAAGAAGAAAGTATCATCGTAGTGAATTTAAGCGGTCGGGGGGATAAGGATTTAAGCACCGCTTATAACGCTTTAAAAGGAGGTTTGAAATGAGGTATCAAAACATGTTTGAAACCTTAAAAAAACAAGACAAAATGGCGTTTATCCCGTTTGTAACCTTGGGCGATCCTAATTATGAATTGAGTTTTGAAATCATTAAAACCCTAATTATTAGCGGGGTGAGCGCTTTAGAATTGGGGTTTGCTTTCTCAGATCCGATAGCGGATGGCGTTACCATACAAGCGAGCCATTTAAGGGCGTTAAAACACGCTAGCATGGCTAAAAATTTCCAGCTTTTAAGGGCGCTCAGAGATTACAATCCCCACATTCCCATAGGGCTTTTAGCGTATGCGAATCTCATTTTTTCTTACGGCGTTGATGGCTTTTACGCTCAAATCAAAGAATGCGACGTGGATAGCGTTTTAATAGCGGACATGCCCCTAATAGAGAAAGAATTAGTCATCAAATCCGCTCAAAAACACCACATCAAACAAATCTTTATCGCCAGCCCTAATGCGAGTGATAAAGATTTAGAACAAGCCGCTATGCATTCGCAAGGCTATATCTACACTTTAGCCAGGAGTGGGGTTACAGGGATAAGCCATGCTCTAGAGAACGATGCAAGCACGATCATCAAGACCCTAAAGACTTTTAGCCCCACCCCCGCCTTACTGGGCTTTGGCATTTCTAAAAAAGAACACATCACAAACGCTAAAGGCATGGGCGCTGATGGCGTGATTTGCGGCTCAGCGTTAGTCAAAATCATAGAAGAAAATTTAAACAATGAAAACACCATGCTAGAAAAAATTAAAGGGTTTATAGGAGAAATGATTTTTTAAGGGCTTTTAGGTTTTGTTGCGTCAAAAAATTAAAGATCACAGACTAACAATCATCATCAGGTTTTATTGCATGCGCGTTATTATGGCGTTAGTGCAGAAAATACCGCCATAAGCCTAACAACAATATAAAGGCAGCCTTGTAGTGTGGTTGATAGCAGCTTAAAATCGCAGGTATTTTGATAATAAAAAAGCTAATTTTGATATATTAAGCCATAAGCGACTATGGTCTTTTTAGGGCGCTAGAAACCCCTTTTACTTTGCCCAGTTTTAAAGGGGAACAAATCTCGCTTTTTAGCTTAGATCTTAAAGCCCAATTCACTTCCAAAAATCTCAAATACCCCTTAAAAAACTTGCGTTTAAAAACGCTCTTTTCTGGCTCGCTCAATGAAGCCACAGATAGTTTTTTTAGCCTTAGCTCTGAACCTAAATCGGTGGTGTTGGTGTATCAAAAATTCTTATAAGCGGGTTTTGTTAGGCAAGTTTTTGCTTGCATATTATGTCAAGTTAAGGAGCGTTTGAGTTAGCAAGTAGAGAAAGATTGATTCAGTCCCGCTTTGGCGTGGTGGCGGTTCGGTTTATAGTCTTTAGTGTATCTTGTGTGGCGGACAAAATAATAGGAGTTCATAATTTTTTAACAAAACCACTACAGAGCGAACAAATCAACCCACTGCCCATATCGGCTAAAATCCAAAGCAGTTTAGTATAGAGGAATAGCCAATATCTAGCGTGTCTCAAAATACGCTTGAATCCATCTGGCTCAATTTCTAGCAGTTGGATTTCTTAAAATCATCAAACCAATTAGAAGCCTTAATAAAAATGTAAGGAATACCGCTCAATTAAAGACAGAAAAATCTATTTGAACGATGAAGTTTAGGCGATTCAAGAATACAACAGGGTCATTAAAGGGTGGGATAAAAGCCAGTGTGAGTTTTGAGTTTATTTTGATTTTTTAAACAATTACACAAATTCTGACCATATTTTTTCACACAAAAAACTTCCACTTTTGAAGCAAGTTCTGTGAACAATTCTTTACCAAATTCCATTTTTTTCTCCAAATTTAAAAATTAAAATTGGGGTTTTAGTTACTTTATTTTTGCAGTTTGGAGGTTATCGCTTAACTAACGCCAAGCTCTTTTATATTTTGATTACAGAAAACGCTTTTTAGCATTTTAAATTTTATCACCAATACTCAATAGGAGCAAAGTCAAAGCTTTTGAGTGCTTCTTTTAAAATAAGATCAAATCAAGGCGATAAACCACCAACCAAGACTAAATCTTGGCTAGCAGTTCATCAAATTTCATACAAATTCAATGGTGGCTAGAGTGGAAGCGTCCCCTCTTCTAAAAGTGGTGCGTTGGATCCTAGTATATCCGCCATTCCTTTGCGCGTATTTGGGCGCAATTTCAGTTACAAGCTTGTGGGTGGCTTCTTTGTTTTGCAAATACGCAAAAACATGGCGGTGCGCATTAAAATCGCCCACACGAGCCGCTGTCGTTAATTTCTCAATGTAACTGCGCAACTCCTTAGCTTTATAAATCCCTGTTTCAATTTTGTTATGCTCAATCAAAGCGATCGCTAAATTCTTTAATAATGCCTTTCTGTGCGAGCTGGTTCTCCCAAGCTTGCGGTATCCGTGTTTGTGTCTCATCAGTCGTTACCTCCTTTATCTTCTAATTTTTCTAATCTTTTCTTTAAACTTTCTCTTTGTTCAGGGCTTAATTCTGTGCCTACCGGATAGCCCAAATCATTCAATTTTTCAGCGATTTCATCATAGGATTTTTTACCCATGTTCTTCACGCCCTTAAGCTCTTCTTCGCTCATCAACACGAGTTCACCCACATACTTGATGCCGATTTTATCCAAGCAATTAAAACACCTAGCGCTCAAATTCATGCTTTCAATCTTAGTGCTCAAATCTTTAGCGTCATCTCTTTGGGCGTAATCGCCTGAATACTCCGCATTGGCGATGGGTCTTTCGCCAAAAACGCCTAGTTGCTTGCTCATCACTTTCACCGCTGACAAAAACGCTTTATAAGGGTCAATCTGCCCGTCTGTTTCAATATCAAAAATGATTTTCTCATAGTTGGGATCGCCCTCAACCAAAACATTTTCAATCTCATAAACGACCTTTTTAATCGGCGTGAAAGAGCCGTCTAGCGGCATGTAGCCCTCAGGCATCAATTCCCTTGTGTTTTCGCTTGGGACATACCCCATCCCTTTATAGATAATGAGCGAAAAATTCAATTGAGCGTCTTCGTTGATTGTGGCTAGAGGCATTTCCGGATTGACGATTTCTATATGCTCAGAATTCAAATCCCTAGCCCTAAGCTCCATAGGCCCTTTAAAAGAATAATCCACCACAACCGATTGGTTTTCTAAAGAACTATCTTGCCCCACTAACGCCTTGGCTATAAAGCGGATATTCTTTAAATTCATGATAAAAAGCGACACATCTTCAGTAACCCCCCTTAATGAGTCAAACTCATGATGAACGCCTTCAATCTTTAAACCCACAGGAGCATACCCCACAGAGCTTAAAAGCAAGAGTCTTCTAATAGGATGAGCGAGCGTAACAGCGTAACCAAACTCAAATGGAGCCAGAGAAATCTTAACCCGATTGCCCTCTTTCTCTAGCACCTTAATTTCTGATGGGATCAAAGGTGCTGTTTTGATAACTTTCATGCTCTAACCCCTTACTTAGAATACAACTCTACAATGAGTCTTTCTTCAATAGGGACAACCACTTCTTCTCTTTCAGGGTAGCGGGTGAAGATGCCGTATTTTTTATCTTTTTCCACATCAATCCATGGCACAATCCCTGTTTGAGCCGTCAATTCCATCGCGCGCACCACTTGAGAGTTGCTCTTGGTTTTTTCTTTGATCTCAATTTTTTGCCCTGAACGCACGAAATAAGAGGGAATATCCAAACGCTTACCATCCACAAGCACATGCCCATGCGTTACCAATTGCCTAGCAGAGCTTCTAGTGGTCGCAAACCCCATGCGATAGACAACATTGTCCAATCTTCTTTCAATCAAGCGGATAAGGTTTTCACCCGTATTGCCGTCCAAGCGATTGGCTTCCACAAAAATACTCCTGAATTGCTTTTCAGAAATGCCATACATCATTTTAGCTTTTTGCTTTTCTTTCAATTGCAACCCGTAATCAGAAGTCTTAGCGCGCCTTTGCCCATGCTGACCTGGCCCATAAGCCCTTTTATCTAGCGCACTCTTCCCGCTCAATCGCCTTTCACCTTTTAAAGCTAAAGAAACCCCAAAACGCCTTTCTAGTCTTTCTACTGCACCTCTATATCTTGCCATAAAGCCTCCTTACACTCTTCTTCTTTTAGGGGGTCTGCAACCATTATGAGGGAGCGGGGTGATGTCTTTAATCCAAAGCACTTTAACGCCCTCTGTCGCGCCCACGCTCTTAATGGCGGTCTCACGCCCACTGCCTGGCCCTTGAACCTTAATGCCCACTTCTTTAACGCCATGCTCTTTAGCCTTGCTTAGAGCGCTTTCTACAGCTTGTTGGGCCGCATAAGGGGTGGATTTTTTAGAGCCTTTAAACCCTAAACCGCCCGCTGTGCTCCAACAAATCACATTGCCCATTTCATCAGTGATAGTGATGTTGGTGTTGTTAAAGGTCGCTGAAATATAAACAACCCCTCTAGCAATATTTTTTTTGACTACTTTCTTTTTAGCCACTACATTTCTCTTAGCCATTAAATCATCATCTCCTTATCCTCTACTTGCTACCCACGGTTTTTTTCTTACCCTTACGAGTCCTAGCGTTATTTTTAGTGGTTTGGCCTCTCACAGGAAGACCCTTACGATGCCTGATCCCACGATAATTCCCTAAGTCCATTAAAGATTTAATATCCATTTGAACTTTTTTACGCAAATCGCCCTCTACTAAGTAGCTTTGCTGGATTTTTTTAGCGATACTAGACACTTCATCTTCGCTCAATTCATGCACGCGTTTGTCAAAAGAAATGCCTACCGCTTCTAAAATCTCTCTAGAACTCTTAAGCCCAATCCCATAAATATAGGTAAGGGCATACTCTACTCTCTTCTTTTTTGGTAAATCCACACCAGCAATCCTTGCCATGCTTTATCCTTGTCTTTGTTTGTGTTTGGGGGTAGTGCAGATCACTCTAATAACACCCCTTCTTTTAATAATTTTGCACTTATCGCACATCTTTTTCACTGATGGCCTGACTTTCATGATTTTTCTCCTTTGAAAAAATTAGGCACTACTAAAAACTTTTATACTAACATATTTTCATTGAAATAACCCTTAAATTATTTATATCTAAAAGTTATCCGACCTTTGTCTAAGCTATAGGGCGTAAGCTCTAGCTTAACCCTATCGCCTAAAGCAATCCTAATATAGTGCATGCGCATCTTTCCAGAAATACGGCACAACACCACATGCTTGTTGTCTAATTCCACCTTAAAAGTGGCGTTAGGCAACGCCTCAATCACTTTCCCATCCACTTCTATAACATCATCTCTTGCCATTAACGCTCCGTAAGAATCACTGCTTTATTGCCAACTATAGCGATAGTATGCTCATGGTGGCTTGTGTTAAGCCCATCCACTGAAACCACGCTCCACTTATCCGCTAGTATTTTAGGCTCGCCCTGTTTTTGACACACCATAGGCTCTAAGCAAAATACCATGCCCTCTTTGATTTTAGGGCCGCTATTAGCTTTGACGCCTTTTTCTAGGTAGTTGGGGATTTCTGGCTCTTCATGGGGTTTTTTACCAATGCCATGCCCGCAAAATCCCTTCAAAGGCACAAAGCCCCTTTCTACAATAGCACTCTCTAAAATCTGACTCAACTCCTTAAAATGCATGCCCACTCTAATGGAGCTAATGGCATGCATCAAGCTCTCTTTAGAGCAAGCGAGCAATTTTTCATCTTGCGGGCTTATCGCGCCTATGGGAAGCGTGAGGGCCGAATCGCCATAATAACCATCCACCTCCACCCCCAAATCCAAGCCTATAATATCCCCCTCTTGTAAAACATAATCCGTAGGAATGCCATGAATAACCACCTCATTTAAGGACATGCACACAGAATTAGGGAAACCATAGAGCCCCTTAAAAGCGGGTCTAGCATGAGAGGATTTGATAAAATCTTCAGCCATTTTATCCAGCT
Source organism: Helicobacter pylori (assembly GCF_002832345.1). GTDB lineage: Bacteria > Campylobacterota > Campylobacteria > Campylobacterales > Helicobacteraceae > Helicobacter > Helicobacter pylori_CP. The sequence continues at coordinate 52,878 of NZ_PHLZ01000005.1, forward strand.
CTAAAAGTGAAACCCCAGGCCTTACTTCTCGCTCTAAAAGGGCTAACGCTTGAGCAGTTAATTCCCCGGCTTTTCTTAGAGCTTTGATTTCTTTTGGGCTTTTAATAGAGATTGCCATTAAAAGCCTACCGCGCTTAAAGTTTTATACTTGCTCATATAAATTTGCGCTTCAATCTTTTTCATGGTATCAATAGCGACTTGAACCACAATCAGCACCGCCGTGCCTCCAAAGTAAAAAGGCACGCCCATAGCCTTAACCAAAATCCAAGGCACGGTAGAAATGAGCGCTAAATACAACGAACCCCACAAAGTGAGCTTGCTCGCTACAGAATTTAAAAACGATGAAGTCCCCTCTCCAGGCCTAAGACCTGGAATATACCCGCCATTACGCCTCAAATTATCCGCAATATCCTTAGAATTGAACACGATAGAAGAATAAAAGTAAGCAAAAAAGATAATGAGTAAAAACATCAAAATATTATACGCATACCCTTGTGGGCTTAAAAAATCCGCAATCGCTTGCAAGGTTTTGTTGCTTGTGGCTTGCTGCAAAATCGTAGAAGGGAACACGAGCAAAGCTGAAGCGAAAATAGGGGGGATCACCCCGCTTAAATTCAACTTAATAGGAATGTAATTCATGATGCGCTTGTTTTGGTTTTGCATCACCACTTTACGCGCATAAGAAATGGGGATCCTACGCTCAGCTAATTCCACATAAATAATCGCAAAAATAGTCGCTAAAACAATCAGCACAATACCAATGAGCATTAAAATGTTAATCACGCCCGTATTGACCAAATTGAATGTGCCTGAAATGGCTGATGGGATCCCTGAAACAATCCCGGCAAAAATAATGAGACTGATCCCATTCCCCACGCCCCTTTGCGTGATTTGCTCCCCTATCCACATGAGCAGCATCGTCCCTGTAAGCATAGAAAACGCTGAAACGATCATAAAGACTTGCATATCAATCATGATCGCTCCATTGGCTCCTCCACTAATACTCCTTAAACCCACTGAAACGCTCACCGCTTGGATTAGGGTGATTAAAATGGTTAAATAGCGCACAATTTGCATGTATTTTTGCATGCCGTCTCGCTCTTTTTTCATTTTAGCCAGGTTAGGGAAAGTCGCGCTCAAAAGCTCCATGATAATGGAAGAAGTGATATAGGGCATGATACCCAAAGAGATGATGCTCAAGCGAGAAACCGCATTCCCGCTAAACATGTTAAACAACCCCAAAGCGTTGTTGGAATTGCTGTCAAAAAAAGCCTTGATCGCTGCTAAATCTACGCCAGGAATGGGGATATAAGCTAAGACTCTGTAGAGAAATAAAAAACCCAAAGTGATGAGTATCTTACTAGCAATGGCTTTATTCATAACCTATTCCTCTTAAATCAAGCTGATAGGGGCATTACTTCTGCCCGCTTGTTTTGATTCTCTCATCTTTAATTTTAGAAGCCAAGTTTTTAGCGTCTTTACCGATCAATTTCACGCCTTCAATATAAAGGGGGAAATGGTGTAAAGCGCGCAAGCTTGAAAAAGTGATTTCTTCTAAATTTTTAATCGCTTCATTCTTTTCTACATTGATAGAATAGATATGAGAGTCTTTAGTCCTAAAACCTATTTTAGGCAAACGGCGTTGTAAGGGTTGTTGCCCTCCTTCAAAGCCTCTTTTAGCCTTATAGCCTGTCCTTGCGGTTTGGCCTTTACCGCCTCTTGTGGCTGTCTTTCCCATGCCGCTTCCTTGACCACGGCCCACTCGTTTGATTTTTTTAACGCTACCTTTAGCGGGTTTTAAATTTTCTAATCCCATTATCATATCTCCTTTTTAACTACGCCTTGATTTTCGCTAAAGCGTCAAAAGTCGCGCGCACCACATTATAGGGGTTGTTGGAGCCTAAAGATTTGGTTAGAATATCCTTAATGCCTGCTAATTCCACGATAGGGCGCGTTGAACCCCCAGCAATCACTCCCGTTCCCTCACTTGCCGGTTTGAGTAAAATACGGCTTGCGTTGTATTTATGCTCAATGTCATGAGCGATAGTCGTGCCTTTAATGGTTACATAAATTAAGTTTTTAAACGCATCATCTACCGCTTTTTTAATCGCATCAGGGACTTCTTTAGCCTTGCCTAAACCAAAGCCTACAAGCCCATTTTTATTGCCCACAACCACTAAAGCGTTAAAACGAAACCGCCTACCGCCCTTAACCACTTTGGTTACACGGCCAATATTCACAACGACTTCTTGAAACTCTTCTCTGTTAATCTCTTCCATACCTTTCCTTTCTGTCATAGAGCGATCCCATTCTCTCTCAAGCTTTCAGCAAACGCTGCCACCACGCCATGATAGAGGTAACCATTCCTGTCATAAACCGCTCGCTCAATCCCTGCTTTTTTCAATTCTTCAGCAAAGAGAGTGCCTAATTTTTTAGCGTCTTCTTGCGTGTTCTTAAAGCCCATTTTCCTACCGTCAATATGCGTTATGGTGCTTTGTTTAACATCATCAATCGCTTGCGCATAGAAATAGCGGTTGGAACGAAAAACGCTCACCCTAGGCCTTAAATTATCGCCCAAAAGTTTGCTTTTAATCCTTAATTTTCGGCGATCCCTTAAGGCTTTCTTTTTATACAATGCTTTTGCGTTCATCACTTCACCTTATTTATTTTTTAGCTGTCTTACCAGCTTTTCTAATAATGACTTCATCGCTGTATTTCACGCCCTTGCCCTTGTATGGCTCTGGGGGTCTGAAGCTCCTGATTTCAGCGGCGACTTGCCCTACTTTTTGCTTATCGCTCCCTTTGATAGTGATCGTGTTTTTTTCCACCACCATTTCAATCCCTGCTGGAATGGGGTATTTCACTGGGTGGCTAAAACCCAAACTCAAATCCAAAGTTTTATTGCCCAAAGCCACCTTATAGCCCACGCCATTGACTTCTAAAGTCTTACTGAAACCGGTGCTTAATCCTGTTACAATGTTGTTGGCTAACGCCCCATAAGTCCCCCAATAAGCCCTAGACTGCGCGTCTTCGCCCACAGGCTGGAAGCTCAATTGGTTGTTTTCAAGCGTGATTTTCACTCGGTTGTGAGTTTCTAGCTCATGCTTTTCTTTATTGTTTTTAAAAAGAAGCTTGCTCCCTTCAACGCTCGCTTGCACAGAGCTTGGAATTTCAATGATTCTTTTCCCAATTCTTGACATTTTCAATCCTTTACCAAATGCTGCAAAGCACTTCGCCACCGACATTTTGTCTGTAAGCTTCTTCGTTGGTGATCACCCCTTTAGAAGTGCTTACCACAATCACGCCATAGCCATTTTTAAAGCGCTTCAACTCGTTTTTTTGCTTATACACACGACGACCGGGCTTGCTCAAGCGCTTCACTTCGCTGATTTTTGAATGCCCTTTTTCATCATAAGCCAATTGCACATAAACCGATTGTTTCTTGTCTTTATCTTTGACATTGAAATCTTTAATGAAACCTTTTTCTTTAAAAATCTCTAAAATAGAAACCACGATCTTTGCGTAATAAAGCTGTGTGAATTCTAAGCGGCGCATAGAAGCGTTTCTCAAACGAGTTAATGAATCTGCAATTATATCATTTACCATATCTTATCCTTACCAACTGGCTTTTCTCAAGCCTGGGATGAGTCCCTCACTGCCCATTTTTCTCAGGCACACCCTACAAAGTCCAAAATCCCTATAAACCGAATGAGGTCTCCCACAAATGCGGCATCTGGTATAGGCTCTTACTTGAAATTTTGGTTTCCTTTGAGCCTTTGCTATCATTGATTTTTTAGCCATATTAACCCCTTATCTCACTTTTGCAAAAGGCAATCCAAGCAATTCTAACAACTTGAACGCTTCTTTATCGTTGTCCGTAGAAGTTACCATAGTGATATTCATGCCATGACTGACCATAATATCATCATAAACCACTTCCGGGAAAATCAACTGCTCATTGATCCCAAAGGTATAATTCCCACGCCCATCAAACCCATTCCGTGAAATCCCTCTAAAGTCTTTCACTCTGGGTAACGAAATCACAATCAGCTTTTCTAAGAAATTATACATGCGTTTATTCCTTAAGGTAACTTTCGCCCCTACCGCCATGCCTTCTCTGATCTTAAAACCCGCAACGGATTTTTTCGCTTTAGTGATAACCGCTTTTTGCCCTGCAATCAAAGAAATCGTTTGCGCGATATTTTGCATGATTTTCATGTCTTTTGCATAAGCCCCAGCGCCCACACTGATAACGATTTTTTCTAGCTTGGGCAAAAGCATGGGGTTTTTGATGTCTAATTCTTGAGCGAGTTTTACCCTCACTTCATTTTGATAAAATTGTTTCAAACCAAACATGTATCCAACTCCTTAGGCTTTCTTCACATTGGAAATGTGCATGGGCTTTTCTTTATGGATAAAGCCCCCTTTAGGGTTATCATCAGTGGGTTTAATCGCTTTTTTCACCACCTTACACCCTTCAACAACCACTTGAGAAGTCTTAGGCAACACCGCTAAAACCTTAGCGACCTTACCCTTATCGTCTCCTGCAATGACTTTCACCATGTCATTTTTTTTGATTTCGCTTTTCATTATACAACCTCCGGCGCTAGAGAAATAATTTTCATGAAATTAGCGTAACGCACTTCTCGGCTCACTGGCCCAAAAATCCTTGTGCCAACAGGATCTTTTTTAGCGTCCAAAATCACTGCTGCATTGTCATCAAAACGCACTAAAGAACCATTTTTCCTTTGGATTTCTTTTTTCGTTCTCACCACAACGGCTTTGACCACTTGACCGCGCTTCACCTTACCATTAGGGATAGCTTTTTTCACGGAAGCCACGATCACGCTACCCACGCTCGCATAGCGTTTGTGGCTGCCTCCTAACACCTTAATGCACATGATTTCTTTAGCGCCGCTATTGTCAGCGACATTCAATCTCGTAAAACTCTGTATCATGCTTATACTCCCACTACTAAAATTTCTTTAAGCGTGAAGGACTTGGTTTTAGAAAGCGGTCTGCACTCAATCGCGCTCACAAAATCCCCTACTTTCACCTGATTGTTTTCATCATGGATGGTGTATTTTTTGAACTTTTTAACAATCTTGCGGTATTTTTCATGCACCACTTTTCTTTCCACAAGAATCACAGCGCTTTTTTCAGCAAACTTGCTGATAACCTTGCCTTGCACCAGCCTTTTATGCGGCTCTTTTGTATTCATTGCTTACCCTTTTTTTACTCAACGCTAGAAGAATAATACGCATTAATAGCCGTGTTAATGCGAGCGATATTTCTTCTGGCTTTCTTAATCTCGTTAGGATTACTCAATTGCATAGCCTTTAACTTAATGCGCAACTCAAAAAGCTCCGCTTTTTTAGCATGCAACAAATCTTCTAATTCCTTGATACTCTTATCTTTCAATTCAGTATATTTCATTTTCGCTCTCACAAGTTACAATTTTGGTTTTAAAAGGAAGTTTGCTCTGAGCTAACGCTAAAGCTTCTCTCGCTAGTCCTTCTTCAATGCCTAGCATTTCATAAACGATTCTGCCCGGCTTGATATTCATCACCCATTTTTCCACAGAGCCTTTACCTTTACCCATCCTGGTTTCTAAAGGCTTAGCGGTCAAAGGCTTATCGGGAAATACTCTAATCCACACCTTACCCGCTCTTTTAATGTGCCTTGTCATAGCCACCCTTGCGGATTCAATCTGGCGTGAATCAATCCTCCCATGCTCTATGGCTTTAATCGCAATATCCCCAAACGCAATAGAGTTACCACGATGGGCTTTCCCACGATTGCGCCCTTTCATTTGCTTTCTGTATTTTGTTCTTTTTGGCATTAACATGATTATTGCCTCCCTCTTCTGCTTCTTCTAGGCTCTCTTTCTTCTTTAGCCTCTTCTTTTTTCTCAAATTGGATGCCTTTTTGCAAAACTTCCCCTTTGAAAATCCACACTTTCACGCCAATAATACCATATACCGTCATCGCTTCAGCAAAGCCGTAATCAATCTTAGCCCTTAAGGTGTGCAAAGGCACGCGCCCCTCCATATACCATTCGGTGCGAGCGATTTCAGCCCCTGCTAAACGGCCAGAAACGCGCACCTTGATCCCTTTAGCGCCGGATTTTAACGCCGCTTGCATGACTTTTTTCATCGCACGGCGGAAAGCGACCCTTTTTTCTAGCTGGGTGGCTACATTTTCTGCGGCTAATTGGGCATCAGCTTGGGGGCGTTTGACTTCTTTAATATTAATGGAGACTTCTTTTTTAATGAGCGTTTTTAAGCCTTCTTTGACTTTTTCAATATCCACGCCTTTTTTACCAATGATAAGCCCTGGGCGAGCCGCTACGACCGTAACGTGCAGTTTTTTAGCCGCTCTTTCAATCACAATCTCGCTCACGCCGGCATAATAAAGCTCTTTTTTAAGGAATTTCCTGATTTTATTGTCTTCATCAATATTGCTTGGAGCGGTGCGAGCGCTAGGGAACCATCTGGAAGTCCAATTCCTATTAATACCTAATCTTAAACCTACCGGATTAACTTTTTGTCCCATGCCCTACTTACCTTCTGCTTGATTTTTTTTATGGCTTTTAGAAGATTTCATTTCTTTCCCTTCTGCTACTTCTACGAATACATGAGATGTTGGCTTTCTAATGGCTGTGGCTCTGCCTTTAGCCCTTGGAATGGAGCGCCTAAGCACAGGGCCAGCATCCACTCTGCAAGAAACAATCAGAGCGCTCTTGGCGTCTAAAGAGCCGTTAGCGACCGCAGAAGCCACCACTTTTGAAAGCACTCTAGCCGCTTTATTGGGCGTAAATTCCAAACTAGCGATCGCTAATTCAGCGTTCATGCCTTGAATCTGTCTTGCAATCAATCTGGCTTTAGTAGGAGATAACCGCACAAATCTTAATAACGCTTTACTCATTCTACCCCCTTACTTGCCAATCTTTTTTTGGACACTGCCTTTGTGCCCTTTAAAAGTTCTTGTAGGAGCGAATTCCCCTAACTTATAACCCACATGGTTTTCTGTGATATACACAGGGACAAAAACCCTGCCATTATGCACATTATAAGTAAAACCAATCATTTCAGGCAAAATGGTGCTTCTTCTAGACCATGTTTTAATCGGGCGGTTATCCTTACCCTCTTTTGCCTTGAGCGTTTTTTTCATCAAGTGGTCGTCTATAAAAGGACCCTTTTTAATTGACCTAGACATTCTTTAACCCTTTATTTATGTTTCTTTCTGGAAATGATGAGCTTGTCGCTAGCTTTTTTCTTTCTAGTTTTATAGCCCTTAGCTGGAGTGCCCCAAGGCGATACAGGATGACCGCTTGTCCCTGTTTTACCCTCACCCCCACCATGCGGGTGATCCACTGGGTTCATCGCGCTACCACGAGTTTGTGGGCGAATCCCTCTGTGGCGGTTACGCCCTGCCTTACCGATAGAGACATTGATAAAATCTTCATTCCCCACCACGCCAACACTCGCCATGCATTCGCTTAAAATGTAGCGCATTTCAGAGCTTGGCATCCTAATAATGGTGTATTTATTTTCTCTACCCATGATTTGAGCGCTCATCCCAGCGCTTCTGGCTAATTGCCCGCCAGCCCCTGGATGCATTTCAATGTTATGCACCACCGTTCCTATAGGGATATTTTTTAACTTCATCGCAAAGCCCACTTTAATATCCAAACCGCCTTCAGCAGCAATAACGCTATCGCCCACTTTCAAACCGCTTGGCTGTAAAATATAGCGTTTGTCCCCATCAGGATAGACTACAAGAGCGATGCACGCGTTTCTGTAAGGATCATACTCAATCGCAGCCACTTTCCCTTCAATATTGTATTTGTTGCGCTTGAAATCAATAATGCGATAGAGTTTTTTAGCCCCTCTCTCTTTGTGGCGGCTGGTGATGCGCCCATTATTGTTTCTCCCTGCTGTCGCTTTAAGCTTAGTGAGTAAGCCTTTGACACTGCTTTTTGCGGTAATGTCTTTAGAGTCCAACACCGACATGAAGCGTCTGCTTGGGGTGTAGGGCTTATAAGTTTTAATCGCCATAACGCTTTCTCCTTTCTACGCGCCAAGGGCGGCAATGCTAGCGCCCTCTGGAACTTTCACATAAAATTTCTTAAACGACTTTCTTTGTCCAAGCTTCCCTCTAAAGCGTTTCACCTTACCCTCTTGTTTCAAAGAATTGATTTTCAAAGGCTCAAAGCCAAAGTAAGTTTTAAACACTTCTTTGAGCTGGTTTTTAGTTACATTTTGAGCCGTTTGGACCACTAAAACACCTTTTTCTTGCAATCCTAATGACTTTTCAGTGTAAAGAATTGACTTTATATCCATGATGTCTGCCATTTTTTACTCCTCTGTCTTATCTTGCACCACATGCTGAAACGCTGCTTCTTCCATCACCACAGAGCTAAACGCCGCTAAAAGATAAGCGTTCAACTCGCTCACATCAACAATAAGGCATTTTTTAAGGTTACTAAAGGCTAACTCGGTGTATTCGTCCATGTTCATGCACACAAACAAAGTGTCTCGTTGCTCCAAAGCCTGGAACATTTGATTGGCTTCTTTAGTCAAATGCTTTCTTTTATTGTCTTCAACCACGCCTTTTATAGCGATTTTTTCCACCACAAAAAGCTTGTTCGCTTGCGCTTTTTCTTCTAAAGCGTATTCTAAAGCCAGGCGTTTTTGTTTTTTGTTGATTTTAAGGTTGTAATTGCGGTTATTCGTAGCCCCATGAGAGACACCCCCACCCACAAACACAGGCGAAGTGATACTCCCTGCTCTGGCTCTTCCGCCCCCTTTTTGCGCCCAAGGCTTCCTACCGCCCCCACTCACTTCAGCGCGGTTTTTACTTTTAGCGGTATTAGCGCGCGCAGAAGATAAATAATGTTTCACATAAAGATAGAGGTTATGGCTGTTGATACCCTCATATCTTTTAGGTAACTCCACGCTACCCTTTTCTTTCAAATGGCTGTCTAAAACGATGGCCTTACTCATATCAAACCCTTTATATTATATTCAATGTATGGTTTTATACCACTCTAATGCGTCCATAAGCCCCAGAAAAGCCGGCCACTGAACCCTTTAGCACTAACACCATACTTTCTTTATCAAAAGAGAGCACCTCGTTTTGGCAAGTAACTAGCTCATTGCCATAATGCCCTGCCATTTTCCTACCCTTTTGCACTCTTCCTGGCCATTCTCTGTTACCAATAGAACCAGGGCGGCGATGGAAACGGCTCCCATGTGCTGCAGGCCCGCCTTGGAAATTCCAACGCTTCATCACCCCCGCAAAGCCTCTTCCCTTCGTTTTAAAGCTCGCTTTAACCCTTTTAAGCGTTTCTAAAGCACTCAAATCCAAATCGCCCAACTCTTTTTGTTGGGAAGCTTTTAAGGTAGCGAAATGGTTGAACTCTTTGCTGAGTTGGTATTTCTTTTGCTGGCCTTCAATCGCCTTATTGTGTTTTTTATGCATCGCATAGGCCACTAAAGCTTTCCCGTTTTCTAGCTGGCACACTTTCGCTTGCAAGACTTTAAGCAAGGTTACAGGCGTGCTGTTAGCATCAATCGTGCGGCTCATGCCTATCTTTTGAACTAAAAATTCCATATCTAACCCTTATTTTATTATCTCAATGCGTTAGGACTACTTCGTTTCCATAGAGGTTACTTCTACATCCACTTCAGGAGCTAAATCCAACTTCATCAAGCTATCCACGGTTTCTGGGGTGGCCGAGATAATGTCAATCAATCGGCTATAAACCCTAATCTCAAACTGCTCTCTTGAATCCTTATTGACATGCGGGGAGCGTAAAACGGTATAACGCTTATTCTTAGTCGGTAAAGGGATAGGCCCTCTAATTTCAGAACCTGAGCGCTTTACGGCTTCCACGATAGCCACAACAGAGCGATCCAACACTCTATGGTCATAAGCTTTGAGCTTCAACCTGATTTTTTCCATAAACTCTCCTAAAAGAACTCGTTTCATTCGTTACTTAAAAACAGAATAAAACAATAAAATAAAAACTGAAATACTACTCAAAATGCGCCCTTTAGTCAATAATTTTTGCTATTTTTAGGGCTTTTTAGAGATTTTTACTTCCTTTTTATAAGGAAATATAAAAAATGCGCTACGATTATCTTAATCCAATCTCATTTGTAAGGAAGTTCATGCCCCTTTCTTGCTTGCACCCTTTTGGGCCTTTTGAAACCCCTAAAGAGCCGGCTTTGAACAACCCGCTTTTAAAAGCGCGTTCAAGCGATAAAATCTGTCTTTTAGGGCCGATGAAATCCGGTAAAACCACTTTCGCTCTCAAACTGGCGAAGGATTTTAAAAACCCCGTGTATATCAATTACAATGACATGCGTTTGAACCAAAACATTCTGAGCTCATGGCTTTTAAAATGGCATTTAGAAAAGAAAATGGATTTGCTCATTTTAGATCGTATTGAGCGCTTGGATTTCAGCCTGCCAAAGCTTTCTAAAATCGTTCTCATCCCTAATTATTTAATCCCCATAACAGCGCCAGATTTTAGCTTATGCTATGCGTTAGGGTTGGATTTTAAAGAATATATTAGCTTTTTCAAACCCAACACCCCTAAAAACACCCTGTTTAACCGCTTTTTAAGAGACGGCAACGCTTTGGATTCGCTTTTTACAGAAAACGAGCAAGAAAAAATCCTAAAAAAACAAGAAAATATCAAATTAGTCTTTCAAGCTTACGCCCCCCTAATGGCTAAAATCTGCTCGCATCAATCTAAGTTTGTGAGCGCTTTTTATCTTTATACGCAACTCAAAAAAGAGCTTAAGATCTCTAAAGACACCCTTTATAAATTGTTACACGCGCTAGAAAAACAACGCATCATTTTTTTAATCCCTAGTTTTGAAAACCATAAAACCAAATTGTATCTGTGCGATTTTGCCTTGCCTTATAGCCTAACTCCCAGCCCTTCGCTTTTAAATGTTTTTGAAAACATGGTTTTTTTAGAGCTTTACAAGCAATTCCCAAAATATGAGCTTTACTCCCATGATAATGGGATTTTTATCTTGCGCGAAAACGCCACCAACAAGCTCGCCCTCATCGCCCACGCTTTCCCCACGCCCCATTTTTTAGAAAAACAGCTTTCATGGTGCCATCAACATGGGTTTTTAAACATTGCAGTCGTTTCTATCAACGCCCCCATTCCAGCAACTAATACCCCCTACAAACACCTTAATTTCATTGATTTTTCTTTGGATATTCAATCTATTTTGGTATAATAACTAATTGTATTTATGTATTTATGTATTTATGTATTTATGTATTTAATATTATTACTAAAATTTTTAATTGATTATTTAATATTTTTTATTTTTTCTTAAGCTAACCCACTATAAGCTATCCCAGTATTTCGCTTTTTTGAGAAATACCACCTACCCTAAAAGCGTAGGATATTTTTTTATAGAAAGGAAGCTACAATGAACGCATTGAAAAAATTAAGTTTCTGCGCCTTGTTATCCCTAGGCCTCTTCGCTCAAACAGCGCATGCTGAGAGTTTAAAGGACACGATTAACTATCCTGATTGGCTTAAAATCAATCTTTTTGACGAAAAGAACCCGCCCAATCAATATGTCGGATCGGCTTCAATTTCCGGTAAAAGAAACGATTTTTACGCCAATTACATCCCCTATGATGACAAATTGCCCCTTGAAAAAAACGCTGAAGAAATCGCTTTTTTAAGGGCTAGAATGAACGCTTACAACACTTTAGAAAGCGTTTTAATCACTAAAATGCACCATCGTATTGTTAAAGCGCTCCAAATTAAAAATAACGTTATCAACTATTTATTCGGGTTGGTTGATTTTTTAACCTCTAAATCCATTTTGGCTAAAAGGTTCGTGGATACCACAAATCATCGTGTGTATGTCATGGTGCAATTCCCTTTCATTCAGCCTGAAGATTTGATCGCTTACTTTAAAGCCAAACGCATCGACCTTTCTACAACGAGCGCTACCCGTCTCAGCGCCGCTTTAAATAAGGCGTTGTTCCACCTCTAAGAGTTGGGGATTTAAAATGCGGTTTTTAAGCGTGAAGCTACGCCGATGAAAAGGCGTAGCCCCTAGCTTAACAACCGCTTCTATGTGTTGTTTAGTCCCATACCCGCAATTCTTATCCCAGCCGTATCCCTTAAACAAAGCGTGCAATTGTCGCATTTCTCTGTCCTTAAAGGCTTTCGCTAAAACAGACGCCATAGCGATTTGGGCGACTTTGTCATCGCCCTTGATGATGGTTTGTATATTGGGGTAGCGTTCATTCAAGCCAAACGCCGTGTTGCCGTCTATTTTTATTTCATTGGCTAAAGGGCAGCCATTTTCTAAAATTTCTTGAATAGCGAGTTTCAAACACGCCCCTAAGCCTAAGTTATCAATTTCATTCGCGCTTTTTTTAACCACGAAAAACCCCACCTTATCATGCGTTTTGATTTTATCTTCTAAGAAAAAGCGCTTTTTTTTGCTGAGCTTCTTGCTGTCTTTTAAGCCCATTTTTAGAAATTCTAAGGCCGTTTTTTCACTGCACACCACCCCAGCCACAAAAAGCGAACCGGCCAAACACCCCCTACCCGCTTCATCAATACCTAAAACCATTGATACGCAACCAAACCGGTATCAAAATTCCTACTCACACGCTCCATGCGTTATCCTGTTTCCTCTTAGCTTCTTAATAAACTCTGTTAATTTTTTTTCAAAGTTTTTCACGCTTTTTCTGTCGCTTGGCGATGAAGGAATAGTCAAATGATTCGCCCCACTAGTTAGCTTGGCATGCTTGCCTCCAGATTCCAAATAAAGATTCAAATCTTTATTGTCATGCAATGCCTCTTTTAAGATCTTACGAATCTCTTTGCTATGAGTGGCTTTTTCAGGATTCATCTCATGCGCCCAAGGTCTCAAGCCTTAGGCCCGATCATCTTTTCAGGCACCACGAATTTGTCAAAATCTTCAGCGCTCAAGAGTTTCAATTCCAGCGCGCTTTCTTTTAAAGAAATGCCTTTTTTGTGGGCGTTTTTAGCGATTTTAGCGGCGTTTTCATAGCCTACATGCGGGTTTAGGGCGGTTACTAGCATTAAAGAATGATGCAAGTAATAATCAATTTTTTCTCTATTAGGCTCAATGCCGCTCGCGCAATGGATATTAAAACTTTCCATGCTGTCGCTCAATAACCTTAAACTTTGCAAGAAATTATAAATAATCACCGGCTTGAACACGTTCAATTCAAAATTACCCTGACTGGCCGCAATGCCAATAGCGGTATCATTCCCCATCACTTGCACGGCTACCATGGTCATCGCTTCGCATTGCGTGGGGTTCACTTTACCAGGCATAATAGAACTGCCCGGCTCGTTTTCAGGGATATTAAGCTCGCCCAGACCACAGCGTGGCCCACTCGCAAGCCATCTAATATCGTTAGCGATTTTCATTAGATTCGCCGCTAAAGCCTTAAAAGCCCCATGCACATAAGCGATAGCGTCATGGCTAGTGAGCGCATGGAACTTATTGGGCGCAGAAATGAATTTCACGCCGCTAAACTGGCTCAATTCTTCAGCCACTTTTTCGCTCAATTCTTTATGAGCGTTTAGCCCTGTGCCTACGGCCGTCCCGCCTATGGCTAATTCTCTTAAATGCTCCAAACTCTCTAAAATTTGTTGTTTAGAATGCTCTAGCATGCTCGCATACCCGCTAAATTCTTGCCCCAAAGTTAAAGGCGTAGCGTCTTGTAAATGCGTGCGCCCGATTTTGACGATCTCTTTAAATTGTTGGCTTTTGTCTTTAAAGGTCTTTAACAAATTCTCTAAACTGGGCAGTAACTTGTGCGTGATTTCTAGCACGCTCACAATGTGCATTGCGGTAGGGAAAGTGTCGTTGGAGCTTTGAGACATGTTCACATCATCGTTAGGGTGGATGAGTTTTTTCTCTCTAAAATTACCCCCTAAAATTTCTGTAGCCTTATTGGCAATGACTTCATTGAGATTCATGTTCGTTTGAGTCCCGCTCCCTGTTTGCCATATCGCCAACGGGAATTCGCCGCACAGCTCGCCTTTTAAAATGCAATCGCACGCCTTGATAATGGCTTGCGATTTTTCCAAGCTTAATTTCCCTAACTTGTGGTTAACTACCGCCAGACTCCTTTTGAGTTTGGCAAACGCGCCAATGAGCTCTTTAGGCATTTTCTCAGTGCCGATTTTAAAGTTTTCAAGACTGCGTTGCGTTTGAGCCCCCCAGTATTGGCTATCATCTACTTTGATTTCGCCCATCGTGTCATGTTCAATCCTAAATTGCATACTAATCCTTTGAAATTTGATTTTAAAACCTTAAAAAAATAGCATAAACTTTTATACCTTCTACTTAAAAACCTTAATTTTTTAAACACCATTTCCACAATTTTTACACAAAAGAGGGTTATCATTCGTCCGCAACAAGAATTTTCTTGTTATCTTAATTTAAAGGTCAAAACGATGAAAAAGTTAGCCGCTTTATTTTTAATGAGCGTGTTGGGGGTTATGAGTTTAAACGCATGGGAGCAAACCCTAAAAGCCAATGACTTGGAAGTGAAAATCAAATCCGTGGGTAACCCCATTAAAGGCGATAACACTTTCATACTCAGCCCCACTTTAAAAGGTAAGGCTTTAGAAAAAGCTATCGTTAGGATGCAGTTTATGATGCCTGAAATGCCCGGCATGCCAGCGATGAAAGAAATGGCGCAAGTGAGTGAAAAAAACGGCCTTTATGAAGCGAAAACCAATCTTTCTATGAACGGGACATGGCAGGTGAGGGTGGATATTAAATCCAAAGAGGGCCAAGTTTATCGCGCTAAAACAAGCTTGGATTTATAAGTGCATGCTATCTTTTATAAGCGCGTTTGATAAAAGGGGCGTTTTAATGCGCCTTTTAACAGCCTTGTTACTGCTTTTTAGTTGGGGTTTGGCTAAAGATTTAGAGATCCAATCTTTTGTGGCTAAATACCTTTCTAAAAATCAAAAAATACAAGCCTTACAAGAGCAAATTGACGCTTTAAGTTCTCAAGAAAAAGCCGTTAGCAAGTGGGATAACCCTATTTTGTATTTAGGCTATAACAACGCTAACGTGAGCGATTTTTTTAGGCTGGATAGCACCTTAATGCAAAACATGAGCTTGGGTTTGTCTCAAAAAGTGGATTTAAATGGTAAAAAACTCACGCAATCTCAAATGATCCATTTAGAAAAGCAAAAAAAGATATTAGAGCTTAAAAAAACCAAGCAGCAATTAGCGATTAGTTTAATGATAAACGCCATTGAAAATTATAAAAACCAGCAAGAAATAGAGCTTTTAAAGACAGCGATTAAAAATTTAGAAAACACCCTTTATCAAGCCAACCATTCCAGTTCGCCCAATTTAATAGCGATCGCCAAGCTAGAAATTTTAAAATCGCAATTAGAAATCAAAAAAAACAATTTAGAAGAAGCGCTATCTAGTAGCCATTATTCCATGGGCGAATTGACTTTTAAAGAAAACGAGCTTTTAAGCATTGCCCCTAAAAATTTTGAATTCAATCATGAACAAGAGTTATATAACATTAGCGCCACCAATTACGATATTGCGATCGCCAGGCTTGATGAAGAAAAAGCGCAAAAAGACATCACTTTGGCTAAAAAAAGCTTTTTAGAAGACGTGAATGTGACCGGGGTGTATTATTTCCGCTCCAAACAATACTATAACTATGACATGTTTAGCGTCGCTTTGTCTATCCCTTTGCCCCTTTATGGCAAGCAGGCTAAATTGGTGGAGCAGAAGAAAAAAGAAAGCTTGGTGTTTAAAAGCGAAGTGGAAAACACCAAAAACAAAACGCGCCACCTGGCCCTAAAACTCCTTAAAAAATTAGAAACCTTGCAAAAAAACCTAGAATCGATCAATAAAATCATCAAGCAGAATGAAAAAATCGCGCAAATTTATGCGCTCGATTTGAAATCTAATGGCGATTACAACGCTTATTACAACGCTTTTAATGACAAAATCACCATTCAAATCACCCAGCTTGAAACCTTGAGCGCTCTAAATAGCGCTTATTTGTCCTTACAAAACCTTAAAGGATTAGAATGAAACGGCTTTTATTGTTAGCCCTATTTTTTAGCCTCTTATTCGCTAACGCTCAAGAAACTCAAAAAGTTAAAGAAACTAAAGAAGCTAAAAGCCAAACCCGTTTTAATATTTCCACCACTAAGGTCATAGAAAAAGAATTTTCTCAAAGCCGGCGCTATTACGCGATTTTAGAGCCTAATGAAGCGCTGATTTTTTCTCAAACCCTGCGTTTTGATGGCTATGTGGAAAAGCTTTATGCGAATAAAACCTATACCCCCATTAAAAAGGGCGATAGGTTATTGAGCGTGTATTCCCCTGAATTAGCGGGCGTTCAAAGCGAATTGTTATCGTCATTGAAATTCAACCAGCAAGTGGGAGCGATTAAAGAAAAACTCAAACTATTAGGGTTAGAAAACTCCAGCATTGAAAAGATCATCAGCGCTCATCAAGTCCAAAATGAAATGACTATTTACTCTCGTTTCAGTGGCGTTATTTTTAAGAAAAGCCCGGATCTCAATGAGGGGAGTTTCATTAAAAAAGGGCAGGAGTTGTTTCAAATCATAGATTTAAGCCAATTGTGGGCGCTTGTTAAAGTCAATCAAGAGGATTTAGAGTTTTTAAAAAACACGCATAAAGCGATTTTGTTCGTAGAAGGGATTAAAGGCGAGCAAGAAATCACGCTTGAAAACATCAACCCCATCATAAACCCGCAAGATAAAATGCTAGAAGCGCGCTTCAATGTGCCTAATCTTAAACAGATTTATTACCCTAACATGTTCGCTCAAGTAGAAATCTTTCACAAACCCCAAAAAATGAAGATTTTGCCTAAAGAAGCGGTTTTGATTAAAGGGGGGAAAGCTATCGTGTTTAAAAAAGACGATTTTGGCTTAAGCCCGTTAGAAATTAAAGCCGTTCGCTTGAGCGATGGGAGTTATGAAATTTTAGAGGGTTTAAAAGCGGGCGAAGAAGTGGCTAATAACGCTTTATTCGTGCTAGACGCTGACGCTCAAAACAATGGGGATTATTGAATGATAGAAAAAATCATTGATTTAAGCGTTAAAAACAAACTCCTTACCACTTTAGTTACTCTACTCATTTTTTTAGCCTCTTTGTGGGCGATAAAAAGCGTCCGTTTAGACGCTTTGCCGGATTTAAGCCCCGCTCAAGTGGTCGTGCAAATCACTTACCCCAATCAAAGCCCTAAAATCGTGCAAGAGCAGGTTACTTACCCGTTAGTTTCTACTTTCATGAGTATCGCTAACATTGACACGGTTAGGGGGATTTCTAGCTATGAAAGCGGCCTGATTTACATCATTTTTAAAGACGGCGTCAATTTGTATTGGGCTAGAGATAGGGTTTTAGAGCAATTAAACCGAGTAAACAATTTGCCTAAGGACGCTAAAGTGGAAATAGGGAGCGATTCCACTTCTATTGGCTGGGCGTATCAATACGCTCTATCTAGCGATAGCAAGAATTTAAGCGATTTGAAAGTCTTGCAAGATTTTTATTACCGCTATGCACTTTTGGGGGTTGATGGGGTGAGTGAGGTCGCAAGCGTGGGGGGCTTTGTGAAAGATTATGAAGTAACGCTTCAAAACGATTCTTTGATCCGTTATAATTTGAGTTTAGAGCAAGTCGCTAACGCGATTAAAAATTCCAATAACGATACCGGTGGGGGCGTTATTTTAGAAAACGGGTTTGAAAAAATCATAAGATCGCATGGCTATATCCAATCTTTGAAGGATTTAGAAGAAATTGTGGTTAAAAAAGAAGGGGCTATCCCTTTAAAAATCAAAGATATAGCCAGCGTGAGACTAACGCCAAAACCACGCAGAGGGGCAGCCAATCTCAATGGCAATAAGGAAGTGGTGGGTGGGATTGTTATGGTGCGCTATCACGCTGACACTTATAAGGTGCTTAAAGCCATTAAAGAAAAAATCGCCACCCTACAAGCGAGTAACCCTGATGTGAAAATCACCAGCGTGTATGACAGGAGCGAATTGATTGAAAAAGGCATTGACAATTTGATCCACACGCTCATAGAAGAAAGCGTAATTGTGTTAATCATTATTGCGATTTTTTTACTGCATTTCAGGAGCGCTTTAGTGGTGATTATCACTCTGCCTTTAAGCGTGTGTATTAGTTTCTTGCTCATGCGTTATTTCAATATTGAAGCGAGTATCATGAGTTTAGGGGGCATTGCGATCGCTATAGGGGCGATGGTGGATGCGGCGATTGTGATGGTAGAAAACGCTCACAAGCATTTGCAACGCATTGATGTAAAAGACAACACTCAAAGGGTTAATGCCATCATGCAAGGGGTTAAGCATGTGGGGGGCGCGATATTTTTTGCTTTAATGATTATTGTGGTTTCTTTCTTGCCTATTTTCGCGCTCACCGGCCAAGAAGAAAAGCTTTTTGCCCCTTTAGCTTACACCAAAACCTTTGCCATGCTAGTAGGAGCGCTACTTTCTATTACGATAGTCCCTATTTTAATGGTATGGCTCATTAAAGGGCGGATATTAGAAGAGTCCAAAAACCCTATTAACGCTTTTTTCATGAAAATTTATGGCGTGAGTTTGAAGGTTGTGCTTAAGTTCAGATACGCTTTTTTAATAGCGAGCGTTGTGGGTCTAGGAGGCTTGTATCTAGCGTATAAAAAACTCAATTGGGAATTTATCCCCCAAATCAATGAAGGGGTAGTGATGTATATGCCAGTAACGCTTAATGGCGTGGGCATTGATACCGCTTTAGAATATTTGAAAAAAAGCAATAGCGCTATCAAGCAATTAGATTTTGTCAAACAAGTTTTTGGTAAAGTGGGGCGCGCTAACACCAGCACCGATGCTGCCGGTTTATCCATGATAGAAACCTACATTGAATTAAAGCCGCAAAACGAATGGAAAGAAAAGCTCAGTTATAAAGAAGTTAGGGATAAATTAGAAAAAACCCTGCAATTAAAAGGCTTGACCAATTCATGGACTTACCCCATTCGTGGGAGGACGGACATGCTCTTAACTGGGATTAGAACGCCCCTAGGCATCAAGCTCTATGGCAATGACACGGATAAATTACAAGAATTAGCGATCCTTATGGAGCAACAGCTCAAAACCCTAAAAGAGAGTTTATCCGTTTTTGCTGAGCGATCGAATAACGGCTACTACATCACGCTGGATTTGAACGATGAAAATCTAGCTCGTTATGGTATCAATAAAAACGCCGTGCTAGATGCGATTAAATTCGCTCTGGGCGGAGCCACGCTCACGACCATGATTAAAGGCGTAGAAAGTTACCCTATTTCCTTACGCTTAGAAGACACCGAAAGAAACACCATTGAAAAATTAAAAAACCTCTACATCAAAACCGCTTACAATTACATGCCCCTAAGAGAGTTAGCCCGCATCTATTACGACAACTCGCCGGCGGTGTTAAAAAGCGAAAAGGGCTTGAATGTGAATTTTATTTATATTGTGCCGCAAAATGGTATCAGCTCTGATGCTTACCGACAACTGGCTCAAAAAGCGCTAGAAAAAATCCAATTGCCTAACGGGTATTATTATGAATTTAGCGGCGAAAGCCAGTATTTAGAAGAAGCGTTTAAAACCTTACAATACATCGTGCCGGTGAGCGTGTTTATCATTTTTATTTTAATTGTCTTTGCGTTAAAAAATCTCACTAATTCCTTATTATGCTTTTTCACTCTGCCTTTTGCGTTTTTGGGGGGGTTGATTTTTATGAATCTCATGGGATTTAACATGAGCGTGGCGGCGTTAGTGGGCTTTTTGGCCCTTTTAGGGGTAGCGAGCGAAACGGCTATTGTGATGATTATTTATTTAGAGGATGCGTTTCAAAAATTCATCAAAACCCCTTTAAAAGAGCGAACGACTACCGCCTTAAAAGAAGCTATCATGCATGGAGCGGTGCTTAGGGTAAGGCCCAAGCTGATGACCTTTTTTAGCATTTTAGCTTCACTCATTCCGATCATGTATAGCCATGGCACGGGTAGTGAGATCATGAAATCCATCGCCGCACCCATGCTAGGGGGCATGATAAGCAGCGTTGTTTTAACACTTTTTATCATCCCTACGGCGTATTTTGTGATCAAAAATGCGGGAATTAAAAGCAATCAAACATCATTTTAAGAATTAAAAAAAGCCTTTTCTAACGCATGGCTTTGGACTAAAACCATATAAAGAATGGTAGGGAGCGTGATGCTTAAAACAAACACCTTAAAAATGCGGTGCAAAAGGATGACGGATAAAAAAGCGGTGATTTCATTGATCCCATAAGGGGGTTTTAAAATGTGAATGTCTTTAAAACAATAAACCACAAGCATGCCTATCACTGAACATGATAAAGCCCTACCCAAATAACGCACGAAGTCGTTGGGTGGGTTTTTAGCGTTAAACACCATAAAAGGCCAGATGCGCATGAAATAAGTCGTTAATATGATGGCTAAAATAATGAGTATAGAATGCATTAACATTCTAACTGCTTCCTAAACAAAATAAGAGCAAGCACCATTAAAACTAAAGCGATGAGCAAAAAGTATTCAGTCCCAAAGAGCGCTAAACAAACAACAGCGATCAAAACCCCAAGCCATGCGTTTTTATGATTCGTGGTGCGTTTGTATTGCTCCATAAACAGCACGATAAAAATCGCTGTCATCACAAATTCCATGCCTTGAGTGTCAAAAGAAAAATGCGAACCCACTAACGAACCCACTAACGAGCCAAAAATCCAATAAAAGTGGTTGAGTAAAGAAATGCTAAAAATAAAGTCTTTTTCACTAACCCCCTCTTTAGGAGCGTATAAATTCAATAAAGCAAAGGTTTCATCCGTGAGCGCGTGCGCTAAATAGGGCAAACGCCATTGGGTGTTTTTAAATCTATCTAGCATAGAAAGCGCATAACAAGTTTGTCTCGCATTCACTAGCAAGCTCACAATAACGACATTCATCAAGCTCGCTTGCACGCTTAAAAGCGTGATCGCTACAAATTGCACCGCCCCAGCATAGATGAATAACGACATGAACAGGGCGACTCTATAATCATAGCCATGCTGGACTAAAAGCATTCCAAAAGTCATTCCCATAAGCAAATACCCTAGAAAGATAGAAATGGTATGAGGGAAAGCGTCTTTGAAGGCTTTTAGAAAATCATGCATCAACAACCTTTTATTTGAACCAGTCTTTAATTTTAGAAATACAGGTTTCTAAAACGCTTTTATGCGGTTCGCCCTCATAGCCAAAACTCGCATGCAATTTTTCCAATAACCCTTGCTGCTCTTTATTCAAGCTTTTAGGATAAATCACTTGCAACACCACGATCAAACTCCCCCTATAAGAGCTTTCGGGGTGCTTCACGCCCTCGTTTCTAAACGCAAAAGTTTGCCTGTCTTTGGCGTTTCTAGGGATTTTTAATTCCAATTCGCCTCCTCTTAAAGACGGCACTTTAATCGTATGCCCTAAAGCGATAGTGGTGAAAAACACCGGCGCTTCAATGAACAAATCACAGCCCTCGCGCTTGAAATGCTCATCTTCTTTGACTCGCACCTCTAAATACAAATCCCCTCTTTTTCCCTTCTCGTATTCATTGCCCTTATTTTTAAGCACCATGCGGTTTTGATCATCAATGCCCTCAGGGATTATCGCATCAATTTCTTCATCTTTAAGAATGTAGGTTTTACCCTTACACGCTTGGCATGGGGTTTTAATGATCTTACCCTTGCCTTGACACGCCCCACAAGTTTGCGCAAAACTCATAAAACCTTGACGCATAAACACCTGCCCCTGCCCATTGCACTGCTTGCAAGCCTCTAGGGCTTTATCTTTAGCACCCGTGCCATCGCAACTTTCACAGACACTTTGGTATTGGGCTTTAATGGTTTTTTTACAGCCAAAAACCGCTTCTTTAAAACTCAATTCAATGGTTTGCAAATAATCCGGTGCGATAGAGCTTTTTTGCCTTTTACTCCCCCTAGCGCCAAACCCAAAAGCGTCTTCAAAAAACGAGCCTAAATCTTCAAAAAAATCAGAAAAATCGCTCTGGCTCGCGCCGGCTTGGTTTAAGCCTTTTTTACCATACCTATCGTATAAGGCCCGTTTCTTTTCATCGCTTAACACCCCATAGGCTTCATTGATGAGCTTGAACTTTTCTTCGGCTTCTTTATCGCCGGCGTTTCTGTCCGGGTGGTATTTTAAAGCCAGCTTTCTGTAAGACTTTTTAATGGTCTCTTGGTTGCTGTGTTTTTCCACTTCTAAAATTTCATAATAACTCAATTCCACGATCGCTCCAAAAATGGCATCAAAACGCTTATTTTATCTTAAAAGCGATAATTTTGCGTGTTTTAGCGCATGCCAAAACTTAGATAAAATAACACGATGAAACTATAGTAATAAAGATAACCCCATGAGATTTTTTTGCCTTTTCTTATTTTTTCTAACCTTTTCAAACGCGCAGATAATGATGACTTTTGATTCTCAAACTAACGCCAAACTCTCACGCTCTAACGAACAGCTTTCTGACATGCTCTATAAACTCAATGAAAGTTTAAGAATCTATCAAAGCGTGCTTTCCAACAACCAGGATCAACTTAAAGAAATTAAAAAGGCTAACAGCACCCTAACTAGCCAGAGGCGTTTTTTTAACGCCAGCCAGATCCGCCTTATGGACACTGATGCGTTATTGAAACAAAGCGCTTTGGAATTAGAAAAATTACAAGCTTTAGAAAAACGCTTAAAAGAGAGCATGGAACAAGAACGCTTAATCAAAGAATCCCAAACGCTTTTTTTACAAGAGCATTGCCCTTATTTGAGCGGTGTTAAGAATTTAGAAGAGGCTTCAAACGCTTTAGAAGTTCAAGAAAAAAACAACGCCCTTTTCTTGCTCAAAGAGCCTAAACTCGCCCATTTGCTCTCCCAATTGGATTTGATGAGCGCTTTAAACGCCTTATGCGATCAAGTTTTAGAAAACCAAGCCCATAACCAACAATCCCATAACAAAACTTTAGAATACAACGCCCTCATAAACCATGATTTTCAAGCCTATAAAGCCATGCGTTTGAAAAAATTTAAAAACAAGATTCAAAGCCAAATCCAAGCCAAAGAAGACGCCCTAAAAACCTTTTTACCCTTAGAAAAACGCCTAGAAACTTTAAAAACGCATTTTTTATGCGATAAAGAAAATCTCAAATCATGCGCTAACCAATTGCGCCAACGCTACCAAAACGCCCTAATAGAGCGAGACAAAGAATTAAAAAACGCTAAAAACAACAAAGAAAAGCATGCGCTAATCTTAGCCAATTACGAGCATACTTTAAAAACCTTGAATATAGAATTTTTAAGCGAATTAAATAAGCAAATGGCGTTTTTAAATGAAACCATGGCGTTAAACGCCCGAGTTTTAGCCCTTTTAGCCAAACAACCAACTAAAAAGCCCTTCAATTTGAGCGGTGATTTGAGCAATGAAAAAGCTCTTATTAAAAACATCCGCTTAGATCCGCATGGATTCCCTAGCTTTGAAAATTTTAAGCGAGAGTAGGACAATATTTGACAAGCAAAAACAATTAGAGTAAAATAAGAGCATAACTTCTAGGAAGGTTCTCTTTTATTAGGAGATCCCACGACCCTTGTGAACCTATAGAATACAAGTGCGAACCCTAGATATTTTTATCCGTTCCTTTTTTCAACACTGACATGTTGAAAGGAGCGGAGCTTTCCTTATATTACTTAGGATTTAAGAATGTCAAAAAAAGTAGCTATACTTGTGGATGGAGACTTTTTTATAAGATGCTACAAATCTCATCTTAAAAAGCAGTCTGGTGACAAGTATGAAGATCTTAACCCAGAAAAATTAGCACACCATACTCATACTTATTGCCTAAAGCATATCAATAAAAAGAATGATGAAGAACTATACCGCATATTTTTTTACGATTGCAAGCCATTAAAGAAAAAGGCTCATTATCCATACACTCAAAAAGCTCTAGATCTATCCAAAAGCCCAACCTATAAAGAAAGGGAAGAGTTACACGAACACTTAATTTCCAAACCTTGCTTGGCGTTAAGGTTGGGGTATCTTGATGAGAAAAATGCCAGATGGGTCATTCGTGACCAAGAAAAAGAAAAGAAACTTTTTAACAGGAGAATAAGTATAGAGGAATTTCAAAATGATGATTTTATCTATCACGCAAAGCAAAAAGGCGTTGATATAAAGATAGGACTTGATATAGCCACTTTAGCGTTGAAAAAATTAGTGCAAAAAATCGTTTTAATTTCTGGTGATAGCGATTTTGTCCCTGCTTCAAAACTTGCTCGAGTTGAAGGTATCATCTTCACTCTTGATCCTATGGGAAATCATATTAGAGAGGATCTAAAAGAACATATTGATTATTTGACCACTAGGTTGCCACAATTTAAACAACAATAATAACGCCTATTCAATAAAACATTAAGAGACTGCCAAAAGGCGTATCTCTTAGTTCTTTAGTTTTTAAACAATCACGCCCCCACCCAGCAAGATGTCATCTTGATAAACGACCAAGGCTTGCCCTTTAGCCACGCCATAAAAAGGCTCTTTAAATTCCACTTCAATCACCTCGTCTCTCAAACTCACAAACGCTTTAGCAGGCACACTCCTGTAACGAGCCTTGATGAAATATTCGCCATTTTGAAAATCTTTCATTAAAGATTTGTTTTTAGCCTTAAGCGAATGCGTAGCGAGATCTTCTTTTTTGCCCACAACCAACTCGTTCTTTTTAGCGTCAATCCCCACCACAAAATGCGGCTCTAGCGCGCCTTTAACGTTAAAGCCTTTGCGTTTGCCAATCGTGTATTGCATATAGCCTTTATGCGTGCCAATGACTTCGCCTTGTAGGTTTTTCACCACGCCCTCTTTTTCCACTTCAACATGCTTTTTTAAAGTGTCAATATAGCTTTTTTCCACAAAGCAAATTTCTTGAGATTCCTTATAAGTCTCTAAAGTGCCTAAAAAAGGCATCGCATTCAAGGCTAAAGGCTTAATATCCTTTTTTAACAAATCCCCTAAAGGGAACACCAATTTAGCGATAACTTCATGCTCTAAAGCGTATAAAAAATAGCTCTGATCTTTAGTTTTATCCAAAGCCTCTTGAATATAACTTACCTTGTCAATTTCTTTGACTCTCGCATAATGCCCGGTAGCGATCTTTTCACACCCTAATTTTAAAGCGTGATCCAAAGCTAGCCCAAACTTCATTAAAGGGTTGCACAACGCACATGGGTTAGGGGTTTGCCCTTCTTCATAAGCGCTGATAAATTCATCATAAACCGCGCTTTTAAAATCCTTTTGAAAATCCAACACCTCTAAAGGAATGCCTAAAAACTCACACGCTTTTTGAGCGTTTTTAATGTATAAATCATGTTTTTTTTCACTTGCATGGAGTTTTAAATAAATCCCCACTAATTCATGCCCTTGCTCTTTTAAGCTATAAGCGCTATAAGAGCTATCCACCCCCCCACTGAGTAATACCGCTATTTTCATTTTTAATCTTTCATTAAATGAGTTATGGCTCGTAGTCTAGCGCAAAAAACACTCATAACCACCTTTTTTTTAACCATTGGCATGCTAAAATACCTAAAGATTTTTAAAAATCGCATCAAAACGCATGGAGAAAATAAGGGCAATGGCCAAAATTGAATTGTTAGCCAAATTCACGCAAATCGCGCTCCCTAACAGCCACCCTTTATTGAAAAAAGTTTTGAACTACGCTAAAAAACATTTCAGCCAGTGCCACATGCTCTCTTCATCGTTACTCATCTTAAACGACACGGAATGCTTTAAAAAAAACTACTTGCTTAATTGGGTCTATCATGCCCTTGAATGCACGCATGAGAAAGATATTAGCGCGCATTCTTTAGAAGAGGTTTTACAAAAAAGCCACCTGCCCATACGCATCAAAATCATAGCTCAAAACACACTTTTAGAAAAAATAGAAGTGAAAGTTTTAACCTTTGGGGCAGAATACGCGCTTTTTATCACCAAGCACCCTATCGCCAAGCGGTTTTTACGCCAAAAATTCAGCGGCTATGTGTTTTTAGAAACCCAAGATGAATTGCATATAAGAGGCGATTCAGAGCGTTTTTGGGAACTCATTGTAACGCTCCATGAAAACAAAATCGTCCATAACGCATGCTTAGATTTCATCTATCCTAACGGCTTTGGCAAGGACAGCTACACCACCTTGGCTGAGCGCAAATTAAAAGAATGCTATAAAACGCTAGGGTTTATCAAGCATGAAAATTTCAGCGAAGTCAAAAAGCGCTATTTGGAATTGGCTAAAACCTACCACCCTGATTTGTGCGATCTGAAAGAAAAAAAGGCTCTTTATGCCAAACGTTTTGCGATCATTCAAGAGGCGTATCGCCACATTAAAAAACACGCCTAAACCCCTAAACTAGCTCTAATCGCGCTAGAAGAAATCGGTGCGTCAATGCCTTTTAAAGGGAAATAACGCCCCTTAAATTGGATTTCTTCATAGCCAATCCTTTCAAAAACCACTAATTCCACCCTTTTTAAAAGCTCTTTAGCGTTAGTCCAAGAAGAAAGATGCCTTAAGCAATCCGCTCCTATGACTAAATAAAGCGTTTTAGGGCGGTAGAGTTTTTGAAAAAAAATCACGCTTTCTATCGTAGGCACAGCCCTTTCTTGCTTGATTTCAAAATCGCTCAATAGCACCCTAGGCATTCCCTTTAAAGCTCTTTCTAATTCCTTAAAACGGGTTTTTGCGTCCAAAAAACATGGCTTTTTGAAAGGGTTTTGATAAGCGGGCAAGACAATGAGCTTAGCAAATGGCAATAATTCTAAAGTTTGATCAATAATGGCTAAATGAGCCTTGTGTAAGGGGTCAAAACTCCCTCCATAGAGCGCTAATTCTTCGCATTTTAAGACGCTATTCATTGTGTTCAAAGCTAGACGCCTTAGTCAATTTAGCGAATTTAACCCCCCTAAGCCCCCCGATTTCTAATTGCAAGCGTTGGATTTCAAACGAATTGCCTTGTAAAATAATCGTCTCTAAACAATTATGTGCATCCATGTGAATGTGCGTGGTGCATAAAACATGCGTCCCGCTGGCATGCTGAATGTCTATCATGCGCTGGTTTAATTCCCTTTGGTGGTGATCATAAATCACCACAAGCACGGCGATTTTACTCCCATCATTAGGGTTATCTTCTGCCCAATTGTCTTCTACTAATTTTTCTCTGATCATGTCGCGCACTAATTCTGAGCGAGAAGAATAGCCGTTTTTAATGATGCGGTTGTCTAATTCGTCTAATAAATTTTGTTGTAAAGAAACCGAAAAGCGGACGATTGAATCGTCTTTATTGGGTGTATCCATTTGAGAAAAATCCTTTTTTGGCATGAGTTCGTTAAAAGCCGTCATGCTAGTATGATTGAATTAATTTAAAATGAACAATTATAATACAAACTGGATTTAAATGGTTGGTCATAAGACACTATTTATAGCGTTTGAATTTGATTGTAATTACTAGCTTAAATTATTATTGACTTGTTATTATTAAAACAATATAATCAACAACCAAATGTTCTTTTATCATTTTGGAGCATTTATGCGAACGAATGCTTCTTATGAGAGCGCATGCTCTTTAGTGTGGCTGTGTTGCATGTTGCTTTAATCTTAAGGGGATTATTTTATCGTAAATAAGGAGTTTTTATGGGCGGTTTTTCAATGGCAATGTTGAAAGATTATGTGGATGTGTTTGTTTTTGCGGTGCTTGGCGTGGCGAGTTTTTTAGCTTTGTGGTTTGTGATTGAAAGGATTATTTTTTATTCCAAAGTCAATTTGAAGGCTTATGATGATATAGACACCCTAAATTTGGATTTAACCAAGAATCTAACCATTCTCTATGTGATTTATTCTAACGCGCCTTATGTGGGCTTATTAGGGACGGTTTTAGGGATCATGGTGATTTTCTATGACATGGGCGTGAGTGGCGGGATGGACGCTAAAACGATCATGGTAGGTTTGTCTTTGGCTTTAAAAGCGACCGCTTTAGGGCTTGCTGTGGCGATCCCCACTTTGATCGCTTATAATAGCTTGTTGAGAAAATCCGATGTTTTGAGTGAAAAATTCAGGATCATGAAAAAATGAAAAGCATCAGAAGAGGCGATGGGCTGAATGTTGTCCCTTTCATTGATATTATGCTCGTTTTACTAGCGATTGTGTTGAGTATTTCTACTTTTATCGCGCAAGGTAAGATTAAAGTCAGTCTCCCTAACGCTAAAAATGCGGAAAAATCCCAGCCAAACGATCAAAAAGTAGTGGTCATCTCCGTAGATGAGCATGACAATATTTTCGTAGATGACAAACCGACGAATTTAGAAGCTTTGAGCGCTGTAGTCAAACAAACAGACCCTAAAACCCTTATAGACTTAAAAAGCGACAAAAGCTCTCGTTTTGAAACTTTTATCAGCATTATGGATATTTTAAAAGAGCATAATCATGAAAATTTCTCCATCTCCACGCAAGCTCAGTAAAGTTTCAACGAGTGTTAGCTTTTTAATCTCTTTTGCCCTATACGCTATAGGGTTTGGCTATTTTTTACTGCACGAAGACGCCCCAGAGCCTTTAGCGCAAGCTGGGACCACTAAGGTTACCATGAGTTTAGCCAGCATTAATACTAATTCCAATACAAAGACCAATGCCGAGTCGGCTAAACCCAAAGAAGAGCCTAAAGAAAAACCCAAGAAAGAAGAACCCAAAAAAGAGGTTACAAAGCCTAAACCTAAGCCAAAACCCAAGCCAAAACCAAAACCTAAGCCTGAACCCAAACCCAAACCCGAGCCTAAGCCAAAACCCGAACCTAAGCCTGAGCCAAAACCTGAGCCTAAAGTTGAAGAGGTTAAAAAAGAAGAGCCTAAAGAAGAACCCAAAAAAGAAGAAGCTAAAGAGGAAGCTAAAGAAAAAAGCGCTCCTAAACAAGTAACGACTAAAGATGTAGTCAAAGAAAAAGACAAGCAAGAAGAATCCAACAAAACCTCTGAGGGCGCGACTTCTGAAGCTCAAGCTTATAACCCAGGGGTGAGCAACGAATTTTTAATGAAGATCCAAACCGCTATTTCTTCTAAAAACCGCTACCCTAAAATGGCGCAGATTAGGGGCATTGAGGGCGAAGTGTTGGTGAGCTTTGTGATCAATCCTGATGGGAGCGTTACGGACATTAAAGTCGTCAAAAGCAACACGACAGATATTTTAAACCATGCGGCTTTAGAGGCCATTAAAAGCGCGGCGCATCTATTCCCTAAACCAGAAGAAACCGTGCATCTAAAAATCCCTATCGCTTATAGCTTGAAAGAAGACTGATTGGTCTTTCTTTTAAGGGCGGTTTTTAAGCCTTAAAAGTTAGGCCAAAACCCCTATTTTTCGCAATTTACAAAAAAAAAAAAAACAAAATCTCTAAAATTTAAGCTAAAATTAGCCATAAAATTCCATTTATTGCTTATAACATGAAGTTTCTTTGTATCAAAGAAAAATCTATTAAAAGGAGAAAACATGAAAATCAAAAAATCCCTCTTACTCTCTCTTTCTCTCATGGCTTCATTATCAAGGGCTGAAGATGACGGATTTTACATGAGCGTGGGCTATCAAATCGGTGAAGCGGTTCAAAAAGTGAAAA
>NZ_PHLZ01000050.1:0-2243 GCF_002832345.1 Helicobacter pylori
TAATTTAAGCAAACCTTAAGCTTTCTATGACTATACTTTCATTTCCTTGTTTCAGCAAGGGCTTTAAAAAGCCGCTTGATACCTTACAAGGATAGCTGATTAAAAGCAAACGATCTTTGAAAACTAAGCAAATTGATAGAAGTTCTTTTTAAAGGGATATTCTAAATGATTTTAAGGATGACTTATTATAAAGAAAGAGTGAGGGTTTGAACAACTCCCATTCTTTTATAAGGAATTCTTATCCAACTAGTGCCAATCAATTTCATTGATTATGATGATTATATCATTATAATTGATGACTGAATGGCATGAGAGTATTTTTAGGTTAGCGTTTGGCTAAACCTTTTTAAAAAGTTTCTTTCTGTTTTGTTGTTGTAATACTTAAGAACACAACCCGTTTTATTCAATAACCAAATAAAACGAGTTCTTGTGATACGCTAAAGCTATTGTTAGAAATAATGATAGCCTATCAAAAAACAAAAGAGCTTTAGGACAAACACTTTTATGGAGAGTTTGATCCTGGCTCAGAGTGAACGCTGGCGGCGTGCCTAATACATGCAAGTCGAACGATGAAGCTTCTAGCTTGCTAGAGTGCTGATTAGTGGCGCACGGGTGAGTAACGCATAGGTCATGTGCCTCTTAGTTTGGGATAGCCATTGGAAACGATGATTAATACCAGATACTCCCTACGGGGGAAAGATTTATCGCTAAGAGATCAGCCTATGTCCTATCAGCTTGTTGGTAAGGTAATGGCTTACCAAGGCTATGACGGGTATCCGGCCTGAGAGGGTGAACGGACACACTGGAACTGAGACACGGTCCAGACTCCTACGGGAGGCAGCAGTAGGGAATATTGCTCAATGGGGGAAACCCTGAAGCAGCAACGCCGCGTGGAGGATGAAGGTTTTAGGATTGTAAACTCCTTTTGTTAGAGAAGATAATGACGGTATCTAACGAATAAGCACCGGCTAACTCCGTGCCAGCAGCCGCGGTAATACGGAGGGTGCAAGCGTTACTCGGAATCACTGGGCGTAAAGAGCGCGTAGGCGGGATAGTCAGTCAGGTGTGAAATCCTATGGCTTAACCATAGAACTGCATTTGAAACTACTATTCTAGAGTGTGGGAGAGGTAGGTGGAATTCTTGGTGTAGGGGTAAAATCCGTAGAGATCAAGAGGAATACTCATTGCGAAGGCGACCTGCTGGAACATTACTGACGCTGATTGCGCGAAAGCGTGGGGAGCAAACAGGATTAGATACCCTGGTAGTCCACGCCCTAAACGATGGATGCTAGTTGTTGGAGGGCTTAGTCTCTCCAGTAATGCAGCTAACGCATTAAGCATCCCGCCTGGGGAGTACGGTCGCAAGATTAAAACTCAAAGGAATAGACGGGGACCCGCACAAGCGGTGGAGCATGTGGTTTAATTCGAAGATACACGAAGAACCTTACCTAGGCTTGACATTGAGAGAATCCGCTAGAAATAGTGGAGTGTCTGGCTTGCTAGACCTTGAAAACAGGTGCTGCACGGCTGTCGTCAGCTCGTGTCGTGAGATGTTGGGTTAAGTCCCGCAACGAGCGCAACCCCCTTTCTTAGTTGCTAACAGGTCATGCTGAGAACTCTAAGGATACTGCCTCCGTAAGGAGGAGGAAGGTGGGGACGACGTCAAGTCATCATGGCCCTTACGCCTAGGGCTACACACGTGCTACAATGGGGTGCACAAAGAGAAGCAATACTGCGAAGTGGAGCCAATCTTCAAAACGCCTCTCAGTTCGGATTGTAGGCTGCAACTCGCCTGCATGAAGCTGGAATCGCTAGTAATCGCAAATCAGCCATGTTGCGGTGAATACGTTCCCGGGTCTTGTACTCACCGCCCGTCACACCATGGGAGTTGTGTTTGCCTTAAGTCAGGATGCTAAATTGGCTACTGCCCACGGCACACACAGCGACTGGGGTGAAGTCGTAACAAGGTAACCGTAGGTGAACCTGCGGTTGGATCACCTCCTTTCTAGAGAAAAGCTTTTAACATTCGCTTATTAAAAGCCAAAGAGTATTACCTGACAAAAGAACTTCTTTTGCTTAGTTTTGAAAGATTGAGCTTATTCTTTCTTTTTTACTTCTTGATTGTTTTTAATATTTGCTTGCTTATTGTTTGTTATTTCTTAATGCTTATATTTTTAGTTGTTAGTGTCTTTATATTTAATGTTTAATGTGTTTAGTTTGCTTGTGTTGGTTTCTTAGATCTT
>NZ_PHLZ01000051.1:0-2169 GCF_002832345.1 Helicobacter pylori
ATGAACCTAATCCTACACAAAAAGATTTAATAGATCAAGAGGATTTATTAAAAACAAGCGAAAATTTAAACGAAACCACACCAAACGCTAAAAATTTAAGCCCACTTGAACAAGCCAACGCTGAAAAGCTTGCTAAATTACAAAGAGAGCAAGAGCAAAGCGAACAAGAGTTTTTAAAAGCCAAAGAGCAACAAGCCAAACGAAAAGAAGCGTTAAAAAAGAAATTAGAACACGAGCGCGGCAATGCGGGCAACATTGAAAGCCAGACTAAAATAGAAGTAGGAGAAGATATTCCTACACAAAGACAGGAGCAACTACCCAAGAGCCGAGTGAGGTTAAATGAAAGAGAGATTTACGATCTAGATTATGCGATCGTGAATGCAAAAGACCTAAAGCCGAGTTTTACTACAGGCGGGACGCAAAAACGCACGGACATGAACGAAGAGCAGATTAAAAGCATTGCTGAGAATTTTGACCCTAAGAAGATATTTGGGAGCGGAGGGTTTGAAGATTTGCCGATCATTCTACACGACGGGCAAGTGATCGCAGGAAACCACCGAATCCAAGGCATGCTAAACTTCACGCCTAAAAGCCGTTACATTTACGAGAAAGCGATCAAGGAATACTATCATATAGACTTAAAACCGGACGAGTTGTTAGTAAGGATACCTAACAAGCGCCTAAACAATACCGAGATCAACAATTTAGCGGCTTCATCTAATCAAGGACGCTTTAACAGCGAAAGCGATCATGCGATAGCGGTTTTAAGCCACTATGAAGCCAAGTTAAAAGAATTAGACAAAAAATTAGACGCTGATAGCATCTATTCCTTAAAAAACATCGTCGCTAAAAACCTTAATTTTGATAAGGCTACTCACCCTAATGTAGGCGATAGTAATTTAGCGCTTTTAATGTTCAACATGCCACGAACGAAAACGCAAGGGATAGAACTATTAAACCGCTGGCAGAAAGAGTTTTCAAACGACATTAAAAGCTATGAAAAGGTTAAAAAAATGTTTGTAGATAACGCCGGGAGTTTCCACAATTTAATCCATGACATGAATTTCCCTAATGTGAGTTTAAACGCTTATTTAAGCGATATCATGGATCGCAGTTTTGCTAATTTAAAGAATTATCCAAGCACGAGCGAGAGCCTGAAAGATTTGAGCGAAAAATTCTATAAAACGAGTTCTTTAGACATGTTTGAAAAGAGCGATCAAAACACGAGCGATATTAGCGAGATTTTAGGAAGCGCGATCGCACGATTTGCGAGGTTTGATGATCCTAGCAAAGCGTTATTTGAAGCTTTAAAGAGCGATAACATTAAAAAAGGTTTGAAAGATTTCAAAATCGCGGATGTTACCAAGGACATGTTTAACCCTGATAGTAAGGAATTTAAGGATATTGATATTTACGATTTCACGCATTACCTTTTAATGGTGAATAGAGAGCCGAATGAAAACAATCCCGTATTAAACCGCTTGATACAAGCGGTCAAAGATATGCAAAAAGAGAGCGAGAAAGGGATAAAAAAACAAAAGCTTGATGCGCCTAGCGAGTGGGGACATAATTATAGCGAGTTTAAAGGTGATGGCTTAGGAGCGATTAACAAGCTATTAGAAACTAAAAAAGGTTTTGTAGCAGGAGCGTTTTATAAGGAAGGTTTAGGGGATATTGATTTGGTTTGGGGAAATAAAGATTACGGGTTAGAACACATCTTAGAAAAGAGAAAAAAACAATACAAAAGGTTAGGATTAACAAACGAACAAGCCAAAGAAAGGACTAATGAACTACTTAAAGAAATCCCTACCATTATACAAAAAGGCTTAAAAGAAGAAGACAAACCAGGTTATGCGGTTATTATTTTAAATAATTCAAAGGTAGTTTTAAGTAAGTTTAAGGGAGATAACGAACTAAAAAATCATTATATGATTACAAGTTTTGAAGTGGATGATAAAGTTTTAAGGGAGTTAGAGACCATTGCGACACTCTCTAACGATTACAGAGATGGCATCAACTATAGCACCTCAAACCCTAACAAACCTAATCCTACCACAAAAAATTAAATATAAGGAACGCAATGAATTACCCTAATCTACCTAACAGCGCGCTAGATTTCACAGAACAGCCCGAAGTGAAAGAAATCACTAACGAGCTTATAAAGCAATT
>NZ_PHLZ01000052.1:0-2084 GCF_002832345.1 Helicobacter pylori
AACATGAAAATCAAAAAATCCCTCTTACTCTCTCTTTCTCTCATGGCTTCATTATCAAGGGCTGAAGATGACGGATTTTACATGAGCGTGGGCTATCAAATCGGTGAAGCGGTTCAAAAAGTGAAAAACACTGGAGCATTGCAAAATCTTGCAGACAGATACGATAATTTAAACAACCTTTTAAACCAATACAATTACTTAAATTCCTTAGTCAATCTAGCCAGCACGCCAAGTGCAATCACGGGTGCGATTGATAATCTAAGCTCAAGCGCGATCAATCTCACTAGCGCTACCACCACTTCTCCGGCCTATCAAGCTGTGGCTTTAGCGCTCAATGCCGCTGTGGGCATGTGGCAAGTCATAGCCCTTTTTATTGGCTGTGGCCCTGGCCCTACCAACAATCAAAGCTACCAATCGTTTGGTAACACACCAGCCCTTAATGGGACAACCACCACTTGCAATCAAGCGTATGGGACAGGCCCTAATGGCATTCTATCCATTGACGAATACCAAAAACTCAACCAAGCTTATCAAATTATCCAAACCGCTTTAAACCAAAACCAAGGAGGCGGAATGCCTGCCTTGAATGACACCACCAAAACAGGGGTAGTCAACATACAACAAACCAATTATAGGACCACCGCACAAAACAATATCATAGAGCATTATTATACAGAGAATGGGAAAGAGATCCCAACCTCTTATTCAGGCGGAGCATCATTCTCGCCTACAATACAATTGAAATACAATAATAACGCTGAATACCTTTTGCAACAAGCCGCCACTATCATCAATGTCCTTACCACTCAAAACCCGCATGTGCAAACGAGCAATGGCGGTAAAGCGTGGGGGTTGAGTTCTACGCCTGGGAATGTGATGGATATTTTTGGTCCTTCTTTTAACGCTATTAACGAGATGATCAAAAACGCTCAAACAGCCCTAACAAAAACCCAACAGCTTAACGCTAACGAAAACGCCCAAATCACGCAACCCAACAATTTCAACCCCTACACTTCTAAAAATAAGCAATTCGCTCAAGAAATGCTCAATAGAGCTGAAGCTCAAGCAGAGATTTTAGGTTTAGCTAAGCAAGTTGCGGACAATTTCCACAGCATTCAAGGGCCTATCCAAGGAGATTTAGAACAATGTAAAGCAGGATCGGCTGGCGTGATCACTAATAACACTTGGGGTTCAGGCTGTGCGTTTGTGAAAGAAACTTTAAACTCTTTAGAGCAACACACCGCTTATTATGGCAATCAGGTCAATCAGGATAGGGCTTTGGCTCAAACCATTTTGAATTTTAAAGAAGCCCTTAACACCCTGAATAAAGACTCTGCAGCGATTAATAATGGTATCTCTCACTTGCCTAACGCCAAGTCTCTTCAAAACATGACGCATTCCACTCAAAACCCTAATTCCCCAGAAGGTTTGCTCACTTATTCTTTGGATACCAACAAATACAACCAGCTCCAAACCATCACGCAAGAATTAGGCAAAAACCCCTTTAGGCGCATCGGCGTGATTGACTATCAAAACAATAACGGGGCGATGAACGGCATCGGCGTGCAAGTGGGCTATAAGCAATTCTTTGGTAAAAAAAGGAATTGGGGGTTAAGGTATTATGGTTTCTTTGATTACAACCATGCTTATATCAAATCTAATTTTTTTAACTCGGCTTCTGATGTGTGGACTTATGGGGTGGGAATGGATGCGCTTTATAACTTCATCAACGATAAAAACACTAACTTTTTAGGCAAAAATAACAAGCTTTCTGTGGGGCTTTTTGGTGGTTTTGCACTAGCTGGGACTTCGTGGCTTAATTCCCAACAAGTGAATTTGACCATGATGAATGGCATTTATAACGCTAATGTCAGCACTTCTAATTTCCAATTTTTGTTTGATTTAGGCTTGAGAATGAATCTCGCTAGGCCTAAGAAAAAAAACAGCGATCATAGCACTCAACATGGCATTGAACTAGGTTTTAAAATCCCTACGATCAACACAAGCTACTATTCTTTCATGGGTGCTAAACTAGAATACAGAAGGATGTATAGCCTTTTCCTCAATTATGTGTTTGCTTACTA
>NZ_PHLZ01000053.1:0-2026 GCF_002832345.1 Helicobacter pylori
TAAGCAAACACATAATTGAGATACACGCTATAAAGCCTTCTATATTCTAGTTTGGTGTCTAGAAAAGAATAGTAATTCGTGTTAATGGTAGGGATTTTCACGCCCAATTCCATGCCATGTTGAGCCGCATGATGGCTATCTTTTTTCTTAGGTCTAGCGAGATTGGTTCTCAAGCCGAGATTGAACAAAAATTGGAAGTTAGCCGTATTCACTTTAGCGCTATAGACATTGCTGATGGTTTTTAAATTCACGAATTGAGAATTAAGCCATGAAGTCCCTGCTAACGCGATGCCTCCAAAAAGCCCAAAAGAAA
Organism: Helicobacter pylori; assembly: GCF_002832345.1. Lineage (GTDB taxonomy): Bacteria > Campylobacterota > Campylobacteria > Campylobacterales > Helicobacteraceae > Helicobacter > Helicobacter pylori_CP. The sequence continues at coordinate 314 of NZ_PHLZ01000053.1, forward strand.
TCTGGTTATTCTTGCCTAAGAAATTGGTGTTTTTATCGTTGATGAAATTAAACAACAAATCGCTACCCACCCCATAAGTCCAAACATCAGAAGCCGAGTTAAAGAAATTGGATTTGATATAGGCGTGGTTGTAATCAAAGAAACCATAATACCTTAACCCCCATCTTTTCTTTTCTCCAAAAAATTGCTTATAACCCACTTGCACCCCAAGCCCGTTCAAGGCGCCGTTATTCGTGGTTGAAGAAGCGATCATGCCCATATTCCTAAAAGGGTTGTTGCCAAGTTCTTGAATAAGGGTGTTGGCTAGGTTTTGCGCTTGATTGATTTGAGGCGTTTGGTTGTTAAAATCAGCGGCGCTTGTTTTTAATAAAGACTGAGTTTCTTCCACGCCAGCACACCCGTTCCCCCAATTGTTCTTTTGACTTTGCGTTGTCATATTTGCGCTGCTTATAGCACTCGCATCGCATTTCCCTATGTAGTCTTTAAGATGGCCTGAAGAAAGTTTGTTAAAATCGCTCTCCACTTGATTGGCTAGTTTTAAAATTTCTGCTTGAGATTGCGCGTTTTTAAGCATTTTTTGAGCTAAAGCCGTAAGACTGCTAGGGGTGTTAAGGTTGAGATTATGGGGTTGTGTGATATTTTTTGGTTGGTTGGCGCTGAGTTGTTGGGTTTCTTGAACGATTTTTTGTGCATTATTAATCATGTCTGAAGCGGCACTAAACTCCGCACCAAAAGTCGCACATGAATTTTTGCCACCACCGGCTGTTTGCCATGAAGGGGTGTTTGTAGCAGCTCCGCCACTACTTCCACTACTAGATTTCGCTATCAACATGGGGCAATAATCTTTAAGGGTATTGACAATCGTTTGCGCTTGAGTCAAAAGATTTTGCGCATCATTAGTCGTATCAATAACAGAAGTTGTCGTTTTAGTTTGATTATCTTGTTGATACTTTGATGTGGTTACATGCGCTTCTAACTTTTCCCCTTTGCTATTTAAAGGAGCAAGCCCGGCTTGTTTTAAAGCTTTTGAAAGAATCTGATAAGCTTCATGGATTTTTTCATATTGCTCAATAGATAGAGAAACATTTTTGTCTGCTTTTAATGTATTTGTGCCATTAGAACTATGAGTGCCATTACTATTTGTGCTCCCACCGCAATTGATTGTAGTGCCATTGCCATTCTCATCGGTGTAGTGGAAATTTTTTTGATTGTTTTCGCCTGGACTTTTGGTATAGCCTCCGCATATGACCGCATAACCCATGCTATTCCATAGCCCTAACACCGATCTCAACGCTAAAAGCGTGGCTTGATAGGCAGGGGAATTGGTTGTCCCACCGGCTAAAGTTTTTGCGCGTTCGTTCAAATTATTAACCGCTTGGTTGATCGCTTGCGCGCTTGTCTTTGAGTTTGTGCCATTATCGTTGGTTAAAAGCCGGCTTAATTGTTCATAAGTGTCTGAAAGTTTTTGCACCTTGTCGGCGTTTTTCACTTTTTGAACCGCTTCACCGATTTGATAACCCACGCTTAAAAAAACGCCGTTGTCTTCAGCATGGAGCAATGATGCCGCAAGAGTTAGAGAAAGCAGAATCGTTTTTTTCGTTTTTTTCATAAAATGTTCCTTAAAGTAATGTTTTATTGCAAAAAATGTATCAAAATGAGAATTTATTTACAATGCGTTTAATTTTACCACAAATTTATTGGATTTCAAAAAAA
>NZ_PHLZ01000054.1:0-1991 GCF_002832345.1 Helicobacter pylori
TTAAAGCACAACCCCCACTTTGTGCCTAAAGTGTATGGGGATAAGCCTATCAATGTGGTGGCGAAAAGAAGCGAAGAAGTGGCTCAATTCATTGGCGTGGCTGATGAAAATGGCAAATATAATGAAGGCTCTATCATTGATAGGATGCAAAAATGCGAGGGCAAGAAAAGCAAAAAAGGGCAAGACAATATCCTTTCTTGCACCACAGACGCTAGAAAAGTGGCTTTGGATTACCGCTTGATTGACCCTAACGCTAAAGTAGAAAAAGAATTTTCTAAAAGCTATGCTATGGCAAAAAATATCTATGAGAATTATTTAGAAACTCATGCCACTAAAGGCACACAACTTGGTTTCATAGGGCTATCCACGCCCAAAACCCATAGCCAAAAAGTGAGTTTAGAAGTGTTAGATAACGCTCATGGAATAGAAAATAAAAATCCCCTGGATGAAACTCAAGAGCTTTTAGAAAGCTTGTCTAGTTATGATGAAAATGGCAATCTCATCGCTCCTAGCAAGAAAGAATTAGAGAACGAGCTCAAAGAGAAAGAGGCTAAAAGCGTCAATTTAGATGAAGAGTTAGCTAAAGGCTGCAAGTTTGATGTTTATAGCGATGTTTTAAGGCATTTAGTCCAAATGGGTATCCCGCAAAATGAAATCGCTTTCATCCATGACGCTAAAACCGAAGAGCAAAAGCAGGATTTGTTTAAAAAGCTCAATCGTGGCGGAGTCAGGGTCTTATTGGGCAGTCCTGCTAAAATGGGCGTAGGCACTAATGTGCAAGAAAGATTAGTCGCTATGCATGAATTAGATTGCCCATGGAGGCCTGATGAATTGTTGCAAATGGAAGGGCGTGGGATAAGACAAGGTAATATTTTGCACCAAAACGATCCTGAAAATTTTAGAATGAAAATCTATCGCTACGCCACTGAAAAAACTTATGATAGTCGTATGTGGCAAATCATAGAGACTAAATCTAAAGGCATAGAGCAATTTAGAAACGCGCACAAATTAGGCTTGAATGAATTAGAAGACTTTAATATGGGGAGTTCTAATGCAAGTGAGATGAAAGCAGAAGCGACAGGCAATCCCTTAATTATTGAAGAAGTCAAATTGAGAGCGGAAATCAAAAACGAAGAAGCAAAATACAAAGCTTTCAATAAAGAAAATTATTTCAATGAAGAGAATTTGAAAAACAACTCTTCTCAATGGGATTATCTCAAACAGGAATTGAAAGATTTAGAAACGCTTCAAAGCTCTGTAATAATCCCCACTCACACAGAGATCAAGCTCTATGATTTGAAAAATGAAGAGAGCAAGGATTATGAGCTTATCAAAATTAAAGAAGTAGAGCCTTTAAAAGAAAACGCCTCTATGAGCGAAGAATTAACGCACAAAAAACTCAAAGAACAAAACAAGCAAATAGCCGAACAAAATAAAGAAAAGCTAGACGCTATTAAAAAGCAATTTGCAAGCAATTTGAACGACTTGTTTTTCAATGAGGAAAGAGATTGTAAGCTTTTAGAATACAAGGGCTTTGTGGTGAACGCTTATAAAACTAAGTATCAAGTGGAGTTTAGTTTAAGCCCTAAAGACAATCCAAATATTGGCTATAGCCCTAGCAATATGGTTTATAAAAACGATACTGCCAACATGTTCAGCTCTTATAATTTCTGCGGTGAGATCAAATTTGATGGGTTTTTAAAAAGGTTGGATAACGCTATCACTAAACTCCCTGAAAAAATCAAGGAATTAGAAAACTCCCTTAAAACCACTCAAGAAAATATCACTAAATACACAAGGTTAGTGGAGCAAAAACCTTCTTACCCACGACTAGAATACTTGCAAGCTTTAAAATGGGATCATAAAACTCTAATAGACGATTTAGCCAAAATGGGTAAAGACAGAGATTATAAGCCTGCGTTCAATCCTAAATCTAAAGAAGTCTTAAAGAATTTGAACGCTGAAAAAAGAGCGAGTTTAGAGAATGAGAG
>NZ_PHLZ01000055.1:0-1847 GCF_002832345.1 Helicobacter pylori
ATCGCTGACACTTTGGTGAATTTCAAATCCCGATACAATGAATTAGGGAATACTTACAACAGCATCACCACCGCGCTCTCAAAGGTTCCTAACGCGCAAAGCTTGCAAAATGTGGTGAGCCAAAAGAATAACCCCTATAGCCCGCAAGGCATAGAAACCAATTACTACTTGAATCAAAATTCTTACAACCAGATCCAAACCATCAACCAAGAACTAGGGCGTAACCCCTTCAGGAAAGTGGGCATTGTTGGTTCTCAAACCAACAACGGCGCCATGAATGGGATCGGTATCCAGGTGGGCTATAAGCAATTCTTTGGGCAAAAAAGAAAATGGGGCGCTAGGTATTACGGCTTTTTTGATTACAACCATGCGTTCATCAAATCCAGCTTTTTCAACTCGGCTTCTGATGTATGGACTTATGGTTTTGGAGCGGACGCTCTCTATAACTTCATCAACGATAAAGCCACCAATTTCTTAGGCAAAAACAACAAGCTTTCCGTAGGGCTTTTTGGAGGCATTGCGTTAGCGGGCACTTCTTGGCTTAATTCTGAATACGTGAATTTAGCCACCGTGAATAACGTCTATAACGCTAAAATGAATGTGGCGAATTTCCAATTCTTGTTCAACATGGGAGTGAGGATGAATTTAGCTAGGGCTAAGAAAAAAGGCAGCGATCATGCGGCTCAGCATGGGATTGAACTAGGGCTTAAAATCCCTACCATCAACACGAACTATTATTCCTTTATGGGGGCTGAACTCAAATACAGAAGGCTCTATAGCGTGTATTTGAATTATGTGTTCGCTTATTAAAGCTTAACCCCTTTGTGAAACTCCCTTTTTAAGGGGTTTCTTTTGAAGCCTTTCTTTTTGGAGGGGTTTAATTTTTTTGAAGTCTTTGTTTTTGAACCCTTTGTTTTAGGGGGCTTCTTTTTAAGGGGTTTCTTTTTTGAACTCTCTTGTTAAGGGATTTGTTTTTTGAACCCTTTGTTTTGAACCCTTTGTTTTTAAAACCCTTTGTTTTTGAACTCTTTACTTTTTAAACTCTCTTTTTTAAGGGGTTTCTTTTTTAAACTCTTTGTTTTAAGGGGCTTCTTTTTTTGAAGCCTTTGTTTTTGAATTCTCTTTTTAAGGGGTTTCTTTTTTAAAACTTTCTTTTTTTAAACTTTCTTTTTTTGAACTCTTTGTTTTTTTGGGGATTTTAATGAAAAATCTTCTTTCTTTTGAACTCTTTTCTTTTGAACCCTTTTTTTTGGGGGGTTTGATGAAAAATCTTTTTTAGTATTTTTTATAACCAATGATAAAAGAGCTTGCCAAAAGCAAGCGATAATTTTAAAAATGAAAAAATCTTTTTTAGCATTTTTGGTATTATTTAGTAGAAAACTTGATGCTACTTTAAACGATAGTTTTTAAAAAAGCGCTTCTTTATATAGGGGGTTTAAGTTGGAGATTAAAAGGGGGAGAATGGTTTCAAATACTTCCTATCTCTTTAAGAAAATAAAATAAAACTTAAGAAAATGAATTTTATTATAAAATCAAATCTAAAACGATTATTTTTCACTCACAAAACTTTTAAATCTTTAAGTTTTTGATCTTTAAGTTTTTCACTGATTTTTCAATCCGCTTCTTTTTAATCTTTTGATCTTTAATTTTTTAATCTTTTGATCTTTAATTTTTTCATTAACTTCTCAATCCGCTTTTTAATCTTTAAGTTTTGATTTTTCTAACCTTTTTAATCCCACTCTATCGCTTGCGCTATAATGAACTGATCTTATATTTTAAAAGGAATAAATATGCCAAACACCACCAACAAAGATTACACAAAATACAGCCAAAGACAGCTTTTTAAT
>NZ_PHLZ01000056.1:0-1368 GCF_002832345.1 Helicobacter pylori
GCCTAAATTCGTGCGAGAATACCTCAAAGGGAAAGAATTGGTTCAAAACGCTATCAAGCAATACGCTGATGATAGTCGGCGCCGTCCAAGCCCTGATACGGCAGCGCTAGCTGTGAAGATTCAATAGGTTGTATGCATGGTTCATCCGAACCGGATTTGAGAAACTGGAAATCGCCACCCCCCCAGTTCACTCAAGGAGCCCGGCCGGATGAACACCCATAAGCATGCCCGATTGACCTTCCTACGTCGACTCGAAATGGTCCAGCAATTGATCGCCCATCAAGTTTGTGTGCCTGAAGCGGCCCGCGCCTATGGGGTCACCGCGCCGACTGTGCGCAAATGGCTGGGCCGCTTCCTGGCTCAGGGCCAGGCGGGCTTGGCCGATGCGTCCTCGCGCCCGACGGTCTCGCCCCGAGCGATTGCGCCGGCCAAGGCGCTGGCTATCGTGGAGCTGCGCCGCAAGCGGCTGACCCAAGCGCGCATCGCCCAGGCGCTGGGCGTGTCAGCCAGCACCGTCAGCCGCGTCCTGGCCCGCGCCGGTCTGTCGCACCTGGCCGACCTGGAGCCGGCCGAGCCGGTGGTGCGCTACGAGCATCAGGCCCCCGGCGATCTGCTGCACATCGACATCAAGAAGCTGGGACGTATCCAGCGCCCTGGCCACCGGGTCACGGGCAACCGACGCGATACCGTTGAGGGGGCCGGCTGGGACTTCGTCTTCGTGGCCATCGATGACCACGCCCGCGTGGCCTTCACCGACATCCACCCCGACGAGCGCTTCCCCAGCGCCGTCCAGTTCCTCAAGGACGCAGTGGCCTACTACCAGCGCCTGGGCGTGACCATCCAGCGCTTGCTCACCGACAATGGCTCGGCCTTTCGCAGCCGCGCCTTCGCCGCGCTGTGCCATGAGCTGGGCATCAAGCACCGCTTTACCCGACCTTACCGCCCACAGACCAATGGCAAGGCCGAACGCTTCATCCAGTCGGCCTTGCGTGAGTGGGCTTACGCTCACACCTACCAGAACTCCCAACACCGAGCCGATGCCATGAAATCCTGGCTACACCACTACAACTGGCATCGACCCCACCAAGGCATCGGGCGCGCTGTACCCATCTCCAGACTCAACCTGGACGAATACAACCTATTGACAGTTCACAGCTAGGAGGGTTCAGGCGAAACGAGCCCAGAGAGGACATCGCCATGAAACAGTCAACGTTCACGCAAGCGCGGATGGCGTTCGACACCACGGCGCCACTCGAGGAGGTCTGCCGCAAGATGGGCATGTTCGAAGCGGCGTTCCGTGCATGAAGTGGGTAAAGGGCAGATGAAAGCCCCTGATGGCGTTTTAACCTATATCGCTTTAAAGAAATT
>NZ_PHLZ01000057.1:0-1125 GCF_002832345.1 Helicobacter pylori
CGAAAATTTAAAAATACGCTCTAAAGCTCAAGCTAAAATGCTTGAAATGAGGCATTTAAAACCAGACCCACAAGCCCACCTTTCAACCTCTCAAAGCCTTTTGTTCGTTCAAAAAATATTTGCTGATGTTAATAAAGAAATAAAAGTAGTTGCTAATACCGAGAAAAAAGCAGAAAAAGCGGGTTATGGTTATAGTAAAAGGGTGTAGGCACAAGAAAATAAGAACACCATAAAATCGTTTTTATCTTCTAGGAGGCATCAGTCGGTTTTTTGCTATAGAAGTCGTTTATTGGCTTGCTCCCTTTAAAAGGGTGTGAATTTGGGTATAAAGAAAACTTGTATCAAGTTTTGTTGGAATGGATTAGAAAAATCTGATTGGATTGCCCCTTACAATTTTTCAAACCAATTGTTTAATAACGATTGAATATGACTATATATACTATAAAAATAAGATTTTGAAAGGTTGGTAATGGAATCAGTGAAAACAGGAAAAACAAATAAAGTTGGCAAGAACACAGAGACAGCTAACACAAAGACAAATAAAGAGACTCATTTTAAACAAGTGAGTGCCATTACAAATATAATCAGATCAATTGGTGGGTTTTTTACAAAGATTATGAAGAGGGTTAGAGAACTTGTAAAAAAACACCCCAAGAAAAGCAAGGCGGCATTAGTAGTGTTAACCCATGTTGCATGCAAGAGGGCAAAAGAATTAGACGATAAAGTCCAAGATAAATCCAAACAAGCTGAAAAAGAAAATCAAATCAATTGGTGGAAATATTCAGGATTAACAATAGCGACAAGTTTATTATTAGCCGCTTGTAACGCTGGTGATATTGATAAACAAATAGAACTAGAACAAGAAAAAAAGGAAGCTGAAAACGCTAGGGATAGAGCAAACAAGAGTGGGATAGAGTTAGAACAAGAAAAACAAAAGACCATTAAAGAACAGAAAGATTTGGTTAAAAAAGCAGAACAAAATTGCCAAGAAAATCATGGTCAATTCTTTATTAAAAAATTAGGGATTAAGGGTGGCATTGCTATAGAAATAGAAGCTGAATGCAAAACCCCTAAACCTACAAAAACCAACCAAACCCCTATCCAGCCAAAACACCTTCCAAACTC
>NZ_PHLZ01000058.1:0-1122 GCF_002832345.1 Helicobacter pylori
AGGATCAACCCATGCAAAAAGCCTTATTACATTCATCATTCTTTTTACCTTTACTTTTATCTTTTTGTATCGCTGAAGAAAATGGGGCGTATGCGAGCGTGGGGTTTGAATATTCCATTAGTCATGCCGTTGAGCATAATAACCCCTTTTTGAATCAAGAACGCATCCAAACGATTTCTAACGCTCAAAATAAAATCTATAAACTCAATCAAGTCAAAAATGAAATCACAAACATGCAAAACACCTTTAATTACATCAACAACGCTTTGAAAAACCATGCTAAATTAACCCCCACTGAAATGCAAGCCGAAACTTACTACTTGCAATCCACCCTTCAAAACATTGAAAAAATAGTCATGCTTAGCGGAGGCGTTGCGTCTAACCCTAAACTAGCCCAAGCGTTAGAAAAAATACAAGAACCCACCACTAACCCTTTAGAATTTGAAGAAAACTTAAGAAATTTAGAAGTGCAATTCAATCAATCTCAAAACCGCATGCTTTCTTCTTTATCTTCTCAAATCGCTCAAATTTCAAATTCCTTAAACGCGCTGGATCCCAACTCTTATTCTAAAAACATTTCAAGCATGTATGGGGTGAGTTTGAGCGTAGGGTATAAGCATTTCTTCACCAAGAAAAAAAATCAAGGGTTTCGCTATTACTTGTTCTATGACTATGGTTACACTAACTTTGGTTTTGTGGGCAATGGCTTTGATGGTTTAGGCAAAATGAATAACCATCTCTATGGGCTTGGAATAGATTATCTTTATAATTTCATTGATAATGCGCAAAAACATTCTAGTGTGGGTTTTTATGCGGGCTTTGCTTTAGCGGGGAGTTCGTGGGTAGGGAGTGGTTTAAGCATGTGGGTGAGCCAAACGGATTTTATCAACAATTACTTGACAAATTATCAGGCTAAAATGCACACGAGTTTTTTCCAGATCCCTTTGAATTTTGGGGTTCGTGTGAATGTCAATAGGCACAATGGCTTTGAAATGGGCTTGAAAATCCCTTTAGCGGTGAACTCCTTTTATGAAACGCATGGCAAAGGGTTAAACACTTCCCTCTTTTTCAAACGCCTTGTGGTGTTCAATGTGAGTTATGTTTATAGTTTTTAGGGGGGTA
>NZ_PHLZ01000059.1:0-1033 GCF_002832345.1 Helicobacter pylori
TCATAATTAACCCTCAAATCATCATAATTAACCCTCAAATCATCATAATTAACCCTCAAATCATCATAATTAACCCTCAAATCATCAATAGATATTAAAGGCTCATTCAAATCACGATAGAAAATGAAAGGGTTATCGTGATAAATCGTGTCGTTTTCTAAAATCGTTTTAAAAAAATCTAGGATTTTTTTAAAACTCAAATCTTGGTAAAAGTAAGCTTTCCCATCAAGGGTGTTTAAAGGGTTTTCATAGAGCATGTCTAAATAAGCGTTTGGGTGCGTGTGCAAGTATTTGATATAGTCAATCGCTTCATCAAAGTTTTTAAAATCATGCACATTCACAAAACTCTTAGGGTTAAAATCTTGTGCCACGCTAGGACTCCCCCAATAAATAGGGATAGTATGGCTAAAGTAAGCGTCAATGATTTTTTCGGTAACATAGCCATAGCCTTGAGTGTTTTCAAAACATAGATTGAATTTGTATTGGCTTAAAAACTCGCTCTTGTTTTTGACATTATAGCCTAAAGTGTTTTTCACGCTCCCTCCCCCAGTAACTGGCTCTATAGCGTTTAAAGCGTCATAGAAAGCGTTCCTTTTAGGGGCGTTAGGGTTGCTTGCGACAAAGCTCGCAAACCCTCTTTTCAAAGGATCGCTCTCATTATTCACTACTGCGCATAAATGGGGGTGTTTTTCTTTAAAATGATGGGAAGGTTTTTTTAAAGTATAAAGGCTGTTGTCTTTGAGTTTGTAGGGGGCAGTGGTGTCATTCACGCTCTCGGCTTTATGGTGTAGTCTATCATAATATAAAGGCATTCTCAAATAACGATCTCTAAAGTCCAATTCATCAAAGCCTATGGCGTAATCAAAGAGGTTGAAATTAGGGACTTCATTTTCGCCGGTGTAAAACACTCGTTTAGTGTTTTGATAGGATAGGATTTTTCTGGCTGAGCCAATAGGACTGCCAAAGACGAGATCGGAGGGTTCGTTGGGGTTTTGGTGGAGGGTGATTGTGTAGCGTTGGCTTAAAATGAAAT
>NZ_PHLZ01000006.1:0-71583 GCF_002832345.1 Helicobacter pylori
ATCTTAAGGGGGGTTGTAGGGGGAGAATTATTTCAAAATACCCCACTATCCCCTTATAAAAAGAATTTGAAATATTTTTTAAAAGGAGTTTTAAAATGACAAAACAAAAAAGCCCGTTTTTAAAAATAAAAGTTTTAGTATCACAGAGCCTAAAATAGCGTAATAAAAAAGTTTAAAAATTCTAACGCTTTTTTAAAAGCAAGCCCTAAAACAGGCGATAGAGTGGTTTTTAATGGCTGTTTTTGCTAGGCGTTTTTAGCCAACCCCTTTAAATAAGGGTTGTTATTAAAGGGGCTTAAAGCTTCCACACGATTTCGGTAAAAATGTGGCTCCTGTCTTGATCGGTGGCGGGTTGGCTGTCTAATTTTGGCCCGTTCCACCCCATTTTATAGCCTTGATGCATCAACACATTATAGTATTCAAATTTAATGTCGGCTGAGAAATTTTTAGTGAATTTATAGCCCAAGTTAAGCGATAGGACTTGTTCGTTCGCCCTAGGTCCATAAGTCAAACGCCCCAATAAACCCCAAAGGAATTTCCTATGCACCCCACCGCCAAAGGCAAACACGGTAAAAGCGTTCGCGTCCATCATGTAAGACAAAGAGTTAAGGGTGTTTGCATAAACGGTGTTCGTCCAAAAGTCAAAGCCTAAGCGGTTACCATGGTAGCCTATCATCCAGTTAGCGTTCCCAAAGGATTTATAAATCCCAAAACCAAAATTGTATTCATTCCATTCAAACTTTTGTTTGATCATCAAGCTGTGCGCGTTCTTACCGGCTGGCATGCCAAATTGATAGGTGTCCCAAAATCTTTTAGCGTAAAAGGGATTAAGCACGGTAACATCGGTTTGAGAGCGAAACCCTAAGCCAATAAAAGTGGGGTTGCTATCATAAGTGATCGTAAAGTTAGGGTCGTATTCATTAAAGGGTGAAAAATAGACAAAAGGCTGAATGCTCCAACCCTTGTAGTTCCAAATGATGTAAAAGGCATGCACCCCAGGGTTTATGGTTTGCCCGTTTTTAAGGGTGTAGGTTTTGGGCGAATAGAAATTATAAAGCCACTCGTTATAGGCAAAACCACGACCAAAAGAGCTAAACCACCAGAATTTGAAATTCCCTAAGTTTAAGGTCATATCCAAGCCTTGGTTGTAACCACTCATATAATCCGCTGGGGACTCGTATCTCCCGCCCCTAATTTGAAAAATATCTTTGTAGTTGTAGCGCAAGTAAGCGTTATAAATCACATAGTTTCTGGTGTGAGCGGCATAACCTTTTGCGCAAGTGGAAGCCGCTAAAGCTTCTTGATTAGACAACTGCGTCATTTCAGCTTGAGTCATCTTATCGTATTGGCCTTGAGTCAAATTCCCTGTGGCTAACCCGCAACTAGCCCATGGTTTTTGCCCCACAAGACCGCCCCAATAGCCCACATAGTTCCAAGTCATAGCCCCATAGGTTTTCCCTGTAACTTCGTTAATAAAATCCTTAGTGGTATCATAAATTACAGCACCCCCCCAACCCCCAAGACTCCCGTCTAAATGGTGCCCGTTAGCCGTAGCGCTTTTGGGCAAGAGCTCCGTAAAATCCACTTGCATGTAAGCCATAATCGTCATAAAGGTTTCGGTAGGGTAAAGCCCTTTATTAGTGTTGATGGGTTTGTTATTGAAACCAACTTTAGAGAAACTTTCAGCACCCGCTTTAATTTTAGCGATTTTACCCAAATCAAATGCTTGGGCTTGAGAAGAGAATAAAAAAAGAAGCGTTGCGATATTTTTAGCAGATGCAACTTTATAGTTCATGTTTAACCCTTAGTATAAACAAAAAAATCTAAATAGAGTAGGCCAACACCATTTCAAAGAAAATTTTTTCTTACAGATCTTGAGAGTCTAATCAGTCTGTTCATCTTTCGTCCTTTTTGCTACGAAGTCCGACTTGCAAAGTTAATTCTTAACTAAGTCGTGCGTTAATACTAGCATAATATTATGGTTCTTTTTAATTTTGAGAATAAAATTTTTCTTTGTTAATCCAATACAGACACTCAAAGCCTTATTTCATCTCAATATGATTTAATTTTTTAATTTATTCATTCCTTAACACGCTTAAAGCGTCAATAGCAGAAGCTTTTTTAGACGGGTAATAAGAAGAAAGGGCTACGATAATCACAGAGCCTATTAGAGTGAGAATAAAATCCATTAAAGACAAATCTAAAGGCAAAGTGTTAATGCCATAGACATCCGCCGGGAGCGAGATGATAGGGAACACGCTTAAAAGATACATGCTTAAAAACGCTAAAACCACCCCAAGAATCACACCGCCCAAACCAATGATATTGCCCAAATAAAAAAAGGTTTTTTGGATTTCTTTTTGGCTGCTCCCCATGCTAAAGAGTAGGGCGATTTCTTTACGCCTGTTCATCACCACCATTAAAAGCGAACTGATAATATTCAAAGACGCCATTAAAATAATGAGCATGAGCACAATGAATAACGCTCTTTTTTCTAATTCCATCGCCGAGAAAAAATTCCCGTTTTGCTGCCACCACCCTTCAATGCCTATGCCATGATGGTTGATGGTTTTTAAAGCGTTGCGTAAAATTTCAATATCCTTCATGGGCGTTTTAGAATAGACATGCACCCCATCATAAAGCCCTAAAGGTAACCTCCTGATTGCGCTTATGGCTTGAAGGCTAGTATACATGTAGCTCATGTCGTAAGATTTTAGCCCTGAATCAAAATCGCCTTTGATAGTAAAGCGTTTCATGATAGGGGAGAGGGTTAGGCCTGTTGGCTCTAATTCAGTGAAAAACAAATCGGCTTTTTGATTGAGATCTAAATTCAAGCTATATCTCAAGCTTTTCCCCACGATCAAATTAAAAGGGTTTTTAAACAGATCGTTTGTATTGGTGTTTTTTAAAGCGTCGTTTAAAACTTCATTGATGCGCCTTTCTTTAGAAAAATCAACCCCAAACACCACGCCGCCATTCATGGAATGCGCGCTTTTGATTAGGCTTTGGGTTTGCAAATAGGGGCTAAAAAGCAAATTAGGGAACTTTTTTTCTAAAGCTTGAACCACTTCTTCGCTGATCCCATAAGGGCTTGTGGTATAGAGCGTTAAGGGGTAATTCATCACAAAAAGCTTTTTTTCAAATTCCTTACTCATGCCGTTCATGATCGCCATAGCCACAATTAAAACCATCACGCCAACCGCCACGCCAAAAAAAGCTAACAAAGCGGTGATGCTAATAAAAGGCTGGCTTTTATCAAAACGCAAATAACGCTTGATAAGGAAAAAAATCAACGATCTATTTGGCAAATAAGCCCTTTTTAGGCCCGCTTTTAGCGCAACAATCTTTATATTTTTTGCCGCTTTGACAAGGGCAAGGCTCGTTTCTTTTAGGGGTTTTAGAAAAAGCTTTCATGGCCACGTTCAAATCTTCATCTAAAGTTTCTTCATGGCGGTAAGTTACGCTCTCATGCTCTCTTTCTTCGCTAAAATTATCCAAATAACGCTCCGCATCGCTAGAATCTTGCTCATTTTCAAACTGGATCTTAGAAAAGGTTTTGATCGCTTCTATTTTAATGTCTTCAATGAATTCTAAGAAAAGGTTGTAACTCTCTTTTTTGTATTCTACAAGAGGGTCTTTTTGGTTATAGCCTCTTAAATTAATACCGGTTTTGAGATTATCCATCGTGTAAAGGTGCTCTCGCCATGCGTTGTCTAAAATCTGCAAATACACGATGCGCTCAATCCGGCTTCTTTGTTCGCTATCCAAAACTTTCATTTTGTTTTCATAATCGCTTTTTAATTTTTCTGCGACAAAATTTTCAATAGGAGCGGCTTTTTTTAAATCTTCTAATGCAACATGAGCGTTAAAATCTTCTTTTAAGACATTTTTAAGCCCTAAAAGTTCCTCTTCAGACAGGTTTTGATGGTCAAAGGCTTTGAGTTTAGAAAAGATTTGATTGAGTGCGTATTCTCTGTTTTCAGCGATTTTAGCGCCAATATCGTAATTAACATCTAATAATTCATCTCTAAATTTATACACGCTTTTTCGTTGCTCATTAGCCACATCATCGTATTCTAACAAATGCTTACGGCTTTCAAAATGCAAGTTTTCCACTTTTTTTTGCGCGTTTTCCACCGCTCTTGTAACAAGTTTTGATTCAATGTGTTCGCCGTCTTTAAGCCCTAATTTTTCCATCACCCCCTTAATCCTATCGCTCCCAAAAATGCGTAACAGATTGTCTTCTAAACTCAAATAAAATTGGCTTATTCCCGGATCGCCTTGGCGCCCGCTTCGCCCTCTTAATTGGTTGTCAATCCTGCGGCTCTCATGCCTTTCAGTGCCAATGATATACAGCCCTCCAAGCTCTTTAATCTCATCAGTGAGCTTAATATCAACGCCTCTGCCTGCCATGTTAGTCGCAATCGTAACCGCTCCTTTAAGCCCAGCGTCTTTAATGATTTCAGCTTCTTTGGTGTGCTGTTTGGCATTTAAAACGGTGTGAGGGATGCGTTCTTTTTTGAGTAAAGCGTGCAAGGTTTCACTCTTTTCAATGCTAGCCGTGCCAACTAGAACGGGCTGTCCCTTATCGTGTAATTCTTTAATTTTAAGGATCACGGCGTCAAATTTTTCTTTTTCACTCTTATAGATGAGATCGTTCAAATCTTTTCGTTTGATCGCTAGATTAGTAGGGATAGACACCACTTCTAAATTATAGATTTCTAAAAATTCTGTGGCTTCGGTTTGAGCTGTGCCTGTCATGCCTGAAAGTTTAGAAAACATCCTGAAATAATTTTGGAAGGTAATATCGGCTAAGGTTTGGCTCTCTTCTTTAATGCTCACGCCCTCTTTAGCCTCTAAAGCCTGGTGCAAGCCCTCACTAAAGCGCCTCCCCTCAGACAAGCGGCCGGTAAATTCATCTACAATCACCACTTCATTATTGGCTACAATATAATCTTTATCAATAAAAAAGAGGTAATTCGCTTTCAAAGCCTGGTCTAAATGGTGCGATAAGGCGGCGTTTTCAATCTTGTATAAATTATCCACACCAAAGAGGTTTTCGGCTTTTTTAATCCCCTCTTCAGTGATTAAAATCGCACGGTTTTTTTCATCTATGGTGAAATCGGTTTCCACTTGCATGCTTTTAGCGACTTCATCAGCCTTGTTGTAATTTTCCATGCGCCTATCCACAGGCCCTGAAATGATTAAAGGGGTTCTCGCTTCATCAATTAAAATGGAATCCACCTCATCAACAATAGCGAACGCATGCGATTTTTGCACTTTATGCTCTAAAGAATATTTCATGTTATCCCTTAGATAATCAAAACCAAATTCATTATTAGTGCCATAAACAATGTCTTTAGAATAAATTTCTAAGCGCTCATCATCATCTCGCACGCTTGCAGTGATCGTGCCTACGCTATAACCTAAGAAATGATACAACGGCTCCATTTCTTTAGAATCCCTATGGGCTAGGTAATCATTAACGGTTACCACATACACGCTCTCGCCCTTTAAAGCGTTCAAAGCCACCGCTAAAGTAGCGACTAAAGTTTTACCCTCCCCGGTTTTCATTTCAGCGATTTTGCCATCGTTTAAGACCATGCCCCCAATGAGCTGCACGTCAAAATGGCGCATCTTTAAGATCCTTTTACTCGCTTCTCTAGTGATAGCAAAACTTTCCGGTAAAACTTCTAAAAGGGTTTTTTCTTGCAAATCTTTTTCTGTGGATCGCACTCGTTTTTTTAACTCTTCAAAAGCGTTTTGCAGCTCATCATCGCTCATTTTTTCATAAGTAGGCTCTAAAGCATTGATAGTTAGGACTTGTTTTTTGTATTGTTTGATCCAGCGATCGTTTCTGGTGCCAATGATTTTTCCAATGATTGCTTTTATCATAGTAGTAATAACCTTATTAAGAGTGCTTCAATATTTTAATATAATAAAGCGTCAGTTTTTAATCCCATTTTAGCATGGATAAAATAAAAGTCTTGTAAAATAAAGGGTTTTATTAAAGATGAGAGATTGTTTTAAGGTTTGGATAATGAAAGCTTTTTTAAAGATTTTAATGGTTTTGATTTTTGTGAGCGTTGCTTACGCTAAAAACCCTTCAACGCTTTCTAAAGAAGAAGAGATTTTGCAGCATTTGCAAAGTTTTAGCGCGCATTTCAAGCAGGTTTTAAAAAATGAAAAGCCTTTAGTTTATTACGGGGTTTTAAAGGCTAAAGCCCCTAATTGGGCTTTATGGGTTTATGAAAAGCCTTTAAAAAAAGAAATTTACATGAACGATAAAGAAGTGGTAATTTATGAGCCTAATTTGTTTCAAGCGACCATCACGCCCTTAAAAGACAAGACGGATTTTTTCACCATTCTCAAGCGCTTGAAAAAGCAAGATGACGGCTCTTTTCAAACGACTATCAACAAAACCACTTATCGTTTGGTTTTTAAAGACGGCAAGCCTTTTTCGCTAGAATTTAAAGATGGAATGAACAATCTTGTAACGATCACTTTTTCTCAAGCAGAAATCAACCCCACCATTGCTGATGAAATCTTTGTTTTTAAGCCTAAAGATGAAAATATTGATATTGTACGCCAGTGATTTTTGATGATTCATTGCGTTTTGTTAGCAAAAGTTAGCTAAAATAGACAAGCTTTTGAAATCATGGGGCTGACTTGGATTTCGACAGATTTCTTGTCGCGCAGATAGCATGCCAAGTGCTGCTTGTAAAACAGCAACAAAAATAACTGTAAACAACACAGATTACGCTCCAGCTTACGCTAAAGCTGCGTGAGTTAATCTCCTTTTGGAGCTGGACTGATTAGAATTTCTAGCGTTTTAATCGCTCCATAACCTTAAGCTAGACGCTTTTAAAAGGTGGTTCGCCTTTTAAACTAAGAAACAAGAACTCTTGAAACTACCTCAAGGTTTTAGAAAGTTGGACCAGAGCTAGTTTTAAGGCTAAAAACTAACCAATTTTCTAAGCATTGTAGAAGTTTGTGTTTAGGACAAGATTTTTGGACTGGGGTTCGATTCCCCACAGCTCCACCATATTAAAAAGTATCATTTTTATAGCGTATTTAAGGAAAGTAAATGCAGAAGTTTTTCTCTCGTTTTAGAAGGTGGGCGTTGCCCTTTTATTTTGTGAGCGCTTTAGCAGCGATTGATATTGATGAAGTAACAGAAGCTCAAGCCAACAGCGTGAAATTAAGCGATCAGTTAGTGAGCCTGAGCGATAAGCTTTTAGAAAAAGCGGTGGATAGGGGGCACAATACCGATCACTTAAAAGATCTTAACGATTTGCATGAAAAAATCAAACATTTGCGCTTGATCTTAGAGCCTAAGCCTAAGGACAAAGAAAATAATCCTAACTTAAAAGATCATCAAGGCTCTGAAACGATTGAAATCGGCGAAACGATTAAAAAGGCTTTAGGCGAGCCGGTATTCCCCCAAGACGCTCTAGACGCCGCTTTGCAAATTGACAAACAGCTGGATTCTTTCAAGCAAGACAATTTGATTGATGTTAAGCCCTTAAAAGATGTTTTAGCCCAACTAGAAGCCGAATTGAGAAAAGCCATTAATTTCCAAAAACAATGGCTCAATTCCACTAAGCCCAATTGATAGGGGTTAAAAAAAGAATTTCAAACTCACGATGAGATTGCTCCTGTCTTGTGTGTTCGCTTTAAAGGCTTTATCAAAAGGACTAGTGAGATCATTAACCTTATAGCCGTTGTGCATGCTCACCGCATAGTATTGTAAATTCACATCAACGCTAGCAAAAGAACCCCATTTATAACCCAAGTGCAAGTCAATGGATCTTTCGCTCGCTCTGGTGGCGTAAGTGTATCGGCCTAAAATACCCCATAAAAATCCCCTATACACGCCCCCACCAAAGACATATCCGCTAACAGAGTCTGCGGTAACAGCGTTACTAAAAACCAAACCATAAACGCTGTTACTTCTTATGTCAAAAGGGATCGGGTTACCATACCAGCCAATCCTTGCGTTAGCGTTGCCAAAATTCTGGTAATAACCAAAGCCAAAGTTAAATTCGTTGCAGTCAAAGCGTTGGTGGATTAAAAGCGATGCACCCCATTCGCCAATCTTAGAGTTACGCCAAACCACATCGTATAAATCTTTAGCATAAACAGGGAAAATCGCATTGATAAGGGTTTGAGATCGTAACCCTAAACCTCTAAACTTCGGGTTGCTATCAATATGGATTTTAATCCCGGGCGCTTCGTAAGTTTTAGGTGAAAAATAAACAAAGGGCGTGGCTTGAACATGTTTGCTAGAAAAATAGAGTTGCGCGGCATGGATGCCATAATCAACTTCTTTTCTGCCGTCTTCAGTTACAATAGGGGCATACCAATCTCGTATCCATTGCCCCGCAGCTAAAGCCCTCCCAAAAGAGCTGAACCATTTTAACGCCACTTTAGAATGGATTTGATAATCCACTTCAAAGCCTTGCGTATAACCGCTCATAAAATCCATGTTAGAAAGGTAACGCCCTAGTTTGATGTGGAATTTATCGCCATAAGAATAGAACAAATAGGAATTATACAGCACATAATTACGAGTGTGAGCGTCAGATCCTATGCGGGAGTTTTTCCAAGGAGCGTTGCCTAAATACCCCCACCAACGCCCTATGAAGTAAAAAAGTTCTGAGCCATAGACTTGATGCGTAGCTTGATCGATGAGCGTTTTGGTAGAATCGTAAGCGAGCGCTCCTAAAATCCCGCCAACGCCTATTTTTAAGCTGTGTTTTTCTATGTTTTTAGGGAGCAGATTGGAATCCACTTGAAGCTTGATCGTGGCGGTTACAAAAGTGGCTGTAGGGAAAATCCCTTCTTTGGAATTGAGTTTGGAATGGTTAAACCCCACTTTAGAAAAGGATTCCGCTACCCCGCTGAACTTATAATCAAAAGCCAACAAAGGGCTTTGATTGTAAAGAATGGAAACAAACAATAAGGGTAATTTTTGAAATTTTAACACAGAATAACCTTTATTTAATTTTCGCTCGCATCATATTCCAATTTTATTAAAAAACCCATTAAAAATAAAAGTATTCAAATAATTATCTAAATATTATTCTTTTTTTGTTCCGCTTTCATTTTTTATCGGCTCAAAAGAATACCCTAAAGCCTGATAAATTTGATTGTGGTAACGGACTTGATTGTCTTCTAAACTTTCTTGAAAAGACTTTTTAAAATGCGGATCCAGTGTGTTTAAAAACACCTCTAGCCCGATCGCGCTGGAATAATTCACCCAATCATGCCTTAAATCGCTCTCTAATAAGGAAGCGTATTCTATAAGCGTTTCATCGCTATTTTGCAAGGCATTGACAATGAATAAATTCTTTCTGTCTTTAGGCTGGGTGAGTAAGAGTAGAGAGGGGTTGAAATTGATTTGTGTGGAAAGGATTTTAAAGGGCTTATATTCTAAAAGCCCTATTTGAGAAAGGATCAGGCCGCTTTTAGTGGTAGGGGTGTTTAAAATCAAGGTAGAATTTTTAAAAAACGCATCGTTTTTTCTAAAATTTTTAGAAAAACTCGTGGCTTGCTTGTAAGAAATATTTTCTTGGTGTTTGACTTCAATGCTTAAAGACTCCGTGATTTGCCTCAAGCGTTCGCCTATTAAGCCATCATCATCGTATTCAATCACGGGTGAATTAGGGCTAATAAAGGAAGTTAGCATGCTTAATTGCTCTTTATAGTCAATCCCCCCAAAATACAAGCGCTCGCTTAAAGAAGGCTCGGTATGATTTGCTAATTGCGCTTTATTCACCGTAGGCACATAAGTAGGGGTGCTGATGGTGGTGTTTTGGAGCAAATTTTCCACGCCCTCTTTAGTCAATAAGGCTATCACGAAAGGGAATTTTTCTTTTTCAATTTCTTTATAGGTTTGCTCTAATTTTTCAGGGCTTTCTTCATCGCTGTCAAAGACTTGGATATTGAAATCGTTGTTTCTGGTGTTCAAATACGCTAAAAGGGTGTTCATCACCGAAATCGCATAACGCCCCACCACCTTTTTAGGCAGTAAAATCGCTAATTCAATCTTAGGCTCATAGCTTTCTTTAGCTGGAGTTTGAGAAGCGATGGATACGGGGTTGAGTTTATTGAGTATGTCATGATAATAAGTTTTAAGGCTCTCATCTTGGTTGTTGTTATCGTATTGAGACACAAAAGAAAAGATTTGATTTTGCAACATCAAATCCTTCAAGCATTCCAAAGAGCAAGGCTCTGTCTTAATGATTTGTTGGTGCGCTGGGGGCAAAGGGGAAAACAGATAGCTTTTAGCGCTCAAACTTATCGTGCAAAAAGTGGAAACAATCAGCACAAGGCGTTTGAAAAATCTTTTTCTTAAGGCGTATGGCATTTTTTAATATCTTTTAAACTGAATTTCCTAAAATTTTATTATAGAATATTTAACAAGGGGACTGATTTTACCCCTACAACCCAACAAGAGAACTTTTTTCAAGGCGTGTGGGATCAAACGCGCTTTTGGACACTCAAACCCTGTAAAATCCCCATTACAAGGACACAGAGCGAAAACCAAACCCCCACCAACTTTAATTTTCAACCATTAAAGGATTGCATCATTGAATGGTGCATGCTTTCATGCTTTGATGATCCCCTAGCGCCAATTATAGATATAAGGCCTTAAGCTAATGCAATAATCTCTAGTGCTTAATATATCCTTACGCATGTCCCCTAATTGCCCAGACAACACTTCTTGCACTCTTCTTAAATTGTTGATCTCCGTGTTTTGCGCGCTGATTATTTTTTTCAAGTCCCTTATCTCTTTAATCAGATCCGCATTACTGATCGCCTTATTGGCTTGCGCTGGATCTGCGCTTAAAAAAGCCAACGCTACACACCAACTCACAACGATTTTTTTCATCACCACTCTCCTTTTTTATCCTCTTCCAACACTCAGCCATAGCTAAACAAAAGGGATCACCCCTTTTAATGGAAACAAAACTAGAGCCTGAAATTCTCCATTAAGTTAAAGTTCATGTAGCGATAGATCTTGTCTTTTTGGCTCTCTAGCTTTTCACTCACTAAATTCATGTATTCTTCTTTAGTGGGGATTCGCCCTAGTAAAGCGCACGCCGCCCCAAGCTCCGCGCTGCCTAAATACACTTTAGCCCCTCTACCCATACGATTATCAAAATTGCGCGTGGAAGTGGAAAAGACGACCGCATTATCCCTAACCCTCGCTTGATTGCCCATGCATAAGCTGCAACCTGGGACCTCAGTTCTTGCTCCGGCAGCTCCAAAAATCGCATAATAGCCCTCATTAATAAGCTCTTGTTCATCCATTTTACTGGGTGGCACTACCCAAAGGCGTGCTTGACTGGGAGGTGCGTTTTTAACGATTTCGCCAAAGGCTCTAAAATGCCCAATATTCGTCATGCAAGAGCCAATAAACACTTCATCAATAGAATGCGGTCTTTTGCCGGTCGTATCCGCTAAAACTTCGCTCAAAGTAGCGACATCATCAGGGTCATTAGGGCATGCCAAAATAGGCTCAGTGATTTCTGCCACATCAATTTCAATGACAGCGGCGTATTGAGCGTTACTATCTGGCTCTAACAATACCGGATTATCCACCCAAGCTTGCATCGCATCTCGGCGTTTTTTCAAATTCTCTTTATCTTCATAACCGCTTGCAATCATCTCATCAATAAGCTTGATATTGGATTTCAAGTATTCAATCATGGGCTCTTTATTCAAACGCACCACGCAAGCAGCCGCACTCCTTTCTGCGCTCGCATCGCTTAGTTCAAAAGCCTGCTCCATTTTAATATCAGGCAAGCCTTCAATCTCTAAAATACGCCCGTTAAAGACATTGATTTTACCCTTTTTCTCCACCGTGAGTAACCCTTTTTTAATGGCATAATAAGGGATCGCATTCACTAAATCCCTTAAGGTGATCCCAGGATTCATTTCCCCTTTAAAACGCACCAACACCGATTCTGGCATGTTCAAGGGCATCGTGCCTGTAACCGCTGCAAAAGCGACTAGCCCGCTCCCTGCCGGGAAACTAATGCCTAAGGGGAAACGGGTGTGGCTATCCCCCCCTGTGCCCAAAGTGTCAGGCAATCCCATGCGATTCAGCCATGTATGGATCACGCCATCGCCCGGATGCAACGCCACGCCGCCTCTTTGGGTGATAAAGCCAGGCAAGGTTGCATGCAAACTCACATCGCTAGGCTTTGGGTAAGCGGCGGTATGGCAAAAACTCTGCAACACAAAAGGCGCATCAAATTTCAAACTCGCTAATTCTTTAACCTCATCTCTAGTCATCGCCCCTGTGGTGTCTTGACTGCCCACGGTGGTAACCTTTGGCTCACAATAAGTCCCAGGTAAGATCCCTTTTACCCCACAAGCATGCCCTACAATTTTTTGGGCTAAAGTGTAGCCTTTAGCATCGCTTTTAGGAGCGGATGGCTTCTTAAACGCTTCAGATTCGCCTAGCCCTAAAAATTTACGCGCTTTATTCGTTAAACCTCTGCCAATGATTAAAGGGATACGCCCAGAAGCCCTAACTTCATCTAATAAAGTTTCAGGCTCTAGTTTAAAAGTGCTGACCACTTTATCGTTCAGCGTGATTTCGCCTTTATAAGGATAGATTTTAATCATATCGCCTTCTTTTAAATCCTTAACATCAGCCACAATAGGTAACGCCCCGCTATCTTCACAAGTCGCAAAGAAAATCGGAGCGATCACCCCCCCAATCACAATGCCCCCACTCCTTTTATTAGGCACAAAAGGAATGTCCTTACCAAAATGCCACATGATAGAGTTTGTCGCGCTTTTTCTGGAGCTTCCTGTGCCTACCACATCGCCCACATACGCTACAGGAACGCCTTTAGTTTTAATAGCTTCAATGCGTTGTTCGTAATTTTCAATCCGGTTTTTTAGCATGGCTTTGGCGTGTAAAGGAATATCGCTTCGTGTGAAAGCATCGCTCGCTGGGCTTAAATCATCGGTATTGGTTTCGCCATCAATCTTAAACACACACGCTTCAATGCATTCATTCAAAGGTTCTTTATTCAAAAACCATTCGGCATTCGCCCAAGACTCTAGCACTTCTTTAGCCAGAGCGTTAGTTTTGCTCATTGCAGCGATCTTATCAAACGATCCATAGACTAAAAGAGTGGTTTTTAAAGCTTTCGCGCTCTCTTTAGCGATGTTTTTGTCTTGACTCTCTAAGCCCATAATCAAAGGCTCTACATTATACCCTCCAAGCATCGTGCCTAAAAGAGTGGTCGCTTCTAAAGCGCTAATGCGTGTGCATTCTAGTTTTTTTTGAGACAATTGGGCTAAAAATTCCGCTTTCACTTTCGCCCCCTCATCAACCCCAGGACTCACTCTATGAATGAGTAATTCTTTAGCGAAAGCGGCGTTTGTAGGATCTTTTGTTAAAATCTCAACGACGGCTTGAACTTGTTTAGCGCTTAAGGGGAGCGGCGGGATACCCTCACTTTCTCTTTCTGAAACGCTTTTTTTGTAATCTTCTAAAAAATCTTTCATCATTTCTCCTTTTTAAATAGCATTATTGACTAATGCCCTAATCATTTGCCCCATGATAACAAAACTCTTTTTACTTTCAGTTAAGTTGTAAGAAACTTTAGCTACCATGCGATACAAAAAAGGATTTTAAGTGCGTTTTGGTAAAATTGATTATTTAAACATGCTTCCTTTTGATGTGTTTATCAAATCCTACCCCACCCCTTGTTCTTTCAAGCAATTTTTACGGCTTAAAAAAACCTACCCTTCCAAACTCAATGAGAGTTTTTTATTCAGGCGTATTGATGCAGGGTTTATTTCTTCTATCGCCGGCCATTCATTCGCTCTTCATTCTTATTCTTTAGGCATTGTGGCTTATAAAGAAGTTTTAAGCGTGCTGGTTGTGGATGCAAAAAACGCTTTTGATAAAGAGAGCGCTTCTTCAAACGCCCTCTCTCAAGTGTTAGGGTTAAAAGGCGAAGTGTTAATCGGCAATAAAGCGCTGCAGTTTTATTATTCCAACCCTAAAAAAGATTTTATAGATTTAGCCGCTCTTTGGTATGAAAAAAAACGCTTGCCGTTTGTTTTTGGGCGTTTGTGTTATTACCAAAACAAGGATTTTTACAAGCGCTTGTCTTTAGCTTTCAAACACCAAAAAACAAAAATCCCTTACTACATCCTTAAAGAAGCCACTTTAAAAACCAACTTAAAACGCCAAGACATTCTAAACTACTTGCAAAAAATTTACTACACTTTAGGCAAAAAAGAACAACTAGGCCTTAAAGCGTTCTATCGTGAATTGTTATTCAAACGCATTCAAAAACCCAAGCGTTTTTAGTGATTTGCTGAGAATGTAGGCTTAAAATTTAGAAAGGGTGTTTTTAAGCAAGATTAGGTTACAATCACAAGTTTTATTAAAATTTTATTAATTAATTAAGAAGGGATCATGCAAGCAAAGATAAAAAACAAACGGGTTTTGGTGAAATTTTCTGGGGAAGCGTTAGCTGGGGACAACCAGTTTGGGATTGACATTCATGTGTTAGATCACATCGCTAAAGAGATCAGAAGTTTAGTGGAAAACGATATTGAAGTGGGTATTGTGATTGGTGGAGGCAATATCATTAGGGGGGTTAGCGCGGCTCAAGGGGGGATTATCAGGCGCACCAGTGGGGATTATATGGGCATGTTAGCCACCGTGATTAATGCGGTAGCCATGCAAGAAGCTTTAGAGCATATCGGCTTAGACACAAGAGTGCAGAGCGCGATTGAAATCAAAGAGATTTGTGAAAGTTACATTTACAGAAAAGCGATCAGGCATTTAGAAAAGGGTAGGGTGGTGATTTTTGGCGCAGGCACGGGAAACCCGTTTTTCACTACGGATACGGCAGCCACTTTAAGAGCGATTGAAATCGGATCGGACTTAATCATTAAAGCGACTAAAGTGGATGGCATTTATGACAAAGACCCTAACAAATTCAAAGACGCTAAAAAATTAGACACTTTAAGCTATAACGACGCTTTGATAGGGGATATTGAAGTGATGGACGATACCGCTATTTCTTTAGCTAAAGACAATAAGCTCCCTATTGTGGTGTGTAACATGTTCAAAAAGGGGAATTTATTGCAAGTGATCAAGCACCAACAAGGCGTATTTTCTATGGTAAAATAAGCCCTTTAACATTGGATAGAACTCAAAATAAAAGGATCAGTTTGAAAAAAGAGAGAACAGAGAGTTTAGTCGCTCAAGCCTTAAAAAATATCGGAAACGACCGCTACATGCTAGATAATTTGGTTTTCGCTCGTGTGAAGCAATTAAACGCCGGAGCCAAAACTTTAGTGAATATGGACCCTAAACGCCATAAATTAGTGGATATTGCCATTAGAGAAATCGCTGAAGGGAAAATTGATATAGACAGGATAGATGAACGAAATTGATAAATCCGTTGATATCGGATTCTTACGGATTTTGGATGTTATCAAAAAAGTTACGACCCCAAAGGGTGGCATTGAAGTCTTAAGGACTTTAATTGATTTCACGCCCAAAATTGAAAACGCCCTAAATTTAGCAACCAAAAGCCATAAGGGGCAATACAGAAAAAGCGGCGAGCCTTATATTGTCCATCCTATTTGTGTGGCAAGCTTGGTAGCGTTTTGTGGGGGCGATGAGGCGATGGTGTGCGCTGCGCTTTTGCATGATGTGGTGGAAGACACGCCTTGTAAGATTGAAACGATTGAGCGAGAATTTGGGCAAGATGTGGCTAATTTAGTGGATGCGCTCACTAAAATCACTGAAATCAGGAAAGAAGAGTTAGGAGTGAGCTCTCAAGATCCCAGAATGGTGGTTTCAGCGCTCACTTTTAGAAAGATCCTTATTAGCGCGATACAAGATCCAAGAGCCTTAGTGGTAAAGATTAGCGACAGGTTGCACAACATGCTCACCTTAGACGCCTTGCCTCATGACAAGCAAGTGCGTATTTCTAAAGAGACTCTAGCGGTGTATGCCCCTATAGCGAGCCGATTGGGCATGTCTTCAATCAAAAATGAATTAGAAGACAAGAGCTTTTATTATATTTATCCGGAAGAATATAAAAATATCAAGGAATATTTGCACAAAAACAAGCAGTCTTTGCTCTTAAAACTCAACGCTTTTGCGAGCAAGTTAGAAAAAAAACTTTTTGATAGCGGGTTTAGCCATTCGGATTTTAAACTCGTTACAAGGGTGAAGCGCCCCTATTCTATCTATCTTAAGATGCAACGGAAGGGCGCGGTTAATATTGATGAAATTTTAGACTTGTTAGCCATTAGGATTTTATTGAAAAACCCGATTGATTGCTATAAGGTTTTAGGGATTATCCATTTGAATTTCAAACCCATTGTCTCTCGTTTTAAAGATTACATCGCTTTGCCCAAAGAAAATGGCTATAAGACAATACACACGACCATTTTTGATGAATCTTCTGTTTATGAAGTGCAGATCCGCACCTTTGATATGCACATGGGGGCGGAGTATGGTAATTCAGCCCACTGGAAGTATAAAGCCGGGGGCGTGGATCATGAAGATCACCATGAGGGCATGAGGTGGTTGCAAAATTTTAAATACCATGACAGCGATTTGAAAAACGACCCTAAGGAATTTTACGAACTCGCTAAGAACGATTTGTATCGTGAAGATATTGTCGTTTTTTCGCCTCATGGGGACACTTACACCTTACCGGTAGGAGCGATTGCTTTAGATTTTGCTTACATGGTGCATAGCGATTTGGGCGATAAAGCCACGGACGCTTATATCAATAGTAAAAAAGCCTTACTTAATCAAGAATTAAGAAGCGGAGATGTGGTTAAAATCATTAAAGGCGATAAAATAATACCTCGTTTCATTTGGATGGATCAGCTTAAAACTTCTAAGGCTAAAAACCATTTGCGCATCCAAAGAAGAAACCGCTTGAAAGAGATTGATACTAAGAGTATGGTAAATATTCTAACGACTTTTTTTGGGCGCTCTGTTTTTGAAGACGTGGATTTAAAAGATTATAAAAACTTTGAAGAAAAATTAACAGATTGTGGGGTGGAGATCACTTTAACAGAAGCGATGAAAAGTTTTGAAAATTTAGCCAAACTCACTGAAGAAATTGAAAATAAGGTGTTTTCTTTAAAAGAAGATGCGATTTTAGAATACCAAGAGATGAGTTTATGGACTCGAGGTTTGAGGTATTTGGGTTTTAAAACCAATGTTTTGAATTTTTTAACCCCAAACCGGCAGTGGCAGTGTAAGGAATTAGAACATTTTAGCGTTTGTTCCAGCAACGCTTTAGAAATCAAACAGGTGTTGTTGAATGATTGTTGTTACCCTAAATATGGCGATGAAATCATTGCGATTGTAACGGATTTGAAAGATCCAAAAGCGGTTGTGCACCATAAATTTTGCAAAAAAGCGATGGCGGAAGTGGATGCTAAAGCGCCTATGGTTTATATAGAATGGCACAAGCGGGATCGAACGATTTATAAAATGATGTTTTATTTAGGCGAAAAAAAGTCGGTTTTAGCAAGTTTATTGACTTTTTTAAACCGGAATGAATGCAATATTGTGGGCGTGTCTTACTTAGGCTATAAAGACAAGTATTCTAGCCATTGTGAAGTGAGTTTTGAAATAGCTACGGATAAGGCGGATTGGATCAGAGCCTTGATCAATCGCAAATATCAAGATAGGATTGTAGAATTATCCAGTCTGGATGACGCTTATGAATTATAATAAGCCCTAATTAAGGAATGAACATGGAACAAAAAATCGCTATCGCCTTAAAAGAGATCGCTAGAGGCACTAATGAAATCATTGGATCAGAATACATTGAAAAGCTGGTGAGGAAATATTATGAAACCAATGAACGCTTTATCGTTAAAGCCGGGTTTGATCCTACCGCTCCCGATTTGCATTTAGGGCATACGGTATTGATCCAAAAATTAGCTTTATTGCAGCAATATGGGGCTAGGGTTAAGTTTTTAATTGGGGATTTTACCGCTATGATAGGCGATCCTACAGGGAAAAATGAAACCAGAAAACCTTTAAACCGGGAGCAAGTCTTAGAAAACGCTAAAACTTATGAAGAGCAAATCTATAAAATTTTAGATCAAAAACACACTGAAGTGTGCTTTAATTCCACTTGGTTGGATGCTTTAGGCGCAAAGGGCATGATAGAATTGTGTGCGAAGTTTTCAGTCGCTAGAATGCTAGAAAGGGACGATTTTGCTAAACGCTATAAAGAAAACCGCCCCATTAGCATCGTGGAATTTTTATACCCTTTGTTGCAAGGCTATGATTCAGTGGCGATGGATGCGGATATTGAGCTTGGGGGCAATGATCAAAAGTTTAATTTGCTGGTGGGGCGTTTTTTGCAACGAGCTTACGGCTTGAATAAAGAGCAGTCTGTCATTACCATGCCTTTATTAGAGGGGCTTGATGGGGTGCAAAAAATGAGTAAAAGCTTGGGGAATTATGTGGGGATCACTGAAGAGCCTAATGCGATGTTTGGGAAGATCATGAGCGTGAGCGATGATCTCATGTGGCGATACTACACCCTTTTGAGCGCTAAGACTTTAGAAGAAATTGAAGACTTAAAACATGGTATTTTAAATCAGACCTTGCACCCTAAAGCCGTTAAAGAGGATCTCGCTGGTGAAATCGTGGCTCGTTATTATGATAATGATCAAGCATTCAAGGCTAAAGAGCAATTTTCTAAAGTGTTTAGCGCAAACCTTTTGCCTGAAATTTTATCAGAAAGCGATTTTGATGAGGGGGTTGGGATTTTAGATGTTTTAAAACAGATTGGCTTTTGCCCATCCACTTCACAAGCCAGGCGCGATATTCAAGGGGGAGGGGTAAAGATTAATCAAGAAGTGATAAAAGATGAGAGTTATCGTTTTGTTAAAGGAAATTATGTTATACAGCTTGGTAAGAAAAGATTTATGAAATTAAATATTAACTAATATTAAGGAAAGAGCTATGGTATCAACACTCAAACCGCTAAAAATCGGTAAGCACACCATAAAATTCCCTATCTTTCAAGGGGGAATGGGTGTGGGGATTAGCTGGGATGAACTAGCTGGAAATGTTGCCAAAGAAGGGGCTTTAGGAGTGATTTCAGCCGTAGGGACTGGTTATTATAAAAACATGCGTTTTGTAGAAAGGATTGTGGCTAAAAAACCCTTTGAAGCCTTGAATTTTTACTCCAAAAAAGCGTTGAATGAGATTTTTGCAAACGCTAGGAAGATTTGCGGGAACAACCCTTTAGGAGCGAATATTTTATACGCTATCAATGACTATGGCCGTGTTTTAAGGGACTCTTGTGAAGCAGGAGCGAACATCATTATTACAGGGGCTGGTTTGCCCACTAACATGCCTGAATTCGCTAAGGATTTTAGCGATGTGGCGCTCATCCCTATTATTTCTTCAGCGAAAGCTTTAAAAATCCTTTGTAAAAGATGGAGCGATCGCTATAAAAGAATCCCGGACGCATTCATTGTGGAAGGGCCTTTGAGTGGGGGGCATCAGGGTTTTAAATACGAAGATTGTTTCAAAGAAGAATTCCGATTAGAAAATTTAGTGCCTAAAGTCGTGGAAGCTTCTAAAGAATGGGGGAATATCCCTATTATTGCAGCTGGGGGGATTTGGGATAGGAAGGATATAGACACCATGTTGAGTCTTGGAGCGAGTGGGGTGCAGATGGCGACTCGTTTTTTAGGCACGAAAGAATGCGACGCTAAAGCGTATGCCGATCTTTTGCCCACGCTCAAAAAAGAAGATATTTTACTCATTAAATCGCCTGTAGGCTATCCGGCTAGGGCTATTAATACGGGGGTGATCAAGCGTATTGAAGAGGGTAATGCGCCT
The DNA here is from genome assembly GCF_002832345.1 of Helicobacter pylori. Taxonomy (GTDB): domain Bacteria; phylum Campylobacterota; class Campylobacteria; order Campylobacterales; family Helicobacteraceae; genus Helicobacter; species Helicobacter pylori_CP. The sequence continues at coordinate 19,898 of NZ_PHLZ01000006.1, forward strand.
AAAATCGCATGCGTGAGCAATTGTGTAGCGCCTTGTAACAGAGGTGAAGAGGCTAAAAAGGTGGGCTATTGTATCGCTGATGGTTTGGGGCGCAGTTATTTAGGGAACAGAGAAGAGGGGCTTTATTTTACCGGGGCTAATGGCTATAGAGTGGATAAGATTATCAGCGTGCATGAATTGATTAAAGAGCTTACAGAGGGTTAATTTGTAGTGCTTGTGAGGTTAGGGGTTGTTGCATGTCTTTTGTGGTTGCATTTTGCTTGTGCTACAACCCTTAAAATTACCAACATTGTGCCTTTTGGCTCTAGCAGTGTTAAAATGGTGTTCAATCAAGAAATTAAGAAATTCAAAGAAGTTTCGCTCAAAAATTTCAAGAGCTATTTGGAATTAGAAGCCGTTTTAACCATTCCTAAAAAGCATTACCAATTTTCCAAACAATCTTTCATCACGATCGTGCAATTTAGCCCTAAGTTAGCGCGAGTGGTTATCGGCTATGCTCCTAAGATGACTTATGAGATTAAAATCCTTAAAGACAAGCTCTATGTTTCTATCGTGGAGAAAAAGCCCTTAACCAAGCACAAAATAGTGCCAAAACCACCCAAACACCATGCACTAAAACACCAGACACCAAAACCACCCAAACACCATGCGCTAAAACACCAGACACCAAAACCCACCCCTAAATCTATTAAAAAAGAGGCTAAAGAGGCTAAAGAAAAAACGCCCATTAAGCATGTGTATTCAAAACACGCGCACTCTCCATTGAACGAAAGGAGCGCTAAAAAAGAAATTCTTAAAAAAGAAATTCTTAAAAAAGAAATTCTTAAAAAAGAAATTCTTAAAAAAGAAGCAGAAAATGAGAGTAAGAACCAAATTTTTATAGCAGAAAAAAATGACGCTTTCATCAAAACCAAGCGCAAAAAACACAAAAAAATCGTTTTAGACGCTGGGCATGGGGGGAAAGATTGCGGGGCGATGAGCGCGAATTTAGTGTGTGAAAAAGACATTGTTTTAGAAGTGGTGAAGTTTTTACACAAAGAGCTTAAAAGAAGAGGCTATAGCGTTTTATTGACAAGGGATAAGGATATTTATATTGATTTAGTGGCTCGCACGGAATTAGCCAATAAAAAAAGCGCGGATTTATTCATCTCAGTACACGCCAATTCCATCCCCAAGCATTCCACCTCTAACGCTCATGGCATAGAAACTTATTTTTTATCTACCGCAAGGAGCGAAAGGGCTAGGAAAGTGGCTGAGCAAGAAAATAAAGACGATGTGAATTTGATGGATTATTTTTCTAAAAGTTTGCTTTTAAATTCATTAAACACGCAGCGATTGATTGTTTCTAACAAACTAGCGATTGATGTGCAATACGGCATGCTCCAAAGTATCCGCAAAAATTACCCTGATGTGGTGGATGGGGGCGTGAGAGAGGGGCCTTTTTGGGTGTTAGCCGGGGCTTTAATGCCTTCAATTTTAATAGAAATTGGTTATAATTCCCATGCGATAGAATCTAAACGCATCCAAAGCAAACCGTATCAAAAAATCTTGGCTAAGGGCATTGCTGATGGCATTGATAGTTTCTTCAGCAAGAATGATTAGGCAATGATTAGGTTGTAGATGAATTTTTATCAAAAAATATACACGCATAAAGTCGTTTTTTCTTCATTGTTTTTTTTGTTGTTTTTGTTCAATGCGGAAACTTTGTTGTTTTCGCATTTCAGCGATGATTTTTCGCAATTGTTTTTTTTGTTTGAAAACCATGTTTATGATTTCATTGTTAAATTGGATTACTTGGGGTTAATAGGCGTTTCTTTAATTTATCTGCTTGTGCTTATTCTAAAGCCTTTCACCCTCACGCGCCAAAAATGCGCTTGCGTAGGGATATTGTGCCTTTCTTTCTACGCTTGGAATTTTCCTGTTAAACATTCTTTAATGGTGCTTTATCTTTTCTATTTTGCGCTGTTAGCGACTTTATTGTGGCGTTTTTTAGGGGCTAGCATGAAGCAATCTTTCTTGCCCTCTATGAATATTTGCATCGTGTGGGTTTTTGCTTCTTCTTTACAGAGTTTTAGATTTTTAAGCGTGTCTGATTGCGTGGATTTTTCCCTTTTTACACTCGCTCTTATTTTATTGATACTGGTTTTAATCTATCACAAACGCCTTTTTGGGTTGTATGAATACGCTAACACGCTTATTTTGATCGTGGGGCTTAGCGTGGTGGTGCTGTGTTCTAACATGTTCATTCAAACTAAAGAATATTATGGCATGCGGTTGGGTTTTTACTTTTTAGGCTTGTTGGGGTGGCTTTTAGAATACATCCATAACACTTTAAGGCGTTTGGAGCATCAAATTTAAAGGCTTGGCCCTCATTAAATAGGGATAGCTAAAGTTTTTTGGTTGAGTATCCTTGATTGAGTGTCTTTTTGGGGCTTAAAAGCGGGTTTAAAAAATCTTAAAGAGGTTTGATGATCTTTTGTTTTTGGCGTTCTTGCTCTAATTTAGCCACTTGAGCGAAGACAATCGCTACCGCTTCAAACAATTCTTCTGGTATGGCGGCGTTTAATTTCACATCTCTATAAAGCTCTCTGGCGAGCGTTTTATTTTCTATAATTTCTATATCATGCTCTCTGGCGATGCCCTTAATCCTAATGGCTAAATAATCCGTGCCTTTAGCCACCACCACAGGCACAGGGTGTTCTTCATCAAATTTGAGAGCGACGGCATAATGGGTAGGGTTAGTTACCACAACATTGGCTTTAGGGATTTCTTGCATCATTTTATTCGTGGCGTTTTTTACCATCATCTGGCGGATTTTGGCTTTGATTTCTGGGTTTCCTTCTTGCTGTTTGTATTCGTCCTTAACTTCTTGTTTAGTCATTTTTAAAGAGTTGGTGTATTGGCGGCGTTTGATGACTAAATCCACAAAAGCCAAGACAAAAAATAAAAATAAAAGCGAAGAAATGAGTAATAACGCCTTGCTTTTAAACCACAACAACTGGCCTTGCAAATTCAAAAGAGCCGCATGGTTTAATTCCCCTAAAAACAAGGAAAAGATGAAAAACCCTAGGAAAAAAGCTAAAAAAACTTTTAAAGTGATCAAACTCCCATCAAGGAGCTTTTTTAAAGAAAAAAGGTTTTTAACGCCATTGATAGGGTTGATTTTAGAAAATTTAGGCTCAATGACTTTAGGGGCAAAGAGCCAGCCAAATTGCAAGACATTGGATAAAAACGCCACCACCACTAAAATGATTAAAATCGGTAAAAGCAATAAAAAAGTGTCTTTAGCCAGTTGGTTAAACAGCTCTTGAACGCTTTCTTTACTAAAATCTAGGGAAAAATCTTTCAACACATGGCGATACATTTCGCTAAAGCCATCCACCCACCATATAAAAAAAACAAAAATACTCATTAGCCCGGCTAATAACCCTAAAAACCCCACCACTTCCATGCTTTTAGGCACATTGCCTTCTTCTCTGGCTTTTTGGATTTTTTTCGCGCTAGGGAGTTCGGTTTTTTCTTCTTCAGCCATTTGATCCCTCTTTTAAAATTTGAACGGCTAATTCATAGTCTTTTAGGGTGTTTAGGTTTAAAAATTCTTCTTCTTGATCAAAATTGATAGCGATAGAAGAGGTATTTTTCACAAGATCGCTAAGGCGATAATTTTGTGTTTTAAGAGCGTAACTAAGAGCGTTAAGGGTGCTTTGATGCCACAGAGAAATTAAATAATGTTCTTTTGTAGGGCTTTTAGCATAGACTACGCTAAAGTTTTGAATCCCACAAAGAGTTTTAATGCTTTCAAAGGACACTAAAGGCGCATCTATGGCGATAAAAAAAATATAAGGGGTTTGCAGCGTTAAAAAAGCGTTATGAATGCCAAAAAGGGGTGAAAAAAGATCGCTCTCTTTTTCTAAAAGATAGGGAGCGTTTAGTTCATACGATTTCTTAGCGCTGATAATGACTTGTTTGAAAAGTTTTAAAAGGCGCAAGTATTGGTATTCTAAAAGACTAGGATACGATTTTAAAGGCATGAGAGCCTTATTGATTTGAATGTTATTGGTGATAAAACGAGAGCTTTTGCCCCCAGCTAATAAAACGCAAGGAATGTTATCAATGATAGGGTTTTTCAAAAGATCTATCCATGTTTATGTTGTTAAGTCGTTGTTTATTATGTTACACTAAAAGCTTAAATAAAGGGCATAAGGGATAAAGGGAGTGTTAGTAGATAGTTTTAATAGGGTTATTGATTATATTAGGGTGTCTGTAACCAAACAATGCAATTTCAGGTGTCAGTATTGCATGCCTGCTACGCCATTAAATTTTTTTGATGATGAAGAATTATTGCCTTTGGATAATGTTTTAGAATTTCTTAAAATCGCTATTGATGAGGGCGTTAAAAAAATTAGAATCACAGGTGGGGAGCCATTGTTACGCAAGGGTTTAGACGAATTTATCGCTAAATTGCACGCTTACAATAAGGAAGTAGCGTTAGTTTTAAGCACTAATGGTTTTTTACTCAAAAAAATGGCTAAGGATTTAAAAAATGCCGGGTTATCACGGGTGAATGTTTCATTGGATTCTTTAAAAAGCGATAGGGTTTTAAAAATCTCTCAAAAAGACGCTCTTAAAAATGCGCTAGAAGGGATTGAAGAGTCCTTAAAAGTGGGTTTAAAACTCAAATTAAACATGGTTGTGATAAAAAGCGTTAATGATGATGAAATCTTAGAGCTTTTAGAATACGCAAAAAAGAGAAGCATACAAATCCGCTACATTGAATTTATGGAAAACACGCATGCTAAAAGTTTGGTTAAAGGCTTGAAAGAGCGAGAAATTTTAGATTTGATCGCTCAAAAATATCAAATCATTGCGGCAGAAAAACCCAAACAAGGGTCTTCTAAAATCTACACGCTAGAAAATGGCTATCAATTTGGCATTATCGCTCCGCATAGCGATGATTTTTGCCAATCTTGCAATCGTATCCGCTTGGCTTCTGATGGCAAGATTTGCCCATGTTTATACTATCAAGACGCCATAGACGCTAAAGAAGCGATCATAAATAAAGATACAAAAATGATGAAAAGGCTTTTAAAACAATCTGTCATCAATAAACCAGAAAAAAACATGTGGAATGATAAAAACAGCGAAACTCCCACAAGGGCGTTTTACTACACAGGGGGGTAGGGAAAATATTTATTATTTTAAACCTTTTTATTAAAAATAAGGCGGTTTGTTTAGGATTTTTGGTTATAGTGGCTAGGATTGAACAATAAGGAGGTCTTTATGGAAAAAGTCCTAGCGTTTTTTATCCCTAGCTTTTTTATCCCTAGTCTTTCTGGGGGGGGGGTTACTTATAAGCCTACCCTAAACCTTTTAGAATCCCCAAAATCTCTCGCTTTTTTTAAATCTTTCTTTTTTGGAGTTGAATCATGAAAAAAGATCGAGAAAAAAACAAAAATACAGCAACATTACAGATTCAACCATCATGGGTTCAACTAGCGAAGAGAGTGCACTTTATGCTAGCGCTAATAGAGAGCATTTTTCTGTCTTGGATAGATTAGAAGAGATCTCAAAAAGGAAGATAAACCCTAACTATATTAAACAAAATATCAACCAACAGGCGGGGTATTCTGCTGAAATTAAAGAGCAAGCCCATGTTAATGTGCATAATATCCTTGCAAAAAAAGGGGAAAGGGTATGGCAGTATGATGATCTTTCTAGTGAGCGAAAGGCTCAGGTTAAAAAGCTTTACCCAAACCATGCCACGCCCAGTAAGAACCACGAAATCGTGGATTATATCAGTGTGGATGAAAAGGGGAATGTCATTCCTGGCACGGCTGTGCAGAGTAAATTTGTGGGCAGAAATGGTGAAGAGTGTTTTTAAAAAATTCTTATCTAAACCCTATAAAAAATACTTTGAAAACGGTGCGAAGATGAATGTCCCTAAGGATTATTATAGGGATATTCAAAAAGCCACTGATGCTGAAATCAAGAAATTAGAGTCTTAAATCGCTAAATAAAAGGGGCTTGGCGATTTTCAAAAAGCCGCTATTTTAGAGAAAGAACTCCAAAAATGCAAAACAATCAAATCCCATACAAGGCCTGCGAGCACCACTAAAGCAGAGGCGATTGAAGCCAGATTGAACCCAAATCTCTCCACTGCTAAAGATGTTACCAGAGTTTCGCATCAAGCAGGAATGAACGCCGCACAAACCGGTGCGTTGATAGGTGGTGGGGTCTCACTCGTAACGAATGTTTATGAATGTATCGCAAATGGCAAGGATCCTATGAAGGCGATCAAGCACACCGCTATTGATACCCTAAAGGGTGGAGCGCTTAGTTATGGCAGTGCATTTGCAAGCTCATCTTTGGGAGGTTTGATGCAAAGCAGCGCTAATAAGGTCATCCAAAGCCTTGGCAAGGGTTCATTGCCTGCTATGATTGTGGGTGCTGGTGTGGCAAATGCTACGGTTTTAACTCGCTATTTTTCTGGAAAGATTGATGAGGCAGAGATTCTTAAACAGCTTGGGAAAGCCAACACCACTCTTGTAAGTAGTGGGGTTATGGCAGTTGCTGGGCAAGCGCTCATCCCCATTCCTGTGGTTGGGATGCTAGTTGGGGCTTTGTGGGTGCGATCTTGAGTGAAACTTTTTTTAATACTTTTCTAAAGGCTCGTGAAGAGGCTAAATTAGCGCGCCAAAGGCGTATAGAGATTGAAAAAGAATGCCGTGAACTCATCAAGCTGTTAGAGATTTATCAAAATCAATTTAAGGAGGTGTTTGAGCGATATTTTCATGAAACTACCAAGTTTTTCAATCAGAGTTTTGATGAGCTTGAGCGTGCGCTTTATGCAGGCGATGCGGATTTGGCCATAGGAGTCAATAATAAGATTCAAGAAAGACTAGGTCAAAAGCCCTTGTTTAATAATACCCAAGAATTTTGGGAATTAATTACCAGTAATAAAGACATAAGAATGTAAAGGAGAAAACATGGAAAAAAATGATAGATATGAAATTGTAACCAATGTGATAGAGTCATTGGAAAATGGTGGTTCTTTCAATCAAAGAGATCGTGAGAAATTCATGCAAGTCGCTAGAACGCTTGGGATTGAAGATAGCGTTATTGAAGAAATGATTGATATTTATCAAACGCTCAGCCTTATCTACCGCCATGAAGATCTGATTAATGCAAGCGATTTGCCAAGAGAACAAAAGAAAGTCGTGTGCGCTGAGCTTCAAAAAAGCATTAATGAAAATCTAAAAGCTTTAGAAAATATCAAAAATAACATTTAAGGAGAAAACATGCCATTACTATTTATTTTAGCCGGAGTAGCCATAGCGGCAGCAGGATACGGAGTTAAAAAAGGGATTGATGCGCTCGATGCCGATTGCGAAGCTGATGAATTTATCAAAAAGGCAGAGAGTTTAAAAGAGGAAGCAATTAAAAAGGCTGAACCTGTGGAGTCTGATTGTAAAAATGCTCTTATGAGATTGGGTGAGAAAAAATTCCATGTCCAAAGTTATAGCATGTCAAGTTTTGTGAAAGAGTTCAATCAATTAAAAGGTCGTGAGTTTGTCGTCAAAGTTGCCGACATGCAAGATCTCTGCGAACAAGTCTCAAATGCACAAAATTCATTTAGCCAATTTAATACCAATGGTATGACTGATGAGAGTATTATAGAGAAAATGCTTATAGGCTATGGTAGCTTAGGTGTTTATAGTTTTATTACTGCTATGATGATGGGTGGAGAGCTTGTTACCGCTATTTTAGGGTTTTTTAGCACTTCTAAAATGGAAGAAAAGCTAGATGATGCCAAGGCTTATTACTCTCAAGTTGAAGCAGCCTCCAAAAAAGCGGATGTGATGATTGATAATCTCAGATCCGTTGAGAAAATGTCAGAGCTTTTCACTAGGCAAATCACAAAGTTTGATGCGCTGTTTTTCTCGCTTGCTCAAGATGCCATCGCTACGATGAAAAAGCATAACTACAATGTCTCTCGTTACAATCAAAAAGAAAAAGATCAACTCAGCGTTACCGTTTCAACCCTTATGACTTTGAGTGCTTTTTTGAAAGTCTCTATCATGGACGAAAGCCAAAAGCTCACTGAAAAAACAAAAAAACGCGCTCAATCTCATGCGAAAACAGATGGATAGCTTAGAAAATGGGAATTATAGCTTGGATGGTATCAGATTTAGGCAGGCACAGCTTGAAAATCTAAGAGACGATAAGACTTCTTAGGACTATAGAGCTTTCAAAGAGGAAAAAAGGGCGTGACATAGAGGGTATAAAGAAGCGAGCATGGAAGAATCAAAAAAGCGAACAACCCTTGATCGCTTCCCTTGCACCTCTTGCGGGCTTTGTTGCAAGAATATCACCGGGATTATTGAGCTTATTGGGTTTGATGCCGGCAATGGGGTGTGCAAGTTTTTGGATTCAGAAACCAATCTGTGCAAGATTTATGAATCGCGCCCGTTAATTTGCAGGGTTGATGAAGCGCACAAAAAGCTTTATCCCCACATCCCGCTGAAGGAGTTTTATACCAAAAACGCAGAGGTTTGTAACGCTTTGCAAGAAGCAAACCATATGGATATAAGTTTTAGGGTTATTATTACGGAATAGACTAAAAATAGCTCTATTTTCATTAAATATGAACACTCAAAGTAAATGGGTTTTAGTTATTCTATTTTATGATAAAACTCATTCTCTTAATGGGATAGGGGTATTTTGAAATAATCCCCCCTACAACCACCAACTAAAAACCCCTAATTCAAGAAGACCGCTTTTTAGAGCTATCACTTGACTAGCATCAAGCTCTTTACTATTGATTGTAAAAAATGCTAATAGCATTTTTAAATTTGATTATTGATATCCAATAAAAACAGACCCTATTTCACCAATGTGTTCTATGATTATAAACAATAATTGATTGAAGCATAAAAAATCTATAAATTTGACTTCTTACAAAAACTTTGCTATAATAGAGAAATATTACTCAACTAGGGCTTTATTTATTTCTGGTCCTAGTTATCCAAGTAAAAAGAACAGAATCATTAATCATACACAAAAAACGGCAATTTTTGTTGATTTTGAAAATTTGAGACTAGATGTTTTTGAAAAAATAGGAAAAGATAAAAAACTTTTTTTTGATTACAATAACAATCCACAAAAAGTTATAGATTTTTGTAATTTATGTGTTTTTGACAGTTATCATGAGAGAGATTTATTAAATCTATACAGAATATTCTTTTACACAGCAAAACCATTAGATAATCATAAGAAAAAGAAGGATATATTGAAATTCTTGTCAACACTAGAACACTTAAATCATACTGCCTTGAGACTCGGAAAGCTTGTTAAGCGTGGTGACGATGTGGTTCAAAAACAAGTAGATATGCTCCTTGGAATAGACATGTTAGAAATTTTCCTAAAACATTTTGTAGATAAAGTGGTTTTGATAGGATATGATTCTGATATGTCTCCGGCTTTAAATTGGCTAGAACAAATGGAATTCGAACAGAAATTATCCTTTTTGAAGATCTCAAGCGAAAAATAGAGCTTAGCCTTACTAAACATTGTGATTTTATCAAAAAAGTAAAAGTAGAAGATATATAATAAATTAGGCATTAAAAACAACAATATTAATAGGCACTCAGAATAAGGTTATAGGAGTTTAAAGCTCCTATCTTACTATATTAGTAATAGCTTCTATATTATTTTTGCAATGTTTTAATCTTGATTCTTCGAATAAATCTTTCAAAAGGTGCTTTATCATCGTCCTTATAGAAAATATTAAACTCATCATAAGGTTGCTTAACCATACTGTTTATGTTATACTCCATGTTCTTGGTATGGTTGTATTTTTTATTGTTCCACAAACACCGCATCAACCAAGTTTGCTATAAAGCGTTCTTCATCAAAAGCGATCAAATCGTCTTCTTTTTCGCCCATTCCTAAATAAAGAATGGGTAATTTCAACTCATACAGCACGCTTAAAATCGCTCCGCCTTTAGAAGTGCCATCAAGCTTAGTCATAATCACGCCGTCTAACGCCAAAGTCTCATGGAAAATTTTGGCTTGAGTGAGCCCAGAACTCCCTTGCGTGCCGTCTAAAATAAGGAATTTATAAAAGGGGGCGTCTTTTAAAACTTTAGAGCAGGTGCGCGCGATTTTAGAAAGCTCGTTTTTAAGGTTGGTCTGGTTGTGTAACCTCCCAGCGGTGTCTATAAAAACTTCATCTATATTTTTAGCGATCGCGCTTTCTATGGTGTTATAAGCTAGAGAGCTTGGATCGCTCCCTTCTTTGGCGCTAATGACTTGAATGTTAAGCTTTTCGCCCCATAATTGCAGCTGTTTGACTGCGGCCGCTCTAAAGGTATCGCCGGCCCCTAAAAGCACTTTTTTATGCTGTTTTAAAGAGAGCTTGGCGAGTTTGGCGATCGTTGTGGTTTTGCCCGCCCCATTAACCCCCACGATTAAATGCACTAAGGGTTTTGTGGTGATGGTTTTTAGGCGGGTTTTATCGTAATAGCTTTCCCCTCGCACGAAACGCAACAAAGCGACTTCTAATTGCTTGGGCGTAACTAAATCGCCTAAATGCTTTAACAAGCTCTCTATCAAATCGTATTGGATGTCAAAACTAATCAAAATTTCTTCTAATTCCTCTTTAGGAACGCTTTGGCGCTTTTTTTCTTTAACCTCTTCGCCCTTAATTTTATTGACAATTTTTTTGAAAAAATTAAACATAATTTTTAATCCTTTAAATTGGAAATATCAAATTGGAGCATTTCTATTGGCACGATCCCTTGATATATTTTAATCAATTGGTGTTTGTGGTATAAGAGCATGTTAAAAGAATGGTTTAAAGCGTCATACTTTAAATGATCAAAAAGAGCGGTGTCTTTAGGGTTTAAAATCACCAAATCAGCTTGAGAATGCGCGCTAAAGTCTTTGATTGCATCGCTTGAATAGGGTTGATTGAGTAAAATAAGCACTCTCAAACGATCTTTAAAAGTTTTTTTTAAGATGTTAAAGGTGGGAGAGTAATTTTTTAAAAAATCGTCTAAAGTGCTTAAAATCAATAGAGTAGGGGCGTTAGAATCCGGGCTGATATTTAGGGAATCTAAATCGCCTGTAATGGTGTATTCTTGGTTATTCAAATCCATAGCGGTGTAGGTTTTAGGGCTATCTTGTTGGGTGGTATTGTTTTGAGAATCTTGAGATTTTTGGGAATTTTTACAAGCGCTAAAACCCAACAAAACGATCAAAACCAGCGCGATAAAACGCAAAAAATAAGCCTTAATTCTCATTATAAACACATCCTTAAGAATAATAAAATGGTAACTAATAACCTAAAATTATACTATAATGTAAGTCTAAAATTTAAGGATTATAACCATTAAAACGATTTTTAGAGATTTTTGTAAAGAACGCTTGAAAAGGGCTAAACCAACCAAAGATAAAGCAGTCAGGGATAAATTGGCTTGCAAGCTTTTATTTTGGAAATTCAAAGATTATCAAAATATTTTATTGTATAGCCCATTAGGGCATGAGCTTGACATTAGGCCTTTGATTTTGAAGTTAAGACAAAAAAATAAGCGCGTGTGGTTGCCTAAAAGCATCAAAAAAAGTGCTGATTTTTCTAAAGAGGGTTTCACTATCGCTCCCTTTAGGTTGCCCTTAAGGCGTTTGGGGTGGTTTGATGAGCCGAGTTTGTCGCGCTATTATAAGCAAGAATTAGATTGTATTGTCGTGCCGATTTTAGGAATGGATACAAGCTTTAGGCGCGTGGGTTTTGGGCTAGGCATGTATGATAGGAGTTTGCCCCCATTATTCAAAAGACAACTAAAACGCCCCTTAATCGTGTTTGTGAGTAGGGAGTTAGCAATAGCTAATGGTGTTCTTACAGATGCCCATGACATTGAAGCGGATCTTTATATGAATGCTCGTATCGTTATGAAGAATAATAAAAGGAAACATTATGAGCATGGGGTTAATTTACATTTCATTAGAAGTCTTGGTAGCGTGTTTGATTACCGCTCTAGTCATGTATTATGTGATGAAAAAGATCTATTACGCTAGAGGGCAAGCCGCTTTAAAAAGCGCTTCAGCTAAAGCCAAATTAATGGAGTTTCAAGCGAAATCTTTTGTGGAAGCTGAAGAGATGCGCATGAAAAGCCAAGAATGCAAATTGCAACAGCAATATGAAAACAAGAACTTGCAACTCCAAACCCATTTTGATAAAAAAGAAGCGCATTTGAAGCATTTAGAAGCGCAGCACAAAGAATTTGTAAGAGATGAAAAACGCTATTTGGAAAAGGAAAAAAAAGAGCTTGAAAAAGAACGCCAAATTTTAGAACAAGAGAGGGAAAATTTCAAAAAACAGCGCGCTGTTTGTAAAGAAGCTCAAGCCAAAGCGCTAGATGCGATGCTCAATTACATGGCTTATACCAAAGATGAAATTAAAAACATGATTTTAGAGCAATTAGAAGAAGAATTAGAAGCCCAAAAAAGTGCCTTAATCAGGCGTTATGAAAAAGAAGCCAAAGAAGAGGGCAAGAAAAAATCGTATGCCATTTTAGCGGAAGCGACAGCCCGTTTTGCGGGTAATTATGCGACAGAGAATTTAACCACTCGTATCGCTTTGCCTTGCTCAGATTATGTTGGTCGTGTGATAGGCAAAGACGGGAAAAATATTGAAGCGTTTAAAAAGGTCAGCGGGGTGGATATAGAATTTAGCGAAGACAGCAGTGAATTGTGTTTGTCTAGTTTCAATCTTTATCGGCGTGAAGTAGCGAGCGAGACGCTTAAAATTTTAATAGAAGACGGCCGTATCCAGCCTAACAGGATTGAAGAGATCTATCATAGAGTCGCGCGCAACATGGAAAAAGAATTGCTTTCTGAAGGGGAGAGCGTGGTGTTAGAATTAGAGCTTGGGGCTATGGAAGATGAGCTTAAAATTTTAATAGGCAAAATGCGTTACCGTTCCAGTTTTGGGCAAAACGCCTTACAGCATTCTAAAGAAGTCGCTCTTTTAGCCGGCTTGATTGCAGAGCAGCTTGGGGGGGATAAAAAGCTCGCCAGAAGAGCCGGTATTTTGCATGATATTGGTAAAGCGCTCACCCAAGAGCTTGGGAGAGATCATGTGAATTTAGGGGTTGAGGTGTGCAAGCGCCATAAAGAAGACCCGGTGGTGATCAATGCGATTTATGCCCACCATGGGCATGAAGAGATTTTGAGCGTAGAGTGTGCGAGCGTGTGTGCAGCTGATGCGCTTTCAGCAGGGCGTCCTGGGGCTAGAAGAAAGAGCGATGAAGAATACGCCAAACGCATGCAAGTTTTAGAAGAGATCGCGCTAGAATTTGATGGGGTGGAAAAAGCGTATGCGATGGAGAGCGGGCGAGAACTAAGAGTGATTGTCAAATCCAACCAAGTCAGGGACAATCAAGTGCCTATTATTGCCAGAAAGATCGCTAAAAAGATAGAAGAGAGTGCTCAGTATGTGGGTGAAGTGGGCGTGCAAGTGGTGCGAGAAAATCGTTTCAAAACGACCGCTACGCTCAAGCAATGATCAAGCCTTTTTCCCGCACCTTTTCCAAATGCCTTTAGAAAAAACTTTATAGTAGATGAATGAGCGCAAAAAAGTTTCTGATGCGATCACTACAAAAATAAATTCCACCTTAAAATGATGAATTAAAAGCAAGTAAATGGGCATGATCCTTAGCCCCCATAAGCTTAGGGTGTTGATATATAGTGAAATTTTAGAAATGCCAGCCCCCCTAAAAACTCCATCTAGCACAAAATACCCAATTAAGGGGGCTTGAGAGAGGCCCACAGCGATCAAATAAGATCGCGCCACTTCTAAGACTTCTTCATCTTGAGAAAAAAGGCTCGCGAATTCTTTAGCGAATAAGACTAAGACAATCCCTAAAACTCCCATTAAACCCATAGAGATTTTTAAAATCAAATGCGCGTATTCTGTGGCGATCTTTGGCTTGTTCGCTCCTAAATTTTGCCCTGTTAAAACCATCGCTGCGATCATAAACCCAAATCCGGGCATGAACGAAAAGGTTTCAACCCTAATGCCTATTTGCATGCCCGCTAACACCTTATCCCCATAGCTCGCTACAAATTTGGATAAGAGGATTAAAGAAAACAAGCTCAATAAGCGCTCAAACCCGGCCGGCCAACCCACTCTAAACATGGTTTTTAAAAAAGAAAAATGAAAGGTTATTTTGAATTTTAAAGGGATTTTTTTGATTTGTATCCAAACGCCAAGCGCGAGTAATTCCCAATAAGAGACAACCACATTCGCTAAAGCCGAGCCAACAATACCCATTTCTTTAAAACCAAAATCCCCAAAAATCAAGGCTTGATTCAAGAAAATGCATGCGATGACCATGATGATTTTAACAATAAAGGGGGTTAGGGTGTCTGAAAAACTGGCGAGCGCTGAAACTAAAACATTTTTTAAAAAAATACTCGGTAGCGCGATAACTAAGACTTCTAAATAATCTTGCGTCAATTGGCGCGAAGGATCTTGTAATTGCATCCAATTTAAAAAAGGCTCAATCAAAAAATAAGAAACAAACAGCACGCCCAAACAGATCACAAACGCCCCTATAAAAATACTTGAAAAAGCGTGATTGATTTGAGCAAAGTCCCTAGCCCCCACAAGCCTAGAAAGAATGGCGTTAGTGCCGGTGTATAAAATCGTGTTGATGCCATAAAAAAGCATCAAAAATTGCAAGCCCACCCCTAAAGCCACAATGTGATGGTGCGAAATCTTACCCACAAAAAAAACCGAGAGCGCGACCACCAGCACATCTAAAAAAGCATTGACCCCAGAGGGTAAGGCTAAAGAAAAGATTTTCTTAACTTGATAGATTAGCCTAATAGTAACGCTCCAAGAACTCCAAAAACAATCAAAGGGAGATTATAGACTAAAAAAGTCGGCACGCATGTGTCATAGATATGATTGTGTTGGTTGTCTGCGTTAAGCCCGCAAGTGGGTCCCATGGTGCTATCGCTAGCCGGTGAGCCTGCATCGCCTAAGGCTGCGGCTATGCCGATGAGTAAAATTGTAGATTCTATGCTAAAACCTAATTTCGCGCATAAAGGGACATAAAACACAGCGATGATAGGAATCGTGCCAAAAGAAGTCCCTATCCCCATAGTGATAAAAAGCCCTACAACAAGCATCAAAAAAGCCCCTAAAAGCTTCCCTTGGATTATGCTTGTGATCGCATTCACTAAACCCTCTATCGCATGCACTTTTTGCAACACTTCTCCAAACCCGCTAGCCACTAACATCACAAAAGCGATAAACGCCATCATCTTCACGCTATCATCCATAAGCGAGTCTGTTTCTTTAAACTTAATGCCACGGCCTAATAAGATGATCGCTAACGCTAAAAAGGCGGCTAAAGGCATCGAATCGGTGGCTAATTGGATCACAAACGCCACGATAATCCCTATAAAAGTCAAGTAGTCATGGTAGTTTAATTGAAGCGAAGCGTAATTTTCTATATCAAAAGATTTTTCCTTGTAGCGCCTGGGTTTTTTGTATAGCGTTAATACAGCCACAAGCAGCCCAACAACCATCGCTAACCCCGCTATCCACATCACTCCTGTGATTTGCGCTATGGTAGAGCTAACGCCATTAGCTTTTAATTGCTCTAAAATGGTGGTTTGAAAGATCAAACCAAACCCTACAGGAAGCACCAAGTAGGGGGCTTGCAAGCCAAAGGTTAAAGCGCAAGCGACCGCTCTTCTATCCAGTTCTAGCCGATTCATTAAATGCAAAAGAGGGGGGATTAAAATAGGGATAAAAGCGATATGCACCGGCACTAAATTTTGCGAAAAACATGCGATGAAAGCGATCAAAAAGCAAAAAGTGGATCGCTTGTAATCCATCAAGCCTATTAATTTGCTCAAAGCGACTTTAATGAGGTTGCTTTTAGCGATCGCTACCGCCAAAGCCCCTAAAAGGATGTAGCTTAAAGCGATGTTTAAATTGCCTTTCATGCCGTCTATCATTACATTAAAACTCTCTGTGATTCCAAGCCCTCCCATAATCCCTGCTATGAGGGTCGCGCTAATCATAGAAAGCATGACATTGAGCCTTAAAAGGCTAAGAACGCACATGCAAATGATGGCCACAAAGGCAGGATTGCTCCATACAGAGCTATTTTCTAGCATTTTTGCTCCTTGTTAAAATGAAAATACCGCACAAAAATGATAGAATTTTTGCGCTTGTTTAGCACAAAAAATTACACCTACCATGTTCAATCCTTTCTAACCTTAAATTTTAAATTAATTGACTGATTAAATATAGCGTTTCAACAAATCGTTATAAAAATCAATGCGTCTGTCTCTTAGAAACGGCCACATTCGGCGCACTTCTTCGGTGCGTTCTAAATCAATTTCCGCATACAAAATCTCTTCTTTATCGCTCGCTTTAGCTAAAAATTCGCCCAAAGCCCCCACCACAAAACTAGAGCCAAAAAAAGTAATGCCCCCCTTAATCGTGCCGCTAGGATCTAATTCTGTGCCCACTCTGTTAGTCGCAATCAAAGGCAAGCCATTAGCGATCGCATGCCCTCTTTGAATCGTCTCCCATGCGTTTTGCTGGCGTTTTTTTTCTTCATTAGAGTCTTCTTCTAAAAACCCTATCGCACTAGGATAGATTAAAATTTCTGCCCCTTTTAAAGCCATGATCCTTGCTGCTTCAGGATACCACTGATCCCAGCACACCATAAGCCCTAATTTGCCCACGCTTGTAGTGATAGGCTCAAAGCCCAAATCTCCCGGCGTGAAATAAAATTTTTCATAAAACCCTGGATCATCAGGAATGTGCATCTTGCGATACACTCCAGCAATTGATCCATCTTTTTCAAACACCACAGCGCTATTGTGATACAACCCTTTAGCGCGCTTTTCAAACAAAGAAGCGACAAGCACCACTTGAAATTTTTGAGCTAAAGCGCTAAAAAAAGCCTTATCTTCTTCAAAATACTCGCCCAAATCAAAAAATTTAGGGTTTTCGCTCTGGCAAAAATAACTATAAGGGTTTAATTCTTGCAACACCACTAAATTGGTCTTAGGGTGTTTTTTTAGCGCTTGTTCAAGCAAGTTCGCTGTATGCTCTATGGTTTTTTTTCTAGAGCCGCAATAAGCATGCTGGAGAACGCTCGCACAAATCATTTTTCACTCTTCTTCATAATCAGAGTTATAGTCTTCATAATCATCATCATCATAGACATTCTTATAATCCCCATACTCTTCACCTTCTTTTTCAAAGCCCTCTAATTCTTCTTCTTCAAAATCTTCCAATTCATCTTCGTAATCTTTCATTCCACTTCCTTTCATTGTTGATAATACCTTATTTGATAATGTCTTGCACGACTTCACTCGCTATTTGCAAACCAAAACTCGCCGTAACCGTATTAAAACTCCCAAGCTCTATGCAATGCGGAATTTCAGGGCTAAAAACCACTTTAAAATCCCCTTTAAAACGGCGTTTTTTTAAAAAATCCCTAAATTTACGCCCGAATTTATCGCCATAGCTTTCCCACACGCTCCCCACTTGGATGTGTTTAGGGTTCAAGCGTTTCGCGCTCCCCATAGAGCTGATAAATTTCCCGTAAGCGAAATTCTGGCATTTTATCGCCAAGCTTGTTTTAATGGGCAAATCGTCCATGCAATCTAAAATGTAATCATAATCTCTAAAATTAAATGAATTTAAAAACGCTTCATCTATACGCAAATTCAAAGCTTGAATGCCCTTATAGAGATCTTGCAACACCAACACTTTAGATTCTCCTATCCTTTCTGAGCCAATCTGGCGGTTTTGATTGGTAACATCAAACACGTCTTTATCAATGATAGTGATTTGCCCTATCCCCACACGATACAAAGCGTCTAGCACAAAGCCCCCAACGCCCCCCACACCACAGATTAAAACCCTTTGTTGGCGGATTTTTTCAAAATCGTTTTTAAACAACCACCTTATGCGCGTGAATCTATCTATGGGTTCGGACAATCTTTAGCCTTCAATAAAAATAGTGCTTTTATTGTATCGTAGTTTAAAAAATCTAAGACAAAAATTTTTGAATCTTTTTAGCCTTATGCATTTGTGATTGCAGTTCTTCTTTTTCTTTTTCTAATAGTTCAATGCTTTGGGCTATCATTTCCTTAAGGCTTAAAAGTGTGTCTAAATCTAAGCTTTTTATTTGCTCTAAAGAAAGGCGCTCTATCAATGAAAAGGCTTGCTTAGAATCTTTTTTAACAAGAGCGATTTTAAAAGAATCTAATAACGCATTAGGCGAGTTCATCTGAATGGATTTCCCTCCAAGCTTCTAACAACCCCCTAGCCACATTCAACACCAAATCAATCTTACTCGCATCATTTTCCACATTGGCCTGCGTTAAAACTTTGATTTGATGGGTGTATAAGCCTGTAAGATACACCGCCACTTCCCCCCCTTTTTCATAATCTAAAATATTCAACAATTCCGTAAAAATATCCGTAACCCTATTAATATAATAAATCTTTTTTTCAATATCTTCATTTTCAATACAGCGTTTGGCTTGCGAGGAAAATCTCAAAATCCCTTCATAAAGCATTTCAATGAGTTTTGCCGGGGATTCCACACTCACTCGGTTATGCTGGTAGGCTTGATAAGCGTTAGCGTATTGCATAATATTCCTTTATCCTTTAAAATTGATAATTCTCTGTTTTTTAATTCTTTTTAGCCGCCGCTTGATCGATCATCATTTGCACGGAATTGAATTTTTGATTGGCTTTAGAGATTTGGCTATCATAAGCCGCAAAGCGTTCCGCCATGATGTTGTAGCGGGTTTTTAGAAGCTCTTGAGCGTTTTCTTTGTCTTTGGTCAGGCTTTTAGCGTCTCTGTCTAGGGAATCTTCATAAATTTTTAATTTAGCGTTCCCTCCATCTATGAGATTGGCGATGACTTGATTGAATTTAGAAAAAATGCCCTCTTGGTGGATTTCTCTGCCCCCCATATCCTTGCTATCGCTCCCATAGAAAAAATCTTGAGTCGCTTTAGGGTTAGAGTTTAGCGCACTTGATAATTTAGCTTCATCTAAACTCATCACGCCTTTATCGTCTAAACTAAGCCCGTATTTCATCAAGCTTTCTACCCCATTATCCGTATGCACGCTATAAGAAAACACGTTATTAAGAGAAGATCGAATCGCACGAATATCGCCCACGCCGTTAAAAATCCCAGCGATTTTAGTGTCAGCGTCATAACGAGTGTCTTCATCCAGTTTAGGGATAAGCTCATTATAGGCTTTGACAAATTCAGTAAGGCTGTCTATAATGGCTTGATTGTCCCTGCTCACGCTGATAATGGCAGGTTTATTAGGCTCTGTGGTTTGCTCTAAAGTGATATTAACCCCGCTAATCACATCATTGACTTCATTAGTGGGGCGTGTGATGCTCACCCCATTATAAGTGAATTCTGAATCGCTCGCTTTTTGCAAATTCTTAGACATAAAAAGCGTGTTTTGTGAAGCTTCATAAGATTGCACCATGCCAGCATTTAAACCCAAATCCTTCAAACTGGCCTTGCCTAAAGCGTCCTCGCCCTTAATCGTTAGCATTCCGGTTTTAGAATTGATCACAAGCTTGCCTTCGGCGTTCTTAAACGCACTCAAGCCTTCCTTAGCGTTGATCGCTTGAATGATAGCGTCTGTGTTTTCTTCACTGGTGTTGCTTTCTTTGGTTAAGGTGCTCAAATCCAATTTTTGGCCATTCAAGCTAATTACCCCTTCTAATTTACCCTCTTTTATCGTGCGAGAGCTTTTTAATAAATCGCTTTCTTGAGTGGTGGTTTGTAAAAACCCAAGCTCTTTAGCCTTACTCCCTTTAATTTCAATGTTTCCCCCACGCTTGTCATTAATGATTAAAGATTCCCCCCCATGAAGAGTGTCTATGGAAATATCCCCATTAGCGATCAAATCTTTAAAATTAGGGTCATTTTCTAAAGCCTGTTCTATCGCTTTTTGGATCGCTGTGTTTTTTTGTTTGATAGAAGCGCTTTCAGGGAGCTCTAGCATGATAGGGACTTCATGCATATTCCCATCAGCCCCCTTTAAATTCAAACTCAATTCGCTTTTTCCGTTTCCATCAACCCCCAAAGAAAGGGCGTTTTTGTTAGTGAGTGTGGATTGGAGGTGTGAGCCAAAATAGACTCGGTTGTCTTCGCCGGTGTTTTTGGTATTCACCATTAATTGGTAGGGGTCATTCCCTCCTGTTTTCATCACAATGCCCATCACTTCGCCATTGGTAGCGTCTGTGATGCTTTGAGCCACATCGCCTAAAGTCATTCCTGCTTTAATATCAACGGCGTAATCCTTGTTTTGCGTGTAAAACTTGAGCGTGGTATCCACTTGGCTAAAAATATCATCTCTTGAAGAAAATTTCGCCCCTAATTCGTTAATATCGCCTTGCGCTAAATTTTGCACATCCACCTTAATATCTTGGATAGGCACGCCAACCCCCACGCTCGCGCTCAACGCATCGCCTGTAACATTGCTTTTTCGGCTGATATAAGTGGAATAATCTGAAAGCGTTTTAACCGGGCCTTTTAGAGATGAAAGGAGCGTTTTAATTTCTACAAGGGCTTTTTGTTTTTCAACATTTTGCTCCATTTTCTTGTCTAGTGGGGCGATTAAAGCTTTTTCATCAGCGTCCTTAAGCTTGTCAATCACATCGTAATTCAAAACCTTACTGCCAAGCCCTAATGAGCTTAATGAACCTATTGCCATGTTTTACCTCTAATTTTTAGCCTCTTTTATCAAAGATAATGCCTATCACATCGCGCATTCTTTGCATAAGCTCCACAGCTTCTTTAGAGGGTATTTCTCTTATCACCTTATCCCCATTAGCGTCTTTGACTGAAACCACTAACCCTTTGATCGTATCGTTATAACTAAAATTAATATCCGTGCCAATGCGTTTCATTTCTTCATTCAGACGCTCGCTCAATAATTCTAGCTTGGGTTTGTATTGATCAGGGTCTATCGTTGTCTTAGATTCATCAATAGTGCTTTCTATAGTGTTTATAGTGTTTGTGCGACTGATCTCTTTTGTGGGGGTTGTTTGAACGCTTGTGTGAGATGTGGGAATCCCAATCCCTTGAACTTCATTGACCATAAAAACCTCCAAATTTTTCCATGCCTACAAGTATAATGATTTCTTTGTTTGCATAAGCTCTTTAGCCAATATCGGCAATAAAAATGATTTGTTTAATTGCGCGCAATGAGTTCTAAGGGGTTGATGTGTTTTTCTTTCATGGTAACTTCAAAGCCCAGGCGTTGATCAATGCGCCCTAAAACATAGCCTTTTTGGATCCGCATACCGCTTTTAATGGTGGGGGCGATTTTATCCAGTTGAGAATAAATCGTGCGGATGCCGTTTTTATGCTCAATGATAACGACTTTTTTAAGCATGTTGATTTCTTTAGCGAACACGATTTTCCCATCTAAAACATTACGCACCAAAGCGTTTGGGGTTTTTGACACCAGCGTAATAGACTCGCTAAAAATTTTCAAATTATAAACCGGATCAATATAGGGACCAAATTTTTGCACCACTTCATAATCGTTCAAAGGAGCGATCGTTTTTGGCCCGTTATAGCTCGTGGTGTTGATATTTTGATAAGAGCTCGCCACTTGTTTGACTTCTAAGGCTTGAGAAGATTTTTTCAAACTGACCCTCTCTTCATTTTCTCTATTTTGTTTGATGATATTCAAGCGTTTTAAAAGAGCGTTCAAGTTCTGGCGCTCTTTTTCTAAAAGGGTTAGTCGTTGGTTATAGATCGCATAGTCTTTTTGCATGCTCAAAATGAGTTTATTTTGTTCGGTTTGCAAGGATTTTAAGGTTACTTCACGAGTTTTTTGCTCATCTATGACAGATGAGATTTTTTGAATGCTGCTTTTGACTTTTAAAGCTTGCACGTTGAGATCTCTTTCTTCTTGGCTTAGTTGCGACATTTTAGACAGGGTGCTTTGGTGCAAGTTTTCAAACGCTACTTGTAAAATCACATCATTAGAAGAGGCTAAATTCTGCCCCTTTAGGGCTTGTGAAAAAAGAAAATCCTCTAAAAGCGTATCAAACACCCTCTTTTGTAAAGACGATCGCTGTTTTTGCAAATGATCTAAAGACTTGCGGTAGTTAGTTAGGACTTTTTCTTGCACCAAACTTTCGTTACGATTTTTTTCAAGACTCTTTTTTAAGGCGGCCATTTGGCGCTCCATCTCCGCTTTTTGAAGCTCTTTAGAGCGGATCGCTTCGCCTAAAGAACTCAAACGGCTGTTCAATTGGTTTTTTTCTTCATGGGTTTTTTTCAAAAGGGTTTCTTTATGTTGAATATCTTTAGCAATATCGCTCACTTTTTGCGTGTTAGCTGATAGTAAGGTGGCTAACAAAAACACCCCTAATTTATACATGTCTAGTCCTCCAAACTACAAGTAAAACAGAAACAAATGAGATTACAAGGCTAAAAAGCAGTCCCCATAAAAAATGGTTTAAAACAAACGAACCTCCTATAATACCCAAAGTATCCATCGTTTTTTCAAAACCTTTTTGCGAAGTGGTATAGAGCATGAGCATGGGGGCTAAAAAACTAGCGATTAGAGAATCCATTAAAGCTATTTTATACAAAAACCCGTTTTTAAAAGATACTGAAGCCCCTAATAAATCCATGATCTCTAATCTTTCATGGTATTGATAGATCCAGATGCGGACTTGTTTAAACATCAATAAAACCGATAAGACAAAGACCACTAACGCAAAGATATAGACCGCTGCTTTAATAAAACTCAAGAGATCATACACTTGCATGTAGGTTTTGGCAAAGACTTCAACTTTTTGAACGCCAGGGATTTTGAGCAATTTTTCTTTAATGTTTTCTAAACGCTCTTGAGTGGGGAATGTGGAAAGTTGTAAAGAATAAAAAAAGGGTAAATTTTTTTTTAATTCCTTAAGCCCGTCTGTACCTAAAGTTTTTTGAAGAGGTTCTAAAGAATAATTGGGATCAATTTCTTTTAACGCTATGATTTCGTTAAAATTTTGACGCAACAATTCCAAGCTTAATTTTTGTGCGCTGGCCAACACGACTGAATAATCTTCAATCAATTTTTTTTCTTTCTGTTCGATCGCTTGATTGATAAATAACACGCACTCCAAGCTAAACAATAACGCTACTAGGGGAATGATAAAGGCTAAATGTTTTTTAAGAGTATTCATAAACTTCCCCATCTTCTATGTAAAATTTTCGGTGATAAGCGCTAAAATTTTTAGGGAATTTGTGCGTAACCACCACGATCGTAGCGTTTAATTGCGTGTTCATGCCCCTTAATAAGCTCCAGATTTTATCGCTAGAATAATCATCTAAATTCCCGGTAGGCTCATCGGCTAAAATGAGTTCAGGGCAGTTCGCCATAGCCCTAGCCATAGCCACTCGCTGTTGTTCGCCCCCGCTGAGCTCTTTGGGGTAGCGGTTAGCCTTATGGCGTAAATCAATATGCCCTAAAAGTTTTTCTAGCTGCAAGCGGCATTCTTCTTTTTTGATTCCGCAAATAATCATCGGCAGTTTGATGTTTTGCTCAATCGTGTAATCTTGGATCAATTTATAATCTTGGAAAACCACGCCAATATTTTTACGCAAATCTAAAATCGTTGCTTTTGAAGCGTTGTTCATGTTGATATTGCAAACTTCTAATTTACCGCTAAAAAGTTTTAAATCCCCATAAAACGATCGCAAAAGCGTGCTTTTACCGCTCCCGCTAGGCCCTGAAATGAACACAAAGTCCTTGCGTTTGATGCGCAAATTAGCATGCTTGATAACCGGTTCGTTTTGCTGGTATTGTAAGCATAGATTGTTCGCTGCGATGATCACACTCATCCAATTCCCTTTTGGCTTAGGATATTTTGAAGCAAAAGATGCGCTTTGTGGTTGTTTAAGGTTTTTAAGGGGCTTTTATTGAGGTAAAAAATCTGGTTTTCTGTCAGTAAAACAAACAAACGCACAGGCCAATCAAAATCCCCCATACTCAATTCCACTAAAAAATCCCCCTTATCCTCATAAATATTGCAAACATGCACAAAATACCCCTCTTGGATGGTTTTGGGGGTTTTTAAAATCGTTTTAACGCTCTTTTTACTCATTGTTATTGTATCAAAAGAAAAATCAAATGCATGGTTATCAAAAGGGGTTTCATCCAATTCTAAAGAATAAATTCTTAAATCATAAATATCTTTTTTGAGTTTATTCCAACGCGCTTCATACTTGCTGACCACCGGGATTTGAGCGTTTTTTTTGATTTCTATCTCGCATTGAAAGTTTTTTAGGGCTAATTTTAGGCTGTCTTCAAAATAAAGGCTATCATCGGTGCGTAATTCCAAAAACCCTCTAGGCTTTAAAACCCTTAAAGCTTCGTTTAAAAACTTTTCGCTTAGCACCCGGCGGTGTTTTTTCTCATTCCATGGCACAGGGAAATGCACAAAAATTTTTTCGCACTTATAATTTGGCATGCTCTCTAAAACCAAACGGCCATCGCCTTGCAAGATGCACAGATTTTTTAAATCCAACAATTCAATTTGCTTTAACGCTTGCGCGATAGAGGGGGTGTGAATCTCTATCCCTAAGCATGTTTTAGTGGGGTTGTTTTTAGCTAATTCTATCAAATGCCTCCCGCTCCCAAAACCAATTTCGGCTAAAATAGGGGCTTGATTGTTTTGGATAAAGTCTTCAAAAGCCTCTAAATCAAGGGTTTTTTTTTGGCTCGCATGTTTAGAATTTTCTTGCAAATTATGCGAAATGACCTCAAAAGATTGCGAATAAATCCTTAAAGCTTGTTTTAAAATTTCTCGTTTTAAGGGCGTTGCTTTTTCGCTTTTGATTAAAAAATCACCCGCTCGCCGGATTTTTTGCAATAAAAAAATATGATCCTTAAAACTCGCATACACACAGCTTTTAGTGGGGTGTTTTAAGCTTAAAAATTCCTTATGAAAACAAAAATCCCCTGCAATTAAGGGGTATTCTAAAGGCTTGGAATCCAGCTTGGCTAAAAAATGGGGCATTAAAACCCTTTTAGCGCTCTAAAAATAAGCGCACTTCTTTGCTGGGGTGCGACTCTAATCCATCCTTATCCACGCTCACCACTTGATAGCGGTAAGCCACGCCCACTTTCATGTCTTTATCCACGAATTGGTTTTTGGTGATATTCCCAAAGCGCAAAGGGGTTTTAGAATTGGCTTCAAAACGATACACCGCATAGGTGGCTATTTTAGCGCTTGGGTTATTTTCCCATTGGATAAAGGCTGAAGAATCTTGAATAGTCCCTTTAGTGATGATAGGGGCTTCAGGCCTGTCAGCGGTCTCACCCATTGCAGGCTCTTTGGGTAATGCCCCTTCAAGATGCGTTTTATCAAGGGCAACGACTTTATAATAACGAGTGAGGTTGTCTTTTTCTATTTTATCCACATAGGAAGTGTTGGTGGTTTGAGCGATGAATTTGTATTTATCGTTGCGGTTATTGGAAGCGTAAATGCGATAAGCTATCACATCTTCTTGGGTGGATTTGTCCCAACTCAATTCAATGTGTCGTGTGAGGTTTTGGCTCACTCTAACATTAGTGATTTCTTTGGGTAAGTCTTTGGTTTTCCCCTCCACTATGACGCTGGGTCTAGACTTATCCCCCATGAAATTTTCAGCAATGACTCGGTAGCGGTATTTTGTCCCATCTTCTAGATCTTTATCAAAATACTCCACAAACAAGCGGTTTTTCACAGCCCCTACATTCAAAAATTTGCCGTCTTTATTCTGCCTTTGAATGATGTATTTAGAAACGCTAGGGTTAGGGTGCGGGCTCCAAAAGACTTTCACGCTTTTAGGGTATTCAAGGCTTGCAAAAACGCTTTCTACAGGATTGATAAAAGAGGTTTTTACTAAAATAGGATCTGAAAGTTTAGAGATTTTATCGCCCTTGTAAGTGGCGATCTGGTAAGTGTAAGAACTCTCTGTTTCTAGCCCCTCATCATAATAATGGGTCGCATAAGGGTTTTTAATCGTGGCGATTCTTTTAAGCTTGGAGTCTTTTTTCAAACGATACAAAATAAACCCATCAATATCATAAGTATCAGCGATTTTAGGCCATTCAAAACCCACTGAACTCACATCGTTAATGGTTTTAATAGAATGGACTACCGGAAGCTTTGTGTCTGTATTTTCTTGATTATTAAGGGCTGAAAAAGTATGATTCCTGGTAGAAGAACACCCTATAAAAACCGCTAATACCACACTACTTTGCAATAAAAGCGTGAAGTATTTTTTCTTCATCCAAGACCTCATCTAAATTCTCCTTATCAAAAACTTTTTTAAGATATTCTAACATATCCTTTAATAGGGGAACTTTAAAGCGCAGTTTCTGCTCGCTTCTAGGGTGTTTGAACTCTATCAAATAGGCATGCAGCATGATTCTTATGTCTTCTTTAGAAAGCGCCCCATTAAGCCCGTAAAGATTATCGCCTATGATGTGTCTGTTCAAATATTCTAAATGCGCTCTGATCTGGTGCGTACGCCCAGTGAACAATTTAGCCCCTATCAAATTAAGATTATTTTGAGAAGTCAGCAAGCTAGTAAATTCGCTTTTAGAATAGCGGCTTTTTTCTTTTTTAGCCGCTTTGAGCGCTATCATTTTTAAGCGGTTATTGGGGTTTCTTGTCAAATAGCATTCCACGCTCATTTTTTCTTCTTTTAGGGGCGTTGAAAGTAAGGCGATATAATAGCGCCCCATTGTTTTAGTTTTGAGCTGCTCGCTCAAATGAACATGGGTAAAATTGTTTTTAGCGATGACAATCCCTCCGCTCGTATCCTTATCCAAACGATGCACAATCCCATAGCGCTCTTTTAAGCCTAGATTAGAAAGCTCGTAATTTTGAGATTTTAACCAATCCACTAAAGTAGGCTCTTTCACGCTTGGGGCTTTATGGACGACTAGATTAGGGGGCTTATTCAACACCAATAAATCTTCATCTTCAAAAATGACTTCTATTTCTAAATCAAGCTCTTTTTTTAAGGGTTTGGGCGCGATTTTGGGCGTTAAAAGCGTGATTGTATTGCCCTCTTTTAAAGCTAGCCCCCCTTTTTTCACCTCCTTTTTTTGACAAAACACTAACCCCTCTTTAATCAAATTCAATACCTGATTTTTAGAAATTTGCAATTCTTTGGCTAAAAATTCATCAATGCGTTTGTGATTAGTTGGGGCGATGAAAACTTTTTGCATTCAAACTCTTTTTTGCATTTTTAAAAACCATTATTCTACTCAAAACCTTAAAAAAATCCTATTTCATTATTTGAATACGCTATAATCGGTGCGACAACATTTCGTGGCTCAAATCATTTTAAAAAAGGGGTTCTAATGGAACATAATGGGCATGATAAACTGAACGGCATTTTGCGTGGTTTTTTAGGCGACTCATTCACGCTTGATGGGAAAGAGGGAGGATTGAACATGAGCAAGATGCTTGAACACATCAAAAAAGAAAAACCAATCATGAATATTTTGCTTATGGGGGCTACTGGGGTGGGTAAAAGCTCGCTCATTAACGCTCTATTTGGTAAAGAAGTAGCTAAAGCAGGCGTAGGAAAGCCTATCACTCAGCATCTTGAAAAATACATTGATAAAGAAAAAGGCTTGATTTTGTGGGACACTAAAGGCATTGAAGATAAAGATTACCACGACACCATGCAAAGCATTAAAAAAGAAATGGAAGATTCTTTTAAAACGCTTGATGAAAAAGAAGCCATTGATGTGGCGTATTTGTGCGTTAAGGAGACTTCTGGTAGGATTCAAGAGAGAGAGAGAGTTATTAAGCGTTGCTAAAAGTTGGAATATCCCAACGATTTTCGTTTTCACACACACTCAAGCCGAAGCCGGCGATGCGTTTGTCCAAGAATCTAAAGCGATCATAGATGAAGAATGGGGGTGTGAAGTGCCCAACCGCTAAAGACGATTGGGCTTCCTAGGCTGATGTTGCCCGTAGGGAGAGTTTGGTTCTCACTCTGTGTCCCTATAGTAGGGATTTTACAGAGTTTGAGCTCCAACGCATTCCCTACAGGTCTCACACATCATATCTCCAAAGGCGTAACTTTGCACACTTCCTGCGCTAGATACGAATGTATGGGGATATGATACCATGAATTGGTAGCATTCATCCCAAACACTAAAGATATTTGGGATTTCTGCTTTTGGTGGTTAAAGGTTTTGTCAGAACCTATGTGAGGGTTAATTCGGTTAAATATTTATCTGATGATGATAAAGAAATCCCTATTAAAGGTTTGGAAGAATTGGTAGATGAAACGAAAAAATGCCTTTCAGACGCTATGAGAAACCATTTTTTGCGTGTTCAAAAAATTAAGATTCAAGAAAGAAAACAGGCTATGATAGCTAAAAGTAAAAAAATTATTCATGTTGCATCAGGCCTTGCAGGAGCGGCTGGGGCTAGTCCCATACCTTTTAGCGATGCGTTCGCTATTGCGCCCATTCAAGCAGGAATGATCTATAAAAATGAATGACGCTTTTGGAATGGATTTGGATAAATCTGTGGGCGCGAGTTTGGTCGCAGGATTGTTAAGCGTAACCGCTGTCGCGCAAGTGGGGAGAACGCTCGTTAATGGTTTCCTTAAATTCATTCCTGTTGTGGGGAGTGTTGCAGGGAGCGCGACCGCTGTGGCTATCACAGGAGGCATTGGGTTTGCTTATTTGAAAGTGCTAGAAAAGTGCTTTAATGATGAGACGGGCGAGGTCAATTTGCCTGGTGAAGTTGGCATGATAACTTCTCTCTTTAAGGAGAATTATCTCAACTTGGATACAATCAAAAAATTAAAACCATAAGATTAGGGGTTATGAAAAACGCATGGCATTAGACAAAAGGATTTGGATGCATTTTGATCTTTTGCCTTTTGTGTTTATCATCCCCTTGTTGGTGGTTTCTTTTGTATTGATTTTTGAGAGCAGCGCGGTTTTGAGCTTGAAGCAAGGGGTTTATTATGCGATAGGGTTTCTTCTCTTTTGGATCGTGTTTTTTATCCCTTTCAGGAAGCTCGATCGGTGGCTCTTTGTGTTTTATTGGGCGTGCGTTATTTTATTAGCGTTAGTGGATTTTATGGGGTCTAGCAAGCTTGGGGCGCAACGATGGCTAGTCATTCCTTTCACTTCTATCACTTTACAGCCCAGCGAACCCGTGAAAATCGCTATCCTCTTGTTATTGGCGCATTTGATTAAAATCAACCCGCCTCCTTTTAAGGGCTATGATTGGGG
This sequence comes from Helicobacter pylori, assembly GCF_002832345.1. Classification (GTDB taxonomy): domain Bacteria; phylum Campylobacterota; class Campylobacteria; order Campylobacterales; family Helicobacteraceae; genus Helicobacter; species Helicobacter pylori_CP. The sequence continues at coordinate 49,251 of NZ_PHLZ01000006.1, forward strand.
CATGTTTTTAAAGCTTAGTTTTTACATTTGCTTACCGGCGGCTTTGATTTTGAAACAGCCTGATTTAGGCACGGCTCTTATTGTTTTAATCATGGGTTTTGGGATTTTATTGATCGTGGGTTTAAGGACTAGGGTGTGGCTCCCTCTTTTAATCGCTTTAATAGTGGCTTCGCCTATCGCTTATCATTTTTTGCATGATTACCAAAAAAAGCGCATCGCAGACTTCCTTTCTGAAAAGCCTAATTACCATGTCATGCAATCCATTATCGCTATAGGATCGGGCGGGTTTTTAGGCAAATCTAAAGAAGCCTGCACCCAAACCAAATTCAAATTCTTGCCTATCGCAACGAGCGATTTTATCTTCGCCTATTTCGTGGAGCGTTTCGGGTTTTTAGGGGCTATGTTGCTTTTTGCGATTTATATAGGCTTGAGTTTGCATTTATTTTTTTATCTGTTTGAGAGCAACAGCGATTGGTTTTTAAAGATTGTAGCCCTTGGGATTTCTATTTTAATCTTTGTTTATTCCAGCGTGAATATCGCCATGACTTTAGGGTTAGCCCCTGTGGTAGGGATTCCCTTGCCTTTATTCAGCTATGGGGGGAGCAGTTTTATCACTTTTATGATCCTGTTTGCAATCCTAGAAAACCTGCTTGCTTTTCGCTATATTTTTGGATACAATAGCAAACCATCCTTTGGGAATTTTGGATTCTTAGCTCAGCTGGTCAGAGCGCTCGGCTCATAACCGATTGGTCGTAGGTTCAAGTCCTACAGAATCCACCACTCCCGCTTTTTTTATTCTCCTTTTTAAGTGAAAAGCGATTGGACGCTTTCGTTATGATAAATCCTTCTGATCACTTCCGCAAATAAGGGCGTTACGCTTAAGGTGGTGATTTTATCGCATTTTTGAACTAAAGGGATAGAGTTAGTTACCACCACTTCATCTAACGCGCTTTCTTTAATGTGCTTGATCGCATTCCCGCTCAAAACCGCATGCGTGCCTAACGCCATGACAGAAGTCGCCCCTTGCTCTTTTAAAGCCAAAGCGGCTTTACAGATCGTGCCTGCGGTATCAATCATGTCATCCACTAAAATCACATCGCGTTCCTTGGCTGAGCCGATAATATTCATCACTTCGCTTTCATTAGCTTTTTCACGGCGCTTATCCACGATGATTAAATCTAAGCCCATTTGATTGGCAAAATACCTAGCTCTTGTAACCCCACCCACATCAGGGCTAGCGATTATAGGGTTTTTTAACGCTTTAGAGCGGATATAGTCTCTAAAGACGATAGATCCGTATAAATTATCCACCGGCACATCAAAAAAGCCTTGGATTTGCCCGGCATGCAAATCCATCGTAATGATCCTTTCAATCCCCACTTCTTGCATCAAGTTAGCGACCATTTTAGCCGTGATAGGCACTCGTGGAGCCGCTTTTCTGTCTTGTCTGGCATAGCCAAAATACGGCAACACCGCTGTGATAGAATTGGCCGAACTGCGCCTTAAAGCATCTACCATGACTAACAATTCCATTAAATTGTCATTGACAGGCACGCAAGTGGGCTGGATGATAAAAATATCCTTACCGCGCACCGATTCGCTGATTTGGATATTGATTTCGCCATCGCTGAATTTCCCGATCACCGCTTTGGATAAGGGAACGCCTAAATGCTTTGACACTTCTTTGCCAAAGGCAGGGTGAGCGCTCCCTGAAAAAATCTTAAAACCACGCATCTTTGCCTTAAACCCACGCGCCTTCATCGCTGACACTCCTTAAAATGAATTGAAATCAATTGTAACACACCCAAATTAAAAGCGTTTGTTTTCAACTAAGCTCCTTTTCTAATAGGTTTTTTAACGCAAGATAGGTTTCATTAATATCCATCCCGCACACCCTGGTTTGAGCGATAACGCTCATAAAATTGCTATCGCCTAAAAACCTAGGTACTAAATGCACGTGCAAATGCTCAGGGATCCCTGCTCCGGCGTTTCTGTGCAAATTCAAACCTAAATTGATCCCTTGAGCGCCATAAGCATACAACGCTTTTAACACTTTAGGCACTAAAGCATTCATGTTCAGCCAAATGTTAAGATCTAAAAGTTCAACGCTCGCTTGATGCGCATGAGGAATAATCAACAAATGCCCCGGGTTATAAGGGTAGGCATTCATCACCACAAAGAGATCGCTATTTCTATAAAGCACTCTGTTTTCTAGATCTTTTGTGGGGTTTTGAGAAATTTCACAAAAGACACAACTTTTATTTTTCTCTTTCAAATAACTTTCGCGCCAAGGGGCGTATAAATGTTGCATGTTCATTTCCTAAATGTAATTAGGGGCGTCATTAGCGAATAAAATCAAATCGCCTTGAATCGTGGTGGCTTGTAAGATATTTTCCAATTGTGCCTTATCCTTGAGTAAGATTTTTTGGGGGGTTTTCAATTGGGAAGCAATCGTTTTGGAATTCAACTCCCCTGTGATGATAGCGACATCAAAAACCTCGTCTATTTTTTGCGCTAAAGTTTCATTACTTTCTGTATTGCTTTCCACTAATCCCGGTGTTACGATGACTTTACGCCCTTTGTGCAAACTCGCTAAACGAATGCCCTCTAACATGCCCTTTAAATTCCCGTTAAAGCTATCGTCTATGATGATTTTTTGATTCACTTCCAAAAGTTGCAAACGATGGGCAATAGGGTTGAGTTCCAAAACAAGCCGTTTGATCCTTTCTATCTCTAAGCCCAAATGCTTAGCGATTAAAATGGCTGAAGCGATATTATAAGCGTTGAATTTGCCTAAAACCTTTGTTTCAAAGCTTTCCCAAACGCTGTCTATAAGCATTTCAAAAGAAGTGCCTTTTAAAGTGGATTGGATGTTTTTAACCAGGCTAGAAACATCTATTAAGGGGCTATCTTTAGGGGCATAAGGCTTGATTTTTTCTACAGAGTAACAAAAGGCTTTTTCTAAGCGTTTGGAATCCAATAATTCCGCTTTAGTCTCGCAAATATTTTCTAAAGTTTTAAAATATTCTAAATGCTGTTCGCCCACTTCTGCGATCACGGCAAGGTGCGGTTCAATAAGGCGGGTGATTTCTTTAATATCGCCCTTGTTCCTTGCCCCGGCTTCAGCGATATAGATTTCACTCTTATCGTCTAAATTCTGGTTAATATCATTCGCAAGCCCTAAAAGGGTATTGACGCTTTTGGGGCTTGCATGCGTATTGAATGTGGTTTGTAAGATTTGAAGCAAGAAATTTTTGGTGCTGGTTTTCCCAAAACTTCCGGTAATGGCGATGACTTTTAAATTTTTTAAAGAAGCGATTTTATCTTTAGCGGTTTGCAAATACTGCCTAGATAGGACTTTTTCAAAGATTAAAGAAGTGCTTAAAACGAATATAAATAAACACAAATAGCCAAGCGCGAGCGAAATCCCATTCAAAGGGACTAGTTCTGTATTTAAGATTTCATGCAAGATTAAAAAGAGTAATAAGAAAATAAAAAAGCGCTTCACCCTTGGCGTGAAAACTAAAGGCTTGTCGTTGCGTTTGGCCCAGATAATGAGCATGGGCATTTGAATAACGCCGCAAAAGAAATCAAAAACAAACGGCATTTTGAAAGCATGCGATAGGATAAACACCCCTAAAGGCAATAAAAAATAAATCCCATGCCAACGCATTTTGTGGTGCTTGGTTAAGATCCTAAATACGCTGTAATGATACCATTGCAATAAAGTCATTATATAATAGCCAAGCCCTGTTATAAAGAGCCAACGAAACGCTAAATTCAGCCAACTAAGACTTTGCATGATGATAATTCTCCACTAGTTTTTCAATCTCTTTTGCTTGGTTTAAAAAAAAGAAATGATCCCCTTCTAACACGAATAATGCGCTTCTTTTCAATAAGGTTTGCATTTTTTGAGCGGAGCTTAAGGGGGTTGCTTTATCATCTTTACCCCAAAATAATAAAACTTCTTTCTCGCATCGTTTGAAATGATCGCTAAAGTCTTCGCTAATTACTTTTTTAAAGGTTTCATACATGACTTGATTAAGCCCCATAGCGTCCTTACTCCTCAAAAACCCTAAATTCAAGCCTAATTTTTTAAAGATTTTAGCTAAAAGGATTTTACAACGCACTTTTAAGGGTTTTGGCTCTAAAATCCCGGCGCTGCTCAATAAAACCATCCGTTCGTTTTCACACAAGATCGCTACTTTCCCTCCAAAGCTATGCCCAAAAACGACATGCGCTTTTTTACCCACGCTTTTTAAGAACAAATTGATGATATTAGCATAATCTTTAGTTTCTAAGACTTTTTCATCGTTGGGGCTTTGATTGAAACCGGGCAAATCCACATACAAATGGTTGTAATTTAAAAAACAGTCTTGAAACGCTTGTTGCATGATTTCTTTAGAACTCCCCCAGCCATGCAAAAACAAGGCGTTTAAAGGGCTATGGTTATCTATAAAAGTGTAGGAAATGTCAAAAACGCTATCCAAATAAGCGATACTGCGTTTGGCCATTACTTATTCTTTTGGATTTGCAACAAATAAGAGTTTTTGATTTGGATTTTAGGGGTTTTGGGTAACGATTGCGCTAAATTTTCTAGCGTTGTTTTAAAATCATCAAACAAATAATTGGCCAAACTGCCAGGAATGGGGTTGATCTCATTAAGATACACTTCATTTTCTATGACAAAAAAATCGCAACGAATGATCGCACCATCAAACAAATCGTTATAGAGTTTTTTAAAATTTTCTTTCAATTGTTCTTCTAGGGCGTTAGAAAGATTCGCTTTAGGGGCTTTATTGCGTGAAAAATCCAAATATTTTTGTTTGAAATCTAAAAATTCCTGTTTGTTAGGCTCTTCAACATAGGAAAAACAAAAATCCTTTTTGATTTTACAGCCGGCCAAGTTGTATTCTTTCACTCCTTGAATGAAAGGCTCTATTAAGACCTCTTTAGAATATTCAAACGCACCGTCTAAAGCGTAAATCAATTCTTTTTCTTCTTTCACCACGCTCACCCCTAAAGAACTCCCGGCGTTATTAGGCTTGATTATGAAAGGGAAATTAAAGTTCATCAAATTTAGGGCGTTAGCGCGGTTTTTTTCATTCAAAAGAACGCAATCTAAAGTCTTTACCCCTAAGTCTTTGGCGTAAAGCTTGGTTAAATATTTATTATAACTCAACACGCTCGCTTCAACCCTAGGGCCTATAAAAGCGATACGATAAAATTCTAACAAGCTCGCTAATTTCCCGTCTTCGCCATCGCCCCCATGCACGAGATTGATCACTAAAGGCAATTCTATCGTTTTAGCACCTAAAAACGAGTTTTTGAGCAAACCATTGCGCGTAAGGATTAGGGGGGGTAATTTTTTTTCTTTGATTTGAGCGAAGTATTTTGAATGCATGTTGGATTCTTCAATCAAATAAAAATAGTGGTTTTCATCTAAAAAAATAAAATATTTAATCCTATCTTTTAACACTCCTTTAAGCGCAATCGCGCTCACAATGCTGATTTCATGCTCAAAACTCGCCCCACCAAATAAAACGCAAAACTCCACGATCAAACTCCCTAAAAACGACTGCAATAAAGTCTATCTATATTTACCTAAAAAAAGGCTTTTGAATTTTCTTAAATTAAAGTTTAATGTTAAAAAATCCCAAAATATGGATGACTAATAACACGCTCAATCCGGCTAAAACACCCGCTAAAGCGTCATCAGCCACCACCCCTAAACCTCCTTTAACTTCTTTGTCTATCTTGCCAATGAGTGAGGGCTTAGTAATATCATAGATCCTAAAAAAGATAAAACTCAAAACCACACCCGCTAACGATAACCCACTAATCGCCATCGCTAGCCACATGCCCACTAATTCGTCTATCACAATGTAAGAGCTGTCATGAATCTTACTTTCTTCTTCTTCTTTGTCTATTTGAGCGATAGCGATAAGCCCAACAAAAATCGCCCCTAAAAACAAAGTGTTAGCCGAAAAAATTAAAATAGGTAAGCCCAGTAACAACGCTACTAAACTCCCTATCGTTCCAGGAGCTTTTTTAGAATACCCGCTAAAAAAAAGGGTTAAAAAACACGTGCGAAGACTAAATTTATCCAATCATTGCCTTAAATTCTTTTTAAATCATGGCATTTTAGCATTTTATTTGCATTAAAAAGCGATTTTCTTAAACAATAAGGCTTAATTTTAAGCGCGTTTTAGTATGATACCTTTTAAATTCTCTCAAAAATTAAAGGTTAATTTTAATGTTGCTTTTCACTCCAGGCCCTGTAGCCATTAGCGAAGAGATGCGTTCAAGCTTTTCTCAGCCAATGCCCCACCACCGCACTAAAGATTTTGAAAAGATTTTCCAAAGCGTGCGAGAAAATTTGAAAAAAATGACCGGTCTAGAAGAAGTTTTGCTTTTAAGCAGCAGCGGGACGGGGGCTATGGAAGCGAGTGTGCTTTCCTTGTGTCAAAAAGAGTTGCTTTTTGTTAATGCGGGCAAGTTTGGCGAAAGGTTTGGCAAGATCGCTAAAGCCCATTCTATCAAAGCCCATGAACTAGTCTATGAATGGGACACGCCCGCTCAAGTAGATGGAGTATTAAACGCGCTTAAAGCCAACCCTAACATTGATGCGTTTTGCATTCAAGCATGCGAGTCCAGTGGGGGGTTACGACACCCTGTAGAAAAAATCGCTCAAGCCATTAAAGAAACTAACCCGAATGTTTTTGTGATTGTAGATGCGATCACCGCTTTAGGGGTTGAGCCTTTGGAAATAACGCATGTTGATGCGCTCATTGGAGGGAGTCAAAAAGCGTTCATGCTGCCTCCTGCGATGAGCTTAATCGCATTGAGCCAGAAGGCGATTGAACGCATAGAAGAACGCAATGTGGGGTTTTATTTCAATTTGAAGAGCGAATTGAAAAACCAAAAAAACAACACCACAAGCTACACCGCTCCTATTTTACATACTTTAGGGTTGCAGCGCTATTTTGAATTGGTGCAGAATTTAGGGGGCTTTGAAGCGCTCTATCAAGAGACTAAACGAACTGCTTTAGCCACCCAAAAAGCCGTTTTAGCGCTCGGTTTAAAGATTTTCCCTAAAAGCCCGAGCTTGAGCATGACAACGATTGTTAGCGAGCATGCCAAAGAATTAAAAAACCTTTTGAAAGAAAAATACCAGGTGCAATTTGCGGGCGGTCAAGAGCCTTATAAAGACGCGCTCATTCGCATCAACCACATGGGGATCATTCCTGTTTATAAAAGCGCTTACGCCTTAAACGCCCTAGAATTAGCCTTAAACGATTTGGATTTAAGGGAATTTGACGGCACGGCGAACGCAACCTTTTTGAAACAATATTATGAAACTTAAGGATCACAATGCATTATTCTTATGAAGCCTTTTTGAAAGACAGCCTGGAATTAGCTAAACAAGTGGAGCGAATTTGTGGTGTCCCAGAAGCCCTTGTGTGCGTGATGCGAGGGGGCATGACTTTAGCGCATTTTTTGAGTTTGCACTGGGATTTAAGGGAAGTTTATGGCATCAATGCGATTTCTTATGACACCACCAAGCAACAAAACGCCCTAAAAATTGAAAATATCCCCACGATCAAAGATCATTTAAAAACCATTTTAGTGGTAGATGAAATCGTAGATAGCGGTAATTCTTTGGAAGCGGTGCTTAAAGTGTTGCAAGAAAAACACCCTAATAAAAAGTTTTATAGCGCGAGTTTGTTCCAAAAAACAAGCGCGAAATACAAAGCCGATGCGTTTTTAAAAGACGCTCCTGAATGGATTGATTTCTTTTGGGAAGTGGATTTGAAAAATTTAAAAAGCCATTAACATGCAAGTTAAAGAAAACAAACAACTTTGCTTAATCTCATTAGGTTGCTCTAAAAATCTGGTGGATTCAGAAGTGATGTTAGGCAAGCTTTATAACTACACGCTCACTAATGACGCTAAAAAAGCCGATGTGATTTTGATCAACACTTGCGGGTTTATTGAAAGCGCCAAACAAGAGAGCATCCAAACCATTCTCAACGCCGCTAAAGACAAAAAAGAGGGGGCGATTTTGATTGCGAGCGGGTGCTTGAGCGAGCGCTATAAAGATGAAATCAAAGAGCTGATCCCTGAAGTGGATATTTTTACTGGCGTGGGGGATTATGACAAGATTGATATTTTGATCGCTAAAAAACAAAACCAATTCAGCGAGCAGGTGTTTTTAAGCGAGCATTATAACGCGCGCATCATCACGGGATCGAGCGTGCATGCTTACATTAAAATTTCTGAGGGCTGTAACCAAAAATGCTCTTTTTGCGCTATCCCTAGCTTTAAAGGGAAATTGCAAAGCAGGGAATTAGACTCCATTTTAAAAGAAGTGGAGGATTTGGCTCTTAAGGGCTATAAGGATATGACTTTTATCGCTCAAGATTCTAGCTCATTTTTATACGATAAGGGGCAAAAAGACGGCTTGATTCAGCTCATTAAGGCGATTGACAAACAGCAAGCCTTAAAGAGCGCGCGAATTTTATACCTCTACCCCTCTAGCACCACTTTAGAGCTGATTGGCGCGATTGAAGACTCGCCTATTTTTCAAAATTATTTTGACATGCCCATCCAGCATATCAGCGACTCCATGCTTAAAAAAATGCGGCGCAACTCCAGCCAAGCGCACCATTTAAAGCTTTTAAACGCCATGAAGCAGGTTAAAGAAAGCTTTATAAGAAGCACGATCATTGTAGGGCATCCAGAAGAAAATGAGGGCGAATTTGAAGAATTGAGCGCGTTTTTAGACGAGTTCCGGTTTGATCGATTGAATATTTTTGCTTTCAGCGCGGAAGAAAACACGCATGCCTATTCTTTAGAGAAAGTGCCTAAAAAAATCATCAACGCCCGCATTAAAGCCTTGAATAAAATCGCTTTAAAACACCAAAACCATTCTTTTAAGGCTTTGTTAAATAGACCCATTAAGGCGTTAGTGGAAAATAAAGAGGGCGAGTATTTTTACAAAGCAAGGGATCTCAGGTGGGCGCCTGAAGTGGATGGGGAAATTTTAATCAATGACAGCGCCTTAACCACCCCTTTAAAACCCGGGCATTACACGATTGTGCCTAGCGCGTTTAAAGACAATATCTTACTCGCTAAGGTTTTAAGCCCTTTTTAAAAGTTAGCCATAAGGATAAAAGCACGACTAGAGCGTAGTTAGAGCGTGGGGGTTTGCGTTTTTTTTTGTTAAAATGCCCGAGAAAAATCCGCTTGAGGCATGCAAAATAAAAAACATTTATCTTGATGTGAAAGCCAATATTGAAAATCTCCAAAATATTTTTAAGAACACTGATAATGAAAATGAAAGACTAAAAAAATTCAACCAAGAAGCGTTGGAGGTATTCCAACAATTAGAATCTAAAAGTTTAAAAGAGCTTGAAAGTTTAAAAAATAATGAAGAATGGGAAAATTTTACCATTGCTTTTTATGGGGAAACCGGTGCGGGGAAATCAACCCTCATTGAATGTTTGAGGCTGTTTTTTAAAGAACGAAGTAAAGTAGATCAACAAGAGCACTTCAAGCGGCTTTATTCAACTTACCAAAACAATTATCAAAATGATGAACGCAAAAAACAAAATATTTTAAAAGAACTCCATTCATTGCAAGATGGAGCGATTATAGGCGATGGGAGGAGCGATTTCACTTTAAAAACACGATCTTATTCTTTCCAATACAACCATCAAAATTTTGTTTTGTTGGATGTGCCAGGGATAGAAGGCGACGAACAAAAAGTGATTGATCAGATTTCTAACGCAACGCAAAAAGCCCATGCTATTTTTTATGTTACCAAAACGCCTAATCCTCCACAAAAAGGAGAAGAAGGGAAAAGGGGAACGATTGAAAAAATCCAAAGACAGCTTGATTCGCAAACAGAGGTATGGGCGATTTACAACAAACCGATTACTAGCCCAAGAGCCTTAAAAGATGGGCTTATTAATAAAAACGAAAAAGAAAGTTTAAAAATTTTAGACGAAAAGATGAAGGGCGTTTTAGGCAAACATTACAAGGGTCATAAGGTGGTTAGCGCCCAAGTGGCTTTTTATGGCCTTTCACAAGCTTTGATCCCAGGGACTGATTTTGATAAAAAGAAACAAAAATTTTTAAAAGATTTTAAAGCAGGAGAATTATTGTATCAATCCCATTTCAAACTATTAGCAGAATTTATAGCCGAAGAGCTTCTTAAAAACTCGCACGCCAAAATCATTCAATCAAACTGCAATAAAGCCTTAAAAGTGGTAGAACAATTACAAAATACGATCAAAACCACGATTGAAAAACAGATCGATCCAATGATTAAAGACATGCAAGGGCACAAAGAAGAAGTCGAATATAGATTGGATCGTTCTACAGATAAATTTATATCAGATTTGAAAAATTCAGCACACAACGAAATCGATCGATTCAAATTTGGTATTGGCGAAATAATGGAAGAGCGTATTGAAAAAGGTGTTGAAGATGAGGAATGTAAAGAAATTTTTAAAAATGAACTCATTCAAGGAATTGAAACATTGCATGAAAACATAAAACGGCGGTTTAAAGAATGCACGGAACGATTTGATGAAGAGATAAAAGAAGCTATTAAACAACTTGAATACAGAATTAAAGATTCTCTAGCAATGTTAAAGTGCATCGGTATTGATAGTGGTAATTTTAATTTTAATTTTGATTTTAATATTGATAACGGCATTGATGGATTCGCATTAGGGGCTTCAATAGGAGGTTTGGTGTTGCTTGGGATAGTTAATATTTGGAATCCTGTGGGTTGGGTTGAAATAGGTATAGCGGGTCTTGTAGCATTAGTGGGGGCAGTTAAAGCATTGTGGAATGTTTTTAATCCAGACTATAAAAAATCCCAACAAAGAAAAGCAGTGAATGAGAAGTTAGATGAAGCTTGTGAAAAAATTTCAGAGAATGTGAAAAGCCGCATTGAAAGTTATAAAAAAGGCGCATTGGGAATGATTGAAGAACTCAACGCCGGTTTTAACAAACTTGTTGATCATTACGAACGCATGAAAGGACAATTGAAAGAAGCCCATGAAAGATTAGGATACATCTCTAATAGTATCAATCTAACAATATCAAAGCAAGGAGCATGCAATGAAGAATGAAACGCTAGAACAATTTAAAAGAAACCAAAAGAGGAATCAAGAAATTCTTAAAAAATTACTTGATTTTGTCCATACTGGGGAAAAATACGGTATCAAGGTTGAAGAGTCTCTCAAAGACAAGATCCATAATGCGATGGAAAATGTTGCCGGTCAAAAACTTAAAGTGGCTTTAGTGGGAGGTTTTTCTTGCGGGAAAACATCCATAGCGGCAGCTTGGATCGAGCGGTTGGATAAAGAGAGCATGAAGATAGACCACAAAGAATCCAGCGATGAAGTTAAAATCTATCACATAGATGATGAAATTGAGCTGGTTGACACCCCGGGACTATTTGGGTTTAAAGAAAAAATAACTGATAGCGGCAAAATAGAACGCTATAAAGATATTACAAAAAAATATATCAGCGAAGCCCACCTCATTTTATACGCGCTCAACCCGTCAAACCCTATCAAAGAAAGCCATAAGGACGATTTGAACTGGTTGTTCAGGACGCTCAATCTTTTATCCAGGACGATATTTGTCATCAGCCGTTTTGATGAAGAAGCGGATATTGAAGATGAAGAAGATTACAACAAAAGATTTAAAATCAAAAAAGAAAACATTCAAAACCGACTGAATGAATTGATTTCTTTAAGCGAAGAAGAAGAAAGTTTGACGATTGTCGCTGTTGCAGCAAACCCTTTTGATTTGGGGGTGGAACACTGGCTAAAGCATCAAGAAGAGTTTCAAAAACTCTCACACATCAAAGCCTTGCAAGACGCGACTCAAAAAAAGATTAAAGAAAATGGCGGGAAATTAACCATCATAGAAGAAGCCAAAAAAAGCGTCATTCAAGATGTGGTCTATAGGCAAATGCCGCCCGCAAAACAAGCGTTGCAAGATATTAATAGAGAAATGGAATATTTGAATAAAACGCTTGAAAAAAGGCGAAAGGAGATTCAAGATTTAAATAAAGAAATTTCTCAAGCCCGCATTCATTTAAGAGAATTTATAATAAGGTATTTTAGCGATCTCAGCCGTCAAGTTTCTGGCACCAGCCTAGAAACCTTTAATGATTTTGTTACAAGAGAAATAGGCGATGAAGGTAGCATTATAGACACAAGAGTCCAAAATGAATTTGAAAAACAAACGCAAGGGATTTCAAATGAAATTGCTAAAATCGGGACAACTTTTAATGCCGATATGAGTTCTTTTGAAAAACATGCCAGAATATTTGGAGAAATTGCGAAAAAATTAAGTCAAAGTAGGATTATCAATGCAACTAGCATCAAAGCGGCTAGAGATGGGATAGTGGCTGTGGCAAGATTTACAGGCATAGATTTGGCTTTAAAATTCAAACCTTGGGGTGCTGTCAAATTGGCAGGCAACATAAACAAAGGTTTACTGCTTATCGGTCTTGCTTTTGAAGTGTGGGATTCTTGGAAAGAAAGCCAAAAAATAGAAAAACTTGAAAAAGCTAAAGAAGAAATGAAATCTAATTTTGATGGACAAAAACAAGAAATCTTAGCTCTCATCAATGATGAAACCAGATTCAAACAAACATGTTTTCCAATGGCGTTGGAACTGGAAAAATGCATTCAAGAATGCGAAGAAAGCGTTAAAAAAACGCAAGAGTGCGCTCAAGGATTGGAAAAATGGATTCAAACTGGCGAAGATTTTATCAAGGGCGAAGATTTTATAGATGTTGAGCCTGAAGAGGAATGAACTAAAATTGTGTTAAAATTTCAAAAACGCATCAAAAAGGCTTTTTGGCTGATCTTGAAACGGGCTAATCCAACAAGCGGTATTTTAAATATTTCAATAAGGAAAGGCGATGTTTTCTAAAATTTGCGCATCTTTTAAGCTTGCCAACGCATTCAAAGGCTTTATATGCAAACGCATTTCAAGCCCTGGGCAAAGCGCTCGCATTACTAAGATGGTTTTGGGTATCAAAGACGCTTTCAATGACGATAAAGATCCATTGAATAACGCTTGTGAAGCTTTGGATTTGGTAGTGAAATTTAAGAAAGAGTACCCGCAGGATTTTGACGAATTGTTTGAAATTTTAAAAGATCTCATCCAAGAATACGAACAAAATCCTGATGAGATCAAGCAAAACCTCAAAGAAATCCTAAAATAAGACAAGGCATGAACCACCTTTTAATCCTCTACAATCCTTACTACCAACAAGATGTGATCCAACAACATTTAAGCGTTTTACAGGAAAAATCCCAAGTGGGCTTTGGTAAAATCCGATCAAAGCTCAACGATCAAGAAAAGCACGACTCTTTAGAAGAGATTTACAAAGCCACCAATGAAAAAAATTTTTTGCAGCTTTTTTTGACCGATTACGCTAATTTATTTGCCGCTAAGGTGATAAAGGTTTCTAAAGAGATTGATGAGAGTTTGATCCCTAGCTATTATAAAGAAAAAAATTTGGAAGTGGAAGACTTTTTTATTATCAGCGATTTAAGGGAATTAGTCAGAGAAGACTTCAGCCTTTTAAGAGATCAATTTTTAGCCAATTTCATCGTGCCAAACAACCACACTTACGCCATTTATGGGAATAATTATGTCTATCCTTTGCCGGTAAGGTTGAAAGAAGAGCGTTCTTATTTTTTAGGCGATGAAAAGCATTATCTGAGCGTGTATAAAAGCAAAGAATATTTAGATATGCAAGAAAATTTCATGCGTTTTGTTTTTGGCAAAAGGCTTTTTTATCTCTTACACTCTAACAGCATCAATAACATCATTCATGCAGAATTAGAGCTTTTACAAAGCGAAAACGATCTTTTGAATGATTTTACCAGTATCATCGTCAAATACTCCAAAACCTTAGAATACGAAATTTATACTTTTGCTAAACAAGTTCTTTTAAAGGCTTGCGAAAACGATCCCAACCTTTATGATTTAGTTTATAAAGTCCAAGGAAAATCTTTTACGCTTAAAGATTTTTTCACTAAAAAGCCCAATCTTGGGAGCGTTAAATTTTTACTCAAACACGAAAAAGTCCAATGCCATTTAGAAGAAAACTTAAATAGCTTCATCAATTATCCTTTTTCAAAAAGCCTAAGCCTCATTCAAAAAATCCGCAACGAAGCCGTCCACACAAAAGCTCCAGGTTTGCATGAAGTTGAAAAGCTTAGGAACGAAATTTTAGGCATAGAAGGCGCGAGCTTACTCAAAGGCATTTTAACCCACAAGGAAACTTCATAAAATCGCAACCCATTCAGCATGCGTTTAGCACCGATTTGATAGCGCGAGATTTTAAAACCTATTTAGAGCCTTTAAGAGAGGGTCAAAATTTATTGGGTTTTTCGGGTGGGTTGGATTCCACTTGCTTGTTCCATCTTTTAGTTGGAGAAAACATCGCTTTTGACATCGCTTTAGTGGATTATAACACGCAAAAACAACGCCTTAAAATCATCCAACACGCTCAAAAACTCGCACAAACACACCATAAAAAATGCTATATCCATTACGCTCCAAAAATCGCGCGCAATTTTGAAATGCAAGCGAGAAAAATTCGTTATGATTTTTTTGAAACCCTAATCAAAGAGCATTCTTACAAGCATTTGATTTTAGCGCACCACTTGAATGACAGGCTGGAATGGTTTTTGATGCAACTAAGCAAAGGAGCCGGACTGAACACGCTTTTAAGCTTTCAAGCTTATGAAAAAAGAGGGTTTTATGCGATTGTTCGCCCCTTGCTCTACACCCCTAAAGACACCCTTAAAACGCTCGCTAAAGATTTGAAATTTTTTGAAGATGATTCCAATTCTTCTTTAAAATTCAAACGCAATGTTTTCAGGAAACATTACGCTAACTCCTTGATGCAACATTATTCTAAGGGCATTATCCAAAGTTTTAAATTTTTGGATAAAGAAAAAGAGCGGCTTTATCCTTTAACACCCGTTTCACAAATGCATGGGATCACTTTTTTTAAGTATTCGCAAAATGCGCTTTTTATGGTGGATAAAATCTTAAAGCAAAAGGGGTATGTGTTGAGCTTTTCTCAAAAAGAAGAAATCAAACACCATTTTTTTAGCTTAGAAATCGCTCAAAAATTCATTATTGAAAGCGATAAAGAGCATGCGTTTATCGCTCTTAAACCCCCAAAAACTTTAAGCATGCCAAAGGATTTTAAAGAAAAAGCCAGGAGGTTAAATATCCCTAAACGCTTACGGCCTGTTTTATACGCAGAGTTTTTAAAACAACCAACGCATGATTTTTTAACCCGTTTCAAACAGAGTTTAATGGATCTATAAAAGAGCTTCATTTTAATCAAGCGGTAAGTTTTTAAAGCGCTTTTTAACCTTGATTGTGTCAAAATACAGCAAAAAACTTTGATATGAGAATAAATGGACTTTAAAAATAAAAAATGGCTTTTTCTAGCCCCTCTAGCAGGCTATACGGATTTGCCTTTCAGGAGCGTGGTGAAAAAATTTGGCGTGGATGTTACCACAAGCGAAATGGTGAGCTCGCATTCGTTGGTGTATGCGTTTGATAAAACTTCTAAAATGTTAGAAAAATCCCCTTTAGAAGATCATTTCATGGCACAAATTTCAGGCTCTAAAGAGGGTGTAGTCAAAGAAGCGGTGGAGAAAATCAACGCTTTAGAGCATGTGAATGGGATTGATTTTAATTGCGGTTGTCCTGCCCCTAAAGTGGCTAATCATGGTAACGGGAGCGGGCTATTGAAGGATTTAAACCACTTAGTGAAGCTTTTAAAAATCATCAGAGAAAACACCAATAAAAAGATCACAAGCGTGAAAGTGCGTTTAGGCTTTGAAAAAAAAATCCCTAAAGAAATCGCTCATGCCTTAAACGATGCACCGGTGGATTATGTGGTGGTGCATGGGAGGACACGAAGCGACAAATACCAAAAAGACAAAATAGATTATGAAAGCATCGCTTTAATGAAAGGGATTTTAAAAAAGCCTGTGATAGCCAATGGCGAAATTGACAGCGTGAAAAAAGCCTTTGAAGTCTTGCAAATCACGCAAGCGGATGGGCTGATGATAGGGCGAGCGGCCTTAAGAGCCCCATGGATATTTTGGCAAATCAGAAACAACACCACAAAATTGCCCGCAGTCGTGAAAAAAGATTTGGTTTTAGAACATTTTGATAAAATGGTGGAGTTTTATGGGGATAGGGGGGTGGTTATGTTTAGGAAAAATTTGCATGCTTACGCTAAGGGCGAAATGCAAGCGAGCGCATTTCGTAATTGTGTCAATACCCTTACAGAGGTAAAGAGCATGCGAGAGAGCATAGAGGAATTTTTTAATCAAGAAATGTTGCAAAGTGAAGTGCCATTATGGGTAGAATTGAATCAAAAAAGCGTTTGAAAGCGCTTATTTTTTTAGCGAGTTTGGGGGTTTTGTGGGGTAATGCCGCTGAAAAAACGCCTTTTTTTAAAACGAAAAACCACATTTATTTGGGTTTTAGGCTAGGAACAGGGGCTAACATGCGCACAAGCATGTGGCAACAAGCCTATAAAGACAACCCCACTTGCCCTGATAGCGTGTGTTATGGTGAAAAATTAGAAGCCCATTATAAGGGGGGTAAAAATTTGTCTTATACCGGGCAAATAGGCGATGAAATAGCTTTTGATAAATACCATATTTTAGGCTTAAGGGTGTGGGGGGATATAGAATACGCTAAAGCGCAATTGGGTCAAAAAGTGGGGGGTAACACCCTTTTATCCCAAGCGAATTACAACCCAAGCGCGATTAAAACCTACGATCCTGCTTCAAACACTCAAGGCTCTTTGAATTTGCAAAAAACCCCAAGCCCCCAAAACTTCCTTTTCAATAACGGGCATTTCATGGCGTTTGGTTTGAATGTGAATGTGTTTGTTAATCTCCCTATAGACACCCTTTTGAAACTCGCTTTAAAAACGGAAAAAATGCTGTTTTTTAAAATAGGCGTGTTTGGTGGGGGTGGGGTGGAATATGCAATCTTATGGAGTCCTAGTTATCAAAATCAAAACACGCAACAAGACGATAAATTTTTTGCCGCAGGTGGGGGGTTTTTTGTGAATTTTGGGGGTTCTTTGTATATAGGCAAACACAACCGCTTCAATGTGGGGCTAAAAATCCCTTATTATAGCTTGAGCGCACAAAGTTGGAAAAACTTCGGCTTTAGCAATGTGTGGCAGCAACAAACGATCCGACAAAACTTCAGCGTTTTTAGGAATAAAGAAGTTTTTGTCAGCTACGCGTTCTTGTTTTAGTGCGGTTTCGTTCACATTAAATACTGATGATAAAATTCAAAAGATGATTTTATCGTTACAAAAATCAACTTTCAAAGATAAATAAGTTAAAATACCCCAAAATCCTTTTTTTTTTTTTTTGAAATCCAATAAATCTATGGTAAAATCCAATCAGTTGTAAATCTATTATCATTTTAGAATATTTTAGCAACAAAAAAATTACTTTAAGGAACACTTTTATGAAAAAGACAATTCTACTCTCTCTCTCTCTCGCTTCATCGCTCTTAAACGCTGAAGACAACGGCTTTTTTGTGAGTGCGGGCTATCAAATTGGCGAAGCGGTGCAAATGGTCAAAAACACCGGTGAATTAAAAAACTTGAACGAAAAATACGAGCAATTAAGCCAGTATTTAAATCAAGTGGCTTCGTTGAAGCAAAGCATTCAAAACGCCAACAACATTGAATTGGTCAATAGCTCTTTAAACTATTTAAAAAGCTTTACCAACAACAACTATAACAGCACCACCCAATCGCCCATCTTTAACGCCGTGCAAGCCGTTATCACTTCGGTATTGGGTTTTTGGAGTCTTTATGCGGGGAACTACTTCACTTTTTTTGTGGGTAATAAGAATACTAAACAATCCGCTAATGTCTATGGTAACCCTCCTTTTCAAACGATTATAAACAATTGCTCAGGAATTGAAAACTGCGCTATGGATCAAACCACTTACGACCAGATGAAAAAACTCGCTGAAAGCCTCCAAGCAGCCCAACAAAACGCTACCACTAAAGGCAACAATCTTTGCGCTTTATCCGGGTGCGCCACAACAGAAGGCCAAAACCCACCAAATTCAACCGTAAGCAACGCTCTTAATTTGGCACAACAGCTTATGGATTTAATCGCAAACACTAGGACGGCTATGATGTGGAAAAATATCGTCATCAGTGGCGTTTCAAACACATCCGGTGCTATCACATCCACTAATTACCCAACGCAATACGCGGTGTTTAACAACATTAAGGCGATGATACCTATCTTGCAACAAGCGGTTACGCTTTCTCAAAATAACCACACCCTATCTGCTAGTTTGCAAGCTCAAGCTACAGGATCTCAAACAAACCCCAAATTCGCTAAAGACATCTACGCTTTCGCTCAAAACCAAAAGCAAATCATCTCTTACGCTCAAGACATTTTCAACCTCTTTAACTCTATCCCTGCAGAGCAGTATAAGTATCTACAGAAAGCTTATTTGAAAGTGCCCAATGCGGGTCAAACGCCTACTAACCCTTACAGGCAAGAGGTGAATTTAAACCAAGAAGTTCAGACGATTCAAAACAATGTGAGTTATTATGGTAACCGGGTGGATGCGGCTTTAAGCGTGGCTAAAGATGTTTATAACCTAAAATCCAATCAAACAGAGATTGTAACCACTTATAATGACGCTAAGAATTTGAGCGAAGAGATTTCTAAACTCCCGCACAATCAAGTCAATACAAAAGACATTATCACGCTACCTTACGATAAAAACGCCCCAGCAGCAGGCCAATACAACTACCAAATCAACCCAGAACAGCAATCCAATCTTAATCAAGCTTTAGCAGCGATGAGCAATAACCCCTTTAAAAAAGTGGGCATGATCAGCTCTCAAAACAATAACGGCGCATTGAATGGGCTTGGCGTGCAAGTGGGCTATAAGCAATTCTTTGGCGAAAGCAAAAGATGGGGGTTAAGGTATTATGGCTTCTTTGATTACAACCACGGCTATATCAAATCCAGTTTCTTTAATTCGTCTTCTGATATATGGACTTATGGCGGTGGGAGCGATTTGTTAGTGAATATCATCAACGATAGCATTACAAGAAAGAACAACAAGCTTTCTGTGGGTCTTTTTGGTGGTATCCAACTAGCAGGGACTACATGGCTTAATTCCCAATACGTGAATTTAACCGCGTTCAATAACCCTTACAGCGCGAAAGTCAATACTTCCAATTTCCAATTCTTGTTCAATCTCGGTTTGAGGACGAATCTCGCTACAGCCAAGAAAAAAGACAGCGAACATTCCGCGCAACATGGCATAGAATTAGGCATTAAAATCCCCACCATTAACACGAATTACTATTCTTTTCTAGGCACTAAGCTAGAATACCGAAGGCTCTATAGCGTGTACCTCAATTATGTGTTCGCTTATTAAAAAATCTCCTTTTTAAAATAGGGGGAGCTTCATCAAATCTATTTTGATAGTTATCAATATTTGATGAAAATAAAGTCAAAAACAAAATAAACCAGATCACTCAATTATCTTTGATAATCGGGTGATCTAAGAGAATCGTTTAATACTCTTCAAACATTTCTTGGATTTTTGCCTTATCATTCGTTTTAGTTAGAGCGAGCTGTAAAAGCACCCTAGCTTTTTGAGGGTTTAAGTTGTCGCTTGTGATAAAGCCATAAGCTTTGTCGTCAATCTCACCTGAAGTAATTTCACCGCTACCTACCCTGCTAGAACGAACAATAACCACCCCCATTTGGCTCGCTTCTTGCATCGCTTTTAAAAACCCAGTGCTCACATTCCCATTACCCACCCCGGCTATCACAACGCCTTTTGCATGCGAGTTTAGGCTCGCTTGGAATAAATCAGGGGTCATGCCGACATGCGTGTAAATAATATCCACTTTAGGCAAGGGGGTTTTGAGCTCTAAAAGGGAAAATTCGCTCTCTGTGGTGTGTTTTCTCAAAGGCTGCATGTAATAGCGTGTTTTGCCATAATACACGCTCCCTATCGCACCGCTATTTAGGGCTTTAAAAGTGGAAGTGTGGGTGGTGTGCGTTTTAATCACTTCCCTAGCGCTAAAAATATTATCGTCCATCACCACTAACACGCCCTTATTCGTGCTTTTTTCATCGATCGCTACGCTCAGCGCGTTATACAAATTCAAAGCCCCATCCGCGCTCAAAGAAGTAGCATTACGCATCGCTCCCACTAACACGACCGGTTTTGTGGAGCGTAAAACCAAATTTAAAAAATACGCGCTCTCTTCTAAAGTGTCTGTGCCATGCGTGATGACAACGCCTTGAATGCGGCTATTATCTAGCAATTCTTGGGCGCGTTTGGCGAGTTTGAACCACACCTCTTCATTCATGTCTTGTGAGCCGATGTTAGAAATCTGTTCTCCTTGAATGCGAGCGATCTTATTAAGACTGGGGATAGCCTTAAGAAGCTCTTTGATGCTCAACTCACCACTCTTATAACTACCCAAACTCGCACTCGCGCCACTACCTGCAATCGTCCCCCCTGTCGCCAGTAAAGCAATGGTGGGTAAATTTTGAGCCATGACTTGCCCCTTCAAACAAAATAAAAGAATCAACAATTTCAAAAATATTCTCATTATGGACCACCTTTTGAAATTAAAAGATTTTATAGTATAGTAAAACATCGTTAAAATAAATTTAAAAAGGGTTAATGGTGGATGCCTTTTTCCAAATTGCAGTGTTACTTTTTTCGCTTTTTTTAGGGGCAAGGCTAGGGGGCTTGGGAGTGGGCTATGCGGGGGGCTTGGGCGTGCTTGTTTTGTGCTTATTTTTGGGGCTAAACCCGGGCAAAATCCCTTTTGATGTGATTTTAATCATCATGGCAGTCATTAGCGCTATCAGTGCCATGCAAAAAGCGGGGGGATTGGATTACTTAGTCAAAATCGCTGAAAAAATTTTAAGGAAACACCCCAAGCAAATCAATTACCTCGCGCCAAGCGTGGCGTATTTTTTAACGATACTAGCCGGCACTGGGCATACGGTTTTTTCCTTGATCCCGGTGATTGTGGAAGTGAGCCAGAGCCAAAACATCAAACCCAAAGCGCCTTTAAGCTTAGCGGTAGTCTCTAGCCAAGTCGCTATTACTGCAAGCCCGGTGAGCGCGGCGGTGGTGTTTATGAGCGGTATTTTAGAGCCTTTAGGAGCGAATTACTTGACCCTTTTAATGGTTTGGATCCCTACGACTTTTTTAGCATGCATGCTCACGGCGTTTATTATGGGTTTTACTGATTTGAAATTAGACAGCGATCCGCATTATTTAGAGCGCCTGAAAGCAAGAAATTTTTCGCCCCCTAAAATCAAAGAAGAAAAAGAAACCCTAAAAAGCGCGAAATTATCGTTATGGATTTTTATCGGTGGGGTTGTAGCGATCGTGTTTTATGCGAGCGCGATTTCTAAAAATATCGCTTTTGTTAGCCCGGTGGTTTTAGGCAGAGATTACGCGATTGTGTCTTTCATGTTGAGCGTGGCAACTTTAATTACGCTTTTTTGCAAAATTAACGCTAATGAAATCGCTCATTCAAGCGTGTTTAAATCCGGCATGCAAGCGTGCGTGTGCGTGTTGGGCGTGGCGTGGTTGGGCGATACTTTTGTGAGCAATCATATAGATGAAATCAAGCGATACGCTTCGTTTTTGATCGCTGATTACCCGTTTTTATTAGCCGTAGCGCTTTTTTTGGCTTCCATGCTTTTGTATTCGCAAGCTACCACCTCTAAAGCGCTCATCCCAAGCGTGATCACAGCCTTAGGCATTAGCGCTAACCATACAGAGCATTTGTATATTATCGTGGCTTCTTTTGCGAGCGTTTCGGCGTTGTTTGTGTTACCCACTTACCCCACTTTACTAGGAGCGATCGCTATGGATAACACCGGCACCACTAAAATGGGCCGTTATGTGTTTGATCATGCGTTTTTGATCCCTGGGGTTTTAGTCGTGTTTTTGAGTGTGGCGTTAGGGTTTGTTGTCGCGCCGTTGGTTTTGTAGATTTTATCACCAACGATAAAAAGCTTGATGTTGCGATTTTTCTAAACCCCCTTAAAAAAGAGAGCTTGAATCACTCAGTAAGCAAACACATAATTGAGATACACGCTATAAAGCCTTCTATATTCTAGTTTGGTGTCTAGAAAAGAATAGTAATTCGTGTTAATGGTAGGGATTTTCACGCCCAATTCCATGCCATGTTGAGCCG
>NZ_PHLZ01000060.1:0-665 GCF_002832345.1 Helicobacter pylori
TTTAGCAACAACACGCTTAAAATCATTGAAGAGCTTACTAACGGCGTTAAAAGCGCGAGCGAAGAGATCAAATCTAAAGCGACCAAATACGAAAAAGCCTTACAAGAACTACAAAATATTGATGAAAGCAAGCTTACTAAAGAACAGCAACAAGTTTTAAAAGTGTTTAAGGGCGAGTTGGATCAAACAGAGATTAAAGGAATAGATTTAAACGACCTTTACATTTTAGAACAAGGCACAAGGCATGCGGGAGCTAAAAAGATTTTAGTTAAACAGAACGGAGAAGAAAGCACAGGCGCCCTCACGAACGACGAGCTAATCAACATGAGCGAAGCGATTAAAAACGGAAGCGTGTTATTAGAGAGTTTTGAAAGGCTTGAAAAAGGATTTAGATACGGCTATGAATGGGAGAATAACGGCGTTAAGCTTAGGTTAGTAGTAGATGATTTAAACAATGGAAATAAGATTTTTGATTTTTATAGCGATAGGAATTTTACAGATTTTAGGGATGCCAGTCTACACTCTGGAAACCACCCCTATGAACCTAATCCTACACAAAAAGATTTAATAGATCAAGAGGATTTATTAAAAACAAGCGAAAATTTAAACGAAACCACACCAAACGCTAAAAATTTAAGCCCACTTGAACAAGCCAACGCTGAAAA
>NZ_PHLZ01000061.1:0-637 GCF_002832345.1 Helicobacter pylori
CTTTCTTTAGCGTTGTTAATGTTAGTTATCGCTTGGGTTTTGTTTTCGGTTATTTCATTGTTGGCGCTTTCTTTAGCGTTGTTAATGTTAGTTATCGCTTGGGTTTTGTTTTCGGTTATTTCATTGTTGGCGCTTTCTTTAGCGTTGTTTAAAAAGATTTGATAGCTCGTTAAAAGCTTGGTAGCGGTTTCTATAATTTGATTTTCTAGCTTCTTCACTTCGCTTTTGATGTTTTCAGTGTTAGCGTTTAAGGTGTTGGTTACTTCTTGCTCGTTGCTTTTCATGCTCGTATTAAATTCGCTAAAAAAGCGCTCGTATTCTTTCATTTTTGATTTCAAGCTCTCGCCGGCGTTACTAAGCCACTCAATAGAATTTCTCAAACTGCTATCAATTTCATTCGCATTTTTGAAAAAATCCAAACTCAAAAGCACTTCTAAAATCCTAACGATGCCTTTAAGGCTTAGCTGTATTTGATCGGTAAAAAGCGCGTTACTTTTTAAAGCGTTCTGTAATTGCTTTATAAGCTCGTTAGTGATTTCTTTCACTTCGGGCTGTTCTGTGAAATCTAGCGCGCTGTTAGGTAGATTAGGGTAATTCATTGCGTTCCTTATATTTAATTTTTTGTGGTAGGATTAGG
>NZ_PHLZ01000062.1:0-613 GCF_002832345.1 Helicobacter pylori
CATAATTATAGCGAGTTTAAAGGTGATGGCTTAGGAGCGATTAACAAGCTATTAGAAACTAAAAAAGGTTTTGTAGCAGGAGCGTTTTATAAGGAAGGTTTAGGGGATATTGATTTGGTTTGGGGAACGCCAAAGACTAAAGATAGCAACGGTTATGGATTAGCGCATATATTAGAGCGTAGAATATCTAACGAGATGAAGAAAGGCTTAAGTGAAACAGAAGCTAAAGAATACGCCATGAATGTAGTTAAATCAATCCCTGAAGTGTTAGAGAAAGGCACTAAAGGAACGGATGATTTAGGGCGTGTGTTTGTAGATTATGGAAATAAGAGAGTAGGTTTAAATAATGAGTGGAAAAAAGAAAAATTAGAAAATCATTGGGTGATAAGCAGTTATGAATTGTATGATACAGAGAAGCAAGCGTTACGGTCTACTCCGCAAGCAATCACTAAAGAAAAGGCATTTAATTCTTTAAACTCCGTAGAGCCTAATCCTACCACAAAAAATTAAATATAAGGAACGCAATGAATTACCCTAATCTACCTAACAGCGCGCTAGATTTCACAGAACAGCCCGAAGTGAAAGAAATCACTAACGAGCTTATAAAGCAATT
>NZ_PHLZ01000007.1:0-59580 GCF_002832345.1 Helicobacter pylori
GAGTTTGGAAGGTGTTTTGGCTGGATAGGGGTTTGGTTGGTTTTTGTAGGTTTAGGGGTTTTGCATTCAGCTTCTATTTCTATAGCAATGCCACCCTTAATCCCTAATTTTTTAATAAAGAATTGACTATGATTTTCTTGGCAATTTTGTTCTGCTTTTTTAATGAGATCTTTTTGCGTATTGTTTGTCTTTTGTTTTTCTTGTTCTGTCTTTTGTTGTTCTTGTTCTGTCTTTTGTTGTTCTTGTTCTACTTTTATTTGGTTATTAGTCTCTATATTGCTTGTCTTTTGTTTTTCTTGTTCTGTCTTTTGTTGTTCTTGTTCTACTTTTATTTGGTTATTAGTCTCTATATTGCTTGTCTTTTGTTTTTCTTGTTCTGTCTTTTGTTTTTCTTGTTCTGTCTTTTGTTTTTCTTGTTCTAGTTCTATCCCACTCTTGTTTGCTCTATCCCTAGCATTTTCAGCTTCCTTTTGAGTTTCAGCCACTTCCTTTTTGGATTGGTCATCAGCAAAACACACATTCATAAGCATGGCTGTTAAAGCTGTTACACCTATTGCTGAATTAAACCATGAGTTAGGATGCGTTTTTAAATAATCATCCGCAGTCTTAACATTCCCGCATATCCAATTGCTTTTTTTAATTTGTTTTTTTATCGAGTCTTTTATCGCTTCCCAAAAAGCAATCCCCATTATAGACATTCCCACATTCTTAAAAACTTTCTTTTCTTTTGCCGTTTTTCCTAACTTCATCATCATTGTTGCAAGCATTACTAAAACCCTTATAATAGGCATTTAAATCCTTTCAAAAAAACAATCTCACTTTTCAAAATCTTATTGTTGTAGTGTATATAGTCATATTCAATCGTTATTAAACGATTGGTTTGAAAAATTGTAAGGGTCAATCCAATCAGATTTTTCTAATCCATTTCAATAAAACTTGATACAAGTTTCCCTTATACCTTAAACTCACATCCTTTTAAATGGGATAATAGGCAATAACTCGCTAGCTAAACATTCACTCTCTGCTTGAGTGTAAGCCTTTCATTCCTTTTGACCTACCAAATACTAGCATTTCTCTCAATCAAGCCTTGAGAAATTCAATTACACCCTGGTTTAACATCGCAAGCCTAGTAACTTAAAGCTCTTTTTTAGAGATTGGGTTAGATTGATCCTTATCCTTAATTCAAGTGCATGCGCATTCATCTTTGTTATCTTTGAATAAACTCAAGCGTTCTTAATGTAATGCATGGCGATTTTGAGCGCATTGGTGGCTGCCCCCACTCTTAATTGATCCGCCACGCAAAAGCCGTGCAAGGTTTTCTTATCAAACAAATCCTTCCTCAAGCGTCCAATAAAGACGCTATCCGTGTGGCTCGCTTTTAAGGGCGTAGGGTAGAGATTATAGCTAGGATCATCGCAAACAACCACGCTAGGGGCGTTTTTTAAAACTTCATAGACTTCTTTAAGATCGAATTCTTTTTCAAAAGCGATACTCAAACTCTCGCTATGGCTCCTCAATACCGGCACGCGCACGCAAGTCGCGCTGATAGGGAAATCCACGCCCATGATTTTATGGGTTTCATGCACCATTTTCAGCTCTTCTTTCGTGTAGCCATTCTCCTTAAAAGTATCAATATGAGCGATCGCATTGAAAGCGATCGGATAAGCGAAAGCCCCGGCTCGCAAAACCTGGTTTAAATCAATAGCGGGGTCTTTTTCCAAATGTTCTAATGCGGTTTTTAGCTCATTTTTTAAACTTTCTATGCCCTTATTTCCTGCCCCACTCACGGCCTGATAGGTGCTAACAATCACGCTTTTTATCTTAAAATGAAGGTGTAAGGGGTTTAAGATTTGCGTCATTTGAATGGTGGAGCAATTAGGGTTAGCGATGATATTCAAAGGAGCGTTAAAAATTTCTTTAGCGTTGATTTCAGGCACGACTAAAGGTACATCTTTATGCAATCTAAAAAAGCTCGTGTTATCAACCACTAAGGCCGTTTTTGCAGCGCTTGTGGCAAATTCTTCGCTCACGCTCCCCCCAGCGCTAAAAAAGGCGATGTCTATTTTTTCTTTTTCAAAAACTTCATGCGTGGTTTCTAAAATTTCATAGTCTTTATTGAAAGCTTTGATCTTTTTACCAGCACTCCTAGTGCTAGCGAGCGGGACAAATTTTTTAATTGGGAAAAAAGAATTTTCTAAACCTTTAATCAGCTCTTGGCCTACCGCCCCACTGGCCCCAACAATAGCGACATTATAAGTCTTCATCGTTTTCTCCAATGATTTCAAGGGCTTTTAAAAAACTCAAGCAATTCAACTGCATGCCTGAATGCATGTTTTTCAAGCTTAAGGTTTCGCTTTTAAATTCTTCTTCGCCAATAATAACCACAAACTCATGCCCCTTATGGTTGGCATAAGAAAAGGGTTTTTTGATTTTTTGAGCTTCTGGATAGACTTCGCTAAAAATACCGCTTTGCCTTAAAGACTCCGCTAAGCGGTTGGCGTAAGAAAAATACTCTTCATGCATGCAAGCGATTAAGACTTTGGCTTGGGTGGAGCGCTCGTCTAATAATTGCATTTCACTCAAAGCCACAATCAATCGATCAATCCCAATAGAAGCCCCTACCCCTTGTAAATTTTCTTTAGAAAAATTTTTAGTCAAATGATCATAACGGCCCCCTGAACACACGCTCCCTAAAGACTTCATATCATTAAGCGTGGTTTCATACACAATCCCCGTATAATACCCTAACCCCCTAGCGATAGAAAAATCAATTTTATACAGGTTTTGAGAAATTTGTAAATCCCCTAGCAACTGGTATAGCCTTTCTAAATCCTGTATGCCCTTTTTTAGATTTTCATTATAGTCTTTCAAATAAGCAATTTTTTCAAAAAATTCCGCATGGCTTAAATCGTTTTGTTGGATTTGAACCATTTCTAAAAGCTCTTTAATGGTGTTTGAATCTAAATCGCACTCTTTTTTTAATTCTTCTTCAACCCCATTTAGGCCAATTTTTTCTAATTTATCCACAATGCGCAACGCTTCATTCACTTGAGAGATCCCAAAATATTCGCATATCCCGTTCAAAATTTTTCTGTGGTTGATAGAGACGCAAAAATCTTCTAAATCCAAAGCTTTTAAGGAAGCGATGATCACTTGAATGATCTCAGCATCGCACACCAAACTTTCGCTCCCTATAAAATCAAAATCGCATTGCGTGAATTCCCTGTAACGCCCTTTTTGCGCCCTTTCGCCTCTAAAGACATTGCCTATAGCGTAGCGTTTAAAGGGCATGCCTAGCGTTTGGTGGTGCAAAGAGACAAAGCGGGCTAATGGCACGGTCAAATCAAACCTTAAAGCCACATCCCTATCCCCATGGTCTTTAAAACGATAAATTTCTTTTTGAATATCACTGCTCGCATCAGGCAATAACGTTTGAGCGTATTCCAAATGAGGGGTTTCAATCGGCACAAAACCAAAACTTTGAAACACGACTGAAACTTTCGCAAGCAACTGGGCTTTTTGTATCGCATCTTTAGGCAAGCGGTCTTTAAACCCGCTCAACACTTTAGGGGTAATCATTCCATTTCCTTGTATTTGTATGCTAAAATTTTAGCCTAAAATCTTTAAAAAAGGGCTATTGATGAGCGTAAATGCGCCCAAACGCATGCGTATTTTATTGCGTTTGCCTAATTGGTTAGGCGATGGGGTGATGGCAAGCTCGCTTTTTTACACCCTTAAACACCACTACCCTAACGCGCATTTTATCTTAGTGGGCCCACAAATCACTTGCGAACTTTTCAAAAAAGATGAAAAAATAGAAGCCGTTTTTATAGACGACACCAAAAAATCCTTTTTCAGGCTGCTAGCCACTCACAAACTCGCTCAAAAAATAGGGCGTTGCGATATAGCGATCACTTTAAACAACCATTTTTATTCCGCTTTTTTGCTCTATGCGACAAAAACGCCCGTTCGCATCGGTTTTGCTCAATTTTTCCGTTCTTTTTTCCTAAGTCATGCGATAACTACTGCCCCTAAAGAGTATCATCAAGTGGAAAAGTATTGCTTTTTATTTTCGCAATTTTTAAAAAAAGAATTGGATCAAAAAAGCGTTTTACCCTTAAAATTAGCCTTTAACCTCCCCGCTCACACCCCAAACACTCCTAAAAAAATCGGCTTTAACCCTAGTGCAAGCTATGGGAGCGCTAAAAGATGGCCGGCTTCTTATTACGCCAAAGCCGCTACTGCTTTGTTGGAAAAAGGGCATGAAATTTATTTTTTTGGGGCTAAAGAAGACGCTATCGTTTCTGAAGAGATTTTAAAACTCATCAAAGGCTTGTTAAAAAACCCCTTATTGTTCAATAACGCTTACAATCTGTGCGGGAAAACAAGCATTGAAGAATTGATACAACGCATCGCTATTTTAGATTTATTCATCACTAACGATAGCGGTCCCATGCATGCGGCTGCTAGTGCACAAACCCCCTTAATCGCTCTTTTTGGCCCCACTGATGAAAAAGAGACTCGCCCCTATAAAGCTCAAAAAGCGATCGTATTGAACCACCATTTAAGCTGTGCGCCTTGCAAGAAACGAGTTTGCCCTTTAAAGAATGAAAAAAACCACTTATGCATGAAATCTATCACGCCCCTTGAAGTCCTAGAAGCCGCTCACACTCTTTTAGAAAAGCCTTAACGCCCTTTATGCACTTTTTAAAAAATATAGCCGTATTGACAAAATTCTAGCATATAAAAGATTTAAACTTTATTTTTAAAGGCGTGAGAAGAGCAATAAATCCCATCAAAGGTTTTAAAAAATAGTAGGAAATTATAGGATAATATCCAAAAAAGCGTTTTTAAAAACGCTTTTTTAGAGTCAAAGCCATTAGGCCACTGAGTTTTTAGGTTTTTTGGCGTCTTTTTTATCTTTGTGAGCCACTAATTGAGAGCTTAACTCAGGTTTTTTAGCGTCTTTTTTATCTTTGTGAGCCACTAATTGAGAGCTTAACTCAGGTTTTTTAGCGTCTTTTTTATCTTTGTGAGCCACTAATTGAGAGCTTAACTCAGGTTTTTTAGCGTCTTTTTTATCTTTGTGAGCCACTAATTGAGAGCTTAACTCAGGTTTTTTAGCGTCTTTTTTATCTTTGTGAGCCACTAATTGAGAGCTTAACTCAGGTTTTTTAGCGTCTTTTTTATCTTTGTGAGCGTATGCGGAACTCACTGCCAAAACTGATAATAAAACACCTGTCAAGATTTGCTTTTTCATACGAAAACTCCTTGTGATGATCTTAAAAGCGAGAGAATTATATTTCCCAAAAGTAAACGAATAGAAACCAATCAAATTTTTGATTGGTTTGGTGGTTTTGCTACCTTAAAAAAGCTACAATACAAAAAACTTGATAAATTATCTTTGGTTTTAGAAAGTTTGACAAAAATTAAGATTGCGGTTATACTGAAAAAACAATATGAAATCAAGGAGTTTGTATGCAACAGCGTCATTTAGGCCCTTTAAAAGTGAGTGCATTAGCTCTAGGGTGCATGGGCATGACTTATGGGTATGGGGAAGTCCATGATAAAAAGCAGATGGTTAAACTTATCCATAAGGCTTTGGAATTGGGTATTAACTTTTTTGACACTGCAGAGGCTTATGGGGAAGATAATGAAAAGCTTTTAGGCGAAGCGATCAAGCCTTTTAAAGACAAGGTTGTGGTAGCGAGCAAGTTTGGGATTTACTACGCAGATCCTAATGACAAATACGCAACCATGTTTTTAGACTCCAGTCCTAACCGCATTAAGAGTGCCATTGAAGGGAGTTTGAAACGCTTAAAAGTAGAATGCATTGATTTATACTACCAACACCGCATGGATACTAACACGCCCATAGAAGAAGTGGCAGAAGTTATGCAAGCTCTTATTAAAGAAGGAAAAATTAAAGCTTGGGGGATGAGTGAGGCAGGGTTATCTAGCATCCAAAAAGCCCATCAAATTTGCCCTTTAAGCGCGTTGCAGAGCGAATATTCCTTGTGGTGGCGCGAACCTGAAAAAGAGATTTTAGGTTTTTTAGAAAAAGAAAAAATTGGCTTTGTCGCTTTTTCGCCTTTGGGTAAGGGGTTTTTAGGCGCGAAATTTGAAAAAAATGCCACCTTCGATAGTGGGGATTTTAGAAGCGTTTGTCCTAGGTT
This sequence comes from Helicobacter pylori, assembly GCF_002832345.1. GTDB lineage: Bacteria > Campylobacterota > Campylobacteria > Campylobacterales > Helicobacteraceae > Helicobacter > Helicobacter pylori_CP. The sequence continues at coordinate 6,177 of NZ_PHLZ01000007.1, forward strand.
TAATCAAGAAAATCTAGCCAAAAATTATGTCTTTGTGGAATTAATCCAAGATCATGCACACGCTAAAGGCGTTACACCAGCCCAACTGGCTCTCTCATGGATTTTGCACACGCAAAAAATTATTGTCCCTCTCTTTGGCACCACCAAAGAATCCAGGCTCATAGAAAATATAGGGGCTTTGCAGGTTTCTTGGAGTCAAAAAGAATTGGAGATTTTCCAAAAAGAATTGACTGCAATCAAAATAGAAAGGGCTCGCTACCCTGAAAGAATCAATAAAATGGTGAATCAATAAAAGTATTGGGTATTTATAATTGCATTGGCTCTTTTAAAAGAGATTGAGTGTTATTTTCTGTTTGTCAGTGTGTTTTTATCCCCCTGACAAACTTTTTAAGGCATTTTAACAAGGCTTTGTTTTAATAAAAAATTGATTATAAAAATTTGAAAAATACCAAAAAGCGTTTTTTAAGATTGAATACAAAAGAGCTTTTTATGAGTCAAGCGGAATTTCCTGTAAGGCGGTCTATGAATTAGGGGATTTTTAAAGAGCATTGCTACAAAACACCCCCTAACCCCTTAAGAAAACGAATTCCACCATGAAATAAAATCTAAAACGATTAAACAAAGTAACCAAAACCCCATTTTTTAAAAAATTAAAAAATTTTAGTTACTCCTGTTTTTGACAAGAATAGAGCCAAAAAATAATCTTATAGCAAAAAAGGTAATTAGAGAGATAAAAAGGGATAAAAACACTCAAAAAGCCTTTTTAAATCCAAAAGAGAAAAAGTTTAAATAGTGCCTATAACACCCCCTAAAATAAGAGAGCGTTATGATAAAATCAACCCTTACGCTTTTCTACAATTTCCTTAGCGATATTGCTGGGCACTTCGCCATAATGATCGAACTCCATAGAGTAAGTCCCACGCCCTTGAGTGGCTGATCGTAAATCCGTAGAATAACCAAACATTTCCACCAACGGCACAAAAGCGTTCACGATTTTCAAGCCTAATCGGTCGTCCATAGAATTGATTTGCCCTCTTCTTCTATTCAAATCGCCAATCACATCGCCCATGTATTCTTCAGGGACTTCCACTTCCACTTTCATCATAGGCTCTAGTAAAACCGGGTTAGCCGCGCGACTCGCTTCTTTAAACGCCATAGAGCCAGCGATTTTAAACGCCATTTCTGAAGAATCCACATCATGGTAGCTCCCATCATAAAGGGTAACTTTAAAATCCACCACCGGATAGCCTGCCAAAACGCCATTTTGCATCGCTTCTTGGATACCCTTATCCACCGCAGGGATATATTCTTTAGGGATCACGCCCCCAGAAATTTCATTCACAAATTCATACCCACTGCCAGGCTCTTTAGGCTCAAGCTTGATAAACACATGCCCATATTGCCCACGACCACCGCTTTGCTTAGCGTATTTATGCTCTTTGCTCACGCTGGAACGGATAGCCTCTCTAAAGGCGACTTGCGGCTGACCGATTTCAGCTTCCACCTTAAATTCTCTTTTCAATCTATCCACGATGATTTCTAGGTGCAATTCACCCATACCACCAATGAGGGTTTGCCCGGTTTCTTCTTGAGTCATCACCCTAAAGCTTGGATCTTCTTCAGCGAGCTTGCCTAACGCTACGCCCATTTTTTCCTGGTCTGCTTTCGTTTTAGGCTCCACAGCGATGTGAATGACCGGCTCAGGAAATTCCATTCTCTCTAAAACCACCGCGTTCTTTTCATCGCAAAGCGTGTCCCCAGTCAGCGTGTCTTTTAAGCCCACAAACGCGCAAATCTCACCCGCATAAACTTCTTTAATGTCTTCTCTCTTGTTGGAGTGCATTTTAAGCAGTCTTCCCACACGCTCTTTTTTGTCTTTGGTGGAGTTATACACATAGCTACCGGACTCTAGCTTACCACGATACACGCGCACAAAAGTGAGTTGGCCCACAAAAGGATCCGTCATGATTTTAAACGCCAAGCCGGCAAACTCGCCATCATCGCTAGACTTCACAAAAACTTCTTCTTCGGTTTTTGGATCAATCCCCTTAATATCCACAACCTCCGTAGGTGCTGGCAAGTAATCAATGACCGCATCTAATAAAGTCTGCACGCCTTTATTTTTAAAAGAAGAACCACAAAGCATAGGGACAAGACTCATGTTCAAACAACCTGTTTTAATGCCTTTTTTGATTTCTTCAATACTCAATTCCTCACCGCCTAAATACTTTTCCATTAAGGCTTCATCTTGCTCGGCTACGGCTTCTACAAGCTTTTCTCGGTATTGTTTAGCCTTTTCTAACAAATCGCTAGGGATTTCTTCCACATCGTATTTGGCCCCCATGGTTTCATTATTCCAAACAATCGCTTTCATTTGGACTAAATCAATCACGCCAATGAAAGTGTCTTCAGCCCCAATAGGAATATTAATAGGCACAGGATTGGCTTTCAAGCGAAGCTTAATCTGGTTTTCTACACTATAGAAATTCGCCCCAATCCTATCCATTTTATTGACAAAAACAATCCTAGGCACGCCGTATTTATTCGCTTGACGCCACACGGTCTCGCTTTGAGGCTGCACGCCCCCAACCGAGCAAAACACCGAAACCGCACCATCCAGCACGCGCATGGATCGTTCCACTTCAATAGTGAAATCCACATGCCCTGGAGTGTCAATCAAATTGATTTGGTGATCCTTCCAAAAGCAAGTCGTTGCCGCAGAAGTGATCGTGATCCCTCTTTCTTTTTCTTGCTCCATCCAATCCATTGTCGCCGCGCCGTCATGCACTTCGCCAATTTTATGACTCACGCCTGTATAGAATAAAATCCTTTCAGAAGTGGTGGTTTTCCCGGCATCAATGTGAGCAGCGATACCAATATTCCTAATCCTATTTAATGGAGTTTTTCTAGCCATTCTAACTCCAATTACCAGCGGTAGTGCGCGAACGCTTTATTCGCTTCTGCCATTTTATGCACATCTTCTTTTTTCTTAAAAGCCGCACCCTTATCGCTAGCCGCATCCATAAGTTCGTTAGCCAATCTATCCACCATCATTCTTTCATTGCGTTTTCTGGTCGCTTCTAAAATCCAACGAATAGATAGCGACTGCTGGCGGCTCGCCCTCACTTCTACCGGCACTTGATAGGTAGCCCCACCCACTCTTCTGCTACGCACCTCCACTAAAGGACGCACTCTTTCTAGGGCTTTTTCAAACACTTCAATCCCTTTTTCACCGCTTTTTTCTTCAATCTTATTAAAAGCTTTGTAGATGATTTTTTCCGCTACGCTTTTCTTGCCGTCGAACATCATCTTGTTGATAAACTTGGTAACCACCTTGTTCCCATAAACAGGATCGCCCAAAACCTCCCTAACGGGTGCTTTTCTTCTTCTCATGTTTTTGTTTTCCTCTTATTTTTTCTTGTTGTCTGTTGCTTTCTTGTCGGTTGCTTTAGCTTTTTTAGTCCCGTATTTAGAGCGTGAAACCGTTCTTTTATTGACCCCTGCGGTGTCTAAAGCGCCACGAACGATGTGGTATTTCACACCGGGTAAATCCTTAACCCTACCCCCACGCACTAACACAATGGAGTGTTCTTGCAAGTTATGCCCTTCACCAGGGATATAACTGATCACTTCAAATTTACTGGTCAAACGAACCTTAGCGACCTTTCTTAAAGCCGAGTTAGGCTTTTTAGGGGTAGTCGTATAAACCCTAGTACAAACCCCTCTTCTTTGAGGGCATTCCACTAATGCAGGCGATTTCGTTTTTTTAACCACCTTTTTCCTTTCTTTTCTAATCAACTGATTGATAGTAGGCACTATTTTTCCTTATTCTAAAAATTTAAAACTAAAAGTTCTCCCATTTTACCCTAATTTTTCTTTTAAAAATCTTAACCGATTTCTTATATCAAAATTTAGAGTTATCCTCAAGTGCTCTCAGCACGATTTTTTTATTCTTATACATGCCCGTTCCCACAGGGATCATCCTTCCTAACACCACATTTTCTTTCAAGTCTTCTAAAAAGTCTTTTTTCATAGCGATACTGGCTTCTGTTAAAACTTTAGTCGTTTCTTGAAAAGAGGCCGCTGAAATGATGCTATCGCTCCCAATAGCCGCTCTGGTGATCCCTAAAAGCACCGGTTCAGCAATCGCTGGATCGCCTTTTAAAGCGATCACACGAGCGTTTTCTTCTTTGAAGAGTTTTTTACTGACTAAATCCCCTTCAATAAACTTGCTATCCCCGCTGTCTAAAATGCGCACTTGCCTTAGCATTTGAGAGACAATGATTTCAATGTGCTTGTCGGCAATGCTCACCCCCTGCCTGCGATACACTTGCTGGACTTCGCTCACAATGTATTTATAAAGCTCTTTTTCGCCACTGATCCTTAAAATATCATGGCTTGAGATTACTCCATCCGTCATCGCTTCTCCTGCATGCACAAATTCATCGGCATGCACTAAAATTTGCTTACCTTTATCCACAAAATAATCCATAGAACGGCCATCTTTAGAGGTTACGATGATGTGTTCTTTATTGCGAATGGGTTTGCCAAAACTCACTATCCCATCCACTTCAGAAAGGATCGCCACATCTTTAGGCTTGGGCTTTCTCGCTTCAAAGAGTTCAGAAACCCTTGGGAGACCTCCGGTAATGTCTTTAGATTTAACGGTCGCTTTAGGGATTTTCGCTAGCACTTCAGCCTGCTCCACGCTAGAGCCATCGCTAATAGCGATAGAAGTTTTTGGCTCTAGGAAATAACGCGCTTCTTCGCCATCAACCCCCTCTAAAAACAAGCTTGGTTTGTACCCGCTTGGAATGTAATCATTCACCACTAAACTGGTGATACCGGTATTTTCGTCTTCTTTTTCAGCGACCGTAACCCCTGCGATAACATCCACAAAATTCACCTTACCTTTAAAGTCCGCAATGATAGGGGTGTTGTAAGGATCCCATGTGGCAATCGTTTTGAAAGTGTTAGTCGTGGGTTTAGAAATCACGCTATTAGCGCTCACTTCACTATTATCATCAATCAAGATCTCAGAACCCCTAGCGATATAATGGCGAGCGGCTTCCCTACCATTATCATCAGCTACCACCGCAAACAAGCCTTTTTCGCTCACAATATCGCCCTTTTTGATCCCATGGGTGCGCTCTAAATGGTTAGCCTCTAAAACATAGTATTTGATCACGCCTTTTTCTTTGGCATACACATCTTGCGCAATAGGGTCATTATCCTTGACTAGCAATTCGCTCGCGTAAGGGATGCGATTAGGCACATTCCAGCCCTCTTGGATAATATCAGCGATACTTCCCCCCTTATGCACCTTATGCCCGCTAGCATAAGGCAAATACACTTTCCCCTCAATCTTACCGCCAACGCCGGCTAATTCGCTCGGCTTGACAATATCGCTTCTTCTTAAAACGAACTTAGCTTCTTGATCGCCATTTTTCACGCTCACAACGACTTCTTCATAGACCGTTTCAATGCGTAATTCCCCATCAAAAGGCGCTTTAATCTTAGGCTCTACCACTAAAATAGAAGCGTTACGGCGGTTAGCGATAATGTTTTTACCCTCTTTGTTCGTGTAAGTCCTAAGATTATAAAAACGCACAAAACCTTCTTTGCTCGCCACGATTTCACGCTCATCCTGACTCCTGCTCGCTGTCCCGCCCACATGGAAAGTCCTTAAAGTGAGCTGCGTTCCAGGCTCCCCAATAGATTGCGCGGCTACCACGCCCACCGCTTCACCTGGATAGCTCATCTTGCCTTCGCCCAAATTCAAGCCATAGCATTTCGCGCACACGCCCTTTGGCGCTTTACAAGTTACTGGGGTGCGGATCGTAATGGATTTAATCCCAGCTTCAACCACCTTTTTAGCACCCTCTTCATCAATCAAAGTGTCCGCATAAAGCAAGATTTCATTCGTAATAGGATCGATCACATCTTCTAATAAAACGCGCCCAAAAATACGCTCTTCTAAAGGTTCAATCAATTCACTCCCTACTGCAATATCCGTGATTTCAATCCCTTCATGCGTGCCGCAATCATCAGACACCACCTTGACATTTTGCGAAACATCAATGAGCTTTCTTGTCAAATACCCCGCATTGGCTGTTTTTAGTGCTGTATCCGCTAAGCCCTTTCTAGCGCCATGCGTGGAGTTAAAGTATTCTAAGACATTCAACCCCTCTTTAAAGTTAGAAATAATGGGTGTTTCAATGATGCTGCCGTCCGGCTTTGTCATAAGACCCCTCATCGCTGAAAGCTGACGGATTTGCGCCGCGCTACCCCTTGCGCCGCTATCCGCCATCATATAAATAGAGTTAAAGCCCTCTTTATCTTGCGCGATAGCGGTCATCATTTCTTTACTCATTTTGTCATTGACTTCAGTCCAAGTGTCAATGATCTTATTGTAACGCTCTTGGTCAGTGAGCAACCCTTGATCGTATTGTTGCTGGATTTTTTTAACCTCTACTTTGGCTTTTTCCACCATTTTTTGCTTGTCTTTTGGCGTGATAATATCCTCCATAGAGATAGAAATACCAGCCTTAGTCGCATACCTAAAGCCAAGCGTTTTCAAATTATCCAAAAAGGTTGCAGTAATGCCGATACCGCCGACTTTATGCACATAATCCACAAGCACGCCAATATCTTTTTTCTTCATGGGTCTGTTCCACAAATCCGTAGGGATAAAATCAGGCAAAATAGATTTAATAATCATGCGCCCCGCGCTCGTAGCGATAATATTCCCTTGATCTAAAACCCTAATCTTTGCGTGGATGTCTAATTCTTTCGTGTCAATAGCGATGATGATTTCATTCACGCTAGAAAAAAGCTTATGTTCACCCTTGACCCCACTCTTTTCTAAAGAAAGATAATAAAGCCCTAAAACCATATCCTGGCTAGGAATGGCTACGGCTTTACCGCTAGCGGGCAAAAGGATATTCATAGAGCTTAGCATAAGCACCTTGCATTCAGCGATCGCTTCCTGGCTTAAAGGCACATGCACCGCCATTTGATCCCCGTCAAAATCGGCGTTAAACGCTGAACACACTAACGGGTGCAACTGGATCGCTTTGCCGTCAATCAGCTTTGGATGGAACGCTTGAATGGATTGCTTGTGCAAGGTAGGAGCGCGGTTGAGTAGCACCGGATACCCCTCTGTGATTTCTTGCAAGCACTCCCACACTTCATTGCTTTTTTGCTCAATCATGCGTTTAGCTTGTTTGAGCGTGGTGGCATAGCCTCTCTCTTCAAGCTTGGATAACAAATGCGGTTTGAAGAGTTCTAACGCCATGTTTTTAGGCAACCCGCATTCATCCATTTTAAGGTTAGGCCCAACCACAATCACGCTTCTGCCTGAAAAATCCACGCGCTTACCTAAAAGGTTTTGCCTGAAACGCCCTTGCTTGCCTTTAATGATCTCACTGAGCGATTTTAAAGGGCGTTTGTTAGCCCCTTTAACCGCATTGGTGCTGCGGCCGTTATCAAAAAGCACATCCACGGCTTCTTGCAACATCCTTTTTTCGTTGCGCACAATGATTTCTGGTGCCCCAAGCTCCATTAGGCGTTTCAAGCGTTGGTTACGATTGATGACACGACGATACAATTCATTCACATCACTAACCGCAAACTTCCCGCCATCTAGCGCGACTAAAGGCCTTAAATCCGGCGGCAATACCGGTAAAACCGTGAGCATCATCCACTCAGGCCTGTTACCAGAATTTAAAAAGCTTTCTACCACTTTCAAACGCTTAATGAGTTTTTTCTTTTTCGCATCAGAATTAGTGTCTTTCACTTCTTCTTTCAAACTCTGCAATAAGGTGATCAGATCAATTTCTTCTAACAAATCCTTGATCGCTTCGCCGCCCATTTGCGCTACAAAACCCCTATCTTCGTATCTTCGTGAGATATTTTGATACTGCTCTTCATTCAAAATATCGTATTTCATCACAAGCTTAGTGCCTTCATTGTCATAAGCGGCTTCGCCTGGTTCTTTAACGATATAAGCTTCATAATACAACACGCGCTCTAAATCTTTCATCTTAACGCCTAAAAGCGTGCCGATACGGCTAGGTAAGGAATTGACATACCAGATGTGTGCTACAGGAGTGGCCAATTCAATATGCCCCATTCTAAAACGCCTGACTTTGGAGTGCGTGATCGCCACGCCGCATTTTTCGCATGTGCCAATGTCTTTGAAGCGAGGCTTTTTGTATTTACCGCACAAGCATTCATAATCTTTAGTAGGGCCAAAGATTTTCATGCAAAACAAGCCGTCCCGTTCAGGTTTTAGAGTGCGATAATTGATCGTTTCTGGCTTTTTAACTTCCCCATAACTCCAAGAATGGATTTTTTCAGGGCTGGCTAGAGTGAGCTGGAAAGAGCTAAAGTCTTTAGGCCTGTCATCTTCTTTAATGACAATGGGTTTAGGCGCTCCATCCTCATCCACATCGTCCCCAAAAATATTGATATCCAAAGCGAGCGATTGCAATTCTTTAGTCAAAACATAGAAAGTCTCAGGGATTTCGCTCTCGCCCACTTGCTCACCTTTAGCGATAGCCCTATAAGCGTTCTCTCTGCCTCTAATATCATCGGATTTAATGGTAAGCATTTCTTTGAGAGTGTGCGCTGCGCCATAAGCTTCCAAGGCCCACACTTCCATTTCCCCAAACCTTTGACCCCCAAAGAGCGCTTTACCCCCAACGGGTTGGTGCGTTACTAGGCTATAAGGGCCTGTGCTTCTGGCATGGACTTTTTCATCCACTAAGTGGTGGAGTTTGATCATATACATATAGCCCACATTCACGCGCTCCCTCATTTTTTCGCCTGTGCGCCCGTCATACAGATCCATTTTGCCATCCATAGCGATCTTGGCTAATTCAAATAGCTTATAAAATTTTTCTTGTGAGATGCCTTCAAACACAGGGATAGCCATCTTAACGCCCTTGCTCCAATCTTTGGCGTATTCCAAACACTCTTCATCAGAACAATTTTCAAGGACATGGATTGTCAAGGGGTCTTTTTCATTAATGGCGTTAGCGATTTCTAGCATTTTAGTGCGCAATTCTTTGGCAAAATCTCTGGTTTTATCCTCTAGCATGCGAGCGATTTGTTTCCCAAATTCTTTCCCCACTAAGCCTAAATGCATTTCTAAAATCTGCCCGATGTTCATGCGACTTGGCACGCCTAAAGGGTTTAAGACAATATCCACAGGCTCGCCATCAGCGGTATAAGGCATATCCGCAACCGGCACGATATTAGACACAATCCCTTTATTCCCATGCCTTCCTGCCATTTTATCGCCCACTTTAAGCTTTCGTTTTGTAGCGATATAGAGCTTGACTTTTTTGATCACGCCATTAGGCAAAATATCATCTTTTTCTAAAATAGAGAGCTTTTCTTCATGCTCTTCACCCAAAACTTTCTTTTGCTCTAAGAAATTGTTTTTAGTGATTTCATAGTGGTTTTGCACTTCTTTAGAATACTTTTTGACTAAACTAGCCAAAGTGAAGCGGTTGATTGAAGCGATTTCTTCTTTAGGGATTTGATCGCCTTCTTTATAATCCTTACCATTATGGCTGAAAGGCTCTTCTAAAATCGCTTGAGAAAGGAGCGAGCTAACGCGCAACAATTCTTCTCTATTGAGCATGGTCAAGCGGTCAAAATGCTCCATATCAAGCTTGGCTTTTTCTTCTTCATACGCGCTCAAAACCCGCGCGTCTTTCTCATAGCCTTTTTTAGTGAAGACTTTCACATCAATCACCGTGCCTTCCAAACTGGGGGGGCAATACAAACTCTTATTGACCACATGCCCGGCTTTATCCCCAAAAATGGCCCTTAAGAGCCGCTCTTCAGGCGTGCTTTTAATCTCGCCTTTAGGAGAAGTCTTACCCACTAAAATCATGCCGGCGCTCACATAAGTGCCAACTTTAACGATCCCGCTTTCATCAAGATGAGCGAGCGCTTCTTCTTTCACATCAGGAATATCAGCGGTAAATTCTTCCGCACCATGCTTAAGCTCCCTAGCATCCACTTCTTTTTCATAAATGTGGGTGGAAGTGAAAACATCGTCTTTAGTGATGCGCTCACTCACCACGATGGCGTCTTCAAAGTTATAGCCATTCCAAGGCATGAACGCCACGCGCACATTTTTCCCTAACGCTAACTCGCCCCTATCCATGCTAGGGCCATCAGCGATGATTTGCCCGGCTTCCACTTTATCGCCCACCTTAACGATAGGGACTTGATTGAAACTGGTGTTTTGGTTGGTGCGCAAGTTTTTTTGCAAAGAATACGCATCAATATAGGCCTCTTCTTTGCCTTCGCCTAAAATATAAATATTTTTAGAATCAATTTTTTCTACAACGCCTGCGCGATTAGCCTTGATCGCTCCCCAAGAATCCCTAGCGATAATTTTTTCAATCCCTGTGCCTACAATGGGAGCGTCGCTTCTTAATAAGGGCACCGCTTGGCGCTGCATGTTAGTCCCCATTAAGGCGCGGTTGGCGTCATCATGCTCTAAGAAAGGAATGAGCGATGCGGCGACCCCTACTAGCATGCTAGAGCTTAAATCCATTAAGGTAACTTTACTCTTTTCGTTTAAAACAATCTCGCCTTCCACGCGCGTTTCAATCAAATCGCCTAAAATATTACCCTCTTCATCAATGGGGGCGCTTGCGGGAGCGATGATGTGGCTGTCTTCTTGAATAGCGGTCAAATAAATCGTCTCACCCACGACCTTGCCATCCACAACCTTTTTATAAGGGGCTTCAATAAAGCCTAAATCATTCACTCTCGTGAAAGTGGAAAGGGTGTTGATCAAACCGATATTTTGACCTTCTGGGGTCTCAATGGGACAAATTCGGCCATAATGCGTGGGGTGCACATCCCTAGCTTCAAACCCTACCCTGTCTTTCACCAATCCCCCTTCACCGAGCGCTGAAAGGCGTCGTTTGTGCGTAATCTCACTCAAAGGGTTAGTTTGATCCATAAATTGCGAGAGCTGGCCACCCATGAAAAATTCCATGATGGTGCTGGTGATCATTTTAGAATTGACCAAGTCATGGGGCATGAGCGAATCAAAAGCCCCGCTCATGGTAGTGAGCTTGTCTTTAATGGTCTTTTGCATTTTCACTAAGCCTGAATGCAATTCATTGGCTAGTAATTCCCCTACCGCTCTGATCCTACGATTGCCTAAGTGATCCCTGTCATCAATCTTGCCCTGATTGTTTTTGATTTTCATGAGGTATTTAACAGTGGTGATAATATCTTCATGCGTCAAAGTCGTAATGTAATCAGGCACATGCAAGCCTAACTTGTGATTCATTTTCATGCGCCCCACCATGGTCAAATCATAGCGTTCAGGGTCAAAGAAAAGTTTTTTGACAAATTGCTTAGCCACTTCAGTCGTAACAGGATCGCCTGGTTTCATAACCTTATGGATACGAATCGCCGCTAGAGCGTTTTCATCATCAATCTTTTCAGTTTGCTTGAGCAATTTCAAAGACTCATAATCGGCCAAAAAAGAATGGATAATGGAAGCGTCATGCCCTAACGCTAGATCGTTGATGATCACAAATTCTTGCACGCCCAAATCGTGGATTTTTTCTAATCTGTTTTTATCCAGCTGAGTGAGCATGTCCAATAAGACCTCTTTCCCCACCATAACAGGCTCAGCTAAATGACGATTGATTAAAATATCCATAGGGTATTCCACCCATTCTAAATGGTTTTCTTTAAGCTCTTTAATCTTTCTGGAAGTGAGCTTTTTACCCGCTAAAAGAATGATCTTGCCTTGCGGATCTTTCAAGTCAAATTCCATTCTTTGATTAGCGTCTAATGAAGCAAACGGGATCAAATATTTATCGTTTTCATAACGCACTTTAACAAGCGGGTAGAACATTTTGATGATGTCTTGCTTTTGATAATCCATCGCCCTGAATAAAATGGTAACAGGCACTTTACGGCGTTTATTGATACGAGCGTATAAAACATCTTTAGAATCGTATTCAAAATACAGCCACGAACCCCTATCAGGGATGATTTGCCCTGTGTAAATGAGCTTGTTTAAAGAAGTGCTGGATTCTTCTTCTTTGAAAATCACACCGGGGCTTCTGTGGAGCTGATTGACGACCACGCGCTCCACCCCATTAATAATAAATGAAGTGCGTTCTGTCATCAAAGGGATCTCACGAATGAAAATGCTTTGTTCTTTAATATCCTTGATGCCGTTCTTTTCGCCACTTTTGGTGTCTTTTTCCCACAAGATCAAGCGCACTTTAATTTTGAGGGGGATAGAGTAGGTAATGCCTCTCTCCATCGCTTCTCTAACAGTGTATTTAGACTTGCCAAATTCGCAACCTGCGTATTCTAAAGTGATACGGTTATGCTCATCTTGAATAGGGAAAATGGATTTAAAAACCTTTTCAATCCCACTCTCTTTGCCATCTTTGGAATACAAGAAAGAATCATAGCTGTCTCGTTGTAATAATAATAAATTAGGAACTTCTAAATCTGTCGGGGTTTTTGTAAAATCAGCTCTCAAGCGGTTTTTTAGGGGAATTTTTTTTGACATATTTCAAGCCTTTGATCAAAAATTTTGAGTTATTTAATACATTAATTCAAGTAAGCATTGCAAAAGGATCTTTAAACTTTAAAACCATCCATGATAAAAATACCAAAACCCACCTGCAATACTAACCACTTTAGGCCACACGCTCACAAACAAAATCATGGAGCAAAATCATCTGCCACACTAGATCAGAGAAAGGCGCAAAGGCCTTTCTGTTTTTAAGTCTTACTTGACTTCAACCTTAGCGCCTACTTCTTCAAGTTTCTTCTTGATGGTTTCAGCTTCTTCTTTATTCACGCCCTCTTTAAGCACATGAGGGGTTTTTTCGGTAGCGTCTTTAGCTTCTTTTAGGCCAAGCCCAGTAATTTCACGAACCACTTTAATCACCTTGATTTTTTCAGCACCGCTATCAGCCAAAATCACATTAAATTCGGTTTTTTCTTCGCTCTCAGCCGCTGCACCGCCAGCTACAGCCGCACCCGCTACGACCGTTGGAGTCGCGCTCACGCCAAATTTTTCCTCAAACATTTTAACCAATTCAGAAAGCTCTAAAACGCTCAATGAACCAATATACTCTAACACTTCTTCTTTTGAAATTGCCATAATCCAATCCTTCAAATTTTTTTAATTAAAGCCATCATAGGCTCTTAGTTTTCTTCTTTCGCTTTACGCAAATTGTCTAAACCGGTCACAAAATAACGCACCGGAGCCGTCCAAACAGAAAGCAACATTCCCATAAGCTCTTCTTTGCTTGGGAGTTTTGAAACCGCTTCCACATGAGCTACGCTAACGCTTTCTTTATCAAACAAGCCCGCTTTCAACACAAAGTGATCTTTATGCTCTTTTTGGAAATCAAACACGAGTTTAGAGAGAGCGATTTGATCACCGCCCCACAAAAACACATTGGTTTCTTTCAAATCCAAATCAGAATAGCCAGCCTCTTTCATGGCAATATGAGCGAGAGTGTTCTTAATCACTTGCACTTTAATGCCTTGATTGCGAGCCTTATTCCTTAAAGCTTCCAACTTTCTCACGCTAAGACCCTTATAATCGCAAATTAAAAGGGCTTTGGCGTCTGCAAATTGCGACTTTAAGTTAGCGACTAGCTCTACTTTATGCTGCCTTTGATGTTGTTTTTGCATCTTTTCCTCCTTTCTAGACTAGACCTCTGCAAGATTATCTTTTTAAAAAAGAAATTTTAAGCTTTTTAGCTCTTACGATCTTCAGCCTAAGATTAAAAACTCCTAACGCTATTTAATATCCATCAATTCCTGTGCGTCTAAATTCACTGAAGGCGACATGGTAAGCGAAAGAGCGGCGTTTCTAATATACTTGCCTTTCGCACTACTGGGTTTTAGGCGGTTGATTGTTTTAACCAACTCAAGCATGTTTTCTTTGATTTTTTCTTCAGGAAAACTCGCTTTGCCAATAGGGGCATGAACATTGCCCTTTTTATCCACCCTGAAATTCACTTGACCGCTTTTAGCGTTAGTAACCGCTTTAGCAATATCCATCGTAACGGTTCCGGTTTTAGGGTTTGGCATCAAACCCTTAGGACCTAAAATCCTACCCACTTTACCGACAACCGCCATCATATCAGGCGTTGCGATCACCATGTCAAAATCAATGCGACCATTTTTGATTTCTTCAGCCAAATCGTCTCCGCCAACGACATCAGCCCCAGCGTTCTTGGCTTCATCTTGTTTAATGTCTTTTGCAAAAACAGCCACCCTCACTTTTTTCCCTGTTCCATGAGGAAGCACCACCGCACCGCGCACCATTTGATCCGCATGCCTCGGATCAACCCCCAATCTTAACGCTACTTCCACGGTTTCATCAAATTTGGCTGAAGCGAGGGATTTAACCACCTCTACGCCTTGCTCTACGCCATACGCTTTATCGTTTTGAATTTTAGAAAAAAGTTTTTCCAATCTTTTAAATATTTTTTTTGCCACGATTCTAATCCTTAAAAATTTCTTTCAATTCCAACAAAACCCAATCAATCCACAACTTCTACGCCCATGCTCCTAGCGCTGCCCATAACGATTTTTTTGGCCGCTTCCATGGTGCTTGTGTTTAAATCTTCCATTTTCAATTGCGCGATCTCTTCCACTTGCTTGTGGGTGAGCTTTGCGATCTTATTTTTGAGCGGGTTGTCAGAACCTTTTTCAACCCCAGAAGCTTTTTTGATCAAATCCGTTACCGGAGGCTTTTTAGTGATAAAGGTAAAACTCTTGTCTTGATAAACCGTGATAATCACCGGGATATTAAAACTCCCCATGTCTTTAGTTCTTTCATTAAAAGCCTTACAAAATTCCATGATATTAACCCCTCTTTGACCCAACGCTGGCCCTACGGGAGGTGAAGGGTTTGCCTTACCGGCAGGGATTTGAAGTTTGATTTCTCCGACTACTTTTTTAGCCATGTTTTCTCCTTAAAAAGTTATATAATTTTTTCCACTTGCGAATGCAAAATCTCTATTGGAGTGTTCCTGCCAAAAATAGAAACATTGAGCTTGAGCTTGCGGTGCTCCACATCATACTCTTCCACCGTAGCGGTAAAGTTTGCAAAAGGACCTTCCACCACACGCACCACTTCGCCTTGCTCAAAAAAGATTTTGGGCTTGGGGGCTGCTCGGTTATTCATTTTTTCTAAAATATGCCCAATATCCGCTTCACTCAATGGGGTTGGCTTTTTATTTTCTCCAATAAAACGGCTCACTCTTGG
The DNA here is from genome assembly GCF_002832345.1 of Helicobacter pylori. Taxonomy (GTDB): domain Bacteria; phylum Campylobacterota; class Campylobacteria; order Campylobacterales; family Helicobacteraceae; genus Helicobacter; species Helicobacter pylori_CP. The sequence continues at coordinate 21,478 of NZ_PHLZ01000007.1, forward strand.
CAAAGATTGTATCTTATGCCACAAAACCGTATCTAAATCCACCTTAATAAAAACATATCCAGGATAAAGGCTTCGTTCCGTTACTTTCGTCTTGCTTTTTTTAGAAACCTCTATAATATCTTCAGTAGGCACAATAATCTCTTGTATCCTATCTCTTATATTATGGTCATTCGCTAGATTCTCAATCGCTTTTTTAACGGACTGCTCGCTCCCTGAATAAGTTTGTATAGCATACCAATCCATCATTATTCTCCTTATTTAAAGCCACCAACCTATAGAACACTAGAGACAAAAGCCCCCAGAGAAAAATCCAACAAAGCTAAAAACAGCGTGATAGCACTCACTACCACCAAAACAGAAACAAGCGCGTTGCGTATCTGCTCCTTAATAGGAAATATCACTTTAGAAAGCTCTTCTCTAGCTAATTTATATTGCATGAGCCATTTATCCATAGTTTCTTTTCGCCCTCACTTAAACTTAATACATTTATACATTAAAAGAATTTTCAATTTTATCCAAAATAGCTTAAACTAAAATTAAAAAATTCAAAAACAATCCAATTGAGACAAAAATTTGATAGAATAAATTAGTAGATGGCAGGCCAGGAGGGACTCGAACCCCCAACAACCGGTTTTGGAGACCGACGCTCTACCATTGGAGCTACTGACCTAACCTCCCCTCCTTTTAAATCACAACACAAAAGAAAGAGCTAGCTCTTCAATTTGATTTCTTTATGAAGAGTGTGCTTGTTTTCCCTTGGGCAGAACTTCTTAAGCTCCAGTTTTTCAGTGTTAGTTTTAGCGTTCTTGGTTGTGCTGTAATTGATGTCTTCACAATCAGAACACTTCAACCCTATTTTAACTTTCATAATGACCCTTTATGGTAACTCTTTTTACTAATATTATTCAATAATATTGCTCACAACACCAGCACCAACGGTCCTACCGCCTTCACGAATCGCAAATTTAGTTCCCAACTCTAACGCAACAGGGCTAATCAATTCTACAGTGATTTTCACATTATCGCCAGGCATAACCATTTCTACGCCTTCAGGAAGGGTGATAGAGCCAGTCACATCAGTCGTGCGCACATAGAATTGCGGGCGGTAATTGGTGAAGAATGGAGTGTGTCTCCCGCCTTCTTCTTTAGAAAGGACATAAATTTCTCCCTCAAACTTCTTGTGCGGAGTGATAGAACTTGGTTTGCATAGAACCATACCGCGTTCTACTTCTTCTTTTTTAGTTCCTCTCAAAAGCACGCCCACATTATCGCCGGCTTCACCTTTTTCCAACTCTTTCCTAAACATTTCTACACCGGTTACAGTCGTTTTTTGTGTAGGTCTGATACCAACGATTTCCACTTCATCGCCTACTTTCACCACGCCTCTTTCAATCCTGCCTGTAACCACAGTCCCTCTACCTGCAATAGAGAACACATCTTCAACCGGCATCAAGAAAGTTTTTTCAGTGTCTCTTTCTGGAGTAGGGATATAGGCATCCACTTCAGCCATAAGTTTAAGCACTTTTTCACCCCATTCACCCACATTACCAGCCTTTGCTTCTTCTAAAGCTCTCAAAGCTGAACCCGCTATAATAGGAGTGTCATCGCCAGGGAATTCATACGCGCTCAACAATTCGCGCACTTCCATTTCTACAAGTTCTAACAATTCTTGGTCATCTACCATGTCTTGTTTGTTTAAGAAAACAACGATGTGAGGCACGCCTACTTGACGAGACAATAAGATATGCTCTCTGGTTTGAGGCATAGGGCCATCAGCTGCAGAAACAACCAAAATCGCTCCGTCCATTTGCGCCGCACCGGTGATCATGTTTTTTACATAGTCAGCGTGTCCTGGGCAATCCACATGCGCATAGTGTCTGTTTTCAGTCTCATATTCAATGTGAGAAGTAGCGATAGTGATCCCTCTTTCTTTTTCTTCAGGGGCGTTATCAATATTATCATAGTCTTTCATTTCTGCAAGACCTTTCAAAGAAAGCACCGCTGAAATCGCTGCACTCAAAGTCGTTTTACCATGGTCTACATGCCCAATGGTTCCAATATTAACATGCGGCTTAGTTCTGTTAAACTTTTCTTTTGCCATTTGTATTTCTCCTTAATTTTATTGAAATGGATTTTAGAATTATACTAAACAAAATCCTAAGTATTCCTAAATGCTACCACAAAATTTAAGACATTTTTGTCTTATCGCCATTCAAGAGATTATAAACTGGAGCCTATAAGCGGAATTGAACCGCCGACCTCTTCCTTACCAAGGAAGTGCTCTGCCTCTGAGCTATATAGGCGTCTCAAAAACTAAAATGTTATCCTAAAAATGGAGCGGGAAACGGGACTCGAACCCGCGACCCTCAGCTTGGAAGGCTGATGCTCTAGCCAACTGAGCTATTCCCGCATCTATAAAACAAAATGGTGGTGAGACGTGGATTCGAACCACGGAAGACATAGTCAGCAGATTTACAGTCTGCCCTCGTTGGCCACTTGAGTATCTCACCAAAAACTTTACAAAATAACATTTTAACTGGAGCTGGCTAAGGGACTTGAACCCCCGACCTGCTGCTTACAAGGCAGCTGCTCTACCAACTGAGCTAAGCCAGCAACTAAAATAATCAAAGACTTGGGATTATAGCAGTTTTATACTTGACTTGTCAAGAAATGATGACAGAAAGCTAAATTATTCGTATGGCACAGAGCATGGTTAAAATTTAGCTATAATCTAGCTCAATTTGGCTTAACACAGCTCAAGCTTATTACATATAAAAGAATTTATGGACACTTAAATTATGGCGAAAAAAAAACATAAAATTTCTACTTTAAAATACTTTTTGCGTTCTTTAAAGCAAATCTACATGCTCATCACTTTCAAGGAAAAAATGGTTTTTTTCCTGCTTGTGCTGATGGCGGTTTTTTCTTCTTTTGTGGAAGTGATGTCTCTAACTCTCTTAATGCCTTTTATCACTCTCGCTTCCGATCCTAGTAGGGCTTTAGACGATAAAGACTGGAAAATGGTCTATGATTTTTTCCATTTTTCATCTCCCGTTCGCCTTATGTATTTCTTTAGTTTTTGCTTGGTGGGGATTTATTTGTTTAGGATGTTTTATGGGGTGTCTTTCACTTATTTGAAAGGGCGTTTTTCCAATAAAAAAGCTTATCAAATCAAGCAACAACTTTTTTTACAGCACATTAAAAGCAACTACCTCTCCCACCTTAACCACAACTTGGATTCTTTAAGAGACATTATCAATAATAAAGCGGATGGCATGTTTATGAGCTTTAACGCTTTTTTGAATCTACTCACTGAATTAACCGTGATCGTTTTTTTCTATTCCACGCTATTAATCACTAACTGGAAGTTAACGCTTGTATTCACTCTAATCATCTCTATACAAATTTTTATCATCACTAAAAAAATCACCATTCTTATTCAAAAAAAGGGCGAGATAGCGGCAAAATCTAGGGCGCAAACGCTTAAGGTTTTTTCAAAATTTTTCAGCAATTTCAAAATCACTAAACTCAAAGACAACCACGAAGAAGCCCACAAGCTTTTTGGAGAAAATAGCCGTAAAGCCCATGACACCGAGATCATTTACGCCACTTTACAAGTAGTCCCCAGGTATTCATTAGAAACGGTGGGTTTTAGTTTGTTGATTTTAGCGGTCGCTTACATTTTATTCAAATACGGCGAAGCTAAAATGGTGCTCCCTACCATTTCTATGTATGCTCTAGCGCTTTATCGCACGCTCCCTTCTGTTACTGGCGTTTTGAATCAATATAATGAAATCGCTTACAACCAGTCTGCGACCAACATGGTTTTTAAAAGCCTTTCTAAAACCATCGTTGAAGAGGATTTAGTCCCTTTAGACTTTAATGAAAAAATCACTCTTCAAAACATTTCATTCGCCTATAAGTCAAAACACCCGGTTTTAAAGAATTTTAACCTCACCATTCAAAAAGGTCAAAAAGTCGCTCTCATAGGCCATAGCGGGTGTGGGAAATCCACGCTGGCGGATATTATTATGGGGCTTACCTACCCTAAAAGCGGGGAAATTTTTATTGATAACACCCTTTTAACCAACGAAAACAGGCGCTCATGGCGTAAAAAAATAGGCTATATCCCCCAAAATATTTACCTTTTTGATGGCACTGTGGGGGATAATATCGCTTTTGGGAGCGCCATAGATGAAAAACGCTTGATTAAGGTGTGCAAAATGGCTCATATTTATGATTTTTTATGCGAGCATGAAGGCCTTAAAACCCAAGTGGGCGAAGGGGGCGCTAAGCTTAGTGGCGGTCAAAAACAGCGCATAGGCATTGCAAGAGCCTTATACGATAACCCTGAAATTTTGGTTTTAGATGAAGCCACTTCAGCCCTAGACAATGAAACCGAGAGTAAAATCATGGATGAAATCTATCAAATCGCCAAAGATAAAACCCTAATCGTTATCGCCCACCGCTTAAGCACGATTGAACGCTGTGAAGTCATCATTGATATGAGCCAACACAAAGACAATCTCGGCTAAAGCTGGCTTTACTCTTTTATAAAGTTTTGTAAATCAAACCCCTTAAAGCTCTCCAAATACTTCCCTTGATAGCCGTTTTGACCCACTAAATTTTTCAAAACCTTGCTGTTGTAACCCAAAAACGCCACTTTATTAGCCTTAGCGCTTTCATAGTCATTGACGCTATCGCCTATCATTAGCATGCGGCTTGGGTTATAGGCGTATTTTTGAATGATATTGGCGATGATCTTGGGTTTATTAGGCGGACTCCCTTCAACGCTCTTAAAATACTTAATGATCCCTAAAAACTCGCACAACACTTGCAATTCGCTATGCAAGGCCGCTGAAGCGATATGGAAAATGTAATTTTGATAATGCTCATCAATAAACGCCATCACTTCGCTATTCAAATGCTCCCTATCAAAAAGCTTTTGTTCTATAATAGCGCCAAACTCTAGGGCTAATGCATCCACTTCTTCTTGAGCGATAGAGGTTTTTAAAACCTCGTTATAAAAATATTGGATTTTTTCATTCCTTGAAATCCCTCCACTTTGATAGTGATAAACTTCAAATTGTTTCAAATCCTCTTGATTCTTGTTGCCATGCTTTTGAAACAACGCCTTAAACCCTTCATATTTTAAATGCATGCTGTCAAAAATCACGCCATCAAAATCCCATAAAACCACTTCAAGCGCCATGATTTCCCCTTTTTTATAGGCTTATTTTGGTTTCATTTTACCTTATTCAAGCGGTATTTAAGCGATTATTTTTGCCATTTAAGGTTAGGCTATCTTGACTCTTATTTGATAAGAATATGCAAACACTCTTTGGTGTGCGCGGCTTTATGGGCGCGTTTGTTATCCGCTTTAAAACGCATGTAAGTTTTGGTCATTAAGGAGTAAGCGCCGTATTTTTTTAAGATATTTTTAATCTCTGTCTCGCTCATAAGCCCTTCATTGTTATAGCTTAAAAAAATATATTTGAATCGCGCTTTTTTGATCAAGTTTTCAAAAGCGTTTAAGATTTGAGAACGAGAGCAAAAAGAGGATTTCTGGTAACTGGGCAAGCCGGTTTTGCCTTTTGGAGCAAAGGGAGTATAAGCAGCAATCGTGTTCAATAAATGGTAATTCGCCCCGTATTGCCTCGCATTATAAGGGGGGTCTAAATACAAAATATCCCCTGAAATCTTTCCAATCAAATCATTAGAATCCTGCTGGTACACTTCATTAGCGTTTAAACTCACATCAAAATGAGCGCCTTTTAAGATGAGTTCTTTTTGAGCGCTTTTTTTAAGGCGTTTTAAAAAAGCCCCATAAACTGAAGCGGTGTTAGCCACCTTGTCCGCGCTCTCTAATAGCGATGCGAGCAAAAAATAATACGCGCAATTATCAATGTTTTGAGAAAGCTTAAGCTCTTCAATTTTTAGACGCATCGCATCAATTTTTTGAGCGTTTGTTTCGCTAAAATACTGCCTTGAACTCCCCCCTAAAGAATAATACGAATAGATAAAACCCTTTTTTAAAGCAACGCTATTGAGCCTATCAATAAGCTCTTCTTTATTGGGGATTTCTTGAATGTTGCCGATATAATTTTGATTCAAAACAAAGCTATAATACTCCAAATCATTAGAAATAACCTTATTAACAGCTTTTTTAAACACACGCCCCACAATGCCCGTCCCAGCGAACAGATCACAAAAAATCGCGCCAGAGAGATCGTTGCCCGCAACCGCATGGATATTTTCCTTAATAAAGGGAATGAGCTTGTATTTAGAGCCGATGTAGTTCATTGATCTGTGTTTGTATATGCTTCTTTAAATGGTATAGCTATATTAAAGTTAAATTTTATGTATTGTAACATAACTTGATTATGAATAAGTCCTAACCCCCACGATTAAAATAATCTTAAAACCAACTAATCAGTTCTATGCAAAACAATAAGCGTCTTTTAACGCACGCCCTACCAAGGGCTTTACTAAAACAATAAATAGCTGACACCTCTCCTATTGCAAACAAGGACTTTTTCTATCACAACTGCTCATTAAAACACCACTAGAAAAACAGCGACACCCCCTACTAGCTGAATACATCAAAGCTATTGCCACTATTACCCTATTTTCTAGTAGGTTCTTTTATAGCTACCATCTTTATATTCTTCCACTTTACCCTTTGATGTGGTTACAGCCACTATACCACCTGAAACTTGCACATTAACAGCGTTACTACCATAAGTTCTTTTAAAGCTACCATTCTCAAATTCCTGTATTTTGCCATTAACGACTTTAATTACAACCGCCATTATAAATCTCCTAAAATATAAATTGTGATATACCCAACGCCAAACTACCAGTCTATAGCCTAACTAACAGATAAACCTAATTTAAGTATTTAAGTATTTAAGTATTTAAGTATTTAAGTATTTAAGTATTTAAGTATTTAAGTATTTTATCACAAAATCCCTAAAGAATAGCTTAATAACAAACCCGCTTAACTCTCATAAAATCAGTCTCATTAACCAATTTATCTCAAAATAACCCGCATCGCGCAAATTAGCTCAACCGCTTGTCTAAAATTAACGATCCTTTGTGATGGTTTTAGCTTTAGCGCCTACAGCCGTAGAACCCGTGGGTAAATCTGAAAGCACCACCGCATTAGCCCCAATCCTCACATCATCGCCCACATAAATCGCGCCCAAGACCTTAGCCCCTGCCCCCACTACCACTCGGTTGCCTAAAGTAGGGTGGCGCTTGCCCTTGAACTTGCCCGTGCCCCCTAGAGTTACGCCATGATAAATGGTAACATCATCTCCAATTTCTGTGGTCTCGCCAATCACCACACCCATGCCATGATCAATAAAAAGCCCTCTCCCAATCTTAGCGCCCGGGTGGATTTCTATCCCAGTGATAAAACGCGCTAACTGAGAAAGTGCGCGCGCAATGAAGTAAAACCTCCGCTTGTGCAACGCATGCGCTAGGCGGTAACAAAGTAGCGCATGAATGCCCGGATAAAGCAAGAGCACCTCCCACTTATTCCTAGCTGCCGGGTCTTCTTGCAAGACACGCTCCAGGCTATAAGACAGATCTAGCATGACAGAGTCTCCGGTTAAAATATATTTGGATCAACATGACTTAAGCAGATTTTTCTCATCCATTCCAATAAAACTTGATGCAAATTTTTCTTGCCATTATACCTAAACTCATACTCCTTTTAATGGAGTAAAATCAATAGAGTAAAACGCTCTCTCTTTTAATTCTTTTAAATTCTCTTAAACAACCCTTTAAAAAGGCTTAAAAAAACCCGCTAATCCATCATTAATTTGGCATTTATTTGGGATAAAACTATTTTAAACGAAAAAATAAAAAGCAGATTGAAAAAAATTATTAGTAGTGGTGCCGAAGGTCGGACTCGAACCGACACGGGATTGCTCCCACCAGATTTTGAGTCTAGCGTGTCTACCAATTCCACCACTTCGGCGTTATAGAACAAAGAGTGAGATTATACCCACTTATTCCTTAAAGAAACTTAATGGTGCACTGGGCGAGACTCGAACTCGCACGAGATTGCTCCCACCACCCCCTCAAGATGGCGTGTCTACCAATTCCACCACCAGTGCTAAAAATTTAAAACAAATATTATAGCTAAATCATGCTTTTTAAGCAATAATTTAGCTTATCAAAACCCTTAACTTAAGAATGGGTTACTATAAATAGCGATAATAGCAAACACTAGAGTATAAATCACTTGCGCTTCAATCATCGCCATGGCCACGAACATGGTTGTGAGCAATTTACCGCCCACTCCTGGGTTTCTCGCTGTGCCTGTAATGGTCGCTGCGGCCGCATTCCCCATGCCGATCGCCCCACCAAAAGCGGCAATCCCTAAACCGATCATCGCCCCTAAGATAGAATAAGATTTAATCATATCCATCCCACCCATTCCACCATCATGAGCGAAAGCAACGCCCGCTAAAGCCAGAAAAAATAACGCTAAAAATTTCATTTTCGCACTCCGTTTCAAAAATTGGGCTTGATTTTCATTTCGAATCGTTCCTCTACTTTCAAAAATACAAGCAAGAATTTATTTTAATACAAACTAGCTTAAAAATGCTTTTAAAAAACGCTTTTTAAAATTTTAAGCCAAATCCAAAGCGATTTTACCCTTATTGAAACTAATCACCCTACATTTGATATTATCGCCTTCTTTTAAAACCACTTGACACCTGTCCATGTTTTGTTTTCTTAACAAGCCTTCGCCCCCCTTAGGCAAGCTTAAAAACGCCCCAAAATCCACGATTCTCTTCACTTGAGCTTCTAGCACCTCATCAATAGCGTATTGCTCCAATTCTTGATCTAAAGAATGCAAGTAGTTTAAAATAAATTCCTTAGTCTTTAAAACACGCTCTTTATTCCCCATGATTTTCACTTCACCGCTTGGTTTATTCAAATCAATTTTAACCTCAAATTTTTCCACTATCTCTTTAATCACACGCCCCCCTTGACCGATAATTTCTACAATTTTATCTGGCGCGACATTAAAAATTTCAGTTGTAGGCAAATGGGAAAAATTGATCACAATCTTTTCTTTCGCTTCATGCATGATTTTTAAAATATGTTTCCGTGCTCTTTTAGCTTGGAGTAAGGCTTGGTATAAAACCTCTAGTTGGATACCGCTCATTTTGGTATCCATTTGCATAGCCGTAATGCCTTCTAAATTCCCGGCAATCTTAAAATCCATATCGCCTTCGGCGTCTTCTAAACCGCTAATATCGCTTAAAATAGCGTGATCTTGCCCTTCGCTCACCATGCCCATAGCCACCCCAGCGACTAAATCGTAAATTTCCACACCGCTTGCATAAAGGGCTAAAGACCCTGCGCACACGCTCGCCATTGAGCTTGAACCATTGCTTTCTAAAATCTCAGAAACCAATCGTATCACCTGCTCTTTATTTTTAATGCTCGTTTCTAAAGCTCTTTTAGCCAAATTCCCATGCCCTAATTCGCGCCTTGAAGTCGCGCCAATAGAACTCGCTTCGCCCACGCAAAAAGGAGGGAAATTGTAATGAAACATGAAGTGCTCTTTAATAGGGGCTTTATGCTCCAAACTCTCATGGGTTTGAGCGTCATTATCCGTGCCTAAAACCCCTACCACTAAGCTCTGCGTTTGCCCCCTAGTGAATAAAATGGAGCTGTGCGCCATAGGGAGTAAATCGCTCTCTATCAAAATGGGCCGCACCTCTTCTAACGCACGCTTATCCGGGCGGATTTTATCTTGAATAATCATGCGCCTTATCTCAGTTTTTTTCACTTTTTCTAAAGACAATTCAATTTCTTCTAAACTGAATTCTGAGTGGGCTTCGCTGATTTTTTTAGCAATTTCATTGAAAACATTCTCTCGCTCGCTCAAAGCAGAACTTTCAATGCCTTTGATGATTTCATCAAAATACTGATTTGTTAATAAATCTAACAGCCTTTCATTAAAAATTATTCCTTGGCTTTCTTTAAAAAGCAGCTCGTTTTGGTGGGGCGTGAAAACCTCTTCATAAAGCGTGCAAGTTTCTTCCAAACTTTTTTGAGCCAATTCTAAAGCTTTTAACATTAAAGGCTCTTCTAAAGCGTTTAATTGTTGCCCCAAAGAGCGCATTTCTATCATGTTCAAACTCTCTTTCGTTCCAGACACGAACAAATCCAAACTGGATTGATTCAAAAGGCTTGTGTTAGGGTTGATGAGAAATTCGTTATCAATCCTAGCGATCCTGCAAGCGCTCACGCTTTTGATGGGAGCGATATGGGCCAAAAAGAGAGCGGCTGAAGCAGCGTTTAAAGCAGAGACTTGCAAATCATTTTCAATATCATGGCTTAAAACCATTAAAGTGATTTGGGTAGGGTAGCGGTAATCTTTAGGGAATAAAGGGCGTAAAGTCCTATCTATGAGCCTAGAGGTTAAGATTTCAAAATCTTGCGCCCTACCTTCTCTTTTAACAAAACCGCCCGGGATTTTTCCGGCTGCATACGATTTTTCTAAAAACTGCACCACTAAAGGCAAAAAATCTTCACTCACAGGCTCTCTTTCTGTGCACACGCTCGCTAAAATGATGGTTTTTCCTAATCGGTATAAAAGAGAGCTGGTGGCTTGTTTGGCCACTTGTTTGAGAGCGAATTCTTCGGTTTTGTTACTAGAATTGATGGTGATAAAATCCATATTTAATGTTCCTTTTTTAAATTAGGCGCGTTGTTAGCGCCCAAGTATTTTTCAATTTCTTCATTGCTCAATCGCTTGAGTTCTTTATAATGATGCTCCACAGAGACAAAACATTCAGGGCGATACACGCTAATCACCCTATCGCACAAACTTTCTAAGCCTTGAGCGACATTTTGCGCGAGAATGGGGGTTAAAATATAAATGTCTTGGCATTCTTTTTTCAAGCAAGTTTGCACGCCTAACCCTGCTCTAAACCCGGTTTCAATCCCCCTATCTACGATAAAAATATTTTTATCTTTTAAGCTTTTGATCGCATTGCCTTTGCGATACTGATAGATGTGAGACAAAATGTCTTCTTCATAAGCTCGCTTGGCTTCCCCATAAACATAGTCTAAAGTGATGTCAAAGGAATTGATCAAACTTTCATTCATCACTATATCCATGCTCTCACTCACTAAAGCGATCTCGCATTTTGAGTTTAAAGGGGCTAGGATAGGTTCTAAAAAAAGTATATCATAAGTCGCTCCAAATTTTTGCGCTAAAGCGTGAGCTAAATACAGAGCGTTAAAACTCAAAGCGAGCATGATGGAATCTTTTAAATCAATGTGGCGCGTGTGGATTTCATTGATCAATTTGTTCAAAGCGTCTTCTTCATTGATAAAACGCATGCCCTCTATATCGGTGATATGGCTAAAATCCGTATTCAAATACATTCCTTTTTTTTACTTACGCTGTAAAGAGCGGTAAGTTACATTGGTTTTAGTGATCGGTGAAAAGTCTAATTCTAGCTTAACATAGTTATTTTCAAACACTCTTATAGGCTGGTTGGGATCGCCGGTGAGGATGGGGCGTCGTTGGTTGACGAATTGAAAGCCAATCCCAAAACAACGGATTTTTTTATAAATCCCCACATTCCAATTTAAAACCACATTGTTTCTAATATCATAACCCACATCCGCGCTCATGGAAAAGTAACCAAAGTCGTTGCTAAAACCCGCCTTTAAATAATCCGCAGGATTTTCTACAATGCTATTAATCCCACTGCTAAAATTGTTCCTTAAAAAATAAGAGAGGTTAAAGCTTAAAAACTTGCGTTGGTAATTGGCGTTCACGGAGATTTCTTCTAAGCGGTTTTGATAAAACGAATAAAAGACATTCCCAAAAATATTCAATCCTGTTAAGGGCGAAAACCCGATCTTGCTCTCTAATGGCATCCTGAAGGGCGAAACTTTATCGTCAAGATTGATGAGTTGCGATATTTTAAAATACAATAACTCTTGCCCTCCTAAGCCATAAAGGTATTGCGTTAGGGTCAAATTCACCGTCTTATTGCTCGCATCGCTGGGTAAAATACTGCTAGGATTCCACACAGAGTCATACAAACGCCCTTGATAATCATAATCTCTCAATAAAGGCGAAGTGTAGCTGTTTAAGGCTTGCGCGCTTAAAGCATACATGTTTTGAGAAAACAATCCGTTTTTAAAGGTGTAATAAGGGATGTTGAAAATCGCTTCCAATTGGATCGTGTGGAAAAGCTTGTTGTATTCTCTGGCTAAATCCGTATTGACATACATGGAAAAATTTGAAGACACAAAGTTCCCAAATTCCCTTGATTCATTAGGGATCGTAGGCACGAAGGAATTTTTAGATTGCATTAAAGCCACATTAGATAGTTGGAGATCGTTCCAAAGCCCTATAGACAAATACTTTTTAAACAAAGAAAATTGCAAGCCCACCGGCACATTCAAAGCGTTTTGCACATAGCCATAACCAATCTCTCTTGCGGTGTTTCTAAACTGATAATCCACCGAATACAATAAATTTCTAAAATACAAAGAATTTAAATATTTATGGTATTGCAAATTAGGGACAGATTGGAAAGTACGGTTATTGTTGATTTTATTCAGGTTTAAAAAATACTTGATATTCAAGCCGTAATAATTGTTTTCTGTTTGCAAGTAATAATTCGCCCTAGACATGTGCGTAGCGTCCGTGATACGCTTATTAACCTTTTCAAAACGCACATAGTCCAAATCGTTCATGTATAAAAAGTCAATGTAATGCCCGTTGTCAATATTAGATTTAAGATGAAAGTATTTTTGTAGAGTGTCCCTGCTAGAGCTTAAAAATTCAAACCCGTAGATATTTTGATTCCTCAAATCATAGCGTTTGACGTATTGGGTGTAATTCCTAAAATAGCGTGCATTGAATAAAAACCTGTCGTCTTTAGAGTTGATGTAGCGCGCTTCAAAATTCAAGCCAAAACCCCTTTTATAGCGGATTTGTGGGGTAAAGGTCATATCCCATGAGTTTTTGGGGGCTAAATAAAAGGGTTGCAAATAAATAAAGCCGTCTAAATTGGAAGTGCCAAACTCAGGGTATAAAAACCCGGTAGTTCTTTTATTGCTAGTGGACATGAAAATATAGGGCAAATACAATACAGGAATATCACCGACATAGATCTTAGGATTCCACATAGACAAATGCGATTTTTGCATATTAAATGAGCCTGAAGTCGCATTGACATGCCAAATGGGGTTATCAATGCTGCACCCTGAAGCGCTCATGTTTTTAACCTTATATTTTTGATCCTTCCCGCTAGCAATATCCGCACTCACCCAAATCCCGCTCACGCTGTCTTGGACATAAAAGGGGAAAATGATTTCATATTTTTCATTCAAGCTCAATTTCACGTAATCGGTTTTAACGAGCAAACCCTCGCCCCTATAAACCTTGATATTGCCTTCTAATAACGCTTCTTTAGTTTTGGTGTCATAACGCACCTTGTCCGCTAGAATATACACGTCATAATTCAATAAGATCGCATTCCCTGAGGCGGTTATCACATTGTCTTTAGCGCTCACTTTATCCGCAAGGATTTCAAAAATCTTATGGTTTTGTTTGTCAAATCGTTGCATAGCGATTTCTTTAGCCTCTAATGTGCCCAACAAAAAAAAGACCGCCAAATACAACCAATAAATCATGATTAAAACAACACCAAAAGACTTTTGCTTTTTTCTTCATGCCATGCCCTATGATAGGGATTTTTAAATACTACAAACCATAAAAAGGGGCATAGAAAAACCACGATCTTTAACCCTAAACGCTTCAATAAAATAGCCCTACTGGGGCAATCTGCTAAATAAATATCAATGATTTTAATCCTAAAAACCAGTTTAGCCAAACTCATCTTACACAAACACACAAAAAAGATTTCATAAACGCCATACAAGACGATAAAACTCATTACAACAAACACGCTGTGATAAATGGGGTTAGTCAGCCAATATAAAGAATGCAAGAAATCGCATGCGTCTAAAAGATCGCTCAATAAAAACGCTACCAACAAACCATCAATTAAAAACGCTAAGATGCGCCAATACAAAGGGCATAAACGCATTTTTTCACGCATAAGGAGTGTTTCTATGATTTCAGTTTCTTCTTTTTCTAAATTTGGAGAGCGCATTCAAAACAAACAAGACAAACTCTTTGGTTTGTCTTAAACTTCAAGAATATTCTTTCAAATCTAACACCTTAAAACCAATATCCTTGCGATAAAACATGCCTTCAAAATGCACCTTTTGAGCGATTTCGTAAGCATGGTTTCTGGCTTCCAATAAGGATTTTCCTCTGCCAATGGCAAAGATCACCCTCCCCCCACTGCTTTCAAACACGCCATTATCCTGCTCCACCTCCCCTAAAATCAAATGACCCTTTTTTTCATCAACCGGATCAATATAAAGGGTTTGTTTGGGCGAAGAGCTAGTGGGGTAATTCCTAGAAACAAGCGCGACACTCATCACAAATTCTTTAGAAAACACCAATTCAAGAGAATGCAATTCCCCTTTGGCTGTAGCCAAACACAAATCTAAAAGCGAGCTTTCTAAAAGGGGTAAAATCGTCTGGCATTCAATATCTTTAAAACGCACGCTAAAATCCAATAAATACGGCTCTAAAACACCTTTTTCTTCTATGATTACAATTTCAGCGAGTAAAACCCCTTTAAAAGGCGTGTTGTCAGCCTGAAGTTTCTCTAAAGTGGGTTTAAAAATATGATTTTTTATTTTCTCTTCTAATTCATTAGAGAAAAAGTTTGCAGGAGCGATGGCCCCCATACCTCCTGTATTGACCCCATTATCCCCCTCTAATAAGCGTTTGTAGTTTTGGCAAAAGGGCAACAAGATAAAATCATCATTGGCTATGAGCGCTGTAACTGAAAGCTCAAACCCCTCTAAAAAAGGCTCTATGATCACAGGCTCATTGCTTTGTTTTAAAGCGTCTTCAAGGATTTTTAACGCTTCTTCTTGTTGATGGACAATGCTTGTGTTTTTATTCAACGCTTTAATGACTAAGGGGAAAGAAGCGTTTTGAATGTAACTCAAAGCTTCTTTTAAGTCGTTTGTTTCAAAGTAAGACGCGCTTTTGATACCGCATTCTTTAACAAAAGCTTTCATATAGCTTTTAGAAGCCTCTAACTTAGCCGCTTCTTTGGAAGCTCCAAACACTAAAATCCCCGCTTTTTCTAGCATCTCTGTAAGCCCTAAAACCAAAAGCTCTTCTTCTGAAATGATGGCTAAATGGATCTGTTTTTTCAGGGCTAATTCCACGATATGCTCGTAATGTTCGCATTCCAGATTTTCGCCCAAATCTTGAGTGCCACCATTACCCAAACAAAAATACAAAGCATTCACTCGCTCATCTTGCTGAAGCCTTTGAGCCAAAGCATACTCTCGCCCCTTATTCCCCACAATTAAAACATTATAGTTGTTGTTATCTTTCATGTCTTTCCTAAAATGTGGTTGTTTTTAAACCCAGATGACCGCTACTTTTACATGTGCATAAGTTCAACAAACCTACACTAATAAGGCTAGGAGGATTTTCTTAGGGGCAGATTTAAAAAATGCCATCACACAAAAACCACTACCTTAGCCTAACTTATTTTTTCAACGAACTTGCCATCAATAAGAAACGCAAATCACCCAGGCGATTCTTACAATTATACTTAAATTTTAAAGAAATTCCATGCAAAAATATTCCAACAATCTGTGATAGTTTTGATTGGCGTTTAGGCGTTTTAAGAGAAACTGACTGATCTATTTCAGCCTTTCTTTATACGCCGCTTCCAAACTGCTATACCCTTTTTTTAATTCTCCCACATCCCCAAAAGCCACTACTTTGGCTTCTTTTAAAAAAATCGCGCTGTCTAAATACTTTTCCACATCCACCACCAAATGCGTAGAGACTAGCAAGCTTGCGTTTTGGCTAAACTCCTTAGCGATTAACTCAAAAATCTCTTCTCTTGCAATAGGGTCAATCCCAGCCACCGGCTCATCAAAAAGATACAAAGAAGCGTTTCGTGATAGGGTTAAAATCAGCTGTAATTTTTCCCTCATGCCTTTTGAAAGGGCTTTGAATTCTCTTTTTAAAGGCACACTGAAGCGTTTTAGCAAATTTAGGGCTTTTGATTCATCAAAATCGCTGAAAAAATCCTTGTAAAAAGCGATCGCTTTTAAAGGCGTTAATTTAGGATCTAAAAAATCGCCATCGCTTAAAAACGCCACGCTTTTTTTCGTCTCTATGCCGATCTTTTGATCTAAAATTTTCACTTCCCCTTGATAGTTCAAATTCAATCCAGCTAAAATTTTTAACAGAGTGGTTTTGCCCGCCCCATTAGGGCCTAAAAGCCCTATAAATTGCTGTTTGGGTAGTTTCAAACTGATATTGTCTAGCGCTTTTAAACTCCCATAAGTTTTAGTCAAATTCTCTATTTCTACTAGCATTTTAATTCCCCAAATTTGCGCACTCTTTTGTAAAAATCGCTAATGATATTTTCTAAATCTTTAGGGGTGAAATCAGGCCATAAAATCGGCGTGAAAAACAATTCCGCATAACTGGACTGCCACAATAAAAAATTAGACAAGCGCATTTCCCCCCCTGTCCGTAACAACAAATCCACTTCCGGCAAATCATGCGTGTCCAAACGATTAGAAATTTCATTTTCTAAGCTTTCTATATTATTTATATGGCTAGGTGGGTTTTCTAATAAGTTTTTAAACACCCTTGAAAGCTCGTTTTTAGATCCGTAATTAAGGGCTAAAACTTGCGTAAAATCCTTAAAATGCCTGGTATCGTTTTCAAGCCGTAAAATCGTATCCCTCAGTTCTTTAGAAAAGCCCTCTAAATCCCCTATCGCCCTGAAGCGTATGTTATTATCCAAGTAAGTGGATCGCTCATCTTTAAGGTATTTTTTAAGCATTTTCATCAAAAAATCCACTTCACTTTTAGGGCGTTTCCAATTTTCCGTAGAAAAAGCGTATAAAGTCAAGCATTCTAACTTATGGTTAGCGCACCAGATCGTGATGTCTTTTAGGGTCTTTACGCCTTTTTTATGCCCATAAGCCCTAGCTTTATTCTTTAATTTAGCCCACCTGCCATTACCATCCATAATAATGGCAAGATGTTTGAGAGCGTTATCCAATGCCTTTACCCTTTAAAGAAAGTCCTTAATTATACACCATTTAAAGCGTGCAAGCATCCACTAAATAAGCGATATGCTGCCAAGCGAATTGGGTTTTTTCACTCAAACCGATTTCGCAAGTGCTAGAAGTGGAAAAGCCCCTTTTAAGATCATAGGATTGATAAAATTCTTGAAAGCCGTTTAAAGCGCTCTCGTTTAGTTCAGGGGTGAAGAAGCCCTTATTCCCCGCAAAGCCACAACAGCCCGTCTCTTTATGGATAATAATCTCGCCCAAAGTGCATTTTTTAGCCAAATTGAATAACAACTCTTCTTTATTCTCTAACTTTAAAGCACACATCGTGTATAACCCTATGTCTTCGTTAATGGGGTTGAATTTTAATTTTGGGCTTAGAACTTCTTCAATATAGACGCTCAAATCATAGACTTTCAAATCCTTATAAGCTTTCATTTGCTTGAAAAAATGCGTCGAACAAGCGCTATGGTCTAAAACAATGGGGATTTTTCCCTCATCGCTTAATTGTAAAAAAATCGCATGGTTTTTTTCATTGTTTTGTTTGGTTAAGTCAGTGTAATTGATGAAGGCTTTCCCGCAACAAAGCGCATCCAATCCATTAGGATACATCACCGAAACTTTGGCTTTTTGGCATAAGGATTCAAACACTTCTTGAATGCATCTTTTATCCGCCATTTCTTTTGATGGAGCGAACGAGCGGTTGATGCAAGTGCTGAAATAAATGACTTTTTCTCCACCCTTAAGCGTTTTATTTTCTAAAGGATAGGCGTTGTTTTTGGGCATGTAATGAAAGGCTTTAGGGAAAGGCTTGATGAACTTTTTAATCCCTTTGGTTAGGCTCACTAAGTTATGAGAGCCTATGAGGTTTTGAACTAAGCGAGCGCTTTTTAAAGAAAAACGAGCCACACTTGTGGTTGTTTGCATGTGATTAAGGATCTTTGAAGCGATCTTTTCGCCTTTAGGGTTTTTTTGATAATAATTTAGGGCAATCTTTCCGGTATCAATTTCTAAAGGGCATAGGGTAGAACACATATGGCACACCGCGCAAGTGGCATGCGCTAAATATTCAGACTCTTTTAAAAGCTCATCTAATAAAACTTGATCTTCATTATGACCATGACTAACCCTTTCTTTTAAACGCTCTACCTCTCTGTGGATAACGATTCGTTGTCGTGGCGTTAAGGATAAATCTTTACTGGGGCAAATCCTTTCACAAAACCCGCATTCCATGCACATGTCCAAATGCTCTTCAATAGGGTAAATGCTCTTTAAATTTTTAGTGTGGATTTCTTTATCGTTTGTGATGATCACATCAGGGTTTAAAATGCCGTTAGGATCAAACAATTCTTTGATTTGCTTGTGGATTTTATAGGCTTTTTCTCCCCACTCCATTTCCACAAAGGGGGCTACCATCCTGCCTGTGCCATGTTCGGCTTTAATAGAGCCAGAGCTTTTGCTCACCATTAAAAACATCTCAGAAACTAAATTTTCAAACGCTTTTCTTTCAGCTTCATTTTCTAAAATCGGCGTAACGACAAAGTGCAAATTCCCGCTTAACGCATGCCCAAAAATAATGCCATTATCCTTAAAGCCATGTTTTTTTAAAAGCCCTTCAATCGCTTTTGCCCCCTCTACAAAATTTTCTTGACTGAAGCACACGTCTTCAATGATCACAGAGCTTTGGCTTTTCCTTTGAGACGCTGCGATAGGGAAAATGCCTTTTCTGATCTTCCACCACGATTGATAAATATCAGGATCACTACTGATTTGAGAATCTAAAACGACCGGTATCGCATTCAAGGCGTTTAAAATCGTTTGCATGTTGTTTTCTAAAATTAAAGGATCATCGCTTTCGCTTTGAATGAGTAAGCATGCGTTAGGCTCTTTGATTTCTAAAATCACTCTGGGCATGCCCTCCAAGCCTTTCACGCTTTTTAAGCACGCATAATCCATAAGCTCTGCTGAAGAAATCATTTCGGATTGTTTGGCTTTTAAGGCGGCTAAAATTTGAGCGGCTTTGGCGCATCGCTCTAAATTTTCATAAAACAATAACGCGCAAGTTTTATGAGCGTAGTCTTTCACGCATTCTAATTCCACGCTTGAAATAAAACCTAAAGTCCCCTCAGAGCCTATGAATAAATGGCTGATAATCTCAATAGGGTCTTCAAAATCAATGAGAGCGTTTAAGCTGTAGCCGGTGGTGTTTTTGATCTCGTATTTTTTCTTAATGAGAGCATGCAATTCTTTGTCTTCTAAAATCTCTTTTCTTAAATTCAAAACCCCTTCAATCAAATCTTTGTGCGCGTTTTTGAAACTCTCAACGCTCTCTTGATTGGCCGTGTCTAAAAGAGTGCCATCAGCTAAAATCACTCTTAAGGATTTTAGGGTTTTGTAGCTGTTTTGCTCCACCCCACAACACATCCCGCTAGCGTTATTAGCGACAATCCCCCCTATCATAGCGGTGTTTATCGTAGAGGGATCTGGGCCTATTTTTCTATGGTAAGGTTTTAATAAAGCGTTCGCATGGCTTCCTATGACCCCGCATGAAAGCTGAATGCTTGTAGCGTTATTTAAAATTTGAGCGTCTTTGAAAAAATGCGTAGCCATAACCAGCACCCCATCACAGATCGCTTGCCCTGATAAGGAACTCCCAGCCGCTCTAAAAGTCAATGAAACGCCATGCTTTTTGGCTAAAACACAAAGCTTTTGAACTTCTTCTTCATCCTTCACCCAAACAACTATTTTAGGGATATAACGATAACATGACGCATCAATGCCATAAGCCAAACGGCGTAAATAATCCTTAAAGATCCGCTCGTTTAAAAACCCACTCGCTTCGGTAAAAAAAGCATCATAATTTTCTTCCACACACACTCCTTAAACATTCCTATTTATCAAATCATTGTAACATAACCTTACTTTAAAAATTAAGGATAAACATGCTTGAAGATTATGCAATCAGTTTAGAAGAAGTCAATTTCAATGATTTTATTGTCGTGGATGTGCGCGAATTGGACGAATATGAAGAATTGCATTTGCCTAACGCTACGCTCATTAGCGTCAATGACCAAGAAAAGCTCGCTGATTTTTTAGCCCAACACAAAGATAAAAAAGTGTTGCTCCATTGCAGGGCTGGCCGCAGAGCTTTAGATGCGGCTAAAAGCATGCATGAATTAGGCTATACGCCCTATTATTTAGAGGGCAATGTCTATGATTTTGAAAAATACGGCTTTAGAATGGTCTATGATGACACTTGCGATAAAAAAAACTAGGCATGAGGGAGATTGTATGGGTGCATTCTCAAAGAATCGCCCCTTGTAAGACTCTCATTTTAAATGAATTGTGCTACTATCCCTTAGAATTAGATCCAACCCCTTTTAACGCCCTTATTTTTACTTCTAAAAATGCGGTGTTTTCCTTGTTAGAAACTCTAAAAAACAGCCCCAAACTCAAAATTTTACAAAACATTCCTGCTTACGCTTTGAGCGAACCCACCGCAAAAACTTTACAAGATCACCATTTTAAAGTCGCCTTTATAGGGGAAAAAGCCCATGGCAAAGAGTTCGCTAAAGAAATCCTTCCTTTATTGGAAAAAAAAAGCGTTCTGTATCTCAGGGCAAAAGAGATTGCCTCTTCTTTAGACACCATTCTTTTAGAACATGGCATCAATTTCCAACAAGCCGTTGTTTATGAAAACAAGCTCAAACATTTGACTTTAAGTGAACAAAACGCCCTAAAACCCAAAGAAAAGAGCGTTCTTATTTTTACCGCTATAAGCCATGCAAAAGCCTTTTTACACTATTTTGAATTTTTAGAAAATTACACCGCTATAAGCATTGGCAACACGACCGCTCTTTATTTACAAGAGAAAGGCATTCCAAGCTATATTGCCAAAAAGCCCTCCTTAGAAGCGTGTTTAGAGTTGGCTTTGAGTTTGAGGGTTAAGGAATGTTAAAAACACCTCATTATAATGCTCTCAGTTATTTTTTAAAGGATGATGCATGAATCTTGTCTTTTTATGGGCCGCTTTAGGGGGGGCTATAGGAAGTTCGTTAAGGTATTTTGTGGGCAAAATGATGCCCAGTAAATTTTTAATGTTTGAAAGTTTCCCTTTAGGGACTTTTAGCGTGAATATCATAGGGTGCTTTGTCATCGGCTTTATGGGGCATTTGGCTGTTAAAAAAGTTTTTGGTGATGATTTTGGGATTTTCTTTGTCACTGGGGTTTTAGGGGGTTTTACGACCTTTTCTTCTTATGGGTTAGACACTTTAAAACTCTTGCAAAAATCCCAATACCTTGAAGCCATTTCTTATGTCTTAGGCACGAACATTTTAGGGCTTATTGGGGTAGCTGTTGGTTGGTTTTTGGCTAAAAATTTTGTAGGCGTTAATTAAAAAACGCTTTTTGGCGTTTTATTGACGCTTGATTAAAGCAGAGCCCACAATCATAACAGCCACAAAGCCATTTCATCGGCCATGAAAAAATCGCTCGCTATCAATCGGTTGTTTTTAATGAAAGCCTTATCCTCTTCAATCAAAAACTTTACTTTATTTTCATCTAACAAGCTAAGCTCAACCCCCAGCTCACACCTCAAGCCTAAAAACAGCTTTTCTAAGCGCTTGTCTTGTTTATTAAGCGTCTCAACTTGGCGTTTTAGGGGGTCTTTAATGTAGTTTTCTATGAGTTTTTTCGCATAAAAGCGTTCATTCGCCACGCAGCCCACAGCCCCAGCCCCGCACCCTAAGTAATCTTTAGCCCCCCAGTAAGCTAGATTATGTTTGACTTGATAATTTCTGGCGTAATTAGACACTTCGTATTGCTTGAAAGAAAAGCCCTCTAAAACCTCTCTCACCACATTGTCAAAATGAGCGCATGAGGGTTTTTTGGCGTTTTTTTCTAAATTCGTGTTTTTTTCAATACTCAAAGCGTAAGCGCTCAAGTGGTTGATAGGGAGTTCTTTAGCGAGTTTCAATTCTTCTTTTAAAGAGTTTTCATTATCTAATGGGGTGTTATAAATCAAATCAATGCTGATATTTTCAATCCCGCTTTTTAAAACAATTTCTATCACAGGAGCAATATTTTTAGAATGCTGGCGCTCTAAAAACAATAATTTATCTTCCCTAAAACTTTGCACCCCCAAACTCAAGCGGTTGATCCCTAAATCTTTTAAGCCTTGACACCAGGCTTTAGAAATGAGTTCAGGGTTAGCTTCAGTGGTGATCTCACATTCCATGCTCAAGCGTGCATGTTGATGAATGCTTTCAAAAATCCTTTCAAAAGATTTGACGCTTAAAGTGTTGGGCGTGCCGCCACCAATAAAAATACTTTCAATTGGTTCGTCAGTTTGACTTAACGCATGCTTTAAATCCAGGCATAACGCTTGAGTGTATTCTTCTTTTAGCCCATGCTTATTTTCATAGGAATTGAAAGCGCAATAACCGCATTTATTTTCACAAAAAGGGATATGAATGTATAAAATCATATTTATTTCTCTCATTTTCACTTCATTTTAAGCAAAACTTAAACTTGTAATTGTATCATTTTAGGATCATTTTGATAAGTAAAGGAGACAAATTATGAAAAAGGTTGTTATGGCTTTAGGCGTTTTAGCGTTCGCAAACGCTTTAATGGCAACAGATGTTAAAGCTCTTGCAAAAAGTTGTGCCGCTTGCCATGGGGTTAAGTTTGAAAAGAAAGCTTTAGGCAAAAGCAAAATCGTCAACATGATGAGTGAAGCGGAAATTGAAAAAGAGCTTATGGATTTTAAAAGCGGTGCCAACAAGAATCCTGTCATGACCGCACAAGCTAAAAAATTAAGCGATGAAGACATCAAAGCTTTAGCCAAATACATCCCCACTCTCAAATAAACTTTCTTAATTTCAATAGTGTTCTTGGTGCTATTGAAATTAGCTTCAAGCCCTTTTTTCTTAATTTTTGATTTTAATGGCGTTCTTAACCCTATTTAAAGCCAGCATACACTATAATACGATCTTATATCAAACAAGAAAGAGCTAAAATAAAGACCTATGCTACATAAAAAATATCGTCCTAACGTTGCGGCCATTATCATGTCGCCAGACTACCCTAACGCATGCGAAGTTTTTATCGCTGAGCGCATAGATATTGAAGGGGCGTGGCAATTCCCTCAAGGGGGCATTGATGAGGGAGAGACCCCATTAGAAGCGCTTTATAGAGAATTATTAGAAGAAATTGGCACGAATGAAATAGAGATTTTGGCGCAATACCCCAGATGGATCGCTTATGATTTCCCAAGCAATATGGAGCATAAATTCTATGCGTTTGATGGGCAAAAACAACGCTATTTTTTAGTGCGCCTAAAGCATGCGAACAACATTGATTTGAACAAACACACGCCAGAATTTAGAGCCTATCGATTCATCCATCTCAAGGATTTGCTTAAAAAAATCGTTCCCTTTAAGCGTCAAGTGTACCGCCAAGTCATTGCTTATTTCAAAAGAGAGGGGTATTTATAGGGTGTTAATCGTTCAAAAATACGGCGGCACGAGCATGGGCAGCATAGAAAGAATCCACAATGTCGCCCAAAGGGTTTTAGAAAGCGTTAAATTAGGGCATCAAGTCGTGGTGGTGGTTTCTGCGATGAGCGGCGAAACCGACAGGCTTTTAGAATTTGGCAAGAATTTTAGCCATAACCCTAACAAGCGAGAAATGGACAGGATTGTGAGCGCGGGGGAATGGATTTCAAGCGCGGCTTTGAGCATGGCGTTAGAGAGGTATGGGCATAGAGCCATTTCCTTGAGCGGGAAAGAAGCGGGTATTTTAACCAGCTCGCATTTTCAAAACGCCGTGATCCAATCCATTGACACCAAACGCATCACAGAGCTTTTAGAAAAAAACTACATTGTGGTGATCGCTGGGTTTCAAGGCGCTGATATTCAAGGTGAAACAACGACTTTAGGGCGTGGGGGGAGCGATTTGAGCGCGGTCGCTTTGGCCGGGGCTTTAAAAGCGCATTTGTGCGAAATCTATACGGATGTGGATGGCGTTTATACCACCGATCCGCGCATTGAAGAAAAGGCTCAAAAAATCGCGCAAATCAGCTATGATGAAATGCTTGAACTGGCTTCTATGGGGGCTAAAGTGTTATTAAACCGCTCGGTAGAATTAGCCAAAAAACTCAGCATGAAATTAGTGACTCGCAATTCGTTTAACCATAGCGAAGGCACGCTCATTGTGGCTGAAAAAGACTTTAAAGGAGAACGCATGGAAACCCCTATAGTGAGTGGGATCGCATTGGATAAGAATCAGGCTCGTGTGAGCATGGAGGGCGTGGAAGATCGGCCTGGCATTGCCGCTGAAATCTTTGGCGCTTTAGCGGAGTATCGCATTAATGTGGATATGATAGTCCAAACGATCGGCAGAGACGGCAAAACCGATTTGGATTTTACGATCGTTAAAACCCAAATAGAAGAAACCAAGCAAGCCTTAAAGCCTTTTTTAGCGCAAATGGATTCCATTGATTATGATGAAAATATCGCTAAAGTTTCCATAGTGGGCGTGGGCATGAAGTCGCATTCTGGGGTAGCGAGCATCGCTTTTAAAGCCCTAGCCAAAGACAATATCAATATCATGATGATTTCTACAAGCGAGATTAAAATTTCGGTTTTGATTGACATTAAATACGCTGAACTAGCCGTTAGAACTTTGCATGCGGTGTATCAATTGGATCAATGAAAAATTTCTACGACTGGATCAAGGAATTTGTGCGCGATCAAGGAGAGTTTATTGCTCAACAAAGCGGGTGGCTGGAATTAGAGCGATCAAGCTATGCAAAGCTCATCGCGCAAACCATCTCGCATGTGCTTAATGGCGGATCGCTGTTGGTGAGCGCTGATTCTTCTAGGCACTGGTTTTTAAACTACATTCTTTCTAACCTAAACCCTAAAGATTTAAAAGAGCGCCCCTTATTGCCAGTCATTGATTTTAACGCTTCTTCTTTCTACCCAAAAAACGATGCGAATCTCTCTCTAGCCACCATAGAGCTGACTTATCAAAACCCCATGTTTTGGCATGTTGGGAGAATTGAAAATGAAGGCTTGAAAACGATACTACTGAGTAAAATCCCTAGTTTTTTATGGCTTTTTGAAGAGCTTAAAGAAGATTGCTTGCTTTTAAAAGAGCATGACAGCTTATTGGATTATAAATTATTACAGCTCTTCAAACTCTTTGAAAACGCGCTTTTTAGCGTGCTATACAATAAGGTTACTCTGTGAAAAACCTCAACCGCCTTATTTATACGGACAATCTTGAAGAGAGCCTAGAAGAGGCTGCAAGCCTTTTTGAACACCACATTAAATTCTACACCGAGATCATTGAAAAAGACAAAAAGGTGATCAAAACTTTCAATAAGGATTTTAAAATAGAGCATGCTAAAGAAGTGATTTCAAAGGCACACTTAAAACACAGCGAACTGAACGCCTTTTTAATCGCCGCGCCCAGCTATGGCACAGAAGCCCAAAACGCGCTTTTAAAAATCTTAGAAGAACCCCCAAATAACGTTTGTTTTATCATGTTTGCTAAAAGCCCAAACCATGTTTTAGCCACCATTAAATCCCGCCTAATCAAAGAAGATAAACGCCAGAAAATCCCCCTAAAACCTTTAGATTTGGATTTATCAAGGCTGGATTTGAAAGATATTTATGCGTTTTTAAAAAATTTAGACAAAGAAAATTTTGATTCCAGAGAAAATCAGAGGGAAAAAATTGAAAGCCTGTTAGAGAGCGTTAACAGGCATAAGATCCCCTTAAACGAGCAAGAATTGCAAGCCTTTGATTTAGCGATCAAGGCTAACAGCTCTTATTACAAGCTCAGCTATAATCTTTTACCCCTGCTTTTAAGCCTTTTATCCAAAAAGAAAACGCCATGATTGTAAAATGCCTTAACCCTAATGCGCTCAAAAACGCTCTACAAAAAATAGGCCCAGAAAAGATCGCACAAGATCGCATGTGCCAAAAAGGCGTTAGCTTTGTTTTTGAAATCCAACATCTGCCCTTAAGTGCTGCGCTTATTTTAAAGCAAGAGGCCATAAGCGTTGGGGGCGATTTTGCCACGCCAAGAGATTGTATTTTAGCTAAAGAGCCTTTTTATGATGGGGTGTTGATTGCGAGCGCTAGCCAGTTAGAACGCCTTATTGCTAAGTGCCATTCCCAACCCTTTGGGCTTAAACATTTAGCGCAAGAATTAAAAAGCCACCTCAAAGCTAAAAAACCTAACGCCCCACAGATCATGGCAATTTTGAATCTCACGCCGGATAGTTTCTATGAAAAGAGCCGGTTTGATAGTAAAAAAGCGCTTGAAGAAATCTATCAATGGCTAGAAAAGGGTATCACGCTCATTGATATAGGCGCGGCCAGTTCAAGGCCAGAGAGTGAAATCATTGATCCAAAAATAGAGCAGGATCGCTTAAAAGAAATTTTATTAGAGATCAAATCCCAAAAACTCTACCAATGCGCTAAATTCAGCATAGACACCTACCATGCCACAACCGCTCAAATGGCTTTGGAGCATCATTTTTCCATCCTTAATGATGTGAGCGGTTTTAATAGCGCTGCAATGCTAGAAGTCGCCAGAGATTACAAGCCCACTTGCATTTTAATGCATACTCAAAAAACCCCCAAAGACATGCAAGAAAATGTTTTTTACCACAATTTATTTGATGAAATGGATCGTTTTTTTAAAGAAAAATTAGAGGTTTTAGAAAAATACGCGCTTCAAGATATTATTTTAGATATAGGGTTTGGATTCGCTAAATTAAAAGAACATAATTTAGCCTTAATCAAGCATTTAAGCCACTTTCTCAAATTCAAAAAACCCCTATTGGTGGGAGCGAGTCGTAAAAACACGATCGGGCTTATCACCGGGCGTGAAGTTCAAAACCGGCTCGCCGGCACTTTGAGTTTGCATTTAATGGCGTTGCAAAATGGAGCGAGCGTTTTAAGAGTGCATGATATTGATGAGCATATCGATCTCATCAAGGTGTTTAAGAGTTTGGAAGAAACGGATTGAACCCAAATTTTTAGCTTTATCCCACTGGGCGTCGGTCATCATCAAAACGCTCAAAAGCGTTTTTAATGATCAATCCTTGATTAATCTTTAAAGGATAACATCCATAGACGAAGGGTTGTTGTAAGCGTTTTGATAGCGTTGCAAAAAAGCGTTATGGTTGGTGGCGTTAAAGGTTTGAAAGGCTTTTTTGTGCAAGCCATTCACCGGTTGTTTGGGGGCGTTTTCCACTTCTTTAGAGAATTTCCCGTTATAAAAATCCGTCAAACTATAGAGCGACTGAGCGGCCAAGCGTTTCTGGCTCTCATCCATCCCAGCCGTAGCCCTTAAAAAAGCCTCATACTCTCTATCGCTCATCAATTCTAAAACCAAAAAGCCGTAAGTCTCTCGCTTGTCAGGGTTGAAGGGGAGGTTTTCTGTTGGAGCGTCCTTTTTTTCTCGCTCTATTTTTTCTGTGTTTTCAACAGGAGCTAGGTCTTCTTTAGGAGCGCTTTTAGCGTTTAAAAGCCCATAAAGGTTAGAATCAAACTGATTGATAGAAGAAACAGCCATGTGAATTTCCTAAAATTGAATTTTACGCTGATATTAAGCAAAATCCATTCCCTAATGAGATAAGCCTCTAACATGGGGTTTTAACAAAACAAAGGACTTAAAAAGCTTAAAAGAGTTTTCTAATAGTGGCGTTCAAACCCTTTAAAAAGGGTCTAGGAGTTTATTTTCAAAAAGGATTCGTGTTTTTATGTTTTCATATTTCTATAAGGAGTTTGAAATGCTAAAAGCTCTAGAATGATTCTAGACAAAACAAAAGGTAAAACTCCTAGAACATTGTTATAGCATGATTTTACCAATCAATGCAACTTTTATGTTTTTAGAGCTTAAAAACTTTAAGTCTTAATTAGAGATTTTAGGTTAAACTACCTTAAAATCTTTATGGGCAAAAAGCATGCGTAACACCATTTTATTTGGCGTTTCAATGATACTCTTGGCGAATTTATGCTTTGGGATCATGAGCGCGTTTGTTAAAATCACAGCGGATTATTTTTCCCCTATGGAAAACGTGTTTTACCGCTCCATTACCATGACGCTCTTACTCTTACTTGTTTATCCTTTCAAACCCTACCGCTTGAAGAGTTACAAACAAGGCGGTTTTAAAAAGCTCGCTTTTAGGGTCGTTGTGGGGGGATTGGCCATGCTAGCGTTTTTTTATAATATTGAAAAAATTTCGCTCGCTACAGCGACGGCTTTCTCGCAATGCGCGCCGATTTATACGGTGCTTCTTTCCCCTTTGCTTTTGAAAGAAAAGCTCAAAAGAAGCGCGTTAATTTCTGCATGCATTGGGCTAGTGGGGGTGGTGCTGATTTCAGATCCTAGCGTGGAAAATGTGGGGCCGGTTGAAATTTTTATGGGTATATTGAGCGGGATCTTTGTGTCTTTAGCGTATATCACTTTAAGGGATTTGAGGGAATATTATGACAAGCAAGCCGTGATTTTAGCGTTCGCCTTTGGCATGAGCCTTCTTGGATTAGCGGGCATGTTTGTTGATATTCCTTTTTTATCCACAGGTATTCATATCCCTAGAAAAGAAGACATTTTGTGGATTTCTTTAATAGGGATTAGCGGGACTTTAGGGCAGTATTTCTTAACCTATGCTTACATGAACGCTCCTGCTGGGATCATTGCCCCCATTGAATACACCCGCATTGTTTGGGGGCTGTTGTTTGGGCTGTATTTGGGCGATACATTTTTGGATCTTAAAAGCTCTTTAGGGGTGGCTTTGATTTTATGTTCAGGCTTACTCATTGCTTTGCCCGCTCTTTTAAAAGAATTAAAAAAAATTTAAGTCATGCAACTAAGCCCCTTACAAAGCACTCTGTTATATTTCCGCTATTTTATTTATCCAGAGAAAAAAACAAGAAGCTTTGATTTAAGCGATTTAGTCTTTATCATCATGGTTTTTTTAGTCCTAGCTTTGGGGCTGTTGATGAGTGAAGAAATTTCTATCAGCTACAATGAAGCGAAAGATTTTTTTTATAGCAGTGTATGGTTTGTTCAAATCGCTCAAAAAAGCACTGAAATTTTAGGTCAAAACGATTTGGCTTTAAGATTGCCTTTTTTGATCGCTCATCTCATTAACATGTTTTTATTTTATTTGATAGGGCGAAAGATTTTAAAAAAGCCTAAAGACGCCCTTTATGTGGTATTGACTTACGCTTTATTGCCTGGGGTGAATCTCTTTGCGATTTTATTGGCTAAAAGCGTGCTGGTGTTAAGCCTTGGGCTTTTGGTTAGCTATTTATATATCAAAACCCAAAAAATCCCTTATTTAACCCTCAGCGCTTGCGCGTTTTTAGACGGCGCATTTATCCCGCTTTTACTAGGGGTTTTTGCCTACGCTTTAAGAAGACGCTATTTTAAGAACGCGATCTTTATTTTGGTGGGTTTAGGCGTGAATACCGCTCTTTTTAGCGGGAGTTTCAATAAGGGCTTGCCTAGTGGGTATTTTATAGACACATGCTTAGAACTCATGCTTTTATATTCGCCCTTATTCTTCCTCTACTACCCTTATACAATCTATAAGGCCCTTTTGGATAAAAAGCCATCGTTACTAGCCTTTATGAGTGCGAGCGGTTGGCTTTTCCCTTTGCTTTTGAGCATGCGCCAAGAGATAGATTTAAAAACTTTCGCCCCCTTAGCTTTAATCGGTTTGCCTTTGTTTGTTAAAAGCGTTTTAAATAGCCTTAGGGTGCGTTTAAAGGAATTTAGAGGGCAGTATTATTTGCGCGTTTTTAGTTTGTATCTTTTAATGCTCACTGAAACGCTTTTTTTATGGGGGAGTAAAATTTCTGGCGCTAATGAAAAATTATTAAACCGGCATTTCTTAGCCAAAGAAGTCGCTACAGCCTTGCAATTAAGGGGCATCCATCAAATCCGCACTAACGATAAACAACTCGCTTTAAGGCTCCAATTCTATAGCATTAAAGAAGGGGGGAGGTTAAGACTGATTAACACTAAGATTTCTAAAAAACGCCCGGATATTACAATCATCTACGCTGATAAAATTCTACAATCCTATAGTTTGGTGCGCCATTAAATTAATTCTTTAAAAAGCGTTTTATCTAAAAAACGATAAAATACACTCTAAAAATAAATAAAATACGCGAGAAAAACCATGAGACTCAAACTAACCCATATAAACCATATAAGCCATAAGATTGCCAACGACTTTATCCATTCAAAACTATTAGAATTAAAAGCCCCCAGAGAATTATTGTGTGAATTGATAGAAGGGATTTTGGAAAAAAGCGTTAAAAAAGAAAACGCCATAGATGAGCAAGCCAGAGAGCTTTTAGAAGAAAACACCGATGAGATAGAATTCATGCGGATGGATGAAAGGCAGCTTTTTTGGATGATTAAAAGACAGATCGCTCAAAAAGAGGGCTTTCATTTGTTTTGGGAAGAAAGGTGCAACGATTTGTCGCACCAGATTTTGAATAAAATCTTAGATGAGGATTTGATCATGTTTAGCGTGTCAGAAAATTTGATAAGAAATTTGATTTACAAATCCATCGACACCTATTCCAAAGCGTATGAAAGCATTGAAAATGAAGTGCATGAAAAAATCAAACATTACAAACGCAAACTGCCCGTAGGGAGCGATGAATACGAGTTGGTGTTTGAAAGGCTCTATGAAGAAGAATTAAGGCGTAAGGGCTTTTTATAATGGTTTCTCTCTATTTAGAAAACGGGCTTTTTTTAAAAGCGCAAAGTTTTGGGGCTAGCGGCACGCAAGTGGGCGAGCTTGTTTTTAACACTTCCATGAGTGGCTATCAAGAAGTCATCAGCGACCCTAGCTATAAGGGGCAATTTGTGGTTTTTAGCATGCCTGAAATTGGGGTTGTGGGTGCTAATCCTAAAGATGATGAATCCTTTTTTTCATGCACAGGGGTTTTAGTGCGCCATTACAACGAATTTTTTTCTAATTCAAGGGCGGATTCTAGCTTGAGTGCTTATTTAAAAAAGCGTGGCGTTTTAGGGATTAGTGGGGTTGATACCAGGAGTTTGATCAAAACCTTACGCCATCATGGGTGCTTGATGATGGTAGCTTCCACGATAGAGCATGACAAAAACAAGCTTGAAGAAATTTTAAAAAACGCCCCTAGAATCTCTCACTCCCCCTTAGTGTCTAGCGTTTCCACGCCAAAAATAATCACGCACCAACGTGCTACTTTTGATTTCAACACCCTAGATTACAAGCCTTTTGATGAAAAAACCTCTCATAAAATTATCGCTGTGTTAGATTTTGGGGCTAAGGGCAATATTTTAAACGAGCTTCAAAATGTGGGGTTAAAAGCCCTTATTTACCCGCACCACACTAAGGCTAGCGATCTGATTAAAGCCTATGAAAAAAAAGAAATTAGCGGTATTTTCCTCTCTAACGGGCCGGGCGATCCTTTGAGTTTGCAGCAAGAAATTGGAGAAATCAAACAACTCATTGACGCTAAAATCCCCATGTTTGGCATTTGCTTAGGGCATCAATTGCTCTCTATCGCGCAAGGCTACCCTACCTACAAGCTCAAATTTGGCCATCATGGGAGCAACCACCCTGTTAAAAACCTAAAAACAAACGCCGTTGAAATCACCGCACAAAACCACAACTATTGCGTCCCTGAAGAAATTGAAGAAATCGCTACTATCACGCACCGCAATCTTTTTGACAACACCATTGAGGGCGTGCGTTATAAAAACGCTCCCATTATTTCTGTCCAGCACCACCCAGAAAGCAGCCCCGGCCCCAAAGAGAGCCACTATATTTTTAAGGAATTTGTGGGATTGCTAGAGGGCTTTTAGGGGTTTTTAAACACCTATAAAGGTTGAAAAGCACTTTAAAAATAGATTTAAATCTTTTTATCAAAAAAATCTCGCATTTACTCTAAATTAGTTCTCTTGCAATAGCATTCTCTCGCAATAATTGTTATTGTTATTGCGAAAAAACTTTTTAGAAGGAGTTATTATGGGAAGTATCGGTAGTATGGGCAAACCTATTGAAGGGTTTTTAGTGGCAGCCATTCAGTTTCCTGTGCCAATTGTCAATAGCCGTAAGGATATTGATCACAATATTGAAAGCATTATTAGAACCTTGCATGCGACTAAAGCGGGGTATCCGGGAGTGGAACTTATCATTTTCCCTGAGTATAGCACGCAAGGTTTGAATACCGCTAAGTGGCTTAGTGAAGAGTTTTTATTAGATGTCCCGGGTAAAGAGACGGAAGCTTACGCTCAAGCGTGTAAAGAGGCGAAAGTTTATGGTGTTTTTTCAATCATGGAACGCAATCCTGATTCTAACAAAAACCCCTACAACACCGCCATTATCATCAATCCGCAAGGTGAAATCATTTTAAAATACCGCAAGCTATTCCCATGGAATCCCATTGAACCATGGTATCCTGGGGATTTAGGAATGCCTGTGTGCGAGGGTCCGGGCGGATCAAAATTAGCCGTGTGCATTTGCCATGACGGCATGATTCCAGAGCTCGCCAGAGAAGCGGCCTATAAAGGGTGCAATGTGTATATCCGCATTTCAGGCTATAGCACTCAAGTCAATGATCAATGGATTTTGACCAACCGCTCCAACGCATGGCACAATTTGATGTATACCGTGAGCGTGAATTTAGCCGGCTATGACAATGTCTTTTACTACTTTGGTGAAGGGCAAATCTGTAACTTTGATGGCACGACTCTCGTTCAAGGGCACCGCAACCCTTGGGAGATTGTAACCGGGGAAATCTATCCTAAAATGGCAGACAATGCCCGCTTAAGCTGGGGCTTAGAAAACAACATTTACAACCTAGGCCATAGAGGGTATGTGGCTAAACCGGGCGGAGAACATGACGCAGGCTTAACCTACATCAAAGATTTAGCCGCCGGTAAATACAAATTGCCTTGGGAAGATCACATGAAAATCAAAGACGGCTCTATTTATGGCTACCCTACCACCGGTGGGCGTTTTGGGAAATAACCCCTAACCTTATATTCTTGCTAGAACCTACCTTAAAAGGTTCTAGTTTCTCCCCTATTTTAATTTTTTCAATCAATTTTTACGAATGGTCTTCTATCACAGAGCATGTAAGAAAACCCATAATAAGCACGAGCGACCAAAAAAGCGCATAGCCTATGCAAAACCATGTTATTTTTGATAAAGACCACCACCCCATTGCGGCTGATAGAGCGCTAAAATCCATAATAATGCCATAGCCCAAATAGATCATTCCCGCTAAACATGCCAATTTATGAGCATGGTAGTAAGCGCTAATCCCAAAACCACCACCAAGATTGATAAAAGAATACGAGACCAAGACCCCATGACAACTCCTTAAACATCAAATGCTAGAGTATATCGTTTTTTTTGTTTGTCAAGGGGGTTTATCAGTTAGATAGAGTGTTTTTAATGTTTATCTTTTAGGGATAAGCCTAGAAACATTGCTTTTTATCATGAACCAATTATCGGTCATCTAATATACCGTTAATAGGTATACTTGAAAATATTGAAGCGGAGCAAAAAAACACATAAAGAAGAAAATAACCCGTTACTTTCCAAAAAGACCACCCATTAAAACTCCAAATAAGACACAAGCCTATCACTGCTGCAACAACAATGCAAAATAACGAAATGAATCTTAAGCTAGAGATTGAAATTTTTTGCCCTTCTGTGAGCTTGTCTTTTCTAAACGCCTCTTGCAAACCTTTCTCAGCCAACGGCTTGACGCCATCAACGATTGGTTTGGTATCTGGGAAAAAAATACTAATAGCCGCTCCTCCAATACCCATAGCAGCAGTAATGAGAGGATTGTTTTGATTGGGATCAGAATTTTCTATCTCTTCCATCTCTCTTTTTAAGTTCTTCCCAAACACGAGATATATGCCCCACGCAACCAACCATAAAAGCACCACCGCAACAGAAAAAATAAAATGCGCCATGCGACAAACCCTTTAAACATCAAATGCTGGAGTGTATCGTTTTTTTATTTGTCAAGGGGGGTTGGCTAAAAAGTAGTATTATTGAGTGTTTTAAAATAAAAGGATAGCGTTTATAATATTTAAAGTTTAGCCCCTAATTGTAGCGCCCCTAACAAGCCTTCCACATTCAGCCCCAACCCCACGCTTAAATTCTTGCTTGAGCTTTTAATATAGGGCTTATGAAAGTCCTCTAAACGCACACAGCCCGCGCTTCCTTGCCACAAACCGCTCTCTAAGTATTTTTCTATTTCGCTAAAATCAAACGCCTTTAAACGCGCTCTAAAAACCGATAGATCCAGCCATTCTAATTTAGGAGAAATCAATGCCGAGCAGGTTAAAACCTCTATTTCATTGCCATTTTGGCGTTTTAAAAATTCAAGGGCTTCTCGCTTGTTTTGAGCTTTTCGTTGCATGTGGTTATTCACGCTCACCACGCTATCAGCAACCACGATAGCGCAATGGTTTGTGAGCAATTTCTTAGCTTTTTCTAATTTCCCCTTGCACGCCAAATAAACAAACTCCCTAGGGTCTGTAGTTTTTAGGCTTTCTTCATCAAAATAGAGCGCTTTTTGTGTGAATTTAATCTCATGCTCTTTTAAAAGATTCGCTCTAGCACTGGATTGAGAGCCTAAAATAAGCTCCATGCTATCCCTCTAAAGCTTTAAGAGCGGTATTTTTCGCTAAATTGAGCGCGGTTGGTAAATTTTCTGTATCCTTGCCCCCAGCGCTCGCAAAATCATCTCTCCCGCCCCCTTTACCTCCTAAAATTTGCGCCACTTCATTAGCCCATGCGTTCGCTTTTATGGGGGCGTTTTTCACCCCGCATGCGAGAGTTATGCGCTCATTTTCTTTTTTAAACACCATAGCGAGCAATTTTTCATGCTTACTTTTCAATCGGTCAATCATTTCTTTAATGTCGCCTTGTTCCACTACGCCCACCACCAAACTCACGCCATGGATTTTTTCAATCGGCAAATCCATAGAAACGGGGGCTTTTTGGCTGTTTTTCACGCTCTCTTTAAGCTTGTTGATGCCGGCTATCACATCGTTATTTTTCAATGCAATCTTAGCGTTTTTAAGCTCTTTACTTTCTTCTTTAGCCAGTTGGTAAAAGGCCTTCCCGCACACCGCTTCAATGCGTCTGACCCCACTACTCACCCCGCTTTCTTTAAGGATCCTAAACCCCCCAATAAGCCCGGTATTTTCCACATGAATGCCTCCACACAATTCAATGGACGCTTCTTTAAAGCTCACCACGCGCACATTTTCAGCGTATTTTTCACTGAATAACGCTAACGCCCCCCTACTTTTGGCTTGATTTAAAGGCATATGCTCCACATGGCTTTTTAAGTGCTTGAAAATTTGAGCGTTGACTAGATCTTCTACTTTTTCCAACTCTTCATCATTGAGCGCTTTAGCATGCGAAAAGTCAAAGCGCAATCGCTTGGATTCCACCAAACTCCCCGCTTGACTCACATGCGAGCCTAAAACTTCTCTTAAAGCGCTCTGCAATAAATGCGTCGCGCTATGGTGTTTGGCGATTTCTAAGCGCTCATCGCTCACTTGCGCGATCACTTGATTGCCTTTTTTTAGCGCTTTTTTGATTTCAAGGAGCGAAAAATTAAGCCCAAAAAAGTTTTTTGTGTCTAGCACCAAAGCCGCTTCTTCATTATCCTTTAAAAGCGCACCCCTATCGCCTATAGCCCCCCCACCTTCTGCATAAAAAGGGGTTTTTTCTAATAAGACCCAGACTTCTTGGTTAGGGTTTGCCTCTGTCATTTCTTTAAAATCGCTATCAAAAAACCCTAAAACTTTAGCAGAACATTCTGTCGTTTCATACCCCACAAATTCATTAGGCGCATAAGCGTTTAAAATAGCGCTAAAATCAGCGTTGTTTTGTTTGCCTTTCCATGAAGCTTTAGAGCGTTTCACTTGCTCTTGCATGCAATTTTCAAAGCTTTGCATATCCACGCATGCCCCATGACTTCTTAGCATGTCGTTTGTTAAATCCAAAGGAAAACCAAAAGTGTCATAAAGCTTGAAAGCGATCTTGCCATC
Source organism: Helicobacter pylori (assembly GCF_002832345.1). Classification (GTDB taxonomy): domain Bacteria; phylum Campylobacterota; class Campylobacteria; order Campylobacterales; family Helicobacteraceae; genus Helicobacter; species Helicobacter pylori_CP. The sequence continues at coordinate 57,793 of NZ_PHLZ01000007.1, forward strand.
AAAAATTTTATTTTCATTCAAATGCGTTAAAGACAAATTAAACAATTCCATGCCAGATTCCAAAGTCTCTAAAAAGCGCTCTTCTTCTTCAAAGCATTCTTTCATCACCATTTCTTTAGACTCTTTCAAATACGCATGCGTGTTAGCAAATTGCTCGCACACCACGCCCACGACTTTGTATAAAAACGCTTCTTTCAAGCCCATTAAATACCCATGCCTTAAAGCCCGCCTTAAAATGCGTCTTAGAACATAGCCACGGCCTTCTTTATTGAAATGCACCCCTTGAGCGAGCAAGAACGCTACCGCCCTTGCGTGATCGGCCACTACCCTAAAGCTTGGCTGAAATTCGCTCGCATAATCCAGGCGTGTAAGCTCGCTGATTTCTGCCATTAAGGGCGCAAATAATGAAGAATCAAAATTATTGAGCTTATGTTCTAATAGCGCTTGCACCCTTTCTAATCCCATGCCTGTATCAATGCTAGGCTTTGGCAAGGGGGATAAAACGCCATCATTAGAGCGTTCGTATTGCATGAACACCAGATTCCAAATTTCTAAAAACCTATCGCCCTCGCCCCCAAAATAATCCTCGCTCCCCTTGAAGTGTTTTCCGCCTTGATCAATGTAGATTTCACTGCAAGGCCCGCAAGGCCCGCTATCGCCCATTTGCCAGAAATTATCTTTATCGCCCATTTTTTTAATCCTATCAACAGGCACAAACTTTTCCCATAATTTAACGGCTTCATCGTCTTTTTCATGCACGCTGATGTATAAATCTTTAGGCTTAAACCCTAAATTCTTGGTTACAAATTCCCACGCAAACAAGATCGCTTCTTCTTTGAAATAATCCCCAAAAGAGAAATTCCCTAGCATTTCAAAAAGCGTGTGGTGCCTTGCGGTATAGCCGACATTTTCTAAATCGTTATGCTTGCCACCTGCGCGCATGCACAATTGCGAGCTTGTCGCTCTGGGAATGCTAGGGCGCGGCACCATCCCGGTAAAAATATCTTTAAACTGCACCATACCGGCATTGGTAAAAAGCAAGGTAGCGTCATTAGGCACTAAAGGCATGCTAGGGTAAATGGCATGCCCCTTATTTTGAAAAAATTGTAAAAATTCGTTGCGAATGTCCATGGGTATTCCTTTTTGTCGTTTTATCGCGCATTTTAAGGCTATTTTATAGCTCTTTTAAGTTGTTTTTTTAAAAAGATAGTTTATTATACTTTAAACATCCAAAATTAAAGGAGAAAACCATGTTCCATGAATTTAGAGACGAAATCAGCGTGTTAAAAGCGAATAATCCGCATTTTGATAAAATTTTTGAGAAACACAACCAGCTTGATGACGACATCAAAACCGCCGAGCAGCAAAACGCTAGCGACGCTGAAGTCAGCCACATGAAAAAACAAAAATTAAAATTAAAAGATGAAATCCACAGCATGATCATAGAGTATAGAGAAAAGCAAAAATCCGATCATGTTTAAGGTTTAGTCATCTTTGTGAAAACACGCTAAAACGCTTTTTAAAAGGGTGTTTTAGCTTTATTGCTTGGTTAGATTTAGCGCTTTAAATTGGAGCGCTTTTTTAATCCTTTGCTTTTGAGTTTGGATTTCTTTCAATTTTTCTAACGCTCTTTTTTGCTTGGTTTTGATAGAATTTAAAAAATTAAAAAGCTGTCTTTGGCTGTATTTTGTGTAATCTTTGTTGGTGGTGTTTGGCATATTTATTCCTTTTAAAATATAAGATCAGTTCATTATAGCGCAAGCGATAGAGTGGGATTAAAAAGGTTAG
>NZ_PHLZ01000008.1:0-56349 GCF_002832345.1 Helicobacter pylori
GCCAACAATGAAATAACCGAAAACAAAACCCAAGCAATAACTAACATTAACAACGCTAAAGAAAGCGCCAACAATGAAATAACCGAAAACAAAACGCAAAGCCTTGAAGCGCTAACGCAAGAAAAGCAACAAGCCACAAACGAGATTAACGAAGCGAAAACGAGCGCATTTAACGAACTTTTAGAAACACTAAAGCCGAAGTTTAGCGGCTTGTTTGTGGGCGTTTATTATATTCATAATGCGATCTATATCCAAGGCGGATGGGAGCAAAAAGTCAAAGACTTGAGCGATTACCATCTAGAAAAAAGTAAGAAATACGAGATAGAAGTGTTTTTTCAATTTGTGAGCGCGAAAATTGTAGAAAGAGATCCAGTTTTTGGACTGAAAACGAACGAAGGCTTTTTGAAAGAAAGCATTCAAAAGATCACGCATAAATATGTATCGCAAATTTATTATAAAAAACTTTTAGTGGAAAACGCGAGCGGTATTTTGAGCTTGTATCATGGGTATTTTTACGGGAATATCAATTATTTTAATGAAGCGATTATAACAAGCATTAAAGAACTACCTAACGATGGGATCATAAGCAAGGTAAGTAATGGATCTAATTTTTCTAATGCTACAACGATCACGCAAAATTTAAGCGACATGATATAGAAACAACGAACACAAGGAGTTAAAAATGATTTTAGAAAACGCATGCCAATACAAAGACTACTTACCGGGTGTTTTTGATGATTTAGGATTTAGTGGGAGTTTTGAAGTGGTGGGTAACGCTATCCACCTTAACATCATTAGCGAAAACAACAAAACGCCGACTAAAGAACAGGTTTTAGAAAAACTCAAAGAAATCACGCTGAAAACAAAAAAACAAGAACTAGAAGCCAAAATTAACGCTATTTGTAAAGAAAAAATCACTAAAGACTTTAGAAGCAGCGTTTTAGGGAATTTGCACGCTTATGATTTGACTTTAGAAGATCAAGCGAACTTGCAAGCGCTAGTTCTTGCGAACATTGATTCGGTTTTTAGGTGCGCTGAAGTTAGTAGCGATGGCGTTGTAGGGGATAAGACTTATAAAAAACACACTAAAGCGCAAATCGTGAAACTATCGCAAGAAGCTTTAAGTTTCAAATATAAACTGATCGTTTTCTGTGGCAGAGAGAAAGAACGCCTGAACGCTATTACAAGCCTTGAAGCGCTAGAAAAATTTGTGGTTAAAGAATACTTGACATGAGGAAGTTTAGCGAGCCAATTGTGGCTGAGTTTAGCAACGATGGTAAGAGGTTAAGGCTTGTTGAAGGCTTTGAATACTATTTGAAGCAAGATCATTCTAAAAAGCTAATCGTGCCGAGCGGTTTTTCTAGCGATGGCTTTACGAATATGGGTTTTAGTTTTGTGATCCCAAGATACGGGAGCGCTTTGAAATGCGCGATCCTTCATGATTACATGTGCGATGTTTTGAATGGTGTAGTTTCTAGACCGCAAGATTTTTTTATTAACACACGCCAAGAATGCGATGATCTGTTTTTAGAAAGCATGCTTGAAGTCAAAGCGTTTTCAGTGTTTAAAGCGGTTTTGATTTATTTTGCTGTGCGCTTGTTTGCTAAAGTGAAAGGCTTGAAATGATGCGAGTTGTAGTTTTTGATGCGAGCGGAACATTAGAAGCGTTTGATTATAGAGGCGTTTTGATACACAAGCAAGAAATCAAAGCTAATCAAAATATACAACTACCTTTTACTCAAAAGAACTTATTTAAGTTTAACGATCGGATTTTTGGAGTGTGTGAAGGCGTGGGAGATTTAGATTATAGAGATTATCCTAAAAATCTTAATTTTAATGTGCTTTTAACTGAAACCATAGAAAACTACCTATTGAACGATAAAGAGCCACAAAACACGCAACAAAAGGTTCTATTAACGGATTTTTTAGAAATCTATGACAAGAACATAGAAAAAGGTTTTATCTATCTAGCGCCTAAGTTTTTTTTAGAAAAAGAAAAGCAATTGATAGAAAGGATTTTGAAATGATAGAAGTTAGCGAAGTAATAGCGAAAGTTAGAGAACGCCTAAACGACAACGAAGTAGGTAATTATGAGATATTAGATAGCGTGCTAGTGGAAAACATTAATCAAGCTATTTTAAAAATTTGTTTAGAATTCAAGTTGAATAAAACGATCACAAGAGCCTTACTTACTGAAGAAGAACGCTTTTTGACTATTCATAACCTTTTAGGAATAGAAAGCGTTGAATTAGATAAGAAAGAAATAGAGAACCGCAACACGATAGAAAAAGATAACGGAGAAATAGAATTATTGATTTTAGGCGATAAGTTAAGCGTTACGCCGTTTAGAAGCGGGGAGCTTGAAGTGGTGTATTATACTTATGAAGAGGTTAGTAATGCGATAGATACGATCAAACTGCCTAAAATATGCCTTGATGTTTTAGTGTATAGCGTTTTATGCAGCCTTTTAGAAATCCCTAACAATGAAACTAATTTTAGCGTTTTAGCGAATTATAAGCAATTATTGAAGTTAGCGAAAGATAACCTAACGAACTATTTAGGACTGATGTATTCAAAGAATATCCATTTTAGTAAGGTCGTGAGGGTTTAATGATGCCTCTTGATACTATATCCCATCAAGAGGCACTTAAAAGTTACAAATGCTCTAACAACATTTAAACTAAACCTGAAAGAAACCGCTATTAGGAACGACAGAAAATCCTAATAGCGAGTGAATATTAACAAAAAGAAAAAATAAAAAATAGGGTTAGGTTTTTCTAATAAATTCTAACCCTTAAAAACATTTTTATTTTTAGTTAAAGTTTTGAAATCAATAAGAAAGGATAAGCATGGGCATCAAAGAAAAAGAAATCGAGCTTGAAACTCTAAAGCGTGAAATCGCGCAAGCGGAAGCGAGTTTGGAACAGGATTTCATTAAACACATGGTAGACAAGACGAGCGAGAAAGTGGAAGATTTGTTTTTTAGCAACAAACCCGAGTTTTATCGTTTTGTTTTTAACGAGCAGAACAACTATTTGAGAGAGAAGCTAACGGACAAAGTAGGAAGAGCGATGGATTTAAGCGATGAAATTCAAAACGATAGGGACGCTGAAGAAATTGAAAAAGACAAGCAAGCGTTTTTAAAAAAACACCCTAACATTGATTTTAACGAGCTTTTAGAGTTTTATAACGAAGAAATGCCTAACCGCCTTAAAAAGCAAATTGACAAGTTAGATGGCGTGGCTTTTTTTGAAGCGGTTTTAGACTATTTCAACGCGCTAAACGCTAAAGAAGAAGAGTCTAAAAGCGAAGCCAAAGAAGAAGAAGGCCCATTACCTAAAGAAGTTTTAGGTAACGGCGTTAGCGGCGTAGGATACGCTAACAATGAAAACATCATGACAAGATACTAAGGAGCGATCAAATGTTAGAAAAACTTAACAACATCAATTTTAATAACATTTCCAATAACCCTAATTTAGGGATAGAAGTCGGTAGAGAGATCCAAAACGCAAGCTGGGTGAAAAGCCCGTTTTTTAGCATCACAGGCACAGGCGCGGATCGTGGCGTTAGGCTTTTTAGCGTGGCCAGTCAGCAACCCTTCCGCCCAAGGATTAAAGCGCAATTAACCGGAAGTGGTGTGAGCGGTAATACGGATTTTGAAGCGAATTACGACAATTTGGAAATTTTGAGTCAAACGATCTATCCGGACGCATTTGGTAATTCCTTAAGGTCTAAGATTAAAGCTTATAGCGAATTAGAGCGCATTGATTTCATTAAGGAGAGCGTGGATAGCTTGACTACATGGATGAATGAAGAAAGAGATAAAAGGATCGTTGCGAGCTTGACTAACGATTTTACGAATTATCTTTATAGCCCAACAATGAGCGTTGCCACTATTAGAAAAGCGATTTTTTACGCTAGAAACGGCTTAAAAAGCGATAATTCCAAAGCGTTCCCGATTAAACCCGTTAGAGCGACTATGCAAAGCGTGGGTAATGTAGTGGTGCAAAACACAAGCTACATTATCCTATTAGACAGCTACCAAGCCAACCAGCTTAAAAAAGACGCGGATTTCAAAGAACTAAGAAAGCTTTATGCTTTCGCTAATGAAGATAAGGGGGTTTTGTATCATGGGCTTTTAGGCGTGATCGACAATTGCCCGGTGATTGATGCGGGCGTGTGGAATAAATTGAATGTAGGCATGCCAAACTCTACCATTAGCGATAGCGATTTTACGCGCTATATCAATAAAGCGAATGTTAATTCTATTGTAACGCCTAACCAACTCAAAGAAAAAGCACAAGAACAGCTAAGAAAAACTCAAAGAAATCACGCTGAAAACAAAGAGATTTCGATCGGTTGTTTGATCGGCGCTAGCGCGGTGTTATTAGCGGGTTCTAAAGAAACGAGGTTCTATATTGATGAAACCGTGGATGCAAGAAGAAAATCACTCGTTGGTGTGGATTGTCTTTTAGGAGTATCAAAAGCAAGATACCAAAGCACGGACGGAGTGGTAACGCCTTATGATAACCAAGATTACGCCGTGATCGGTTTAGTCTCTAACATGGAATAAGAAAGGAAAAAAAGATGAAACAAAAAGTTCACAGCGTTAGCTATCTAGCAAAAGCGGAATTTGAATTTAAGAACGGCGTTTATGATTTGGTGGCTTTACCAACGGGTGCGGAAGTAATTAAGATGAGTTTGGAAGTGGTAGGAAATCCTACAGCCGGTGAGGTTAGCGTGGGGTTTAAAGATGAACCCCAAAAAAACTATTTTTTAGATTTAAATACCGCAGATAACACTAATGGAAAACATACTACGAGCGCTAAAGACTACACGGCTACAAGTAATAAAGTAGTAGTAGCAGAAGTCAAAAATGCTAACGGGAACGATACTAAAGGCGTTTTAAGAGTGTTATATTTTTTGCCAAGCGTGATTGAAGTAGAGTATTAAATAATTTAAGCATTTTTCAAATGTTTAAAAATGTTTTGAACTTTAATAAAAGTTAATCACGCTTTAAAACTTTAAGAAAGGTTAAAAAATGTTTTTTAAGAACCCTTTAAACGATCCTAACTACTTCAAGCCCAACAACGCTAAGAACACGCAAGAAAGAGCGAGCATGCCAAAAAACTTCGGCTTGTTGAATGTTTCTAAAACGAGTTATAGCGATTTTTTGAATGATTACAAGCCAGCGCCTAAAACTTCTAAATTTTCTAACTTCATGGAGAATGTGGGAGGTTATGGAGGGTTAGGAATGCTAGGGGGTGCTATCGGCGGTTTAGGGAGCTTGATCGTGGGAGCGCTGAATTTTAGCGAGCAAAACAAGAGCGCTAAAGAAAGCCAAAGAATGGCTAAGGAGCAGTTTGAATTAGAAAAACAACGCTATAACGCCAGAGAACAGGAACGCCTACAAAACAGGGAAGCGATTGATAACATAGCGAAAGCGAATGCTGATATTATGACAAGGTACTAAAAACATAACCCTTAAAATCAAGCATTGATTTAGCTAATCTTTAGCTAAAAGAATAAGGCAACTTTGATGGACTTCACCACACTACAAAACGATTTTACTAACGACTATCAAAAGGCTTTAATCGCTAATAATGAGTTTTTAGAAGCCAAGAAATACTACAACGGAAACCAACTCCCGCAAGATGTTTTAAGCATTATTTTAGAGCGCGGGCAAATGCCGATCGTGGAAAACATGTTCAAAGTGATTGTTAATAAAATCTTAGGTTACAAAATAGAGAGCATTAACGAGATACGGCTAAGCCCTAAACAAGAAGAAGACAGAGCCTTAAGCGATTTACTGAATTCATTGTTGCAGGTATTCATACAGAGCGAAAATTACGATAAAGCCATGATTGAAAGAGATAAAAACCTTTTAATCGGTGGATTAGGTGTAATCCAATTATGGTTAAATGAAGATAAGGATAAAAATGTAGAAATTGATATTAAAGCCCTAAAGCCTGAAAGTTTTGTAATAGATTATTTTTCCACCGATAAGAACGCATTAGATGCAAGGCGTTTTCATAAGATGCTAGAAATCACAGAGCAAGAAGCCTTATTATTGTTTAGTGATAGCGTGATAATCAATTATTCTAATGTGAATCATGAAAGAATAGCGAGCGTGATTGAAAGTTGGTACAAAGAATACAATGAAGAAACGCAAAGCTATGAATGGAATAGGTATTTATGGAGCCGAAGCGTAGGCATTTATAAAAGCGAACTAAAACCCTTCAAAAACGGCGCGCACCCTTTTATAATATCTAAGCTATACACGGACGAATTGAACAATTATTACGGCTTGTTTAGAGACATTAAGCCCATGCAAGATTTCATTAACTACGCCGAAAACCGCATGGGCAACATGATGGGAAGCTTTAAAGCGATGTTTGAAGAGGACGCCGTTGTGGATGTAGCGGAATTTGTAGAAACCATGAGCTTAGACAATGCGATCGCTAAAGTGCGCCCGAACGCTTTGAAAGACCATAAAATCCAATTCATGAACAATCAAGCGGATTTGAGCGCTTTAAGCGCTAAAGCTAAACAAAAACGCCAATTATTAAGATTATTAGCAGGTTTGAACGATGAAAGCTTAGGGATGGCAGTTAATAGGCAGAGTGGGGTTGCGATCGCGCAAAGGAAAGAAAGCGGTTTAATGGGCCTTCAAACCTTTTTAAAAGCCACGGACGACATGGATCGGCTAGTGTTTAGGTTAGCGGTTAGTTTCATTTGCGAGTATTTCACTAAAGAACAAGTTTTCAAGATTGTTGATAGGAAGGTAGGTGATCGGTATTTCAAAATCAATTCTAGCGATGAAAACAAAATAAGACCGCTCAAATTTGATCTGATTTTGAAATCCCAATTGAAGACGGAGAGTCGGGATGAAAAATGGAATAACTGGAACGAGCTTTTAAAGATTTTAGCGCCGATAAGACCGGATCTAGTGCCTAGCTTAGTGCCGTTGATGCTAAACGACATGGATAGTCCAATCACTAACGATGTTTTAGAAGCGATACAAAACGCTAACGCTTTACAACAAGAAAACGCCCAAGCGAACGCACCATATAACCAACAAATCCAAGCCTTGCAAATCCAAAAATTACAAGCTGAAATCATGGAATTACAAGCTAAAGCGCACAAATACGCCGAACAAGGCGCTCTATCACAAACCACGAACGAAAGCGAAAAAATTAACCAAGCCGTAGCGATTAGCGAAATGCAACAAGAAAACGCTAACCAAGACAAAAACGCCAAAAGCGATGCAAATAAGCCAAAAAAGAAACTCAAAACGAGCGATAAAACGACATGGCGTAAATACCCAAGCGCGCAGAATTTAGATTATTGAAAGCCTTGAAGTATGGATAAATTTTTAGAAAAATTAGCACTTAGCGTTTTAGTTTTAGCGTTAGGGATTAGCTTTATTTTTGCGGTTTGTTTTTCTATAGGAGCGTTATTTTATGGATAAGCAAAGAGCTTTAAAAGAATTAGCGCTTAGAGAATTAGCAAGGCGTGATTTTTATCAATTCTTGCGCTTGAAGTGGGAACGATACGAAAATAAGCCGTTTTTGGATAACTGGCACATAAAATATTTGTGTAAGGTTTTAGAATGCACGCAGGCCAACACTTGTCAAAGCGATGAGCTTATAAGGCGTTTGATTTTGAACATGCCTCCAAGCTATGGCAAAACGGAAATTATTGCAAGATGCTTTATAGCGTGGAGTTTAGGGAAAGATCGGACTAAAAAAATCTTTTACATTTCTTACAGCGACGAGTTATGCAGAAAGATCGCCAACCAAGTAAGGGATTTGATGAGTAGTTTTTTTTATCAAAGTATCTTTTTTGATGAGCCGTTAGAATTTTTGCAAAACAACTCAAGGGAGTTTATCTTACGAGAGGGTGGAGGCTTGTTTGTTACCACGCTAAAAAGCGCATTAACCGGATTTCACGCTAACCAGATACTGATCGATGATCCGATCAAAGTGAGCGGCATGAATTCTAGAAAAGAAGTGAATACCGTTAACATAAATTTCAAAGAGAGCGTTATTTCACGCTTGCAAGACACGCACTCTAACATAACTATTCTCATGCAACGCTTAGGAAGTAATGATTTATGCGGGTTTTTACAGAGCGAGCGCGAATTTGACACTGAAACGATCCAAAAATGGAAAATCATCCAGCTTAAAGCCTTGAACGAAAATCAAGAATTTTACAAAATTAAGGATTTTGAACACATAAGAGAAAAAAATACGCCGTTATTTGAAGCAAAACATAATAAAGAGCAATTAGAAGCCTTAAGGTTGCAAATGGGTAACGATGAATTTAGCGCTCAATACCAACAAGATCCAGTCGTTAGCACTGGTGGGTATTTTGATCCGCAGTATCTAAAGAAAGTCTTCACGCATGAATTAGCAGAGTTGAATACTTATATTTTTGTAGATAACGCTTTGAGTTTGAGTCATAACGCTGATAATAGGGCTATCGTGGTTGTGGGCGTTGAAAATTACAAAGAAAGCGTTAGATATATTGTTTTAGATTGTTTTTTTGGGATATGGAGCGAAGAAGAAACCATTAAACACATTTTAGTAGCTAAAGAAAAATACAAAGACGCAAAAACTTTCATAGAAAGCGATGGCGGAGGTTTAGTTTTGTATCGTTTGCTTTTAGTCGCATTAGCCAGACACAACCAACAAGCTAAGGAAAACAACAAGGAATTACTGAACGATGAGATTATTTGCTACACGCCAAGCCGAAAAATCTCCAAAGTGGATAAAATCAAAGCGCTAAGGCCTTTTTACAATACCGGGTTTTTAGTGTTTAGCCATTCTAGCAACAACACCGAACAGATAGAAAAAGAGCTTTTTAGCTTTAATCCGGATAAACCTTTTAAAAAAGACGATTGCATAGACGCATTAGCGAGCGCGATAACGCATGAGAGCGTGAAAGCGCCACTAAAACGAGAAATTAAAGCAATTTATAACGCCAGATTTCACGCTAAACCGACATGGAGGATATAACCAAAATATAACCCTTAAAAAAAACGAGCAATTAAGATTAAATAAGAGAAAAAAGAAGGGCAGTGAATGAAAAATATAAATATTATTAAACATTTTAGAAATGTTGAAAACATTAAAAAAAAGAGTTTAGCGTGTAAAAAGGCTAATGAAAGAAGCTTGAAACTTTTAAAAAATAAAGGTTATAGGGACTTTATAGCAAAAATTAGAAGCAAAAAACAAAGCGATGATGAAGTTTTAGAAAATTTAGAGCTTAGCTATCTTGGCGCTGACATTCACTAAGGTTTAGATCATGTGGCATGAAAAGTTTTTGAAAGTAATCCCGGCAGCGCTATTTTTGTTTTGTATTTTAGAAATTTTTGAAATGGTTTTGATAATTGTCCACATGAACAAAACCGAAAAATTAGAAGCCGAAATTAGAAATAATTTGAATGTGTTAGAATACATTACCATTTTGTCAAACGATCATTTAGAAGGCATGAGATTAGAACATTTCAAAGATAAGAAAAGTAATATCAAATAATGCAACAGCACTTAATCGTCTTGGGTTTTGAAATCTCAAAAATCATTCCGTATTTTTTAGTTGCGACGATCGGCTTATTCGTGGGTTTGTTGTATGTTTTACGAAGCATTAGGGACGAAGATTTTAAAAATAAAACCGAAAAATTGCTTTACATCATTCAAGGCGTGGGATCGAGCATGTTAACAACATGGATTAGTTACGAAATCACAGATTATTTTTTCACTTTGCCAACCAGCCTATGCGTAGCGATTAGTGGAGGCATGGGGTATTTAGGAGCGGAGAGCGTGAGCGCTTTAGTGTTAGATAGTCTAAAAAAAAGGTTGTAAAATGGATTTGAAAGGTTTAGAAAACGCTTTGAATAACGGGAATTTCAAAGAGCAGGTGTATAGCAGTTTAGAGGGAATTTATCAAATTTCTAAGGTTTTGAATGAACTAGATCTTTTAAAAAACTTTAGCGATCACGATTTAGAAATCGTAGCCAAAATTCAAGCGATGAAAAACGCTTTAGCGGGCTATGAAAACAGCGAGCAAGAACTAAAAGCTAAAATAACCGCTTTAGTGAATAGTTTAGAAGCTAAAAAGCAAGAATTAGAAGCCTTGTTGAATATGCAATTACAAAGCATGCTAAATAGCGAAAAAGAAAAACTAACGCAAGCAGGAAGCACCTTAAAAAATAATCTTATAACTGAACTCACAGAAGCTAAAAATAATCTAGCGTTAGAATTAGAAAAACTGAAAGCTAACACGCCAAGATTAGTGAAGTTTTTAGGGATTTATGTTTATGGGCGTCAAAGTTTTTTCAAAAACGAAAGCGATGAGTTTAGGGAATTGTTTAAATTTTCTAGTATTCATTTACAAACCGATAAAAGCTATATCGTGCAATTTAGCATGCCTTATGAATTATTTACTAATGGGATTTATAGCGAAAGCATGGGCGAAATGGTGTTATGCTTGAAAGCTAATTCTAAAGTCTATCCGATCATCAATAGCTTTTATCAAAACAAAACCTCTAATTTGAGCAGTGGTAATAAAATCGTTGACGTTTATAGGTGTTCTTGTGTTTTCAAAACGCCAAGCGAAGGAGTGGATTATAAAATAGCGGTATTTGCACGAAAACATAAAGATTTATGGGTTAATGTTAACTATACTTCCAACACGGAAGGGCTTGAAACAACCTTTTTAAGTAATGCGCATTTTGCTAACCTAACCACGCAAAGCCTACCGACTGATTATAATAACGACTGGGTCTTTTACAAGCATTCTCAAGCGTTAGTTTATGAAGTTTTAGAATGAAGCTTTTATTTTTAGCGTGTGTAATTAGCGTTAGCTTTAGCGCATGCGCTAAAAAGGTTATTTATAGAGAAGTTAAGGTGCCGATAAAATGCGATATTCTCATGCCATCGCGACCGAGTGAGCATTTAGAAGCGTTGGAATACCTAAAAGCGTTATTGATTTATACCGAAACGCTAGAAAACGATTTGAAGTTTTGCACAAAAGTAAAACCTAACCCTTAAAATCACACTCTGATTTTGATTAAATACTAAGAAACTAAAGGAAGTTAATGTATTTTGTCCTATTAGAAAGAAAACACGATTTAAGGCCGCTAGTTAGAAAAGACAAGAAAGAAAGCGGCATGTTAGGGATCTTTAGAGTTTTTGAAAGCACGCACGATCAAGACATGAGCGATAAAGCGATCCTAAAACACTACGAAAAACAAGCCGCTTTATTTAGTTGCTTTTCATTAGAAAACAGCGGAGAGCCAACGGATACGCCGAATTTAGATAAGCCGATCGTTGCTAGAGATTACGAATTAGCATGGAGCGATACGAGTTGCACGGTGCCTAAAGAATACCAAAATAAAAAATGCGATAACAAACGCCATGAAGCGTTGCAACTAATAGATCCGAATAACAAGGATTTCAAAAACCGAAAAATATTAATTCATGTAGGAAATAGCGCGCATGATACTTTAGGGTGTGTTTTGTTAGGGATGCAACACGATGAAGAAATGATTTATAAAAGCACTGAAGCAGTAAAAAAGTTTTTTGATTTAGTCAAAGACAAGGGCGTTAATAACTTTTTAGTAAAAGTGATTGATAAGGCGTGAAGAATGGATACAACACGATTTATAAGGAATTTTGTTTTATTCAAAGAAGCCTTACAAAAGCAAAATTTCAATAACAAAGATTTGAACACCACGAGCATGCAAGCGGCTTTACAAAGCGAGCAATTAGCTTTAAATGAAGAAGTGCAAGGCTTACAGAGCGAGCAAGTGAGAGCGAAAATGCAAATAGACTTTTTAGCGATGCAGGCGAATTTACAAAACACCAAAGCCGAAACCTTAAACAAGCTTATCCAATGCCAAGCGATGCTAAAAAGCTTAAAAGATAACGCTATGATCAACCGAGCGAACGCATTAGTAAGCTTGTTACAAGTGGCCGCTAACGGGATCACAGCGAGCAATTTTGAAACAGCGTTTAAGATCATTGCACAGATCGGCAGTGAATACAATCAAATCACTTTTAATAATATTGGTAATGGGAGCGTGAGCGTGCAAGAAAAAGAACAAACTAATGAACTCAAAACGATTTTAAATAATTTAAGTAGGGAATTAGAAAAACTGAACGAACAAAGCGAAGTTAATTCTATACAGGTTTTTAGCGATAAATTAGAAGTGTTGAAAGACGCGCCGATCAGGTTATGGGGATTTAGCACTTTATCTAACGCTGACGAAGGCTTTTATAATGAAAATAACGAGCAAATCGCAAGCGGTAGCGTGTGTTTGTTTAGAAGCGATAAAGTAGGAAAGCACACGGTAACCTTTAAAGCGAGTAACACTAAAACAAGCTTAGCTAAAAACATTACTATAAGCGTGATAGCGAATAAACTAAAAGAAAGGATAAACTAATGGCTTATTTTGAAAGCATCACAGCGGGCAGAGGCGGATTAGATAGTTTTAACCAGGCGTTAAATAACCAACGATACGCTAATTTAGCGTTAAATGAAAGCATGGGCAATTTTCTTAACACGATCGCTAATGCAGGAAGCCTTTTTGATAACGCTAAAATCAGAGAAGAAGCGTTAAAGTATCAAAGAATGCGAGATTTAGCGAACGATAAGAAGCAAGCCGAAGCGTTTGACTTGCAAAAAAGACAAGCCGAGCAAAACATGGAATTTGCTAAAAGGCAACAGCGCATGAATGAAGAAAGCCACAAGCAAAACAAAAAATTAAACGAACACAGAGCGAAAGCCTTAGAGCTTGAAAACATGCTAAACAAAAAACAACAAGACTGGCTAATGAAAGCCATACCGAGCGCTAAAGCGAGCGCATTAGTGAATAATAGCGCTATGAAAACGCCAACAAAACCAACAACGCCAACACCGACCGCACAAAACGCATTAAGCACACAAAGCACACCAAAGCCTAAAACCATTACTAAGGAAGAATTTTACGCTAAGTTTAGATTTTAGTTTAGTTAATGCCTTATGATTTGATTTTTAAGGTTTTTAGGGGGGGTATGCCTTATATTATCATCGTTTTATTGTTGATTTTGAATAGTAATCTAAAAGTTAAATTAGTGTTAGCAAAAGAAAGACTAATGATTAATGAAACGCATTTGATTAGGCAAAATGAAGCGATTGAAACGCTAGAATTAGAAAGCCAACAATACAAGGCTAACAAGCTTTTAGAAGCTACCAAAATTAAAAACAAATACCACAAAATAAACATTAAAGACAACACATGCGAAGCGAAGTTAAAAAGCTATGAAGCCCTGATAAACGCCTTTAAAAAACCTAACCCTTAAAATAATGTTTAATATTTTTTAAAATGTTTTGTAAAGATAGTAATGAGTTAAAAAAATGAAACTTTACAATAAAATCCAAGAACTCATTAACGAAAGCGAAACACTCAAACAAAAAAATAATGAAGTGCTAGGATTAGCGAGAGACGAATTAAGCGATCTAGTCAATCAAAAAGCTAATGAAAATTTAGAAAATTTAAAAAACACTTTTCAAGACTATCTAAACGGCCAATTGATAGAGATTCCTTTAATCGTGAAAGAAAATGTTAAGGAACTAATCAATAAGCAAGAACTGAGCGAAGAAGTTAGAAACGAACTTTTAAGCCAATTTGACAAGCAAGCGATCGCCAACGATTCAAAACAAGAACTTAAAAACGAGATTAAAAGCGAATTGAATAACCTTTTAAGCGATAGAGAGTTACATAACGAAATCAAAGAAGCTAAAAAAGAAATTTTAACCGAAACCACGAGCGAAGCCACGAACGCGCTAACGAGCAAGATTTTAGGTATTTTAGAAAGTAAATTAAACGCTATTACGGAGAGCGTGATTAAGAATTTAGATTTTAGTTTTTTGAGCGCCCAACCGAAAGCCTTTTATAGCGTGATTAATCAAAATTTAAAAGAAATGTTTTTAAAAGAGCTTGAAAGCGAGTTTTTACAAAAGTTCATTAAAGAAAGCATTGATGTCGCTTTAAAAAAAGATGAGAACTTCAAAACCTTAAAAATAGCGGAATTAAAAGCGTTAACTTACTTGCAGGTTACGATAGAAAGCCAAAAGGTGCAATTATCACAAAACGCTTTAATGATTGAAGCCGATATTTTAAACAATAAGATGAGAATAGAAAACGAGATCGCTTATAATTTGAAGCGTAAAGAATTGATCGCTGAGGGCAAGCTGGAACATGAAGCGTTTAAGAAAAACATTTTTAAAGTGGTTTAAAAGAAAGGAAAAGACATGGACGAAAGATTAGAAAGTGAAATTTTTGAAGAGCAATTAAACAGCCTTTACAAGCCTATTAAAGAAGCGCAAAAAACGCCAGAAAGCGAAAATAAAACTAATCAAAATTTAGCTAATCAAGGTTTAGAACGATTAGCGAGCGAACCAAAGAGCCTAAAAGAACAAGAAGCTAATGAGCCGTCTTACCTCTCTACCGGTATCGCTTATTTGGATGAAAAAATTAAAAATAGAACTATAACGGCGTTTGATTACTACATGGCTAAAAAGTTTTTAGGAATGGATTTAAAGGTGAATTTAAACGGGAATTTGAATATAACAAGCGAAAATCAAACAAGAGTGAAGAATTTGACGAGCGCAACGAGTAAAATTTACGATGGCATTAAGGCTTTGAATTTGGGCGACAGGCTGATAGGAAAAGCGCAAGATAACAGCGGGATTTTTAGCGCGCTCAAAAGGTTTGCTAATGAAAAAACTAACGGATTTTATGGCTTAAATAGCGATGAAGCAGAGACCGTAAACGCCTTAAAAAATTATTCTTACTCTACGGCGAGGCAGATGGGCGGACAGCTCACTAATCAAAAAATCAAAGACGCGCAAGAGATGACAAAGTTTGGTTTTAGAAGCAAAGAAGAGAACACCGCAAGATTAGGAGAAAATCAAGGAAGACTGATTCAAATTTTAGAACAAGATATAAATAATTTAGAGAGTTTAGGAGGCAGAGTGCCTGACGGCGTGATGCTAGAATTATTGAAACATAAAAAACGCCTTGAACACATTCAAAAGAATCAAGGCAAAATCAAGTTAAAAGAATACCTACAAATCAATCCCTACAGCGAACCTGAATAAGATGACGGAAAGTAAAAAAGTAAATAAAGCTTACCCAAACGACTTCAAGCTTAGAGTGAAAAGATACTATGAAAGAAGCTTAGAATCTAAACAAAAGATCGCTTCAAAATTTGGAATCAGTCACAGGACCTTAGCGTTATGGGTGATGGATGGGGAGTGGGAAAATAAGGTTATTTTGAGAGAGATACGGGCCATGTATGAAACGCATGGGATGAGCATCAACGCATTAAGTAGAAAGTATGGCGTGAGCGTTAGTTTGATTAGAAAGTTCAAGATACGGGACAAATGGGAAAAGAAAAAGATCGCTAACGAAGCCGCCGCAGTTTTAGAAGACAAGCTGACAACGGACAAAATGGGTTTATTTTTAGACACTAAAAAAGAAGAAGTAAAAGAAGTCTTGAAACAAAGTTTAGAAAACTTAGACCTTGACCCCGTGGTAGTGGAAGCGATAGCTGAAACCAGTAGCGACGAATTGATTTTGAAAGCGATGAACACCGCATACATCAAAAAACAGATTTTATTTTGTGCTATTGTAGCAAGAGGTGAGCTGATTAAGATGATAAAAAGAGCAGGCGATAAAGTGAAAGACAATATAAACATTATTGTAGCGGCTGAAAAGGTTTCAAAACTATTTATTGACGCTGGGGTTTCATTGTTTGGAAAAGAGCAAATCCAAGCGGTAGAAATTAAAGAGAGTAGTGACTATAGACAAATGAATATAAGCGAACTTATAGCACTAGCGAACACTGATGATAATGTAGATTAGCTTGTTTTATTTTAGTGTTTTATCCTTATTTTTGCGTGAAACGCTATTTGAAGCACCCAACCGCTAAAGCGATTGGGCTTTCTTTGCTGATGTTGCCCATATTAAACGCGCTCATAGCAATGCTTACACACCTACTATCGACTCCCCCCCCTTTATTTTAAAAGAGAAAGAAAATTTTTAAAACTTTCTGCTTTATTACATTATGAAGTTCCTTGCTTTATCAACAGAGGATGGTTTTACTTGGAAGCATTTAAAAAATGTTTTTTAGGTTTTAGGTTTTCTGACGCTTGTTGGTTATCTCACAGATAGCCTTACTTTTTAAATTTTTTTTAAAAAAAATTTAGCAGTAGTGTTCTTTTTTGCTATCTAATCTGATATTAATTCACCACTATAGCATCGTTATTTGTTGAGTTTTATTGGGGTGTTATTTTTATAAAGCGCTTGACAAGTTATTTAAAAAATGGTTACTATTTCCTAGCTATTTAAAATTTTTTGTAATTGTGAGACAAGCAAAGATTAAAGCGGACTTGATAGTAACGCTATTTTATGGGTTTTGTTAGGGGTTTTTGGTTTTGTTATTGATTATTTCTATCAATTCACTCCACGCCTTAAAACACCCACCCGTAATTAAAAAACACCTTAAAATGGCTAGCCCCTTCATTAAAAACAAAAGAGTTTGTGTAATCGCTACCACTAGAAACGACGCTAGCTTTTCTTTGGATTAAAGGGATGCTAATCCCTACAGAATATTTAGAATGCTTATAGCGGTAATTCAACCCAGTAGCCACATCTAAATTGCCACTTCCTTTGACTTTATTGAACACATAATAGCTGTTATACAAGCCCCTTAACCCCCCAAAGATACCAAAAGATGATGAAAAGTTCCTTTTGGTTTGAATGCCTGTAGGGTTATTTTTATTGGAATAAGTGGTGATGAAATCCAACAACAAATCTATCCCCCCACCATAGCTCAATTGCTGGAATTTTTGATTAAGGGCTTTAGCGTAATTGTATTTGATGATGCCATAATAAGCTAATCCTATGAAATCATTAAAGTAGTTTTGATAGCCTATTTTAGCGTTAACGCCCAATAAAGGGGATCTGAAGCGTTGCGAACTCTTTGAATGGTGATAAGAAGTCGTTGTTGTCGTGGAAGTGGTCGTCAGGGTTTTTTGAATGGTGCTGAGCATGGAATTGGCTAAATCTTGCGTGTTCAAACTAGCGTTTAGATTGTAGTTTGTTTGACTCCCTAAGTTAGCGTAGTTGATCGGCAAGGCGTTTTGATTAATAAGCTGTTGCCAAACCGCTGCTGTTACCCCTAAAAAGCCAGCTGGGACATCCGCGCAATTGTGATAGATGGAATTAGGGTAGTTGCTAGGGAAAGCGGGCTGACCTGAACCCCCATAAAGCGAACACACGTTATAGGGGAGACCATCAGAATCTTTTGGCTTGCCATTTTCATTTTGACCGGTTGGCACTCTTTGATAAGTCATGTTCCCGTTATGGGTGTAGCCTTTAGTGTGGCTGAATTCATGCAAGATGGCTCTTAAATTCTCTAAATTGATAGTCTTAAGGTTGTTGCCAAAGAGTTTTTGGGGGTTTAGAGCCGAAGCGACTACGGCTAATTGACCGTAATTCTTGCCATCATCATTATTTGTGGGAGTAGTATTAGAACCTAGCCCATCAACCCCAGCTCCATTCAAAAGACTCACATCAAGATCCGTTTTGCCTCTGAAATTATTGACAATGTCTTGTTTGTTTAACACATAACTTTTATTTTGAGAATTGACAAGCCCGTTTGTCCCAGGATTCACACAATCATTCTCTTTGCTGGTATCGCATTCCCCTCCTCCGCCTTTATTAGTGAATTCAAAAGGAGCGTTTAAGATCGCATCACCCCAAGACTGAGAGTCTAAGACAGCGATCATGTTCAACATTAAATTAGTGAATTCTTCGGCGGTTTTAGCGGTGAATTTTTCCGTCTTATCTTTGGCACTTTCAAAATTATTTGTATCGCTGTATTTCATGACCAAATTGGTGTTGATTTTACTGAGCGTTTCAAACACCCTTTGCGTGTTAGGATCAGAATGTGGCGTGCTCAAGACTTCGAAAGTGGGGAAAGTGAAGCTAGGCTCACGCTTGGTTTCACTAACATTGCTAGTTGTTTTATTTTTCCTGCGTTTAGCTTCTTTTTCATAGTACTTCTTCTGCTCCTCCATAATATTATCAAAAACCTGTTTGGTTTCATTGAATTGTTGGTAAGATAAAACGATTTTAGATTGCTTAGGGATAGTCTCTATCACGCCTAAATCGATCACATTGCCTTGAGCGTCTGTAAAACTAAGCTTAACATTATTTAAATTATAAGGCAAAAAGTTTTCTATAATTAAATGACCACTCAAATCTAAACTCGCCCTAACAGGGCTTAAAGAGGAAAACGATAATTTGGATATATCTGCATCCTTAAACAGATTAGTTGCTCTTTGTAAAATGGAGTTTAGTGGTAAATAATTGTAATTGTTCGTGGTGGTTTTTATGGTCGTTTGAGTCGTGGTGTGTCTTTTTTCTTGCGTTTGTGTGCCTTCTAACAGCCCGGTTTCAAACCCGGCTTCTATGAAAAAGCCATTTTTCTCATTCGCTTCTAAAGCACTGAATAATAAAAGTGGGATGAATAGTTTTTTCATGGTTATCCTTTGTTAGCTTATAGTGTCTTTATTATACAATTTAAGGGGATGGTTTGTTTATTTTTTGAAAATTAAAGTTTTTACAAGGGATTAGTGTTTCATATTAAAACAAAATTTTAACAACAAGCGTTTGTTTTATAGTTTATTTATCATTAATTAGGCTATGTTAATCAAAGTTTGATAGGGAAAAATATCTAACTCCCCTTAATTTTCTAAAAAGCGCTTTACTTAGTGCACTTCTTTATATCAATATTCCAGTCAGCACCGGATTTGATTTGATGTTTTTGCGCGAAATTATCCCTATTCAGCGCCACGGAAACATTCAACAAGCTGTTTAAATAGACCAACGGCTGGCCTTCTGGCACATTGCCAAAGCTCGCAACATACGGCATTTTCCCTTCGTATTGTTTCTTAGAACCTTTAAAAATCGTTACACACAGCGTGTCATTGAGTTTGATTTTTGCTTGATTGAGTAATTTATCGCTGATATTGCTCCAAACATTGCCGTATTGGATATCAAGAATCGGGATATTGCCTTTCACTTCCCCTTTTGTGGCTTTCGCTTTTTGGTAAGGAATTTCAACGACTTTTGGGGGAAGCTCTGGCCCAACCTGCTCGAATGTGATCGCCCCAGAAGCCAAGCGCGCCCCAGTGTAAGCATACACATCACGGCCATGGAAAGTATAGGATTTTTCAGAACCTTTCAAGCGGTTAGCTTTTTCATCAATTTCACGCACGCTATCAATCCCCAAAGTTTGCGCCACCAAAGTCAGCGTGCCGTTATCCGGCGAGACGAAATACTGGCCGTTTTTAGTTTTCAATACCACCGATTTACGCTTAGTGCCTACGCCCGGATCAACTACGCTCACAAATACCGATCCTTTTGGCCAATAACTAGCGGTCTGATACAAGCGGTAAGCGCCTTCCCAAATGTTATACGGAGGGATTTCGTGCGTTAAATCAAAGATTTTAAGATTGGAATCAACGCTGAAAGCGACGCCTTTCATCGCTGAGACAGCCCCATCTTTTAGGCTAAAGTCGGTTTGTAAAATCAAAGCGTTACCTGCATAAACAGACGATAACCCTATGCACGCTGATAAAAACAACGCTGAAATCGTTTTTTTCATGGTTACTCCTTGATTAACTTTTATGGGCTTTTAGCCCCTTTATTATACCATTTAAGGGGGTTTTTTCTAAACATTAAGGGTTTAAAAAGGGCTTTACATTTCATATTGAAACAAAGCATTAATTAGGCTCTCTTAAGGGGATAGGGGGGTTTTCACTTAAAACGCAATATCGCCAATATTTTCACTATTCTCTATATAGTATTTAAAACGCTCTTTTTCTAATTCGTTTTTTAGAATTTGTTGTTCTTCTAAAAGTAGGCGTTTTTGATCTTCTAGGGTGTTGATTTTACGGCTAATATAATAAATATTATTGCTTAAATAGATTTTAGGCGCTAATAAGGCTAAAAACGCGCCCCCAAAAACCAACACCCCTATTAAAGCCATTAAAGAAAGGCCATGCGAATTTTCATTTGCAGTTTCGGCGAATAATTCTTTCTTTTCGTCCTCTTCTATACGCACAAAGCGTTCTTTTTCATTTGAAGAATGGGTTTTGATATTCATGGCTTACTCATATAACTTACTCATGGCTTGAATTGGAACAC
The DNA here is from genome assembly GCF_002832345.1 of Helicobacter pylori. GTDB lineage: Bacteria > Campylobacterota > Campylobacteria > Campylobacterales > Helicobacteraceae > Helicobacter > Helicobacter pylori_CP. The sequence goes on from NZ_PHLZ01000008.1 coordinate 20,267, forward strand.
CCTCATTTTAGCGCTTCGTGAACGCCTGTTGTTTTTAATTTCTTCTGGGCTTGGAGTGATGGGTTTTTTGGTTAAAATTGTGCCTAAAGCGTGGTTGTTAGAGCAAGCGCATTTGAAACTTGAAGGATCGCAAATGCAATTTTTAGCGTAATCTTTGAAAGCGTTTTTCACTAACGCGTCTTCTAAAGAATGAAAAGAAATCACGCACAAAATCGCTCCCTTAAGGTTTCTAGCGCTTTGTAAAAACTCTTTTAACTCTTCTAATTCGCTATTGACTTCTATGCGAACGGCTTGAAACACCAAAGTCGCTGGATGGATTTTTTTATTTTTAGAAAGGGAGCTTAAAAAATCGCTCAAATCCTTAGCGTCTTTAAAGGGCTTTTTAGCGCGCCTTTCTGCAATTTTATGGGCGATTTTTTTATATTCTTTGATTTCGCCATAGTCTCTAAAGATTTTTTCTAACGCCACTACAGAATAAGAGTTGATGACTTTTTGAGCGTTCAAATCGCTCTCTAAATCCATGCGCATATCCAGAGTGTGCGAGTGGAAATTAAACCCTCTGTTATCATCATCAAGCTGCAAAGAGCTCACCCCTAAATCCACTAAAACCCCTTTAATCTCCTTGTTATGCGTTTCTAGGGCTTCTTTAAAGCGTTTGGCAAACCCTCCACTTAAGAGATTATAACGCCCTTCAAAGGCTTTCAATCGTTCTTTAGCGATTTCTTGAGCGAACTTATCTTTATCAATGCCAATGAGTTTCAGGTGTGGTTTTTGGGATAAAAGGGCTTTAGAATGCCCCCCTAACCCTAAAGTGCAATCAATCAAAACCCCTTTTTCTAAAGGCGTGAACGCTTGCAAAACTTCTTGCAACAAAACGCTTTGGTGCAGATTTTCTATTTCTTGCAAACAATCCCCTTAAAACCCCTAGATGAATTTTCCAAACGCTCACTCAATGGTGTTGGTTTTGTTGGTTACGCTCAAAAGTTTCTTTATAACCAATTTTAGCTTTTTAAGATGCAAAAACCCAAACTAAAATCCCTTTTATAAAGACTAAAAAGGGCTTAAAGATACCCTTTTAAAGGGTTTAAAAAGTGTAGTTATACCCTAAATAAAGCGAATAATCCCGTTTCAAATGGTAATAAAGATTAGTAGCGTTAGGACCCGCACTCAAAAACTTGTTGATGAGTAGTGGCACTCTCACGCCAAACTCTACGCCATTATGCTTGTAGATATTGGCTCTCACCCCAAAATTCAACCATACCTGAAAAGCAACGGTTGAAGTTTTGGTGCTATAAGGAGCGTTAAGGTTACAATAAGTAGGGGTACAAACATCAGGACCTTTAGCTTCAATGATTTGCTCTTTCCAATAGTTTGCCGCTGAGCTTTTCCAAGTGTTACCGCCGATAGCGACCCCACCAAAAACACCAAAAGAAGCGTTATCGTTATCAATAATATCAGCTAACAAATCGCTCCCCACACCCCAAGAGACCATATCCAACTGGATTTTATTAGGTGCATAAACCTGCTTACCTAAATCGGCATGCCCATAATCAAAAAGCCCATACACCCTAAAACCAAACCACTTGCTTGTCATATCTAACGACTTGAACTGGAAAAATTTCTTATAACCCACATTCAACCCAAGACCATTCAAAGCCCCATTAGCGTATTTAGCATGCCAGTTGATATTGGTATGTCCTGGATTATACTTATTAGCGGTAAGACCTGGGGGGCAACCTACAACACTCCCTGTGCAATCCCCTGTGTTATAAATATTGCTATTCAAACGGGCCTGTCCAAGCTGATAATTAGTCCCTATATAAACACCATCACCTTCGGCTAACAACGAAGAGCTTAAAACTGCGGATAGAAGCCCTAAAGCTACAAACTTTTTCATAAATTCCATTCCTTTACATTCCTATCTTTAAAATTGTCTCATAAAATAATAGCATGTTTATCCTTAATCAAGCAAATATTTTTAACTCTTATGAATAAGAAATGATAATAAAACCATTCTTTTTTGAAGTATAATAGCTACTTTTAATCCATTTTCTTATTTTAAGGAAACTCTTGCAACATAAAACCATTATGGATAAGATCATTATTCAAGGGGCTAGGGAAAATAATCTCAAAAATATTTTTTTAGAAATCCCTAAAAACCAATTTGTTGTTTTTACCGGATTAAGCGGTTCGGGTAAATCCACTCTGGCGTTTGACACTTTATACGCTGAAGGCCAAAGGCGCTATTTAGAGAGTTTGTCCAGCTATGCTAGGCAATTTTTAGATAAAGTGGGTAAGCCTAATGTGGATAAAATTGAAGGCCTAACCCCTGCGATTGCCATTGATCAAAAAACCACTTCTAAAAACCCTAGATCCACTGTGGGGACGATCACTGAGATTTATGATTATTTAAGGTTGTTGTTTGCAAGGATTGGGGAGCAATTTTGCCCCACATGTTTAGAGCCCATTAGTTCTATGAGCGCGAGCGATATTATTTCTCAAATCTGTCATTTAGAAGAAGATTCTAAAATCATCATTCTAGCTCCCATTATTAAAGATAAAAAAGGTTCGTTTAACGATAAATTAGAGAACTTGCGTTTAAAGGGGTATGTGAGGGCTTTTGTTGATGGGGTGATGGTGCGTTTGGATGAAGAAATCCATTTGCACAAAACCAAAAAACACACCATTGAAGCGGTGGTGGATAGGGTGGTTATTAATAGCGAAAATGCTTCACGGATCGCTAGTGCGGTAGAAAAAGCCCTTAAAGAAAGCTATGGGGAATTAGAAGTGGAAATCTTGCAAGACAACGCGCCAAGCATCAGAAAGCATTACAGCGAGCATAAGGCATGCTTTAAATGCAAGATGAGTTTTGAAGAATTAGAGCCTTTGAGTTTTTCCTTCAATTCGCCTAAAGGGGCGTGCGAGAGCTGTTTGGGTTTGGGGACAAAATTCAGCTTAGACATTAGTAAGATTTTAGCTCCTAACACGCCCTTAAATCAAGGAGCGATTAAAGTGATTTTTGGGTATAACCGCAATTATTACGCTCAAATGTTTGAAGGCTTTTGCGGATATAATGGCATTGACACTGCGCTTTGTTTTAACGAATTGAATAAAGAGCAGCAAGACGCTCTTTTGTATGGGAATGGCACTGAAATCAGCTTTCATTTTAAAAACAGCCCCTTGAAACGCCCCTGGAAAGGCATCATCCAAATCGCTTATGACATGTTTAAAGAGCAAAAGGATTTGAGCGATTACATGAGCGAAAAAACCTGTTCTTCGTGCGAGGGGCATCGTTTGAAAGCCTCCAGTTTGAGCGTCCAAGTCGCCGGCTTGAAAATGGCGGATTTTTTAACTAAGCCCATTGAAGAAGTCTATCACTTTTTTAATGATCCCACGCATTTTAGCTATCTTAACGAGCAAGAAAAAAAGATCGCTGAACCCATTTTAAAAGAGATTTTAGAAAGGGTGTTTTTTTTATACGATGTGGGGCTAGGGTATTTGACTTTAGGGAGGGATGCGCGAACGATTAGCGGAGGGGAGAGCCAAAGGATACGAATCGCTAGCCAAATCGGGAGTGGTTTGACAGGGGTTTTGTATGTTTTAGACGAGCCTAGCATTGGCTTGCATGAAAAGGACACGCTCAAACTCATCAACACCCTTAGGAATTTACAAAAAAAGGGGAACACGCTCATTGTCGTAGAGCATGATAAAGAGACGATTAAGCATGCGGATTTTGTTGTGGATATTGGGCCAAAGGCTGGAAGGCATGGGGGTGAAGTGGTTTTTAGCGGGAGCGTGAAAGAGTTATTGCAAAATAACCATTCTACCGCCTTGTATCTCAACGGCACTAAAAAGATTGAGCGCCCTAAATTTGAACTCCCTAAAGAAAAGCATTTTTTAGAAATCAAAAATGTCAATATCAATAACATTAAGAATTTGAGCGTTCAAATCCCTTTAAAACAATTAGTATGCATTACTGGGGTGAGCGGGAGCGGTAAAAGCTCGCTGATTTTACAAACCCTTTTACCCACCGCTCAAACCCTTTTAAACCATGCTAAAAAAGCTCAAAGCTTGAATGGGGTGGAAATTGTAGGGTTGGAGCATTTGGATAAAGTGATTTATTTAGACCAAGCCCCCATAGGCAAAACCCCACGAAGCAACCCTGCCACTTACACAGGAGTGATGGATGAAATCAGGATTTTATTTGCCGAGCAAAAAGAAGCTAAAATTTTAGGCTATAGCGCGAGCCGTTTTAGCTTTAATGTTAAAGGGGGGCGGTGCGAGAAATGCCAAGGCGATGGGGATATTAAAATAGAAATGCACTTTTTGCCTGATGTGTTAGTCCAATGCGATAGCTGTAAGGGCGCTAAATACAACCCCCAAACTCTAGAAATCAAGGTGAAAGGCAAATCCATTGCTGATGTGTTGAACATGAGCGTAGAAGAGGCTTATGAATTTTTTGCTAAATTCCCTAAAATCGCCGTGAAATTAAAAACGCTTATAGATGTGGGCTTAGGCTATATCACTTTAGGGCAAAACGCTACGACTTTAAGTGGGGGGGAGGCTCAAAGGATCAAATTAGCTAAAGAATTGAGTAAAAAAGACACAGGAAAAACCCTTTATATTTTAGATGAGCCTACCACCGGTTTGCATTTTGAAGACGTGAATCACCTTTTACAAGTCTTGCATTCTTTAGTAGCGTTAGGCAATTCCATGCTAGTGATTGAGCATAATTTAGACATTATCAAAAACGCTGACTACATTATAGACATGGGGCCTGATGGGGGGGATAAGGGCGGGAAAGTCATTGCGAGCGGCACGCCTTTAGAGGTGGCACAAAATTGCGAAAAAACCCAAAGCTATACGGGAAAATTTTTAGCTTTGGAATTGGAATAGCTTGTGCATGGAGTTTGTTTGTTAAAACGATGTAAGGCTGAATAAAATAACAGACAGCCAAATATGAGAGAGCAGAAAATTACAAGGCTAGAGGCAATAATAGCCGCTTGATCATGCAAGAGTTAGCAAAGAAGCCATGCCTTTAAAATCCTCGCATGAAAGTTTGAAAGAACGGCTTTATTACCATTAAGTGTTAATCATAAATTATAAAAAATGCTAAAAAGCATTTTTTATAGTCAATAGTAAAGAGTTTGATTTTAATTTTAATTGCACGATAATTTTTGTAGCGCGGTTTTAGGGGTTAAAAATGACTTTTAATTTAAAAAACTAATTAAGACCCAACAAGATTTTATTTATTATTGTTTTCCGTCCGCATGATAATCGCTTGAATGGGATCTTTGCCAAGGAGATTGCCAAACAGAGGCCCTTTTGACAACTCATAAAACACCCTGCTTGTTATTTTAACGGCTGTCCTCTTTGAGTCTTTAAGATATTTGGGGAATTGTATTTTAACTTCTCTATCAATCATAGACCCCCACTTTTTATAGCGGAATTTGATCACAAATTCCGTTCCTCGTATCCGCTCTACCTTACAACTCCTAAACCCAACCTCCAAATACTTTCTCACCAACCACTCAATGTTGTAAGGCCCTTTGTCCAAAAAACGCCTGATATTTGCAGAATTGGTTTCATAATATAATATATTGTAGGCTCACCATTTTCAAGCAAATCAGCAAGAGTGGTGTTGTTATTATCAATCATAGGGGGTGCATAAAACCCTAAACGCTCATCAACCCCTAATTCCTTAACGATAAACAATCTGCAACTGATAAAATCACCATCCTTCTCGTTAAGAACATCAATGATTTTATAAGAGCTACCATACCCATAATAGAACGAGTTAGGTTTCTGTGGTTCTTTATTAGCCTTTAATTCATTAAATTCATCAAAAATACCCGCCATGAAATCATCATCATTTGCTAAAGCGGTCTTGCTACTCAATCTAACCATCGTTTCCTGACTCAATTGAACAATAACTCCGTCAGTTTCCTTATCCACTCCAACACCAATCACTCTATAGCCAAATCTATCCACTCTTTTACTCAATTTGTTACACAACAAACCATGCAACTCCTTGTTTTTTAATTTCTTAACCATAAAATCATTCGCTAACATAAAAACTCCCCATTAATTGAACCCCAATCTTTAAACCCCTTTAAGCAAAAATCCCAAATTAAGCGTTTCTAATAAACGCTTTTTCTAATGACCCTATGAAATTATAGCGTGATCGCTCAAACTTATTAAACTTATCTGGTTGCAGATGATTTATAAAGAAGCCTTGCAAACTACCTTTCCAAAAACAAATCTTTCTCTTGGATTTCTGTCCCTTCGCTTAAAATCGCCGCTCTTTCCACGACACCTAAAAGCTCTCGCACATTCCCATGCCAAGAATATTCTAAAAGGCGTTTTGCGGCGTTTTTTGAAAAAGATTTTGGCCCCAAATGATACGCATCGCATACTTCTTTAAGCTTGATTTCAGCAATGGGCAAAATCTCTTCTACCCTCTCTCTTAAAGGTGCAATAGTTATAGGCACGATTTGCAAGCGGAAAAACAAATCTTCTCTAAATTCTTTTGAAGCGATTTTTTCTTTCATGTTAGCGTTGGTAGCGGAAATGAAACGAACATCAATTTTAACGCTCTTATTATCCCCAAGGCGCGTGATCTCTTTTTCTTGAACCACTCTTAAAAGTTTGCTTTGCAATTGAAAGGGCATTTCAGCGATTTCATCTAAAAAGATCGTGCCTTTATTAGCGCTCTCAAAAAGCCCCATTTTAGGTGCTGTGGCGTCCGTGAACGCCCCTTTTTGATACCCAAAAAGCTCGCTTTCTAATAAATGCTCTGGGATAGCGGACATGTTGATCGCTATAAAAGGGTGCTTGGAGCGCTGAGAATGTTGGTGGATGAAATGAGCAAAAACCTCCTTACCCACCCCGCTTTCGCCTAATAGCATGACATTAGCGTCCGTGCTTGCGACTTTTAAGGCCTGCCGTTTGCTCTCTTCTAAAGCTTTTGAAGTGGCTAAAAAGCTGTGTTTGTGTGGTTTTTTTAAAGGTTTTTCTAAAGGGTGTTTTTTTTGAAATTCTAAAACTTTTTTAGTGCGATAGATGGATTCTAAAAGCAATTCTGGTTTAAAAGGTTTTTGGAAAAAGTCTTTCACGCCTAAACGAATGGAATCAATGGCTTTATTCAAGGTCGCATTACCGGTAATCACAATGGATTCGTATTTGCCTTCTAAAAGGCGTAAAAATTCTAAGCCGTCCATATGGGGCATGTTAATATCCGTGATGACTAAATCAAAGCTTTCATCTAACTTGGCTAAAGCGTCTTTAGGGTTTTTAAAACTCACAATCTCTAAATCGTCCTGAAGCTCAAAAAAAAGCTCCAGGCTTTTACGCATGTTAATATCATCTTCTACAATGGCGATTTTCATTCTTCTTCCTTTCTAAAAATATCTAAAGACAGTGCATCTCCCACTAAACTCGCTCTAACGCTTAAGGCTTTGAGGTTAAGAATGCTCGTGGTAGTGGTGCCGTTTTTATAGCTGTGATCATAATGCGTGATAGCGACTTGGCTTTTTAAAATGCAGTCTATGACTCGCTCTTTTTCTTTTTTTAACGCTATTTCTAAAAGGAAGCGTTCTAACTTTATTTGGAGCAAGGGGTTTTTCAAATTAGGTAAGTTGCGAGTGATGATGGAGCAATGATAGTCTAAAACATAGGGGGCTGTTTTGATGCGGCTAACGATAGGTTTAGAGACAGAATACTCTTCGCCCATCACTCTAGAATCAACGATTTTCAAGCGGTACGAAATTAAAAATTCTTGATCTTCTAGGGGGCTTAGGGCATGCAAAGAAACCCCTAAAAAATACAATAAAAAATAACAGAATGAAAAGAAACGCATCACTCAAACAAATTTTGCGCCGAAGAGGTTTCTAAATTTTCTGGCTCTTCTTCTTTGGGGCAAGAATTGACATACACGACTTTATCAGTGGTGTTTATGAGCTTTACCCCACTAGCGTTTCTTCCGGTTTCTCTAATGTCTTTAATGGAAACTCTGATCATTTTTGCGCTCGCAGTAAGGATCATCAAATCCAGGTTTTCATCATCCACGCTGATAACGCCCACCAAATTACCGGTTTTTTGAGTGAGCTTCATGCCAATGACCCCCTTGCCTCCACGAGATTGCTCCCTATACGCTTCGGCTAAAGTTTGCTTGCCAAGCCCGTTCTCGCTCACGCTCAAAAGCTTGTTGCCATCATCGCTAATGACGACCGCACCGACAACAAAATCGTTTTCATTCAGCTTAATCCCTCTAACCCCACGAGTCGTTCTTCCGATCTCGCGCACATCTTCTAAAGGGAATTTAATGAAAATACCCAAATGCGATGCGATGAGCAAATGCTTGGCGTTGTTATCCACAACTTTTGCGCCCACTAATTCATCGCCTTCATCTAAAACAATCGCTCTGATACCGCTATAACTCCTATTACCGCCAAATTCGCTCAAATTGGTGCGCTTCACCACGCCATTTTTTGTGAAGAAAGCTAAAGAGCGTTCATCGCTAAAGTCTTTAGTGCTTAGAGTCGCCATGATTTTTTCATCCGGAGCGAGCGAGATTAAATTCACAACGGCTTTACCCATAGCGATCCGGCTCGCTTCTGGGATTTTATAGACTTTCAAATGATACAATTGCCCCTTATTGGTGATAAAGAGCAAAATATCATGCGTGTTAGCCACAAAAAAGTTTTCAATGAAATCGTCTTCATAAGTGCTGCCTGAAAGCTTGCCCTTACCGCCACGATTTTGCTTTTCATAAGCTTTTAAATCCACTCTTTTCACATAGCCTTTATAACTCATGCTCACTACCATAGGCTCATTAGCGATCAAATCTTCTATATCAATATTTTCATACGATTCTTGAATTTCAGTGCGCCTTGGAGAAGAAAACTGCTCTTTGACTTCTAAAAGCTCTGTTTTGACGACCTCATTCAAGCGATCTTCGCTCTTTAAAATGCCATTGAGATCATCAATAAGCTCTAACAAGTTTTGGTATTCTTCTTTGATTTTATCTCTTTCAAGGCCTGTTAAGCGTTGCAAACGCATTTCTAAAATGGCTTTGCTCTGGATTTCGCTCAAAGTAAAACGCTCCATTAAGGCGTTTTTAGCCGCTTCTGGACTTGGGCTTGTTTTAATGAGTCGCACGATTTCATCAATATTGTCCAAGGCGATCAAATAGCCCTCTAAAATATGCGCTCTAGCCTTAGCCTTTTCCAATTCAAAAATCGTGCGTCTTATAATAATGGTTTTTCTGTGGTTTAAGAAAAGGCACAACAACTCTAAAAGCGTGAAAATCTTAGGCTCTTTATTATAAATAGCGAGTAGAATGATGCTAAAAGTGGTCTCCATGGTGGTGAGTTTGTAGAGGTGGTTTAAGACAATTTCACTTATCGCGTCTCTTTTTAATTCAATCACCACTCTAATGCCCTCTCTATCGCTCTCATCGCGCACTTCGCTAATGCCTTCAATTTGTTTTTCTCGCGCTAAATCGCTGATTTGTTCCACTAATTTGGCTTTATTGGTTTGAAAGGGCATTTCATCTAAAACGATGATTTCTTTATTTTTTGTTTTTTCCACATGCACTTTGGCCCGCACTTTCACGCGCCCTCGCCCCGTTTTATAGGCTTCAATAATCCCTGCTTTACCATAAATGATCCCACCAGTAGGAAAATCAGGCCCTTTGACAAATTCTAAAATTTCATCTAATTCAGCGTTAGGGTTTTCTAAGACATGAATTAAAGCGTCTATGATTTCATCAATCCTGTGAGGGGGGATAGAAGTCGCCATCCCTACAGCGATCCCATTAGCCCCATTGACTAAAAGGTTAGGCAGACGGCTTGGTAAAATATCTGGCTCTTTTAAGGTGTCATCATAATTAGGCACAAAATCAATGGTGTCTTTATCAATATCCCTTAAAATTTCTTCACTCGCCTTAGTCATTTTGGCTTCAGTGTATCGCATCGCTGCAGCGTTATCGCCATCAATAGAGCCAAAGTTGCCCTGCCCATCCACTAATTCCAAACGCATAGAAAAATCTTGCGCCATTCTCACTAGCGCATCATAAACCGCTTTATCGCCATGGGGGTGGTATTTACCAATCACATCACCCACGATCCTAGCGCTTTTTTTGTAAGCGACTTTGGAAGTAAGGCCTAATTCATGCATCGCATATAAAATGCGCCTATGCACAGGCTTTAAGCCATCTCTAGCGTCCGGTAAAGCGCGCCCTATGATCACGCTCATGGAATAGGCTAAATAGCTCTCTTCAATAGAATAATCAATCCCCACTTCTACAATATTTTTTGTTTCATTGACTGAATTATCTTGCATGTATCTCCCTAAAATTTAATTAAAATAAAGCGTTATAAGATAACGCCCCCAAACAAAAGCCCAAAAAATAAGCCCTATCAGTTGGGCTGCACTGGCCATGTCTTTAGCCTTTTTGGCTAAAGGGTGGAACTCGGTGCCAGTAAAATCCACAGCCTTTTCAATAGAGCTATTGATGAGTTCAACCACCACCGATAAAAAACAAGGCGCAATCAATAGCCCCCATTCTAAAAAATCTTTAGCTAGATAGCTCGCTAGAACGATACAGAAAAGAGCCAAGATGGCAATTTGCCTGAACGCGCTCTCTTCAGCCCACGCGCATTTAAGCCCGTCTTTAGAATAAAAAAGGGCTTTAAAAAGGCGTTTAAACCCTTTAGCTTTGGGGGGGACTTTGAAATCACTCATGGCTTATTTTGTAAGATTGAAAGAAATTCACGCTAAGGCTATCTAACAAGGCGTTAAAAGTCAGCTTGGTGTTGTCTTTAGCTTGGGCGTTAAGAGCGATCTGGGATCGTTTGTCTTTAGCCATAGAAACAAAGGCTTGCAACAATCCTTTAAAATTTTGTTGGAGCTCTGCATCATCTTTAAAACGGGATTGGAACAAGGCCATAAAATAGTTTTCTAAAGAAGCTAACGCGCTTTCATAAGAAACGCTAGGGGTTTGAGATCGCAAGCTAAAATAAGGGGAAAAAAAGCCCAAACTCTCTTTATTTTGGTGGTAAAAGGACTCTAAAAGGTTTTTAAGATGGCGCGCTTGGATAGAAACGCCCAACTTTGGCGCTAAAAAACGCAGTTTGTCTTGCAATTCTTCTATGGCTTTAGCGTCTTTAGAACTCAAGGTTTTAAAAATATTTTTAAGGGATAGATTTTCTTGAGTCTCCATTAAACCCTCTTGAAAAAAAGTGTAAGCAAGGATATTTTCCGCATTAGTCAAATCGCATTTTAAGTTGTCGTTTAAGGTTTTTTCATCTAAAGCGTTGAATGTTAAAGAGCAATTCAAGCGCGTGGGTTTCATTTTTTCCAATAATGCATTCAAGTCTTTTAGGGGGATTTGATGGATTTTTTGCTGAACGGATTGTTCTAAAATAGGGGATTTGATTTGAGAATGGACAGAAAGGGTAAGAGAGCTTTTATCTAAAGAGTTGAGCTTAATACTCAAATTTTTAAAATCCATAATAGGGGAGTTTTGAGAATTTAAAAAACTGATCTCTTTAGAAGTGCATGCAATTTTAAAAAACCCTTCGCATTCAAAAGGAGCACCCACAATCCCCATTCCCTTAATTTGGGGGCGTTGATCTAAATAAGAGTTAAGATAAGCACTTAAAGATTTTTTAACCGACATGCTAGTAAAGAAGATAAACACCCCTAAAAGCACGCAAATTAAAGCCCCAATAACCACCATCCAAGACATGAATTTTTTAGTCAAAAACACCCTTTATTCTATTGAAAGCATAGTGATAGAACTCATAAAATGCGTTTTCTTATTTTTGGGATAGAAAATATCGTATTTGTTAGGGCAAAAAAGTCGTTAATGGTGCCTTGTGTTACTTTCATAGCTTTTCCTTTTAGGTGGATTAAGATTATACCGAGTATTAAATCAAAAAAAAAGAAAAAAGCTTAAATTTTTTAATTTGTAGCTAAATTTGTTAGGATTGAAGAAAATTTGCTTGAGTCAAACTAACCCAAGCTTTTAGCGCCAAGAGGCATAAAGCCTCTTTCATAAAAAGGATTGAGCAATCTTAGCGTCTTTCTGGGGGCTGTATGCCTAGCCAATCTTTATAAAACGCCTCTATATCAGGCTCAAAATCATGGATCACGGGATACCAAGGAGTTGGGGCTTCAACATCTAAAAGGACGCCGCAATCCGGGCAAATATACTCCCGATACACTTGCCAATTAGTGTCACTGGCTAAGAGTTTAGGATACACCTCTTCCATTTTTTCTGCCGTATCGCGCACATAGATGTTTGCATGCAATTTCCAATTCTCCTCTGGAGCGCAAAACGCATGACCGCATGAACACTTAATAACCCACTTCTTTTGAGGATCTTGCACCACAAACAAATGCGGTCCCAAGGGTAAGACGATTTTGTCATCAAAATCTACCTTATCTTGCAACACCTTCAAATACATTTGGAACCTTTCATGATCTTTAGGCATGCTAAGCATTTTTAAGACAGTGTTCCAATCCAAGTTCCCCTCTACCAAATTTTTAATTTGTTCTTGCGTGTATTTTGACATAACCATTCTCCTTTCTTTATTTCTCATCAACCAACAAAACCGTGCGCACATCAGGCAATTTGCTTAAATCCATCCTGTATTTAGATCCATAGGTGAATACGCCAAGCTCATCTTCTTTCACGCTCCAACTCTTTGGCAAGTTCCAGAATGTTTTAAAATCGCTTAAAAACTTGGGCGAGAGATCAAAGCTAGTCGCATACATGTGCTTAACCTGTTTGGAAGCCTCTTTTTCAAGGATAGCGTTTCTTTCTTGCTCCATCCATTCTTTTACAGGGATGGATCTAGCCTTTCTGTTTTCAAGAATTTCTTTTCTTCTGGCTTTCGTTTTAGCTTCATCGCCGACCCACACGCCGTCTTTATTTTGACTCACAATCGCACCATAAACCTTGTAAGCGTATTCTGGCAACAGCTGTTTGCTGTTGAGATCTTCTAAAATGGCATTCAAATCCCTTTCAATCGGATCGCCAAATCCAGGACCGCCTTTGATGTAATTCAAATACAAGTCATAATTATCAAAGCAGTTCTCGGTGGTGATGCATTGCTTATCCCTTTTGACTTGAGACGCATGAGAAATATGCTTTTCATAATCTCTATCCGTTGGGTTAAAATCACCTCCCAAAGGCAAGCTGGCGTTATTTTTAATCCTGTTTTTCAAGTCGGTGTTATGCGCTTCAAACCTATAGCCACTGGCCGCTGGATAGCCCCCCATCATACCCCAATCGCTATTCATATAGCCATTACCCATAAAGAACATGGTCCAATCATGCGCTCCCCACACCATTCTTAAAGTTTCAAACCCGTTACCGCCTCGATATTTCCCATACCCACCGGTATTGGCTTTGACATTCCTGCCTAAATAAAGAAGAGGCTCTGCCATTTCCCAAATTTCAACATCGCCCATATCGCCCTCTGGATTCCAAATAGCCGCTGCGTGATTCAAGCCGTCTTTTATCGCGCAAGCTCCAGTCCCGCAAGAACTCGTCTCAAAGCTATTCACCGCATGGATTTCTCCATCCTGGTTGATACCACCGCCTTGCAACCAATTGGAAGTGTTAGCGTTCCCGGAATTGACCTCTTCTAAATACCCTCGGCTGTAATACGCTTGAGACAAGCCTCTCCACAAAGCGCTCCAGCCTGATACCAAGAAGTGCCACGCATAAGCATGCCCAGTGCGCCTGTCATCTGGATTCATCCAAGTCCCTTTTTTGAGTCTGAATTGAGTCGCAAAATAAGCGCCATCGTTGATGCGAGAAGTGGGTATCAGCGTTTGAGTCATCATCACCCAAATACCGCTAGTAAAAGACACTTGGTTGCAATTGAAAGAGTGCCATCCCCACCTGGACGCGCCATCAAAATCCAATTTCCATGTAGCGTCCTTATTGATAGTGATTTCCACAGGAGAGTGCATGATCGTGTCTAGCTTAGCAAATTCAGAGCACACGCCAATATCCTTATGCGCATAAGGCACATCCACAAACGCTACCTTCCTATACTTACCCGGTATGGTCATGGATTTGATCCTAGAGATAAGGCCTCTCCTCCCCTCTTCAATCACCTCATCAATAAATCGCATGTAAGAATCAATGCCGTCTTCTTTAATGACTTCCATCACTAAATCCCTAATCATATGGCATCCTGCAATCCTAGTCCTTTCATCTAGAATCCAATATTTAGGCGTGCGAACCGATCTTTGAGATTCATGCAACCAATCTTTAAAGCTTTCATCATTCGCTCCTGTCTTACGGCAAGTGATCATGTATCCATCCCCAAATCTTTGAACCTGCCCGGTGCTCATCGATCCTGGAGTAACTGATCCGGTATCAATCACATGCGTAACACCGCCTACCCACCCAATCAATTTTTCATCGTGGAAAATAGGCACAAGAGTCATAATATCGCATGGGTGCACATTCCCAATCGCGCAGTCGTTATTGGTGAAAATATCCTTGTCATTGATGCCTGGATTGTCTTCCCAATTATTCTCTACCATGTATTTGATAGCTGATCCCATAGTGCCTACATGGATAATGATACCCGTAGAAGTCAGCACGCTATCGCCCACAGCGTTATAAAGCGTGAAGCACAATTCTCCCTCTTGCTCAACAATAGGACTTGCCGCAATCCTTTTAGCTGTTTCTCTGGCATGCACGATACCGCCTCTTAATTTAGAGAACATTTTCTCATAACCGATCGGATCTCTTTCTTTAAACTCTAGTTTTTTGAGACCATTATAATGCCCTGTTTTTTCTGTCCTGGCTAGGATTTCATCTCTAGCTTGTTTTAAAGTTTTGCCGTTTTTCAATAAATTTGCCATTTTGAACTCCTTTATTTAATTTCTTTCAAGTGGAACAATCGGTGTTTGTCTAGTCTTGTCGCAAAGCCCTTGGGTATCACGAAAGTGGTCGCATCTGATTCCACGATCGCAGGCCCTATGACTTCATTTCCGGGCAGTAATTTTTCCATTTGCCACACATCTGCATCCACCCATTTTTTATGCCGATAGAATTTTCTAACGCCTATTTTGGCTTCTTTTGGGGGCGTAGCACCATGCTCTTTTTCAACCGGAATCACAGGTTTTTGTGTAGCCACAACACCACGCATGATCACGCCGGTCACGCTAAAACCAAGCTCTGGAGAACACGCTGATTCAGAATAAACACGAGCGTAGGTTTTTTCATATTCTTTGACAATCTCTTCCCAATCAGCCACGCTTGCAGCTTTTGACACAGGAGAAGTGATCTCTAAGTCATTCAATTGCCCCATATACTGCATCCTGTATCCAGGTCTTAAGATCACATCTTTTTCAGAGAATCCATTGATCTTGAACTCTTCAATCACTTTCAAAGTCAACTCATCCCATGCGTCTTGAATGATCTTGCATGCTTCTATTTTGGACTTGTCTGAAGAATACTGCGGAATGGCAATATCCACGCTCTTGTCGTATCTGTATTCAAAATCAGCGCAAGCGCAACCAAAAGCGCTAAATCCAGCCGCCCACGCAGGCACTACCACATCCTTAAACCCTAAACCTTCTGTATAACCATAGGTATGCACAGGCCCCGCGCCACCATATGAAAAGCACACAAAATCAGATGGGCTATACCCTTTAGCGCTAATATTGGATCGCAAGTATTCTTTAAGCTCCAAATCAAGCAGCTCAATCACACCCGCAGCCGCATCTTCTACGCTAATGCCTAGCGGATCAGCGATTTGCTCTTTAATGTGTTTTTTAGCCCTATCCACATCTAATTTGATTAGACCGCCTAAGAAATTATCCGGGTTCAAATAGCCTAAAACAATATGGCAATCGGTTACTGAAACCGTGTCTAAACCGCTGTCTTTCCAACAAGTGCCAACTCTATACCCCGCGCTGTCAGGCCCTAGTTTGACCGATTGGCTGTGTGGATCAATGCGCACAAAACTCCCCGCACCAGCACCAACGGAATCCATAGCCACAAGCGGTAGGGATAAAACAAGGCGTGCCATATCAGGGTCAGAAGCGATGTTGAAATTGCTCTTAACGATAAGCGCCATATCAAAGCTCGTGCCACCAATATCGCTGCATGCAATATTGTCATAACCAAGCGTTTCGCCTAGCAATTTGGATCCAATCACGCCTCCAATAGGACCGCTCACAATAGTTCTAGCAAGCTCTTTAGCTTTCCAGCTAATGGTGCCTCCATGCGTTGCCATCACTCTAAGATCAAATTTAGCGCCATGCTCTTTGAAGCGGTTGCTGACTTTAGAGAGGGTTTGTCTGCTTGGCTCAGCCGCATAAGCTTCTAAGATAGTGGTGTTCATTCTGTGGCTTTCTTTTCTTTGAGGGTAGTAATCCACAGAAGCGAATACAGGAATATTTTTACCCAATTTTTCAATCTCTTTTAACGCAATATCTCTAACAATCCGCTCGCTTTCAGCGTTTTTATGAGATTGTAATAAGCAAATCACAATGGCCTTTGCACCTGCTTCTAAAAGCTCCTTAACAGCAACTTTAACCTCTTCTTGGCGCACCGGGATAACCACTTGCCCCTTGACATCGGTTCTTTCTGTAACGCCTCTAATCCTTTTTAAAGGAATCAGCGGATCATCATATTTGTGCGTGTTGATATGCAACCTTTCTTCTAGTGCATACCCCAAGTAGGATTGCAACGCTCTGCCCATAGAATGCATTTGCTCAAAACCCTTATTGCAAATCAGGCCCACTTCCATTCCGCGCCTTTGGACGACCCGATTGAGCATCGCCGTGCCAGAATACACGCAAGTGATCAACTCTGGATAAACCTTACTCACATCCGATTGCCAGTGCGATAAAGCGTCTTGTGAGCTATTATAAATAGCTAAGCTCTCATCTTCTGGGTTGCTTTGGGCTTTACCGACGACGAAACTGCCATTTTCTTTCACAAAAAACGTGTCCGTCATGGTGCCACCGGCATCAATACCCATCACCTGAACTCTTGCGTCTTTCATTTAGACTCCTTGTATTAAAGTGTTGCTCAAGGCAACCTATTAGAATTATAAGGCTGATTTTTAAATGGAAATCGTTTATTTCAAAGCCAGTCAATAACAATGTGAAAATTTGGTTTCATAAAGTGGAGAATAGTAATAAATTCGTTCAAAAAATATCGTATAGGAAGAAAAATATAAACTGATATTAAATCAAAAGGCGAAATTCAATTCTAATGTGCCGATTTGATGGTGCTTAGGCTGGGATTGAAAGGTTTTACTAATATCAGTAATCGTAAAAGCCACCCTGAAGCTGTGCCACATCATAGCCGCTCCTATTTCACTGGCATAAACAAAGTATTCCAAATTAGCAATGCCCCTAGTTTCAGGGCTATTGCCTTGAATGAAGATGTTAAGGGGTTGGAAACGCCCAAAAGCCCCTACAAAAAAATAGATGGAAAATTTATCGCTATAAGGCATGCCTCCATCAAAAGCGGTATTGACCTTATTGACACCA
This sequence comes from Helicobacter pylori, assembly GCF_002832345.1. GTDB lineage: Bacteria > Campylobacterota > Campylobacteria > Campylobacterales > Helicobacteraceae > Helicobacter > Helicobacter pylori_CP. The sequence goes on from NZ_PHLZ01000008.1 coordinate 37,808, forward strand.
TAATCAGCGTCCAGGTTATACCCAGCCCTAAAGAGCGATCCGAGTTGGAAATAATCCCTCGCATTACCCAATTCCACATTAAACCCAGGCATTAACTCCATGGAAAAAAAACGAGTCTTTAAAAGGGGGACTTTTTTGAGCAATTGGTAGTGCAATTCAAAGATAAATTCGTTTTTGAGCTGCGTGTTCCAGCCATAAAATTGGGGGTCATGACCCCATTTATGAATGAGACGCTGCGTTTGAGCGGCCAAAGAATCTTGCCCTGTCGTGCCTAAAGAAAGCGTGAATAATTCCATAAAAGTTTGATGGCGGTTATACACGTTCAAATTCACCCGTAAATACCCCCCATAAGGGTGGTTGTCATGCAAATGCACCAGTTTTCTGTTTGCAAGTGAGGGGGTATACATATCTTGAGCGAGAGAAATACCAAAACGAGTGACCCTAGGGCTTTTATTGAAAAAACCTAAATACGAAGTCCATTTCATCGCTTTATTTTTAGAAAAATCAAACTCTTTAGTAGAAAAGCCTATTTGATTGCCTGCGGTATAATACTCATCAATGTAAGGATTGATATAACCATCATTTTCAGTCATCAAATTGATAGAATAGCGTTTAGAGGGCGTTAATGGGGTAGGAATATCCTCTTTTGCCCATGCAAACATTCCTAATAATAAACATAAAATAAATTTGAAAAACAAAACACTTCCTTAGGTTATTATGGGGTTGGTTATTGTAACGAAATAAGGCTTAATTACAAGAGCGTTTAAGGGGTAAAAAGAGAAAACTTTACCCCAAAGAGCGTGGTTTTAGGCATAAAAAACTCACACTAAAAAATAAAACACCCCACACACGACTAAGCCTACAAAAATTAAAGTCAAAACGCAATAGCCCATAATATCTTTAGCGCCCAAACCCGCAATGGCTAAAGCGGGCAAAGCCCAAAAAGGCTGTATCATATTCGTCCAAGCGTCTCCCCAAGCGATAGCCATAGAAACCACTCCCGGATCCACGCCTAAGCTTTGCCCAGCCGGAAGCATGATAGGAGCTTGAATCGCCCATTGCCCTCCACCAGACGGGATAAAAATATTGACAATCCCCGCGCTCAAAAAAGTCATGAGCGCGAAAGTTTTTTCATTAGCGATGTGCGTGAAGGCTAAAGAAAGCATTTGCGCTAAAGAATGACCTCCCACGCTATGGCTTGCCATCATCCCCATAATCCCGGCATAAAAAGGGAATTGGAGTAAAATCCCAGCCACGCTCCTAGCGGAACGATCGATCGCTTTCACATAAGCTAAAGGGGTTTTATGGAGCAAAATCCCTAAAAAAAGGAAAATCGTATTGACAATGTTTAAACTAATCCCTCCTCCTTTAAAAAAATAAATACCCAAATACCCAAAACCCAAAAAAACCAAAAGATAAGAAAGCAAAGCGCTGTTTTCTAAAAAATGCGCAATCGTTTTGTCTTGTTGGTGATCAATGAGTTCCGTTTCCTTGTATTCGTCTTTTAAAAGCTTTGAATCAATCTCAACAATTTCTTCTTTTTTAGGGTGGATCATTGCCATTAAAAAGGGTAACCCTACAAGAATGATCCCTATAATGATTAAATTATAAGAAGAAAAAATCGTCTGACTGATAGGAATAGCTTTTTCAATCACCCCAGCGCTTATTTTGGACAGATTTTCATTTTGGGTGGCAACGCTTAAAGGGATAGAGCCGGATAAACCCCCATGCCAGATGACAAAACCCGAATAAGCACTAGCAATAAGCAGTCTGTAATCCACCCCTTTAACATTTTTGGCGATCTCTTTTGCAAAAATCGCGCTAATCACTAAGCCAAAACCCCAATTGATCCAATTAGCGATTAACGATAAAAAAGTAACCAACCATAAAGCCGTATAATACCCTTTAGGTAAAGACGCTAGATATTTTAAAAGTTTTTGGACTAATTTAGCGCTAGCCAAAGCCTGACCCAACACCAAAATAAGGGCCATTTGCATAGAAAAACCTAAAAGCGTCCAAGCACCATTCCCCCAACTAGAAATGACAGACGAAGCGTCTTGCCCTGTCAAGCAATAAACAAGAACAAACACAACAAACGATAAAAGAGCGACCAAAACAAAAGAGTCCGGCAAACATTTAGACGCTAAAAACACGCACGCTGAAGTCAAATGCCTTAATAAAAACATAAACACCCCCTTTATAAGCTATAGGTGCACTTCAAATTCGGCTTCTGTTTTTTCTTTCACTTGATCAAGGCTGACACCCTCTTGCAATTCCACTAATTTCATGGCGTTATGGGAAAACTCAAACACCGCTAAATCCGTTATCAATTGATGCACCACGCCCTTTCCTGTTAAGGGTAAGGAGCATTCTTTTTTCACTTTAGACTCCCCGTATTTGTTGCAATGCTCCATGATGACAATCACTTTTTTAGCGCCATGCACCAGATCCATAGCCCCTCCCATGCCTTTTATGAGCTTTTTAGGGATCATCCAATTAGCCAAATCCCCATTCTGTGAGACTTCCATCCCTCCTAAAATCGCTAAATCAATATGCCCCCCACGAATCATTGCAAACGAATCCGCGCTGTTGAAAAACGAAGCACCCGGCACCACGGTTACGGTTTCCTTTCCTGCATTAATGAGATCCGCATCAACGCCCCTTTCCAATGGGTAAGCGCCAATCCCTAACAGCCCGTTCTCGCTTTGGAAAACGATATTCATCCCACTCACTTCATTAGCCACAAGCGTGGGCAAGCCTATCCCTAAATTCACATACATGCCCTCTTTTAATTCCTTTGCCGCTCTTTTAATGATAGCTTCTCTCATTTCGCGCTCCTTGTTGTGATTTTTTCTATCCGTTTTTCAAATTTCTCGCCCTTATAGATGTGTTGCACATAGATTCCTGGCAAGTGTATTTCATCTGGGTCTAATTCCCCGGCCGGGACAATTTCTTCCACTTCAGCGACGCATATTTTTGCCGCCATCGCACACAAGGGATTGAAATTTCTGGCTGTTTTTCTGAACACCAAGTTCCCAAGAGTGTCGCTTTTATAGGCTTTAATAAGCCCATAATCGCCTGTGATCGCTTTTTCTAAAATATACTCTTTGCCGTTAAACTCCCGTGATTCCTTGCCTTGAGCGATCAAAGTCCCAACCCCTGTTGGGGTGTAGTAAGCGGGTATCCCAGCCCCTCCAGCGCGCAAGTTTTCAGCCAAAGTGCCTTGCGGTGTCAAAACGACTTCAATTTCTCCGTTCAGCATTTGCGATTCAAAAATCTTATTTTCTCCCACATACGAAGCGATAATCTTTTTAATCTGCTTTTTTTCTAAAAGAATACCAAGCCCAAAGTCATCAACGCCACAATTATTACTCACGACAACCAAATCCTTGATGCCTTTCTTGTAAATGTAATCAATGGCGTATTCGGGTATCCCGCACAGCCCAAAACCGCCCACTAAAATAGTATCTCCGTCTTTTAATCCGCTCAACGCTTTGTCTAAATCGGTTATAACCTTGTTCATCTCATTCTCCTTATTTTTGTTCAACTACCACTGATAGCCCTTGACCGCCACCCACGCACAATGACGCACAACCCACGCCATGCCCACTTCTTTTCATTTCATGCAATAAAGTTACTAAGATCCTAGCGCCGCTCGCACCAATAGGGTGGCCAATCGCTATCGCGCCTCCATTCACATTCACGATATTGGGGTTTAATTCAAGCTCTTTTAACACGGCTAGGCTTTGCGCGGCAAAGGCTTCATTGAGTTCAAAAAGATGGATGTCGTTGAGATTCATTTTGACATTTTTAAGGTTGTTTTTAATCGCAATGCTAGGGCATATCCCCATTATATCCGGACTGCAACCACCCAAACCAAACCCCTTAATAGTAGCCATGGCTTTTAACCCCAATTTTTGCGCTTTTTTAGCGTTGCATAAAATGATAATACTCGCACCATCATTGATCCCTGATGAATTTCCTGCCGTTACCGATCCGTCTTTTTTGAAAGCGGGTTTGAGCTTTGCAAGGGATTCTAGTGTCGTATCTCTAGGGTATTCGTCTTCTTTAAAAACAACCACGCCTTTTTTATTCGCTATTTCAATAGGCGTGATTTCTTCTTGGAATTTCCCTGCATTAATGGCGGCTCTTGCTTTGAGTTGCGATTGGAGCGCGAAATTATCTTGCTCTTCTCGGCTTATGTGGTATGCTTGAGCGACATTATCAGCGGTGATCCCCATGTGGTAATCATTGAACGCATCCCACAATCCATCATGGATCATGGAGTCTATCATGTTCGCATTCCCCATTCTTTTCCCATCTCGCATGTCAAACGACAAATAAGGTGCTGCGCTCATGTTCTCCACGCCACCGCACACCACCACCTCATCGCGCCCAAGCATGATGCTGTCATGCGCTAATTGAATGGCTTTCATAGACGATCCACAAACCATATTGACGCTAAAAGCGTTTTTGTCATTAGGGATGCCAGCGTCCAGTTGGATCTGCCTGGCGATATTTTGACCCAAACCGGCGCCTAAAACATTGCCTAAAATGACAGAATCCACATCGCTAGGCTCAAGAGTGCTCGCATTCAAGGCGTCTTTAAGCACATAAACACCCATTTCTCTAGCACCCACATTCTTTAGAGAGCCTAAAAAACTCCCTACAGCACTACGCTTTGCCGCCACTATAACCACTTCATTCATGTCTTTGCCTTTAAGTTGATTTATTAGTCATAGTATCACTTTTAGGTGATTGACGCCCTAACAGGTTTGATTTTGTTTTAGGTTTTGTTTTGGATTGAGGGAGATCCGTTTATTTTTTTCACAAAAATATTATTCTTTAGAGAATGTAATTATTTATAGAACTCTTATCTGAGCTTCTTTTAAAAGGAAGTTTATGAAGTTTTTTAAAATCCCTAAACTGCACTTAAATTCTAAAGAGTGCCAAGAAATGTTTTTAGACAATGTTAAATTTTCCAAAAAGACACAACAATTTTATTTCCAAAACTATCCAGATGTTAATGTAGAAATCTTTAGAAAAGTTGTTGAAGATAGGTTTTATAGCACTTTATTTGGTGGGGTTGGGTCTAGAAGGCTTTACAGAGAGCTTTGTGAGCTTGCACTAAGTTCAAAAAGCAATAAAATTGCATTAAGTAGACACTATTACACACAAGTGCATCAGTGTGTAGATAGGTCTTTAAGAAACGCAATCAATGATTTGGAAGCTCAAGGGTTAATTGAAGCGGTAAAAAATAAGCCAGGCTATGTGTATATCTATTTAAAAGACTTCACAAAAAATAAGGAGTTTCAAGGGAGTAAATTCAATAAAAACACACTCCCTTCCCCTTTTTTTTTAAAAATTATTAACTTTTTACAAAAGAACACACAAAGGCTAAAAAGCGTGAAGTATAGAGTTAATAATCAAATTTGCGAGCTTAAAGAGATTGTTTTTAGTAAATTCAGACAATTTAACGACTTACTTTTTAGTTTTAACCCTTTGAATGACACACAGACAATTTTTACGCTTAATTATAAAAGCTTGAGCAAAAAAGCACTCCCTAGTAACAAATGTCCTTATCAAAAAGCTATTGTATTGAAAAATTTGCAAAGAGCTTTTAATAGATTGAGCGTTAAATCTAAAGATTTAAGAGGATGTGCATAAAGGCTTGATTATGGCTTATGTAAAGAACGCTATATACTTACCACTAGATAGACTTTTAGAAAGAAATGGTTATAGATTGAACGCACAAAAAAGCACTAAAATTTGGAAAGTTTATGGTAATAGCAATGAAAAGCTTCTTGTAAGACAAAATGCTAATTTTCAATGGTTTTATTTCAACTGCGATAATAAAGCTGATAGCGGTAATATTATCAATTTCTGTAAGAACAGAAATTTAGATTTAATGGGTTTTACGCAAGGTTTAATCATAAACGATGATACCATAAAAGAAAATGCCTCTAAACTAACTAGTAAAGAAGCAGATAAATTTAAAGAGCAACAAAAAATTATTGATAAATTCAATCAATTTGAACTTTATGATTTAAACAATTCCAAAATGTTAGAAAAAAGAAAGCTTAATGGTAATCTCTTTTTAGCCTATAACCACTCTTTAAAAAGAGACAAACATAATAACATGTGTGTGCCTAACTTCTTATATTCCAAAAATAGCCATTCTAATAAGATCATTTCTTACACTAGACGCTTGGAAAATCCTATGACTAGCTTAAATAATCAAGTATTAAATAGACCTATCAATGCTTTAAATAAGGGGGAAAAAGGTATAGAAATGCTTGCCCCTAAGGATTTAAAGCTGATTAAAAATATTGTTTTAAGTGAAAGCATTATTGATAGCATGAGTTATTTGCAATTAAGAAAACTCAATGCTTATGAAAGTATTCTATTAAGCTGTAATGGGCAATTTAATGCTAATAAATTAGACGCTTTTTTAGAAAAATTATTGAGCGATATTGAGCAATCTAAAAGCAAAGAATACGCTGACTATCTTAAAAAGGTTCAGAGCTTTGAATTGTATAAAGGCACTCAAACAAGAATTGAAAATAAAACAAACACCACTAGAGATAATTTAACTATCCATTTTTCAAGGGCTAAATATCCTAGTAGCACAGATTTTATGCCAGCTAAAGATTGGGTTAATGAAAGTGTAAAAAGTTTAGATGAATTAGTCAAGGTGATTACAAACTACCATTATTCAAGCGCGATTTATAAGAATAACTATAGAAATACCCATAACACCAAAGGCTTTTCTAACTTGCTTATTTTTGATATAGATAATGACAAAGATAAGCCTAATATTAGCCTAGAAGAGACTAAAAATCTCTTTAAAAAACATGGCATAGAAACGCTTATTATCCCATCAAGAAACCATAATAAAGAAAAGCACGGACACATTGCTGAAAGATTTAGAATCATTATCCCTACACAGCAAACTATAGGTCAAGATTTTAATTGTAACAATGATTTTAGTGCCTTTAACAATTTTTGTGCTAAGGCTTTGGGTATTTATGACTACATAGATAAAAAAGTTTCTGTGGATCAATCAAGGGCGTATTATAAAAGCCCTAATGATGCAACACCTATTATTTTAAAAGGACGCATTATGGATATAACCCATTTAAAACAACAAGCAATGAGTAATTTATTTACACAGAACACGCAAATTCAAACCACAGAGCCTGAGCCTGTGAATAAACCTGATTTGTCTTTAAATATTGTTTTAGCCTATGACAATGATAAAAATGGACAAATCTATACACAGATTAGTGAAGAAATCATTTATAAGCATACAGAAAATATGCCTAATGTTTTTATCCCATATTCTAAGGATTGTAACGATGACTTAAAGATAGCCAATTTAATCGGTAATGATCATATCAATAATGAAATGATAAAAAACTTTTTAGAAAGAATAGAGAAGCAATCTTTGTTTTTTGATGGTGAGAAAAAAGAAAAATTAGAAGCTCTTAAAAATGAGTGCTTAGCTTTATTAAAACCACAAGAACAAACAATCTCACAAAACAACACAAAAGAAAATGAAAAACCAATTCAAGGAGTAGATTATGAAATGTAAAAATTTCAAAGAAAAAGCTTTATATTTTATGCTGTTGGCTATGCCCAATTTATTGTTGGCAAATGGAAGTGGCGTGTGGCAGTCTAATGCATTACAAACAATCATCAATTTTACTAGTGGTCCTTTTATGAAAGCAATAGGTGCAATTATTGTGATTTGTGTTGGTATTTATGTAGTTAAAAACCTAGACAGGTTAGGAGAAATTGCGTGGAAATGTATAGGGATAATTTTAGCCACTATTGCCATTGCAAACGCTCAAACTATTGCTAATAAATTATTTGGAGTTGGGTGAATGATTTTAAATTATGTAGAGACCATCAATGTTAGAGAAATATCTAAAAAAGAGAAGTTTTTAAAGCTTAATATGAATAGTTGGATCATTTCTTTTTTGAGTGCTTCTTTCTTATTTGTGTGGTCTTTATTATATGGCGTGGTGCTATTTGTGGCATTAATAACAATGTTTTACATACTAGAATTTTTTGATGAAGATATTACAAACATTATTTTGGCAAACCTAACGCTAAAAAATGACACTAAAGAATATTATGCTTAAAGGGTTTTAAAAATGTTTCTTGGTTTAGAGGGTTTTAAAAAATTTATTTTCAATTTCTTAAGTTCTTGTATTCCTAGACAATATTCTTTAGTTCAAGAAAACAATATTAATGGGAAATTTGATGAAAAGTTTGTGTTAACGCATAAAGGAAACTTAGTAGGAGCAATATCTTTAAGTGGAATAACTTATTCAAATTTTGATAAAGAAGAGGTGGCTACACAATTTTTATACAGAACACAAGCTTTAAATGAATTGATAGATGGTGTTACGCTAAGAATTGTTGCTAAACGAAGAGATATAAAAACTCAAACTATTTACAACAAAGATGGCGTGAGTAAATACGCTAAAAAAATTGTTAATGCTTATGAAAAAGATAAAGAATTTTATATCACGACTTACTATTTAATTATTGAAACAAAAAACGTCAATATAAAAGGGCTTTTAGAAAAGTGGAAAGCGAAAATGACTACTGATAAGTATGTAAATAATGATGAAGAGGAACCTTTAAAAGATAATCTTAAAAACTCAGAAACACAAAAACAGGAAGCTTATAAAATAAAAAAGAATGTGCTAGAAAATAAAGAATTGCAAGATAAAGCAACTCTTTTAGCTGAGATTTTAAATAAGATGAGTTCCATACTAACAGACTTTGAGCCTAAATTTTTAAGTTCAGACGATCTATTGAATTTATACGCTGAATATTGTAATGGTCATTATTGTGATTTTAAATACAAACAAGGACGATTGAGTGATGGGAATATCCAATCTCATTTATATTTTAAAAAAGACCACTTTATACATGACTATAACGGAATAGAGACTTTTAAGCGTTTTATTGCTGTGAAAGCTTATGATGTGGATAATATTACTTCTTTGGCTTTATCTAATCTTTTGTGTGAAAAGTTTAACTTAGACATTTTGCTTACCATAGAAGCTATGGATAAAGAAAGAGCTTTGTTTTTTATTAGAGAGCGTAAAAAACGCTCTAAAGATATTAGCTATCAAAATATAGAATATTTAGAGCAAATGGTTTCTACCGACAGAGCACAAATACAAAAAGTTAGTTTATCAATCATGGTTTTTGCTAATTCTAAAAAAGAATTAGATAAAAAATCAATTATTGTATATAACACTTTGAAAAAAGAAGGCTTTTCAGCGGTTTTAGAAAGCATCAATATGCGTCCTATATTTTTTTCATTTTTTCCTGAAAGAAACTTTTTAAATTCACGCCTAAGACCTCAAACTAGCCAAAATATTGCTAGTTTGATTATGTTTGAAAAATATCAAGAAGGCTTTAAAGAAAATAGTTGGGGGGATTGTCCTATCAGCGTGTTTAAAAATCAAAATGGATCAGCCCACTTTTTCAATTTTCAAGCTAAGCAAGGTAGAGATAGAAACGACAATGTTGTAGGTCATACCATGATAATTGGTAGCACAGGAAGCGGTAAATCCACTTTTATTAGTTTTTTAATCGCCAATTTACTAACTAAATACGATATGAGCGTGGTAGCTCTTGATAGAATGAATGGTTTAGAGATTATGACTGACTTTTTTGAAGGTCAATACAATACTGCTAATACAGATGGTGGTTTTTATATCAACCCTTTCAGTTTAAAAGATACAGAAGAAAATAGGCAATTTCTAGCAAACTGGATTAAATTTATGCTCAATATTGATAGCGATAACCAACAAGATAATAAGGCTTCTCAGTCTATAGATAAGGTTATTAGAGATACTTATAATTACATGGGCGAACAAAAAAATCAAATAAACGTATTAGAAATTGCCAAAAATTTAGGCTCTAGCGAACAAGATTTTAATGAGATTTTAAAATCACAAGGGGAAAAAGTCTATTTTAAAAAATTTCAAGATTGTTTGGATTTTTCTAAAAGCCCTTTAAGCGTGATCAACATGGATGCTTTTGCTAACGATAAAAAACTTATGGGGCTAATTGCTATGTATTTGTTCCACAAATTGTTTTTTGAAGCAAAGGAACACAACAAACCTTTTTTCCTATTCATTGATGAAACTAAAGACTACATTATGCATCCTATAATGTTTACCTATATCGCTAACGCGCTCGCTCAAGCTAGAAAAATCAACGGAACACTTTGCATGGCGTTTCAAAAAATATCTCAAGTCAAAGAATTAGGTATTGATAAAGCAAAGAGTTTGATAGGCAACCTTTCTCAAGTGATTATCTACCCCACAAAAGATACTGATGAATTAATAGAATGCGGCGTCCCATTAAGCGATAGCGAAATCAATTTCTTACACAACACGGATATGAGAGCCAGACAAGTGCTGGTAAAAAATATCGTTACAAACGCTTCAGCTTTTATTGAAATTGATCTAAAAAAAGATTTGCAAGAACTACTTTATATTCTTGATAGCAATGCTGGTAATAGAAAAATCCTCAATGATCTTAAAAAAACAAACCAAGAAACTTATAAGGAAGAGTATTTAAAAACTAAAATGAAAAAAGAAAGCGAGAATGTTCAATATGTATAAAAACTGCGTATTTATCATAGAAAGTCCCAATAAGATCGCTAAAATCAAAGAATTAACAGGAAGTTCATTTGTTTTTGCGACTGGTGGGCATTTTGTTGAGCTAGTCAATATTGAAGTGAGTCAAGAATTTAACCCTATTTTTGAAATCAAAAAAAGCACGGATAAGAAAAAGGATAAATCCACTTATATCAACCATATGATAAATCAATGTAAAGATAAAGTGGTCTATATTGCTACTGACCCTGATAGAGAGGGTTATGGCATAGGTTATAAATTTTATGAAAAAATCAAAAATCTAGCTAAAACAATTTATCGCACAGAGTTTCATGAAATTACAAAAAGCGGTGTAGAAAAAGGCTTGAACAATGCTGTGCTATTTTCTCAAAGCAATCTCAATCTCTATTATAGTTGGCTAGGTAGGATTGTAAGCGATCAATTTGTAGGCTTTACTTTAACGCCTTATTTGCGCAAAAACATTAAGAATTTTGAAGTGAGTGCTGGTAGGGTTCAAACCACTGCTCTTTCCATTTTGGTAGAATTAGACAGAAAAATCCAAGCCTTTGAACAAAAGAATATTGATGAGAAATTAAGTTATAGCATAGAAGCTATTATTGATGTGTTAGGTTCTCAAATCTCTATTACTTTAGTAGAAGAGGATAATAAGGAAAGTGTTTGATACCAAAGAATTAGCCCAAAACTTTTTAAATGACTTAAAAAATAATCTTAACCCATTAGCTTTTTTAGACTCAGTAGAGCAAAAAGATAAAGAAAAAGCTCCACCTAAACCTTTCACCACTTCTAATCTTTTAAAAGATGGGGTTAGAATTTTAGAAATGGGCGTTAAGCAAATCCAAGAACACGCCCAAAAACTTTTTGAAGCTGGATTGATTACTTATATTCGCACCGATAGCGAAGCGTTAAGTAAAGAATACTTGCAAGAGCATCAAGCATTTTTTGAAAATATTTATCCTAGCGTGTATGAATACAGAGAATATAGGGCTGGTAAAAATTCGCAAGCTGAAGCGCATGAGGCTATAAGAATTACACACCCTCACTGCTATGAAGATCTTAAAAAGTGTGTGAGAAACACAATATTACAGATATTGATGATTTAAAAGTCTATACGCTTATCTTTTTTAACACCATTTGTTCTCAAAGTAAAAACGCTATTTATGAAAACACAACTTTAAATTTTAAAGTAAAAACGCACAGCTTTAAATGCAGTTTTAGCAAACTCAAATCTAAAGGCTTTAAAGCGATTAAAGACTTAGAAGAAGAAAAGAAAGATGAAGAAGAGATTGAAAGCGATCTTGATTTTTCTAGCTTGCAATTAAAAACTCAAATGCCTATTTTAGATTTTAATATCAAAGAACTAAAAGCTAAAGCTCCTAGCCCTTATACTGAAAGCACTTTTATCGCAATGATGGAAACCTATGGCATAGGAAGACCTAGCACTTATACAAGCGTATTTGAGATCTTAAAAAACAAAAATTACATTACATTAGAGGGCAAAAATAGGAAGATCACGCCCACAGCTCTTGGTAAAAGCATTGTTGATTTCTTCTTGAATGATAACCAAACACAATGGATTGCTATTTCTAAAGTGGATGATAGTTTTACAAAAAAATTAGAAGAAATGTTAGATATGATTATAAAAGATGGTAAAAGCGCTTATCTTGATTTAATGCAAAATATCCAAAAGAAATTAGGCACAGAAATTTCTAACTTATATAGAAATAATAGCAATAACAACGCTTCTGCTGTTAAAAAAGAAATGATACCTCCAACTGAAAAACAACTTAATTTTGTAGAAACTATAGAAAAAACTCTTCAAATAAAAGCTTCTGATATGACAAAAAAAGACAAGTTTGCGTGCATGAAGTTTATAGAAGAACATAGTAAAAAAATGCCCAAAAAGGATAAGTGATGGCGTTAAAACTTGTATCTATTTGCTATGCAGTCATTATTCTTATGGGTTGCTCCAATAAACAATATGAAATGTATAAAAGCCCTTGCGCAAACTTAGAAAATCTACAAAAAGGCTTTAAGGCATAAAATGGAAAAAGTTTGCATGAACGCATGGGAGTTGCCTAAGGTTTTAGAAGAAAGGTTAAAAGAAAAATATGGCGATGATTGGGAAAAACATGTTAAGTCTAAAGCAATAAACGAAGAAGAGCTTGAAGAACAAGCCAAAGATAAAGCTAAAGAACAACAAAAGATACAAAGAGAAAAAACACTCAGTGGGTTTTTAAAAAAAGTTGGTCTAAAAAAGCGTGATATGTTACAAAGCACTATGCTGTTTGATGGAGTCAAAGAAGCTGATGCACTTTTTCAAGCAGAGCGTAAAATTGGCGATTGGATTTTTAGCAGTGCGGTATTCTTTTTTGCTCTAGCTTTTATAGAAGCCATTATTATTATATGCTTATTGCCCTTAAAAGAAAAAGTGCCTTATTTGGTAACCTTTTCAAACGCTACACAAAATTTTGCCATAGTCCAAAGAGCAGACAAGAGTATTCGTGCCAATCAAGCGCTTGTGAGACAATTGGTAGCATCTTATGTCAATAATAGAGAAAATATTTCAAATATAAAAGAGCAAAACGAAATAGCCCACGAAACCATTAGATTGCAAAGTGCATTTGAAATATGGGATTTTTTTGAAAAACTTGTTTCTTATGAACATAGCATTTACACTAATATCAATCTAACACGAAAAATTAGCATTATCAATATCGCTTTAATTAGTAAAACCCAAGCCAATATTGAAATATCCGCACAACTTTTTAATAAAGAAAAGTTAGAAAGCGAAAGGCGTTATAGAATAATTATGACCTTTGAATTTGAACCTATTGAAATTGATACAAAATCTGTTCCCTTAAATCCTACAGGCTTTATTGTTACAGGTTATGATGTAACTGAAATTGCGATTTTAAAAGACTTGGATGAAAAAAATAAAGTCAAAGATGATGGGGTGAAATCTAGGATTATCCGCACCGAGAAAAAAGACCCTCATATGAGCCAATATAAAGATGTTAAGGAACAATAATGAAAAAATTCACTCTATCGCTATTTTTGTATTGCGCTTTACTTAGCGCTGAAGAGGATATTTTTAGAAACAATACAAATGAAACTGATCCTACGAGTTCTTTTGAACATGGCAAAGAAAACAACAATCTTATCCCAGCAAAATCTGATAGTTTAGAAAGTTTCAAAGAACAAGAAAACAAAGAAAAAGCCAAACAGCTTATGGATTTAAAAGCCTTACAGAGCGTGTATTTTTCTAAAAATAGAAAATTGCAAGACAATAATTTCAATGTCTTATATGTGGCAGGCAACACCAACAAAATCCGCTTACGCTATGCGATGACTACCACTTTTATTTTTGACAATGATCCTATTATCTATGTGAGCTTAGGAGATCCTAGCGGTTTTGAACTCACTTACCCTACTAATGATCATTACGATTTATCCAATATGCTAGTGATCAAACCCTTGCTTATAGGGGTGGATACAAACCTAACCGTAGTCGGAGCGAGCGGAACAATTTATACTTTTTACTTGTTTAGCACCACTTACACTAGCAAATTTCAAAGTTATTTTTCAGTGTTTGTCTCTAATAAAAGGGCTATCGGTAAGCTCAATATTTTGTCTAAAAACGAGCTAGAAAAAAGAGAGCAAGAACAATTAGCTAAAACAGAAACAAATACAAATAGCTTTAATAAACAAGACAAACAAAAGCTTGACTACAGAAAAATCCATTATGAGAGCAAGGAAATTGATGATGGCAAGTTTATAAGAATTGGAGATGAAGTCAATCACATTTTCATTGAAAAAGCTAAAATCAATCGTGGTTATTTGCAAAAACCCAAACACAAACGCACCTGGTGGAGTTTGTGGCTCTATAAAAAACCCAGTGATGATGCGCTTGATATAAAAGCACTAGATGTCTTTGATGATGGCAAATACACTTATTTTAGATATGACAGAGATCAAGCCTTTTCAAAATTTCCTTACACCTATAAGGTTGTAGATGGGTATGATAATCCTATCAATAGCCGTGTGGTAGGGAATTACATTATTGCTGAAGATGTTTCTAAAAAATGGACTTTAAGGAGCGGTAAGGAATATGTGTGCGTAAGAAGAGATAAACACAAATACCAAAAATCTAAGGACTTCATGCGTTTAAAAAGGCTTTTAGAGCAAGATGAAACCATGAAAGCCAAACGAAACAACATTCACTTGATTGAAGACACTACGCCTCAACCTAAAAATGCCATTAGTGTAACGGAGTTGTTAGCTCAAATCAAAAACCAAACTCCAAGTAAAGAATGCCGAGCCTTAAATGAAGAAGAAGTTAAGACTTTAGAAGAGGTTAAAAACATCATAAAAGCTCCCAAGCCTTTGCAAAAAGATTTGAAAAACAAGCTCAAAAAACACACAATCAAAACCCACTATTGCGTGCCTATCCCCTATATAGAAAGATCAAAAACCACTGATAATTTAGAGAAGAATAAAAAGGGGCTGAATAACACCCCAAAACAACATCAAGCAAACCCTATTAAAGATGTTAAAGAAAACAAGAAATGAAAAAACTTCTTTTACTTTTAGAGCATAAAATCATAAAAATTGGCTTAATTATTGTGATTGTATTAGCTGGTTTTTTTCTTTTTTACGAACAAGAAATCAAAGAAAAAACTGTTAATGTTTCTCAA
Organism: Helicobacter pylori; assembly: GCF_002832345.1. Lineage (GTDB taxonomy): Bacteria > Campylobacterota > Campylobacteria > Campylobacterales > Helicobacteraceae > Helicobacter > Helicobacter pylori_CP. The sequence continues at coordinate 53,175 of NZ_PHLZ01000008.1, forward strand.
GGTAAATTCCCTATTTCATCTTATTTGTTTCAAGCTTACGAAGGCATTAAGAATAAAATAGATACTATCAATGAAGTGAAGCCAAACGATGAAACTAAAAGCGTTAATGAGAATATAGAAAAAACACAAAAAGATTTAGATGATTTTAATGCACTAGTGCAAAAATTACCAAATTTGCCTAAGGATTTTAATAAAACGCTTATTAAACCACAAAGTCCATCTTCCAACTACAATACCGCTAACGAAGAAGAAAAAACCCGCCTGGTGATTTTAGCGTCTCGTATTAGCAGCCAAAAAGAAACGCAACCTCCCATTTCTATAAAAAATAGCGTTTCTCACATAAAATCCAAAGAAAAACGAGAACTTGAAAAAGAATACGGCTCTAGCGGGTTTAAAAATTTTAAAAGAAAAAATATAGCGAGCAGTGAAAACAAACTTTTAAGAACGATTACAGCTGACAGGATGATCCCAGCCATTCTGATCACTCCTATTAGCAGTGAAATAGGGGGGAGTAAGATAGTCGCTCAAGTGGAGAGCGATATATACGCAACGATGGGTAGAGCGGTTTTAATCCCTAAAGGGAGTAGAGCTATAGGCTATTACAACTCTAATAACAAAATAGGAGAATACCGCTTAGAAATTGCTTGGAACAGGATCATCACGCCACAAGGGGTCAATATCATACTAAGCGATGCTAAGGGAGCTGATGTCAAGGGCTATAACGGCATGATAGGCACACTCCATAACAAATATTGGGAACGCTATGGCATTCCTTTATCCTTAAGCACCTTGTCAAATGGGCTACTCATAGGTCTTACTAGCGGTCTTACCGAAGCGATGAAAAACAAAAGGGGTGGTTTTAACCAAAACTATTTTGGAGATTATATGATGATGCAAATGACGAGACAAACGGGTATCAGCCTAAATAATATTATCGCTCAAATCATGCGAGATCAAATCAGGATTAAGCCCATTATCACTATTAGAGAAGGAAGCCATATTTTTATTAGTCCTAATACGGATATTTGGTTTCCTATCCCTAAAAACAATGAAGTCTTAGCGAAATTTTTTAATGAAGAAAAGGAGCAAAACAATGATACAAAATAGCATTATTAATAATAATTTTATTCTAAATAGTGTAAAATTAAAATACAATATTAAACATAAGGATTACCAATGAAACTCAACCCTGAAGAAGAATTATTGAACACTCTAGAAGAAAGCAAAGATGCAGAATATGTGGAGCTTTGCAAAAAAGCAGTAGAGGCGCAAATGGAATTAAGAAAAGTTATGGATAAACGCCTAGAAAATGAAACCAAAGAATTAAGATCCAGAATGCAAGCAAGGATTACTGAAAGGCTGGTTTCAGAAATTTTAAATGCCGAAGAGCATTTTTCAAAAAAGATTATCCAAAACGAGAAAACGCTTGAAATTATTTTTGATATAGAAAGGACTTATAACAATGATTGGTGAAAATTTTAATTGCGATAAAAAGCTTGCTCATTTAAATGAAGAGCGGCCCATTTTAGAAGCGCCTAAAAAAGATAAAAAACCTAAAAAGCCTAGAAATTCTAAAATTAAGGATTTAGATTTTTATGCCTCCTATGTGAGCAAAAATGTTGAAATCCAAAAAAAATTTGATGAGACTTATAGGTTGTGCGAACAAAAACAGCAAGAACTCAATAGTTTATTAAAAGAACTAGAAAACTTAAGGAAACAATTATGAAAGAAAAACTAGACAAATTATTAAAATTAGAGCTTAATGAATTAGATAAACTGGATTTAGAAAAAGAGTTATCTAATCTAAAACTCACAAGCCATAAAATTTACCAAGAATACTTACTAGAAAAACACGAAAATTGTGAAAAAAACCTGGAGATTAAAGCTAATAATAAAAGGCTTTCCAAAATCCACCATCTCTATTCTTTAGCTAAAAGAATAGAAGATAAAAGAGAAAAAGAGCGCATTGAACTTCAAAGAAAAATGTTAAGGGATTTTGATAACCATCAAGGAGAGCCATAATGATTTCTAATCTTTTAAAAAGTTACCTTGATGACTTTATGCCTATTTTAAGCCAGCCTGATTTAAATGAAGTGGTTTTTAATAAAGAAAAAGAGTATTTCTTGCACCGCCCAAAGGAAAAAGTAAGGTGTTTTAATGAAAAATTTACTAATGATTATTTGTTAGTTTTTTGTGAGCAATTAGCCATTTTTAGAAACCAAAAATTCACTCTAAAAACGCCTAAGTTAAACACTTCTTTGCCTTACACGCAAATTAGAATTAACGCATTACACCCTAGCATTATTGCTAGTTCTAATATTTCTATCAATATCAGAGTGCCTAGCAATTTCAAGTTTGAAATTAACGCCTTTAAATTAAGTGAGAAGTGTCTGGCTAAAAACATTACCTATGATTTTTTACTTAACTTAGTAAGTGCAGGTAAAAATATTTTAATCAGTGGTGGCACAGCTAGTGGTAAGACTAGCTTTGTTAATTCTTTGATTGAAAATATTCCCAAAAACGAAAGGGTGGTTACTATTGAAGATAGTCCTAAGTTAAAAATCAGTAACGAAGACCAAGTTAATATTTTAGTGGATAAAAGCGGGAGCGGATTTTTTACTTATGAAGATGGCTTAAATGCGGCCATGAGAATGTCTCCTGATAGATTATTATTAGGCGAAATTGACACGCATAACACTGCATTATTTTTGCGTTTAGCGAATACTGGGCATAGCGGAATGATAAGTACCTTACACGCTAATAGTGTAGCAGATGCTTTTATAGCTATTTGTCAGAATATAAACTTGAATAAAGGCGGTAAGCCTACGCCTAAAGAAACGCTTTTAGATTATTTTTGCACTGGTATGGACTATGTTATCCAAATCAAAAAAAAAGGTAGCGATAGGATAATTGACGATGTTTTAAATGTTAAAAGCGAATTTAAAAAGGAGTTGATGTTATGAAAAATTCAAGACTTTACAGAAAATCTAAACAAAAAGGGGGCGCTAAAAGGATGGAATTTTTATTGGATGTTAGATGTGTCCAAATTTTAACCACCCAAAGCAGAAATCCCAAATATCTTTAGTGTTTGGGATGAATGCTACCAATTCATGGTATCATATCCCCATACATTCGTATCTAGCGCAGGAAGTGCGCAAAGTTACGCCTTTGGAGA
>NZ_PHLZ01000009.1:0-53997 GCF_002832345.1 Helicobacter pylori
TTTATTATTCCCTCTTTTATTCCCCCTTTCATTAACCCGCACCGCATTTTCAAACCATTTGATTCCATAAGCCCCATTTTTAAATCAGTGGGGCTTACAGAGTTAAATTCAAAGGAGAAATGATGGCAAAAGTAGAAGTAGAGTTAAAAAAAATCCATCAAATTTTAGTGGATAGTGAATATTTTTACCAAGTTCCCGATTACCAACGCCCTTATGTGTGGGATAAAGATCATTTAGGGGCTTTGATTGATGATTTGGTGGGTAGCTATACCAACAACAGAGAAGACGAGTATTTTTGCGGCTCTATTGTGATCGCTGAAAATCCAAAAGATAAAAGATGGGATGTTGTGGATGGCCAACAGCGCTTAACGAGTTTTATCATTCTGGCTTGCACGATTTTAAGGCTTTATAAAGATAGTCTTGGGCAAAAATCTAAAGCTTTTATTAAAGAGAGTATTTATGACAGATACGATAAAGAAAAAGAGCGTCTGAAGTTTTTAACCGCTCAAAATTACAATAGAATTTTTGAAAACACGGTGTTAAACCATTTGGAGTTTGAAGACAACATTAAAAAGAGCGAGTTGAATAAGAAATTTGACGAAAACACTTATTTGCGTAACGCTTATTATTTCAAGGAACTATTGAATGAGAGCATGGAAAATGGTTCCATAAGCGATATGGATGATTTTGTCGAGTGGTTTTATGAACACATTGTTGTGACTAGGATCATTTGTTTTGAGCAAGACAGCGCGATGCAAATCTTTCAAGTGTTAAACGACAGAGGCCAACCCTTAAGCCCTATTGATATTTTAAAATCCAGTTTGATGCAAGAAATCAAACAAGATAGTGAAAAGCGTAAGGATTTTATAACCACTTGGGACAAATTGGTTGAAGCTTGCAAGAGCGTTGAAGGCATAGATATTGATTTGGAAGACTTTTTTAACATGTATTTAGAATACGCTGATCCTAGCGCTTCTAAAAAGAGAGCCGATAAGGGATTAAAAAAGGTGTTCAAAGACAGCAAAAAAGACGCTTGCGGGTTCATCTATGAGATTAGCGAGTTCATGAAAGCCTATACCGCATTGCTAAAAAAACAAGATCGATACATCTATTTATTGAGGTATCTCCCCTCTAGGTATTGGGCTAGTATTTTAACGACAGCCCTTTATGTCAAATACCCTGATTTTGACGCTTTAAAAGAGCTTTTAGTGTCTTATTATTACCAAACTTGGATTGCAGGAGGCACGATCACGCGCATCAAGCAAACGAGTATCAACATTATCAAAAATGTTAAAAGCAATAAGGGCATTGAAACCATCAAAGAGCTTATATTGTATAACATAGACTCTTATAACACCTTTAACCAATACTTTTATAACTTATGGGAGAGCCCTTCTGTTTATCCTAGCAAATGGGTGCGTCCTGTCTTAGCCCTAGCTAATTATTTCATGACAGATGAAGAGAAACCCCATTTTATCGTTATGGATGCCGAAACCCAAGTGGAGCATGTTTTGCCCCAAAGCCCCAAAAAAGGCAGTCAATGGAATGCGGATTTTAACAAAGAAAAAAAAGAAAAGTGGGTGAATAATATCGCGAATTTAACCCTTTTAAAGCGTAAAAAGAACGCGCAAGCTTTAAACGGGGATTTTGATGAAAAAAGAAAAATTTATGGCGGCAAAGACCCAAGCAAAGTGATTAGCTGTTATGACATCACTAAAGAATTGTATAGCAATTATAGAAAGTGGAATGAGAAGTCCCTAAAAGAGCGATACAAATCTTTGTATAACACTATCACGCCCATTTTACACATAGAAGGGCAAAAAAAGGAATTTGAAGAGGAATGTGAAGATGATTTTGATCTAGAATGATTAAAGATCATCAAGCATCAAAACAACAAAGGGGATAATCAATGCCTAAAAAAGAGCTATTAAAGATGTCAAAGAAAAGGATTTTTAAAGACTTCTTAAAAGAAGCCAAACAACACCGCCCCATTGTTTTTTATACAGATAACGATTGCGATGGCATGTTGGCTGGCAGCGTTTTAATGTCTATGTGTTACAGATTGGGTATTAAGGATTTCTTTTTCTTTAGCCCCTTAAGGAATGCACATGGCTATGGTTTCACCGATTTAGCTATAAATGATTTGTTGTCTAAACCTTGTATTTTTAACCCTAAAACCAACCAATTAGTCCGCCTAGATTGCATTAAAAACCAATTCCAAAAAGACCCCTTATTGTTTAGCGCTGACTTGGGGGCGGATTTGGCCGCTAACACCGAATTACAAGAAATCTTATTAGAACATTTTGAACAATGCATCATCACAGACCACCATAAGAGTTTTGAAGTTGATTGGATTGATGAAAACAAAATCGCCTACATTAACCTGAATGATGAAAAAGACGCTAACTATTATAGTGGGGCTTTCACAAGCGCTTTAGTGTTTGGTCAAATCTTTCAAATACAAACCACTCCTTTAGAAGAAGAATTGATCGCTATCACGCTTTTAAGCGATCGCATTGATTTGGATCATGGGGATAATTTGGATATGGTTTTGAATTTAGCACAACCTAAACATGACCGCATTAAATGGTTTTTTAAAGATAAAGAGCTTTCTTTAGCCCAAGACGATTTAGATGGAATTTCTAACTTATACGGCTTTAATTGCATCAATTATATCAACGCTTTAAGCCGTTTGAGTGGGGCTAGAGAGTTTAAGGGTTGTTATGATAGCTATTTGCACTATCTGGTTTTAAAACATTTCAATCCCCTAAACGATCCGCGCTTAAGCGTCTTTAATGTTAAGGAATTCAAAAGATACAACGACATTAAAAAGAAAATGGTGAAAGAAAGCGAAGAAAACGCTCAAATTTTTTCTTGTAACAAAATATTAGTGGCTCTTTTAGATGAAAGCTGCTCTATTAAAGTAGGTGTTAGCGGTTTAGTGGCTAATAACTTTTTAAAAAAATACCCTTCCAATCGCTCCCTTTGTATCTATAGAGACAATAAAGACGGGTATAGCGGTAGCGCTAGAGGTGGTGGGAATTTTTTAAGCCAGATTAAAACCATTCCTTTAATACAAGCTGGCGGGCATGAAGAAGCTTTTGGGTTGAGCTTTGCAAAAGAGGATTTTAAAAAAGTGATCAAAAGCTTACAAGCCTTATAAAGTCAAATAACGCTAATGATGAATTTTAAAAAAAGGACTTGACATGTTATTGGATTATGATTTTTTATTGTTATTGAATGATGAGAGTGGGAAGCCAACTAGATACTACTATTTGTTACAAGATTTTGAAAAGGATTTTGTGGCTAGTGAAGTGGCTCAAAATAGAGCGAAGCGATTCGTTAAGGAGATCATTGGGAGCGAGAAAGTCTCTAAAACTAAAAACAGCGCCATTGAAGTTTCTAACACGAAAGCTTCTGCTATTAAGAACGAAGCGATTGGAAGCGGCGATCTTAAAAAGGTGTGTGAGAAAATCAAAAGCGGGCTACCCTTTGGGATCATCTCAGCCTTTAAACCCTTTAAAGACGCTTTTTACAGAGATTTCAATGATAATGAGCAAAAATTACTGATAGGGGCGGCTAAAAGCGGTTGCATTCAATCTAGCGCTGACAAACTGGCTCAGTTAAAAACGCGCTTAATCTACTGGCAAGACAAATCTGTTAAAGTGGATTGGGATAAACCCATTTTGATTAAGGACTTCTTTAAAGGCAATAATTACCTTTATAGGAGGCTTTGTTTTTTATTGGGGAAGCATTTTATAGACAGATTTTTAAAGAATAACGCTAAGGCGAGCGTGAAAGACTTTATGTCTAGTAAGGAGTTTGTCGCTAAATACCGATACACCCCCAAGCAAAATACAGAAAGAGCGAAAAAGTTGCAATCGTATTTAGAGAATAAGCGTGATTTTATAGGGTTTGTTCAAACGCTTAACTCTTTAAAAGACAGCCCGCAAGATCCTTTTTTACCCAATGAAGAAATAAGCTTTTTGGTGTTCGCTAATGAGCCTACTATCATATTTAATTTAAGGGACTATTTATTGGTGTTAGTGCAAATATTTAACCAACAAGCGATCTGTTATTGTGAGAGCAAATGCCCTATAGAATTAATCAACGCTTCACCGGGTAAGGACTTTAACAAAACACAAGACAGCTTCTCAGACATCAAATTCTCAACGCCCAATCAATTAGAACAATCTCTCAACGCTCTTAAAAACAAGCTAAGCGCATTCTTCTCAAAACACCCTGATAAACATAACGGCATGGAGTTCAATGAAATGGCTAAAACTCAAATAGAAGCGCTTTATATGCCGCAATCTAGCGATGGTTTTGATGATTTTCGCGAGCATCTTGAAGATAGTATTAAAAGTTTTATCAGAGCGAAAAAAAATCGTTATGGTTTTCCTAAAATCTTTGATGTTGCAGACATAGAACAAGAAGAGAGGGAAGTCATTGAATGGCGAGAAAAAAAGAGAGCGTCAAAACAAAGTTATAAACAAAACCTTCAAATCAACAAAATCGCTAACGATTTAAAGCGTGATAAGGTAGTGGATAAAAGAACGATTTTAAGCGTGATAGACGCTGATATGGAGCGTGGTTTTATCCCGCCTAAAGATTTGTTAAAGCAATTAGAAAAAATCAGCGCTTCTCTTTCTAAAGACATCGTCATAGCGATAAAGCAAGTAGAAAAATTAGAGCTTAACTACGCGCTAATAGATAATATCCAACACAACACGCTTGATGACACGCTTGATTTTACCTTTATTGTTGGGGATTCTTTGAGCGTTCAGTCGCTTTATGTTACCTTTAATCTTGTGATTGACATTGATAGACCCATGAGCGAGCAGTTTCTCAACCATATTGGGGAATTGGGGAGTTTTAAATCTAGAGAGGAAGCGTTAGAGTGGGTGCGATTATCGCAAACTAAACTGATCATTGAAGCGCCTAGGGAAGCGCTAAAGAATGCGGAATTATCGCAAATTGAAGAAATATTGACCGGCTGTATTTTTAATGGCGCTTACCGCCTTCAAGACGATCTTAAAAAAATAAAGTTGGATTAAATTAAAGGAGTAAAACATGTTAAAAGGGTATAAAAAATTTTATTTTCCAAAGTATTCTAGTTTTGGTTATTCTTGCGAAATCAGACCCTTTGAAAGCCATAGAAAAGTGAAAGACTTTTTGAAGTCCTTTTACAATAAGGAATACGAAAAAATTGCCGAGCATTACCGCAAAGGCATAGGCGTTAAAAAGGATTTAAGAAAGGCTAAAAAATACTTTTTTAAAGACAAAGAACAAAAAGATTTTTTAGATAAAAAAGAGACAAAAGAGCATGAAGAAAGCACTAAACTAAAAATTACAACATTAAAAAATAAGCTTGAAAAAGAGTCGCACGATACAGAAATCCTTTTAGAGTTAGGGGAAATCTATGCTCGTGATCTAAAAGATTACAAACTGGCCATGGAGTGTTTCAAACAAGCTTTACCAATTTTAGAGAAAGAGCCAAAAGATGATTATAAACTCGCACGCACTTATGAAACCGTGGCATCATATGGAGCAAAAAATCTTGATACTAATGGATGCGATAAAGAAAAACAACCTGATTTTAACAAACTCGCCCTAGAGCGCTATCAAAAAGGGGCTGAACTCAATAATGCACCTTGCTGTGTGGCTTTAGCCAATCGTTATGAAAACACATTTTATTTTTATGAGAACAAGCCAATCAGCGATGCGCTTAAAAAAGCCAAAAAAATGCTTTTTTACTACCATAAGGCTAGAGATTTAGGCTCTATTGAAGGGCTAAATGGTTTGATTGGCATCTATCGTTATGGCTTAATTTATGATGTTAGAAAAATAAAAAGTAAAGTTATCATTCCTAAAAATACCCCTAAAGCGATTGAATATCTTAAAGAAGCTCTTTCTCTCAGTGATAGCGAAAGAAAGGCTGATTATTACCACGCTTTAGGAAGAATCTATAGTTATAAGAAGAATAAGAAAATCCTGGATCATGACAAAGCGTTAGAATATTTTTATAAAGAATTAGAATACAGCCCTAAAACATTGCGTAGTTATTGGGATGCTTGTTTATTAGAAATCGCGCAAATCTATAGAAAAAAGGGGGATTTAAAGAAATTTTTAGAATTGAATTTAGAAGTGTTAGCTTTTTATAACACGCATCAATATTTTAAGAGACTTGGAAGCAAGAGAAGGTATTTAGAAAGGTATTATTCGAACCAAAAGGGTTTTGCTAACCCACTAGGGCATATCATTAGCCTGTGCCACAAATTGGGTCAAAATACGGATATAGTCATTACTTATTTAGAGGGTGCGGCAAATCGTTTTGACTTTTTGTATCACAAGTTTTTAGGCGAGATTTTTGAATACGCTAAAGGCGTTGAAATGGATTTAAAAAAAGCGTTATTTTACTACCAACAAGGAATTAGAACGTTTTGCGAATTAAAAGAGAGAAAGAAATTACAAGCATGTGAAAAAAGGGTTCTAGAAAAAATCAAGCAATATAAAGGGCAATAGACATGGAAATTTTAAATAAAATTCAAACCCCAACAAGGAGGAACAAGCCATGCCAAAAAGATAAAAAACACTAAAAAACATTGAACGACCGATTATAGCGGAATTTAAAACAAATTTTTACCAAGGAGTATTTTATGGGTTTTCAAAATGAAAATAAATTAAAAGTAGGGGCGTTAGTCAAAGCCACCATCAATAACAAAGTGGTGGAGGCTAAAGTCATTAGCATTGGGTTTAATCGTGTAACCTTAAGGAGCCAAAAAGGCAACGAAGCCACTTACGCTTTCAATAGCGAAAAATTCTTAAAATGGTTTAAGGAAGTGCCTTTGAGTGAAGTTGCGAATAATCACGCTGAAAAAAGCGGTGAGGATTTGTTGAAAGGGATTAAAATCGTTACGAGCGGACAGAGTGTTAAAGAAAGGACTTCAACTCCTAAAGAAAAAGAGGATAGGTTTAAACTCGCTTTTGGATTTAAAGAGGCTAACGATGAGAGTGCGAGTGTGTCGGAGCTTATGATTAGGGAATATACTCTAACCGAGAGAAAAAGTAGGCTCGGTGTGTTATTATCTCCGATGCTCTTTGGGGGTATTGGTAATCAAATCTCCACGCTTATTATTACCGCCCTTGCTAATGCAAAAGGCTTTAATAAGCATACTGATGTGGAGTGGGTTAAAATGATTGATAACCGAGATGAGGAATTGTGCGATGTGGATAGTTTTGATAACTTGGATAGGGTCGCTCTTACCTTGTATTGTAATGTAATCAAGTATTATGCGGAGGGTAGAGAGGAGTTTCAAAACGATTTTAACGATTTTTCTCCGAGTGGTTTTTGGGCGAAAAATTTACCTAAAAACAAAAACGAGGCGTTGTTTGTCGCCCAACTCTTATGCGATGGCGGTATCAATAAGTATGGTTTAAGCTGTGCGGGTCTTACTGAAAATTTATTAAAAGACATTGAACCTAATCTCGGTTTAGCGACTATAAGTGAAATTGATGAATATCTCGCTAATTTAGATAAAGAGGAGGGTGATGTAGAATAAACCCCTCCCCTCCCCCTTGTGGGGTGGCTCTCCTTTTTTAATCTCTTTTCTTTTTTATTCTTTAGTTTTCTTGTATCATAAGCGTTATAATTGATTTATAGCGATTAAAGCCGTTTAAATCCATTTATAGCGCTCTTTAAGAAATCGTGCGCAAATACCCGTTTTCGCTCAGCATGACATACAAGCGCCCCATGATTTCTTTCTTTTCTTCCATGTCCAGTTGGTTGTTGTCTTCAATTTTTTGTTTTAAAAGGCGCTCAATTTCTTTAGTGTCATAGTCCAAATCGTCTAACACGTCTAAAATCGTTTGGGCTTCGCAAATATCTTCCACTTCATAATCGCCTTTTTCATCAAAAACCACGCTAAATTCCGTAGGGTGCGTGAATAAATTGTGCTTCATGCCTAAAACTTCTTGATACGCTCCCACTAAAAAGAACGCTAAAAAGTATTCTTCTTCATCTATATCTATATCATGCAAAAACAAGGGCTTCGTGGAATCAAAAGCGATTTCCCCATCGCTATCGCAAGTAATATCCCACAAGCTCGCGCTCCTGGTGGGCTTTTCATCTAATTTATTCAAGGGCATGACCGGGAAATTCTGTCTCAAACCCCAATAATCCGGCAAGCTTTGGAAAAACGAGCAATTCAATAAATAGCGCTCTTGGACCTGCTCTTGAATACGTAAAATATCGTTATGATCCTTGACATAAAGCAATTGCACCGCTTTTTTGACGATCAAATGGGCTAAAACTTCAGTGTTGCTCCTGTCAATCAAATCAATATAGCCCAAATCAAAAAGCGTGAATAACGACTCGGTGTGATCAAAACTGTCATGCAAGTATTCAATGGCGTTTTTTTCATTGATATTAGCGAGCAAGTCTAGCATTTCATCAATCAAGGGGGGGTTATTATTTTCTTTGATTTTTAGGGATTTTTCATTGTATTCATGCGAAAACAATTCTAACACCGGGGCCACTAAAACGGCATGGTTAGCGGAAATATAACGGCCTGATTCAATGAAAATATCCGGCTCTATTTCTTGCTTATTTTTCACAATTTCCCTCAATAAAAACACCACATCAGCGCTGAATTCCTCTAAAGTGTAGTTTTTATCTTGGTGGTGCTTGTGCTGGGTGTATTCTACGGCTAACCCCCCTCCAATATTCACGCTATTAAGATTTTTAGCGCCCATTTTACGCAATTCTGCATACAAGTTACCCGCTTCTCTTAAAGCCTTTTTTAAGGGCGAAATATCGCTGATTTGAGAGCCTATGTGGAAATGTATCATGTAGAAATGCTCTAGTAAGTCGTTTTCTTCTAAAAGGCGCATCGCTTCTAACACTTCAGTGCTGCTAAGACCAAATTTAGAATTGATCCCCCCACTCTTTGCCCAAACGCCAGTGCCAGCGCTGTGCAAACGGATGCGAATGCCAATTTTAGGGCATGCTACAAAATCGTTTTGTTTAGCCACGGCGATAATGGTTTTTAACTCATTCAAACCCTCAATCGTTAAAGTGATCTCATGCTGCATGCTTTTAGCGATAAAGCCAAGCTCAATCATTTCTTTGTCTTTAAAGCCATTCACGGTGATAGGGGCTGTGGGGTTGGTGTAACTCATCGCAATGATGAGTTCAGACTTGCTCCCGGCCTCTAACCCGTAATTCAAACCCTTAGCCCCCTGCACTAAAGGGAAAACAAACGAGGGCATTTGATTGACTTTTAAAGGGAAAACCGCCTTAAAAGCCCCGCTGTATTGATACTCTTTAATCGCTGAAGAAAACGCATCAAACAGGCTTTTGATTTGTTTTTGCACCAAATGAGGGAATCGCACCAACAAAGGCCCTCTATAGCCCTTATCGCGCACGCTTTGAACGATTTCTAAAAGCGAGGGGTTTTTGCCATGACAAACTTTAACCAAGCCTTTTTCTATCTTAAATTCGTTATTGCTCCAAAATTTAATCCCATAATCATGGACTTCTTGCATTTTTTATCCTTTTGTTACGATAAGGTTTTAAAGAGATGGGGGTTGTTTTTAAAATCTTTGATCGCTTCTTCATAAACTTTTTCAATTTGAATGACTGAATTTTCTAAAGTGTAGTTTAAAGCGCTTTTAGCGTATTCGTTTTGCATTCTTTCTCTTTCAAGCTTGTTTTCTAACCACCAGTCTATTTTAGCGCTCAAATCTTTAGCGTTATTGGACTCAAATAATGATCGTTCATCTAGCGCGAATTGCCTGGTCGCGCTTAAAGGGCTATTAGCGATAACAGGCACAATCCCCACGCTAATGGCTTCTAAACACGCAATCGCTTCGCTTTCCACATTGGCTGTGTGCGCATAAAGGGTACAAGTTTTTAAAATCTCTAACAATTCATTGGAATTGACAAACCCAAACTCCGTTTTTACGCCTAGTTTTTGGGCTAGAAGTTTGATTTTTTTCTCATCAGGCCCTTTGCCTTTGAGTAATAATACAATGTCTTGTTTGTATCGGCTTAAAGAGATCGCTTTAATGAGAACGCTTTGATTTTTTTCACTAGAATAGCGCCCTACCATAGCGATTTTAAAGGGCGTGGTGTCAAAAAGGCTTTTTTGTGGGTGTTCGCATTTAAACATGGGATCAAAGCCGTTAGAAATAGCGTATTTTTTCCCTCCATAGTTGTATTTTTCTAATTCTTCTACAATGAATTTTGACGGGCAATGGATATGGTGGATATAGCGGTAATGCGAAGATTTAAACCACGAAAAAAGCATCATGTTAAACCAAGAAAATTGCCCCAATTTCATGTTATAAGAAATATGCTCTGGCTGTAAATGGAAAGAGCCAATGTAAGGCACTCGCATTTCTCGTGCGATTTTTACGGCTGTTTTTTCTAGCAAAAAAGGCAAATAAGTATGGATCATATCCGCTCCCTTAAAAGCCTTTCGTAGAATTTTTTTATCCGGTTTAGCAAAAAGAATGTGTTGTTTGTGTGAAATTTCTGTAACTAGGGGGATATAGCGCTCTTTAAGGTTGTAATACCCCTCTTCTTCACTCCCTAAATTATCCACATGAGGGGCAACCACTCTCATCGCATGCCCTCTTTTTTTCAGCGCTTCAAAGAAACGAAACGCTGTCATAGAAGTGCCATTACTGGTGTCTTTAAAGCTATCCACGACTAAAACAATAACCATTTAACTACTCTTCTTTAAAATTGAATTTAAAAGGCTTTTTATCAAACACCACGATTTCTATCATTCCCTCTAAAACCTGAATGTCTAACACAAACGCCTCTATTTTTATTTCAGCTTTTTTCACGCCATCTTGAATGACTTGCGCTTTAATGAGCGCTTCTTGATTCAATTCTAGGGGGGCGTAAAAATTGATGTTATTAGAAACCACCACACTGTGTCTTTTATTCAACGCGCACAAGGCCGCATAATTGCACGCAATAAGCACAAACCCGGCATGCACAAAATTTTCTTCATACACCATGCTTTCATTGCCCTTGAAACGCGCATGGGCTATATCTTTTTCCAAAACGATTAATTCAGTGCCAACGCTTGGTTTGAAATTCTTACAAGTCTCTAAAGAGTCATAATCCACACGAACGACTGATTCTTGCACTATTTAATCCTTTATTAAAGCTTGCTTGGTTTGAGCATTTTAAAATACCCCCTTAAAGGAGCGTCATACCCCTCTAAAGTTTTAGAGTGATCCGTTTTATCCAAAAAATCTTCCAAACTTTGCCCCAAAATAAAATCCGTTTTACGCTGTTCTTTAGGCGTGGTCTTTGAAACGCTAAGAATCTCAAAATTTTCAAACCCCACCCTTTCGCACCACCCTTTTAAAGCGCTAACGCTAGGGATAAAATAAACATTTTTCATTTTAGCATAAGTTTTTTTAGGGCAAAGGGCGATGTCTAGGGGCGAATCAATAATAAGCGTATCTAGCACCAGCTCCCCTTTTATTTTCAAAGCATGATACAAGGCTTTTAAAGCTTCTAGCGGGCTTTTCCTGTGGTATAGCACCCCTAAGCAAAAAATGACATCAAAAGCGTTAGGGTATTTTTCACGCAAATCCTCTACCCCCAAAGACTCATAAATGATTTTTTTTTCTTTATCAAAAAAGGGGGCTAAAAATTCAAATTGTTTTTTGACTAAAACGCCCGGATCAAACCCCACCAAACTTTTAGGCTTATATTCTAGCATCTTAAACAAGTAATAGCCGTTATTGCAACCCACATCAGCCACGATTTTATCTTTTAAAGGAGTGGCGTTTTTGACTAGATCCCATTTAATGGAGCTATCCCATTCGCTATCAATCTTGATTTGAGAAATTTCAAAAGGACCTTTACGCCATGGCCTTAACGCCATGATTTCTTCTAAAAGGGTTTTTGGATTGAGATTGTCGTTACAAATGAGCATGACTTACCATAGCGTGGGGGTTTTTTTAAAAAGGGGGGGGTTTAAAAGGGATTCTAAATGATGAGAGCTAATCCCATAAATAAAAGCGAAATTAAACGCTAAATTTTTTAATTGCTCTTTTAAGTTGTTTTGGGTGGTGTAACAATAAGGGTTATTTTTTTCAAAGAAAGCCGCGCTGTTTTTACGACAAAATACGACAATTTTCCCCCACGATAAAGTCTCAAGGGCTTTTTGAAGCATCATTTCAAACAATTCTTTTGACGCCTCAGCAACAACCACCCTTGCCGTTGCACCATAAGGGGCTATTTCTAAATTTTTATTCACAAAAAAGGGTTTGCAATGATCTAAAGGGTATTCTTTTTTGCTTAAAAGATTCAAATCAAACGCAATTTGTAATTTCTCGCACAATTGAATGACCCTTTTTAAAGGCTCTAAAAAGATGCATGGCATTTTGAATTCGTATTCTTGTTTTTCATAGACTAAAGCGTTGCAAAAAAACGATTGGTTGAGAATCATTAAACGGCTTTCTTTTAAATCTTCTTTCAAGCGCTCCTGCTTATAAAACAAATGAAACCACTCCAATTTATCAAAAAAGGCTATTTTACACCCCTCTATAATGAACAAATCTTCAAGGCTCTCTTTCAAGCACCATACAAATTCGCTCACGATGATTTTAGAAGCGATCTCTAATTCTATGGGGCTTAATAACGCCCCGACCACGTGCTCATTCAACAAGCAAAATTTAAACAAATGGTTCAAAGAATGCTCTATATCTTTAAGCTTGATCCATGCCACATCCTTATCGCTTAAAGGATATTCTCCTGTGTATAAAATCCCATAAGCCCCTAACTCTAAAGCTTTAGGAATGAGCGTGTGATCTTTAGCGACAAATAAAGAGCCTTTTTGGACTTTGTTTAAAGACAAAACAATGGAATTAAAATAGCTGATTGAGGGCGTGTTTTGCAATTCGCCCAAACTCAACTCTACGGCTTCATTCACCCCTAATCGCATTTAGCTGATCAAACTTCCTGCAATTTTTTCTCTGGTAGGGCTAATTAAAGCCAAATTATCGCTATCTTGCACCGTTAAAATCATGCCCTCACTCATTTCACCCATAAGCTTTGCGGGTTTTAAATTAGCCACCACGCACACCATTTGACCCACCAAGCTTTCAGGCTCATAATCCAAAGCGATCCCTGAAATAATCTGCCTCAAACGATTTTCGCCTAAATCCACTTTTAAGCGCAATAATTTATTGGATTTTTCAATCCTTTGAGCTTCTTTGATAAGCCCTACTTTAATCTCTACTTTTTTAAAATCCTCAATGCCGATATAGTTTTCTTGTTGTGATTGGGCTTTTTCTTCTGGCTTTTTTTCTTCTTCTTTTCTGGCTGGGGTTGTTTCCTCCACTTTCTCCACTTTCTCCATTTTGGAAAATAAAGGCTCGGTGTCTTGTAAAACCATATCTTGTAATTTTTTAGCCTTTAAAAAGCGTTCGTAATTATTGGGCGTGATTTCTACACGAAAAGCGCTCGCTAATTTAGCCGCGCTCTTTGGCATGAACGCATAAAGTAAAAAGCTTGATTGCAACAGCGCATTTGCGATCAAGCTCAATAAGGCTTCTAGTTTTTCTGATTCGTTGTTTTTATGCAAGACCCACGGCTCTTCTTTAGCGATGAGTTTGTTTAAAAAATCATAAACATTAAACAATTCCTCTAAAGCTTTATGCAATTGCATTTTAGGCACAAAAGAATTAGCGTTATCTAAAATTTGATGCGCTTTTTCTAGCTCTTTAGGATAATACGCGGTGATTTTGGCGCTTTTTAGAGAATAATTGAAATATTTTTTAGCCATGCCTAGCAAACGATTCAGCAAATTCCCCAAATCGTTGTTCAAATTCGCATTGATCCTTTCTACTAACGCTTTTTTAGAAAAATCCCCATCTTGCCCAAAAGGCACTTCACGCAATAAAAAATAGCGTAATTCTTCAATCCCATACTCCATAGCGAGCTTTTGAGCGTCTAAAACATTACCCAAGCTCTTACTCATTTTCACGCCCTCTATCGTCCACCACCCATGCACGCAAAGCTGTTTGAATAGCGGTAAATTCAAACTCATCAAAAAAGCTGGCCAATAAATAGCATGGAAGCGCAAAATATCCTTACCCACAATATGCCTAGCGCGTTCAAAATGCGCCATTTTATTGTCTAAACCGTTCAAATACCCTAACGCGCTCGCATAATTCAATAAAGCGTCCAGCCAAACATACACCACATGTTTAGGATCGTTCATCTTTTTAGGCAAAGGAATGCCCCATTCAAAGCTCGTGCGCGTGATAGAGAGATCCAATAAACCCTGCTCAATAAAAGAAGTTACCTCATTTTTACGATAAATAGGCAAAATCGCTTCAGGATTTTTAGCATAAAATTCCAATAAAGGCTTTTCATACGCGCTCAATTTAAAAAAATAACTCTCTTCTTCTAAAAGCGTGGTCTCCCTCAAGCAATCAGGGCATAGGACTTTATCGTTCGTGTTGTCCGTTTTAGAGATCGCGCAATAACTCTCACAGCTCACGCAATAATACCCGCTATAAGCACCTTTATAAATATCCCCTTTTTCAAACATGATTTCAAAGGCGTTTTGCACGCATTTTTGATGCTCGCTGTCTGTGGTGCGGATAAAACTATCATAATCTAAATTGAAAAAATCCCATTGGTCTTTAAAAATCGCGCTAATGCTATCGGCGTAAGCTTTGGGGCTTTGATTCCTAAGCCTCGCGCTTTGTTCGATCTTTTGCCCATGCTCATCGGTGCCGGTTAAAAAAAAGACTTCTTCGCCTTGAAGCGTGTAATACTTCTTTAAAGTGTCCGCAATCAAAGTCGTATAAGCATGGCCAATATGAGGGATGTCATTCACATAATAAATGGGGGTTGTGATCAGTGATTTTTGCATCTTTATAATCGTGTTACCTTAAATTTGTTTAAATCTCTTAATTTTAACATGCTTTTAAAAATTTAGAGAATAGAGGTTGAATTTATGCTTATTTGTGGGGTGTTTTTAGCTTAAAATTCATTATAATTAACGCTCAAAAAATTGAAAAAGAGTTCAAGGAATAGACAGATGATTTCAAAATTTTTGCTCAAAAGCATGTTCAAGCAGTGGAAAAACGGCGATTATCAGGTCGTTTTTTGGGACAATAGCGTTTATAGGAATGGCGAACATTCGCCTAAATTCACCCTTAAAATCCATCGCCCCCTAAAATTTAGCGATATTAAAAAGGACATGTCTTTGACGATCGCTGAAGCTTATATGGACGGCGTGATTGATATTGAAGGCTCTATGGATGAGGTGATGCACTCTTTGTATTTGCAAACCAATTATGAGCATTTGCACAAGCATGATAGCGCTAAAGCCGTTCAAAAACCCATCAAAGAAAGCTCCAACATTTCTAAACATTACGATTTAGGGAATGACTTTTATTCTATCTGGCTGGATGAAACCTTAAGCTATTCATGCGCTTATTTCAAAAAGGATGATGACACCCTCCATGCCGCCCAACTCCAAAAACTGGATCACACTTTAAAAAAGCTCCATTTAAAGCCTGGCGAAAAACTGCTGGATATAGGCTGTGGTTGGGGCTATCTCTCTGTAAAAGCCGCGCAAGAATACGGGGCGGAAGTGATGGGGATCACCATTTCTAGCGAACAATACAAACAGGCTAACAAACGAGTCCAAGAGCTAGGCTTAGAAGATAGGGTAACGATCAAATTATTGAATTACCAGGATTTAGACGGGCGCTTATACCGCTTTGATAAAGTGGTGAGCGTGGGCATGTTTGAGCATGTGGGTAAGGATAATTTACCCTTTTATTTCAAGAAAGTTAAAGAAGTGTTAAAAACGGGTGGGATGTTTTTGCTCCACTCCATTTTATGCTGTTTTGAAGGAAAGACTAACGCATGGGTGGATAAATACATTTTTCCAGGTGGTTATTTGCCCTCTTTAAGGGAAGTGATGAGCGTGATGAGCGAATGCGACTTCCACTTGCTCATGGCTGAAAGCTTGCGCATCCATTACGCTAAGACTTTAGACATTTGGCGAGACAATTTCAACCACAATCTAGACCAAGTGAAAAGACTCGGCTATGACGAACGCTTTATCCGCATGTGGGATCTGTATTTAAGGACTTGTGCATCGGCTTTCAGGGTGGGGAGCGCGGATTTATTCCAATTGCTTTTAACCAACAGCGTGGATAACACTTTCCCCTTAACCAAAGAATACATCTACCAATAATTTCAGATTTTAGCCCCTTCTTTCAGGCTAACTTCTGGCAAACTCTCCACATACAAACTCTGTGATGGAAAAGCAAAGCTCAAATGGTGCTTTTCTACAATCCCCATGATTTTTAACATCACATCTTCTTTGACTTCTAGCCACTCTTCCCAAACCACTGTTTTAGAAAAGCAATACACTAAAATATTAATAGAGCTGTCCGCAAACTGATCTAAAAAGACAAACAAATTGTTTTTATACCCTAAAAAATCATCAATAGAAACAATATCTTTTTTAAACATGTAGCGGTAATCGCTCACATTTTGCAAAGCACTATCGGCTCCATTAGCGATTTTAGGGTGGTTTTCTAACATTTCTTTAATGTCTTTCACGCAAAGCTGTAAAGCGCTTTGACTGGAGCTATAAGTTAAACCTATTTCCATTTTAATACGCCTTCCCACTTTACGACGACTCCAATTCCTGATGGGTTTTCCGGCTAATTCTGAATTAGGCACGGACAAAAGAGCGTTGTCAAAGGCTCTGATCGTGGTGCGCCTTAACCCCATTTCCACCACCGTGCCCTCCACTTCACCGCACACGATCCAATCCCCTTGAGAAAACGAATTGTCTAATAATAAAATGACCGAAGCAAAAAAATTCGCCAACACATCTTTAACCGCCAAAGCCACCGCTAACCCCCCAATCCCTAAAGAAGCGATGATGGCTGAAACGTTAAACCCTAGTTGTTTCAAAACCCCTAAAAGCGCGACAATAAAAATCAAAAAATACACGACTTTTAAAATCAAGTTGATCACTTCTTTTCTAAAATTGTGCGTGCTTTTGGTAGCCATATTCGTAACTAACGCTTCCCCATAGCCTTTAAAAAGCGCTATCACTAACCATGCTAAAAGCATGATATACACCGCGCCCACCCACATAGAAACTTTAGGGGGCGATGCGTTAGGGTAGTAGAAAATATCTAAAGCCACATCGCAACTAAATAACGCTAAAAAGACAGAAACCGGCGAAACAATGCTGCTTTGCACATTGACATGCATTTTTTTATTGCGCTGCATGATTTCAAAAATACGATCTAACAATAGGGCTAAAAGCCAAGTGATCAACTTCCTTAAACCCAGCAATAAGGCTAAAATCGTCAAAGCCAGCACGATTTTACTCACTTGCAAGCTATGGGTTGTGAAAGGCAAGACCTTGCTGATTTTGTTTAACACAAAATCCATATTCACTTCCATGATCAAGTTTTTAGGAAGCACTTCTTTAGGGTGGTTTTTAATGTAACGCAAGACTTCGGTATAAGTGTTCAAACGCAATTCATAATCGCTAAACATCTGCTCTAATTCATGCATTTTAACATTGTCTAAATTTTTAGGGAAAGTGTAGAGTTTGAATTGCCCTAAACGCAAAAGGAAAGAATCGCTGATACTTTCCACATCTTTTTGTTCGCTAAAAATATCAATACTGCTCCTAATTTTATCTATAAAACGATACAAAATTTCATCTATCAACAAAATATCTAAAGACAATCTGTCTTTCATGAAAGTGTAGAAATTATCACCCTTAATGCTTCTAGACAAACGCTTTTTGATTTTCTCTTGCTCTTTTAAATTTTGATTGATATCAATGCCAATTTTATCCCTTTCATTCAACACTTTAGAAGTCAAACTTTTAATCAAGTCGTTCTTTTGGGTGTTATACAGAGAGATTTCAGCGCTTCTTTCAGGGTTTTTTTTGTAAGTTTCAATGACTTGATTGAGCTGGTTGATTTGATTGAAAATCAAAAACAAATCCACCGCATCTGTTTCATGCTCTTCAACCGCCCTCAAAGGATTTAAAAACAATAATACCAATACCCACCACAATAATAAACGCATGCAAAAACCCCACTAAAACAAGATAAAATCTTTCTCACAATTTCTAGCGATTATACCAAAAATAGAAACACTCCACCCCATAAAGTTACCCATGCAATTTGAAAGTGCTTTTTATTTATCCCTAAAAAGCGGGCTTTATCCCAATTGTGAGCCTCTTTTCAGATCGCTATATCGCTTGATGCGATGCTTTGAGTATTTTTACATTTTATGATTGAAATTCAATTAAAAACAGAGCCTTAATTTTTAACAAGTCTTGCTTTATATTTGATATTTTTATAGCAGGATTTTGCACAGGTCGTAGTCAAAAAGCTTTCCTTGTTCGGTGCGATAAAGTCACGGATAATGTGCATGTCTTTTATTCTTATTACATGTTTCACTTTTTATGTTTTTATAACCGCTTTTATTAATGTTTTCATGTATAAGATCTGTGTTTTAGAGATTTCCAACCCTACCACTTGTGATTGGGCTATTTTGATGATCAATCTTTAGAAGAAAGAACCATAAAAATGTAGTATCCTATGCCTATAAGAAAAACAAGAATTAAGAAAATGAGTAATCCCCACTCTAAAGAATCCATAACTCCTCTTTAAAGAATGTCAAAAGTGGTGCGCTTGGCAGGACTCGAACCTGCGACCTACGGCTTAGAAGGCTGTTGCTCTATCCAGCTGAGCTACAAGCGCATGGTATTTGGCGTTAGGTGGTGCGCCCGAAGGGAGTCGAACCCCTAACCCCCAGATCCGAAGTCTGGTGCTCTATCCAATTGAGCTACGAACGCTTACAATTCAAATAAAGGAATGACTAACATAAAACTTGGTAAAACGCTTATTTAATGAGATGGGGTGGAAGATGGGAATTGAACCCACGACCCTCAGGACCACAATCTGATGCTCTAACCGACTGAGCTACTCCCACCATTCAACGAAAGGAAGCGACATTCTACCAAAGAATTTTAAACAAAACAATAAATTATGCAAAAAAGTGGTCGGGGCGAAAGGATTCGAACCTTCGACCCCTTGGTCCCAAACCAAGTGCGCTAACCAGACTGCGCTACGCCCCGAAATTTTCACATGAAGCGTTATTATAGCTGAATTTTTTGATTTTTGAGCGTAATTTTTCAAAAATACCGCTAAAATCAAAAGTGGCACTCAAAAATGGTATTAATCCAACTCCCCCACCCTTTTAAAAAGCTACTTTTTAAAAACAGCTCTAAAGGATTTTTAAGCTTTTTATTTCTTAAAAACTACTTTCGTTTTTTCATTTCACTAGAAACTTTTTCATAATGTTCCATGTGTTTTTTGCTTAACTCTTTGGTGATATTCACCATCACTTTGTGATAGGCTTGATTCATGATTTTTCTAATGGCTTGGTCATGGTCGGTTTCTTTAATCCTATGCACAAAAGTTTTGGGGACAAAACCTCCAGAATTGGTGCGTCGCAATTCCACTCTTTCAATCACAGCCTTAATCTTTGAAACATCAATACCAAAACTATGGATAATATCTTCACTTTTTGGCTCAACAAAATTCAAGTTCAAATACCCTGAAGACATATCTATCACTCTTTCTTCGCTAAGCGCATCGTTCTCTTCTACAATATCTTCTAAGATAGCCACATCCCCGTCCATGCGTAAAACGAGCAACGCTTTTTCTTTGATGTCTTGAGGGATTTCGCTAGCATCTTTAAATTGCGAAACGCTATAGCCTTTTCTCTCTAAAAAACTACTCAATTGGAGGAATAAAGACTTCTCAAACTCTTTTTGATAATTTTCAGGGATAACTTTATTAGCCTCTATCTTAGGATCGATTAAGACAACTAAATGGCCGTTTTTAGGCTCTTGCTTGCCTTTAATAGGATAGTGGAAATGCAAATCCACGGACTCGCCCATGTTATTGTGCTGCTGTTGCTTTGCAGGCATTCCATCAGCTAGAGCCGTATAAAACGCCCCACTCACTAGTAACGATCCTAAAACGATTGCCAAACTACCTTTTTTCATTAAATTCCTTTCTTTCTTTTTCTTTAAAATCAATTCCTAATCTTACCCAAAAAATCCCACTTTTAGCGCTATTTTTAAGATAATCATTCCCATTCAATCGTTCCTGGTGGTTTAGAGGTAATATCATACACCACCCTATTGATACCGCTCACTTCATTAGTGATGCGGTTAGAAACCTTTTCTAAAAAAGAATGCTCTAAAAATGAGAAGCTCGCTGTCATGCCATCGCTCGCGTTTACCGCTCTTAAACAAATAGCGTTTTCATAAGTGCGGTTATCCCCCATAACCCCCACAGAATTGACATTCAACAGCACGCAAAAAGCTTGCCAAACCTTGTCATACAAATTGGCTTTTTTTAGTTCCTCTATAAAAATAAAATCCGCTTCTTGCAAGCGTTTGATCTTACTCTCGCTGACTTCGCCTAAAATCCTTACAGCAAGCCCAGGCCCTGGAAAGGGGTGGCGCATTAAAAAATCCTGGCTAACGCCCAATTCCTTACCCAACAAACGCACCTCATCTTTAAACAATTCCCTTAAAGGCTCTATGAGTTTAAAGTCCATCCATTCAGGCAGTCCGCCCACATTATGGTGGGTTTTGATCACTTTTGAAGGCCCTTTAACGCTCACGGATTCAATCACATCAGGGTATAAAGTGCCTTGGGCTAAAAACTCAATTTTGCCTTTTAAATGGTGCTTCTTAGCTTCTTTTTCAAACACTTCAATAAAGGTTTCGCCGATGATTTTTCGCTTCAATTCAGGCTCGCTCACGCCATTTAATTTAGACAAAAAGATTCCTTTAGCGTCTATCGTGTTTAAAGGGATCTGCAAGTCTTTAAACATCGCTTGCACCCTTTCTTTTTCATTTTTACGCAACAAGCCATGATCCACAAAAACAGCGATCAAATTATCCTTAATGGCTCTGTATAATAGCGTAGCAACCACCGTAGAATCCACGCCCCCACTCACCGCACACAAAACCTTAGCGTTAGCGATTTTTTCTTTCAACCGCACGATTTCTCTTTGAGCGAAATGCTGCATGCCCCAAGTTTTTTCACAGCCGCAAACTAAAAGGGCAAAATTTTCTAAAATCTTACCCCCTTCCTCGCTTTGAATGACTTCTGGGTGGAATTGCAAGCCAAAAATCCTGCCGTTTTCAATCGCGCAATGGGGGGAATTAGAGCTTTTTGCGAGGGTAGTGAAGCCTTTAGGCAATTCTATGACTTTATCCATATGGCTCATCCACACAAGGCTTTTAATTTTCACGCTTTCAAAAATCACAGAATCTTGAGTGATTTCTAAAACAGCCTTACCAAATTCTTGCTCATTCGCACCAACCACTACCCCCCCAAAAAAATCCACCAAATATTGCATGCCGTAGCAAATCCCTAAAATCGGCACATTCAAATCAAAGATTTTCCCATTAGGCTTGTAAGCGTCTTTAGCATACACGCTCGCTGGCCCCCCACTCAAAATCAAACCTTTAGGGGCTTTTTTTTGAATGTTTTCTATGCTTTCAAAAAAAGGGACTATTTCTGTATAAATCCCGCTCTCTCTCAATCTTCTAGCAATCAGCTGTGTGTATTGGCTCCCAAAATCTAATACTAAAATCATCGCTCATTCTTTATTTTTGTGGGATCTGTGTTTTATTGTATTGATTTTTGTAATTCACCCTATAGCTTTCAGCCAACTCAGGCGCCTTTTGCACAAACCAGCGTTCTAATTTTTCTAGTTCGTATCTGTAATTTCCACCTTTTGAGCAATATTGAGAATCAATCAGCGAAAACGCATAGAGCGTTTTATTTTCTTTAGATTGGAATAAAAACTCCTTATGGAATAGCGCTTTTTCAGGCATGCCGCTCATCAGATCCTCAGGCAATAAAAAAGCGTCAAAATCACAAAGCACTTTTTTACTCAACTTATTGCTTTTGGTGAAAACAAAAACGATCTCTTTTTTCATGTCTTGTTTAAAAGCTAATGAAAGCACATTCAAAAAGGGCGGAGTCAAACCTTTATCCACCCTAACCTTAAAAGCTTTAGAATCCCCTAATAAGACCCCCATAGACAAAACCAACCCCACGCAACATTTCAAACTCGTTTGAAAAATATTCATCTTTTATCCTTATAAGCGTCAATATTGAAAACAGAAATTAAACGCATTGATTGGGTATTATAATATAAAAATTGAGAATTACGCTTCAGCTTGGCTAGCGCTCAAGCCTTTAGCGCTTAAGTCTTTCTAAAACACCCTCATGCTAGTATTTCCACCCCTTTTAAGCCCCAATAATGCTTGGCGTTGAAATGGAATGATAGGGCTTGACCAGTTCATACTTTCTAAGTCTCCTGATATTAACTAAGGCGGTATTGGCTGAAATGGCTTGTGTCATGCTGCTTGTGGGGCGTAAAGAAGTGAGCGTATTCACATGCCCTGCATTGCATCGTGGGTTTCTAACCCTAACATCTTCTGGATCATACCACGCCCCTTTTTGGATACTCAAAACCCCTTGACGGATATTCTTAGTTACAAACGCCCCTGCTAACAACCTCCCCCTAGCGTTAAACACTTCTACAATTTCACCATGCCTAATGCCTAATTTATTAGCGTCTAGTTCGTTGATCATTACAGGCTCTCTGCCTTGAATTTTATACACATTCCTAACCCAAGTGTTATCAAGCTGTGAATTGACACGGTATTTTGGGTGCGGAGAGATTAAATGGAACGGATAAATCTCAGCCATTTTAGAGCCTAGCCACTCAGCTGGCTCAAACCAAGTAGGATGCCCTTTAAAATCAGCCAGTTTAAAATCCGCGCATTTTTGAGAAAAAATTTGAATTTTCCCGCTCTCTGTATCCAGCTTATTATTAATAGGGTCTTGCCTGAATTTCGCATGACGCACAAACTTTCTCGCATTTTCAGGGATTTCAAACTCCACAAAGCCATCCCTCCAAAATTGATCAAACGATTTCAAAGTAGGGCCATCGCTTTTTTCATAAAGGCCCTTAATCCATTCCATGTAACTCTTAGATTCCGTGAATTTCTGCTCTGTTTCATTGCCCCCAATGCGTAAAGCAAGCTGTCTGAAAATCTCATAATCGTCTTTAGATTCATAAACAGGCTCTACCACCTTACGCATGGCATAAACCACATTTTTAGAATAACTCCCTCCAAAAGTAATATCATCTCTTTCCATAGTGCTAGTGGAAGCAAAGACAATATCAGCAAATTTTGCCGTAGGCGTCCACCAAGGCTCATGCACGATCACGCAATCTAAGGTTCTTAAAGCGTGAATAAGCTCGTTTGTATCAGCTTCATGCCCTAACAAATCCGCCCCACAATTATAGATCATTTTGATTTTAGGCAATTTGAGTTTTTTACCCATAAAATCAATTTCTTTATCCGGATTCAAAACCGCTTCAGAAACCCTAGATGCTGGAATAACGCTTTTTACAGAATTATGCCCTTGTAAAATCATAGGAACAATTCTTGCCCCTGAGCTTGCTTGAGCGTTCCCTCCATAATGCATAGAAAAGCCAAAGCCCCCACCAGATAAGCCCACTTGACCAATCATGCTGGCTAAAACAATTAACGCCCAATCCGGCTGCTCGCCATACTGAGCTCTTTGCATGGCCCAATTACCCGCTAAAAAAGTGCGTTTAGAGACAAACAAATCCGCTAATTCTTTGATTTTTTCTGCGTTCACTCCAGTGATTTGAGACGCCCATTCTAAAGTCTTAGGCACCTTATCGCTCTCTCCTAGCAAATAGGGTAAAAATTTATCAAAACCATCAGTGTATTTAGCGATAAACTCTTTATCGTATTGATTGCTTGTATAAAGATAATGCATCATGCCCAGCATTAACGCTACATCAGTGTTAGGGCGAATGGGTATCCATTCAGCGTTAAAGGCTTGAGCGGTTTCGGTATAAATGGGATCAATACTAATGAATTTAATACCGGCTCTTTTATACTTAGGGTAGTAGCTGTCATTGACATGGTTTGGCACAAAATAATCAATGCGGTTGCACTTGAATAAATCCGCCCCCCACATGACATACACCTTACAATTTTTAATCATCTCTTCATGCGTGGTTTGTTGCGAATAAACTTCCATATCCCCTACAATCATAGGGTTTATTCTTGCGGCCGCGCCATTACTATATTCCCCATCAGTGCCAATAGCCCCCCCTAAAGTCGTATTAAAAAAACGCCATGCTAAATGATGACAACGATGCAAGCTGCCCGCATGCCCCCAACCACCATAACTGGCATTATAAATGTTTTCTTTAGGGATTTCTTTAAGCTTTTTAGCCGCTAAATCCAACGCCACATCCCAACTCACGCGCACAAACTCTTCTCTCCCTCGCAATTCTTTGTGGTTTTTTTTGTTTTCTAAGAAGCTCTTACGCACGCAAGGATACTTCACCCTGCTATCTGAATACACCCTATCAACCATCGCTTTTAACATCATGGTAGGGTTATAATCGCTCTTTTGGGGAACAATATCTTTAATCACTCCATTTTGAACCTTTGCGATAAAGGGGCCAAAATGCGTTGCATGCGGAATGGATTCTACTTTTTCAAAAACACCAACAGCTTTCAAAACATTAGTGCTAGCGAGCACGATTGGGATTTTTGTTAGGATACTTCTGCGTGAAATGGACATGATTCTCCTTCAAGCTTGCATTCTGTTAAAATACCCCAAATTCTAACACATATTCACCTAAAATTACCGCTAATAAGCCCTCAAAGCATGGGTGTTAATTTAAACTATTTTTTATTCACGCTGCTCATGTCAGCGACTTTCCCCCACATCAAGCGGTATTTCCTTTTCATAAATTCAATTTCTTCTCTCGCTTGATTGAGTTCATCGCGCAAAAGATCAATGGTCTTTTTATCTTCTTCATAGACTTCTTGCATAGAGATTAAAGCGTCTTTTAAAAACATGTTTTCATTTTTAAAGGCTGAAATCGTTTCATCTTTAGCGCCAATGACTTTATCATGCAAGTTTAAAATCGTGTTAATGGTCTTTTCCACAAACACAGGCTCTAAAGAACGCCCGTTCATATCCATAGAAATCAAATTGTTTTCTACCTTTTTAATTAAAGCGTTTGTTCCGCTGCTCGCATCAATTAAAAGCTTGTTGTTGCTTATTTTGCTTTTAATTTTACCAAGATTCACTAATTCCAAAATCCTTTCTTTAGGAAGCCCTGAAAGGCGACTAAACTCTTCTAATTCAAGCCATGCTAAAGCGCTCAAATCTTCTAAAACCACCGGCTCTTTAGACTCTTTTTCTTTATCCTCTACCTCTTGCTCATTTGGTTGCACCGCTTGCACTTTGTTCAAATCTAAAATATCCAAATTTTTCCTTAAAAATAGTTTTAGCTTAACGCAATTTTTTAACCGCTTTTTTCAAGCTGTCTAGCAAATAATCAATATCGTTTATGGAATGCGTGAAGTGCAAACTCACTCTAAGCCATCCGGGTTTAGCGTTAAAATCGCTTGACTTTTGAGCGTTAAGATTCAATAAATCATGCCCATAAGGCCCCGCGCAAGAGCAACCTGCACGGGTCTCAATAGCGTATTCATAGCTTAAAACTCTCGCTAAATCATAGGGCGAAATCCCCCCAATATTAAAAGCCACTACCCCCACCCGATGCGCTGTTAAATTCCCATAAATATTAATAGCGGGCAAGTCTTTTAAGCCATGCACAAGCACTCTTAAAAGGTTGTTTTCTTTCTTATGGATAAAATCCAAACCGCATTCATCTCTCAATTGATACGCTAGAGCGCTCCTGTAAAATTGCAACAATCCTGGCGTGCCAAACTCTTCTCTCAAAGGCAATTCATCAATAAATTCATGCCGTGTGCAATTAGCGTATTTAATCACGCCCCCTGCGCTAAAACTCGGGGCGATTTGAGTGTCAATCAAATCTTTAGAAATGCCTAAAAGACCGCACCCTCCAATGCCCCCTAAAAGCTTATGAGGCGCATAAAAACCGGTTTGGTATTCGCAATCTTTAGGGTTAGCATGCGCGCTAAAATTCGCTAAATCCAAAGCTAAAGCGGCCTTATATTTCTTGCACAATGATGAAACTTCTTTTAAGGGCGTAAGCAGTCCGGTTACATTAGAAGCCGCGCTCATAGAAACCAGGCTGTTAGGGGATTTTTTTAAAACTTGCTCTAAAATTTCTAAATCCAATAAGCCATGTTCATTCAAAGGGATACGCACCACTTCACACAAGCCTTCACGCCAACTGATTTCATTAGAATGATGCTCATAAGGCCCTACAATCACACGCTTTAAAGCCATATCTTTCAAATACGGCTCTAAATTTCTCTTCGTTTTTGAAGGGATACACACCCCTAAAATTTCTTGAAATTTCTTAATCGCTGAGCTCGCCCCATACCCTGCGCTCAAGACACAATGATTAGCGCTCAAATTTAAAGAACGCTTCAATTTTTCTTGGCACTCTTTTAAAAGCATGCCCATTAAAATCGCATGTTTAGAAGCGACAGAATGAGCGTTCGCGTAATAAGGCAGTAAGGATTTCACGCGCTTTTCCACTAAAACGCTCGCCAAACCTGAAGCCCCCCAGTCAAAATAAGACACCCCTTTTTTTAAAATAATACTGGATTTCACCTGTTCTAAAGGGCTCTCGTTAGGGTTGAGCAAGGGAGCAAAACTCCTGTTTAAAAACGCTTGCACGAACTACCACCAACGCTTTTAATGTTTGTCTCCGCTTAAAATATGAAAATGCAAATGCATCACCTCTTGCCCCGCGTTTTTACCCACATTCGTTAAAAGCTTGTAACCCTTCTCTTTGATGCCTAATTTTTCCACCACTTCAAAAATAAAACTTGTCATTTGCGCCATAAGCTCTGGGGTGATGCCATTAAAATCCTGAATGCTTTGTTTAGGGATCACTAACGCATGCACTTTAGCTTTAGGGTTAATGTCATAAAAGGATAAAAAACGCTCGTTTTCTAAAATCTTAGAACAAGGGATTTCGCCTTGGATTATTTTTTCAAACACATTCATGTTTTTTTGCTCCCTTTTAAGGTTTTTCTTTTATTAAAGTTGTATTATAGCTTTTTAAAAATAAAATATAAGGATCGTTATTGCACACCTTAATAGAGCAATTAGAAAAGGTTACTAATAGCAAAGAGTTAGAAGAAGCGCGCTTGAATGCTTTGGGTAAAAAAGGGGTTTTTGCGGATAAATTCAACCAGCTCAAAAACCTGAACGGCGAAGAAAAAAACGCCTTTGCTAAAGAAATCCACCATTATAAGCAAGCGTTTGAAAAGGCCTTTGAGTTGAAAAAAAAGGCGATTTTAGAGTTTGAATTAGAAGAACGCTTGAAAAAAGAAAAAATTGATGTGAGTTTGTTTAACGCTATTAAAACAAGCTCTTCTCACCCTTTAAATCACACCAAAAATAAAATCATTGAATTTTTTACCCCATTAGGATACAAGCTTGAAATCGGCTCTTTAGTGGAAGATGATTTCCATAATTTCAGCGCTTTAAACTTGCCCCCTTACCATCCTGCAAGAGACATGCAAGACACTTTCTATTTTAAAGATCACAAGCTTTTAAGGACCCACACTTCGCCCGTTCAAATCCACACCATGCAAGAACAAACCCCACCCATTAAGATGATTTGTTTAGGCGAAACCTTTAGGCGCGATTATGACTTGACCCACACGCCCATGTTCCACCAAATTGAAGGGCTTGTCGTGGATCAAAAAGGGAATATCCGTTTCACGCACTTAAAGGGCGTGATCGAAGACTTTTTGCATTACTTCTTTGGCGGCGTGAAATTAAGGTGGCGCTCTAGCTTTTTCCCTTTCACAGAGCCAAGCGCTGAAGTGGATATTAGCTGCGTGTTTTGCAAGCAAGAAGGCTGTAGGGTTTGCTCGCACACAGGCTGGCTGGAAGTGTTGGGCTGTGGCATGGTCAATAATGCGGTGTTTGAAGCCATAGGGTATGAGAATGTGAGCGGGTTTGCTTTTGGCATGGGGATTGAAAGATTAGCCATGCTGACTTGTCAAATCAATGATTTGCGCAGTTTTTTTGAAACTGATTTGAGGGTGTTGGAGAGCTTTTAATGAAACTGAGCGTCAATGATTTGAATGTTTTTGTCAATATGCCTAAAGATATAGCCAAACTCTGTGAGGATTTGAGCCGCTTAGGCTTAGAAGTGGAAAGCTGTATCCCTTGTATCGCTCCTAAAAATGTGGTTGTGGGTAAGGTTTTAGAAAAAGCCCCCCATAAAAACGCCGAAAAACTCAGCGTGTGTCAAGTGGGTGTGGGCAAGGAAGTGTTACAAATCGTGTGTGGGGCTAAAAATGTCGTGCCAAACCAATTCGTGCCAGTCGCTCTAAACGGGGCGCTAATCGGCTCAACAACCATCGCTAAAACGGAGCTTAGGGGGATTGAAAGTTGCGGCATGATTTGCTCTAGCAGCGAATTGGGCTTCCCTAAAATCAATGACGGCATCTTGGAATTAGATGAGAGCGTTGGGGAGTTGGTTTTAGGGAAAGAATTAAACGAATACGCCCCTTTCAACACGCATGTTTTAGAAATTTCATTGACTCCCAATCGTGGGGATTGCTTGAGCGTTTTAGGCGTTGCCAGAGAGATTAGTGCGTTTTATCACACGCCCCTAAAACCTATCAAGGCTTTAAATTTTACGCCAAAAAGCGATTTGATCACGCTTAGTGCGGGTGAAAATATTGAGTCGCATCTGGCTTATTATTTGATTTGCAACCATTCATTAAAAACCCCTTTAAATATCAAACTTTCGCTCGCTCATAATAATGCCTTAAGCGGGAACGATCTAAACAATTTCATAGAATTTAGCACGCATTTTAGTGGGGTAATAATGAATGCTTATAGCCTGAATAAAACCCCTATGGATTTGAGCGTGAAAAACGATGAAAACGACCTTGAAAGCGTTTATATCAACCATCAAAAACGCTCCACTATCGCTATCAAGCATCAAGATCAAAAAGATTTGAACGAGTGTTTGCTTTTAGAAGCGAGCTATATTGATCCGATAAGCCTGTCTTTAAAATTACACGCTCTAAAAGATAAAACGCTTCAAAAAGACAATGCCCTTATTTATAGGAGCGCTAGGGGGAGCAACCCTAATTTATCAGACGGCTTGAATTTTTTAAGCGCTCATTTAAAAGCCACGATTTTAGAAAGCAAACAGACTGAGCATTCTTTAAAAGATTACGCCCTTAAATTCCAACTTGAAGACATTACCGAAATTTTGGGGCTTGTTGTAGAAAAAGAAAAAATTCAAAGCATTTTAAAAAATTTAGGCTTTAAAGTCAGCGTAAAAGAGCCAAACTCAAAACCCCAAATTTTAGAGGTTATTGCGCCAAATTTCAGGCATGACATCAAAACGATCCAAGATATTGCTGAAGAAATCTTGCGCTTTGTAGGGATTGGCAATTTGATTTCAAAGCCCCTTCATTGTGTCAGTAGCAAAAATTCAAACCCCCATTATGACACGCACCGCTTTTTTGAAAACCTTAAACACAAGGCTCTCGCTTGCGGTTTTAAAGAAGTCATTCATTACGTGTTTTATTCTAAAGAAAAGCAGCAAAAACTAGGCTTTGAAGTTTTAGAAGATCCCCTAGAATTGCAAAACCCTATCACAACGGATCTCAACACCCTAAGAACGAGCCTTGTTTGCGGGCTTTTAGACGCCAGCTTAAGGAATAAAAATTTAGGGTTTAAAAGCATCGCCCTTTATGAAAAGGGGAGCGTGTATAACGCTAAAAGAGAAGAGAACCAAAAACTAGGCTTTTTAGTAAGCGGCTTACAAAAAAAAGAAAGCTACCCTGACGCTAAAGGCAAGGCTTGGGATTTTTATTCTTTCGCTGAATGCGTTTCAAAAGTTATAGGGGATTTTAGCCTGGAAAAGCTAACCATTCAAACCCCCATCAACCACCCCTACCAGAGCGCTAAAATCATTCAAAATCATGAAATCATAGGCGTAATCGCTAAAATCCACCCTAAAGTGATCCAGGAATTAGATTTGTTTGAAAGCTATTACGCTGAGATAGACGCTTCTAAACTCAAACGCCCTGCCATGCTATTAAAACCCTTTAGCATTTACCCTAGCAGTGTGAGGGATTTGACTCTCATCATTGATGAAAACACCGCTTTTAGCAGGATTAAAAAAGCCCTAAAAGACGCTCAAATCCCTAATTTAAGCGAGATTCTACCCTTTGATATTTTTAAAGAAAGCGATAACACCATAGCCTTAAGCGTGCGTTGTGTGATCCATTCTTTAGAAAAAACCCTGAATGATGAAGAGGTCAATTCAGCCGTGCAAAAAGCACTTGAAATTTTAGAAAAAGAATTTAACGCCCGCCTTAAGGGATAATATAAAGGATAATATGTGATAGAGCTTGACATTAACGCTAGCGATAAATCGCTCTCACACAGAGCTGTTATTTTTAGCCTACTCGCTCAAAAACCTTGTTTCGTGCGGAATTTTTTAATGGGAGAAGATTGTTTAAACTCTTTGGAAATCGCTCAAAATTTAGGGGCTAAAGTGGAAAATACCGCCAAAAATTCTTTTAAAATCACGCCCCCAACGGCTATAAAAGAGCCCAGTAAGATTTTAAATTGCAACAATTCTGGCACAACCATGCGTTTATACAGCGGGCTTTTAAGCGCTCAAAAAGGGCTTTTTGTTTTAAGCGGGGACAATTCCTTAAACGCACGCCCCATGAAAAGAATCATTGAGCCTTTGAAAGCTTTTGGAGCAAAAATTTTAGGGAGAGAGGATAACCATTTCGCCCCCTTAGCGATCTTAGGGAGTCCTTTAAAAGCTTGTAATTATGAAAGCCCTATCGCTTCAGCTCAAGTCAAAAGCGCTTTTATTTTAAGCGCCTTACAAGCTCAAGGCGCAAGCACTTATAAAGAAAGCGAGCTTAGCCGTAACCACACAGAAATCATGCTTAAAAGTTTGGGAGCTGACATTCAAAATCAAGACGGCGTTTTAATGATTTCACCCCTAGAAAAACCCCTAGAAGCCTTTGATTTTACTATAGCTAATGATCCGTCTAGCGCGTTTTTTTTCGCCCTCGCTTGCGCGATTACGCCAAAAAGCCGCCTTCTTTTAAAAAATGTCTTGCTCAACCCCACTCGCATAGAAGCTTTTGAAGCGTTGAAAAAAATGGGCGCTTCCATAGAGTATGCGATTAAGTCCAAAGATTTAGAAATCATCGGCGATATTTACATAGAGCATGCCCCTTTAAAAGCGATCGCTATTAATCAAAATATCGCCAGTCTTATTGATGAAATCCCTGCTTTAAGTGTCGCTATGCTTTTTGCAAAAGGCAAAAGCATGGTGAGAAACGCTAAAGATTTACGATCTAAAGAAAGCGATAGGATTAAAGCGGTTGTTTCTAACTTCAAAGCTTTAGGGATTGAGTGCGAAGAGTTTGAAGACGGGTTTTATATAGATGGATTAGAAGATATAAGCCCATTAAAGCAGCACTTTTCTAGGATTAAACCCCCTATTATCAAAAGCTTTAATGATCACAGGATTGCGATGAGTTTCGCTATTTTAACTTTAGCACTGCCTTTAGAAATTGATAATTTAGAATGCGCAAACATTTCTTTCCCGCAATTCAAACGCTTGCTCAATCAATTCAAAAAAGGGAGTCTTAATGGAAATTAAAATGGCTAAGGATTATGGTTTTTGTTTTGGCGTCAAAAGAGCGATACAAATCGCTGAAAAAAATCAAAACAGCTTGATTTTTGGATCGCTCATTCATAACGCTAAAGAAATCAATCGTTTGGAAAAAAACTTCAATGTGAAAATTGAAGAAGATCCTAAAAAAATCCCTAAAAATAAGAGCGTGATCATAAGAACCCATGGCATTCCTAAGCAGGATTTAGAATACTTGAAAAACAAGGGGGTCAAAATCACCGATGCGACTTGTCCGTATGTGATCAAACCTCAGCAAATTGTGGAATCCATGAGTAAAGAAGGGTATCAAATCGTGCTTTTTGGGGATATTAACCACCCTGAAGTCAAGGGCGTGATAAGCTATGCCACTAACCAGGCTTTAGTCATCAATTCGTTAGAAGAATTGCAAGAAAAAAAACTCCAACGAAAAGTGGCTTTAGTCTCCCAAACCACCAAACAAACCCCAAAACTCTTACAAATCGCTTCTTATTTGGTGGAAAGATGCACTGAAGTGCGTATTTTTAACACGATTTGTAACGCTACTTCCTACAACCAAAAAGCCGCTTTGGATTTGAGTAAGGAAGTGGATATTATGATAGTCGTGGGCGGTAAAACTTCTTCAAACACCAAACAGCTCTTAAGCATCGCCAAACAGCATTGCAAAGACAGCTACTTGGTAGAAGATGAAAACGAATTGGAGTTGGCGTGGTTTAAGGATAAAAAATTGTGCGGGATTACCGCTGGGGCTTCCACGCCGGATTGGATTATAGAAAATGTCAAGCAAAAAATCAGCACGATTTAACACATTTTGAAAATTTTCTTTAAAAAAACCGCTAATTGTTAGTTTTTAAACGATTTTGTAAGCCAAAAAAGGATACAATACCCTTAAGGATTTTATATTTATTTTATAGTAAGGCAGTCAATGAGCAAGATAGCAGATGATCAGAACTTTAATGACGAGGAGGAAAACTTCGCAAAACTCTTTAAAAAACAATTAGAAAAAGAAGAAACCCTAGAAAAAGGCACTATCAAAGAAGGGCTAATCGTTTCCATTAATGAGAATGATGGTTATGCCATGGTGAGCGTGGGCGGTAAGACAGAAGGCCGTTTGGCTTTGAATGAGATCACCGATGAAAAGGGGCAGTTGCTGTATCAAAAAAATGACCCCATTATCGTGCATGTGTCCGAGAAAGGTGAACACCCTAGCGTTTCCTACAAAAAGGCCATTTCCCAACAAAAGATTCAGGCTAAAATTGAAGAATTAGGCGAAAACTATGAAAACGCCATTATTGAAGGCAAGATCGTAGGCAAAAATAAAGGGGGCTATATCGTGGAGTCTCAAGGCGTGGAGTATTTCCTCTCCCGCTCGCACTCTTCTTTAAAAAATGACGCAAACCATATTGGCAAACGCATTAAAGCGTGCATCATTCGCGTGGATAAAGAAAACCATTCTATCAATATTTCTCGCAAACGATTCTTTGAAGTCAATGACAAACGGCAGCTTGAGGTTTCTAAAGAATTGTTAGAAGCCACAGAGCCGGTGTTAGGGGTCGTGAGGCAGATCACCCCTTTTGGCATTTTTGTAGAAGCTAAGGGGATTGAGGGCTTGGTCCATTATTCTGAAATCAGCCATAAGGGGCCAGTAAACCCTGAGAAATACTACAAAGAGGGCGATGAAGTCTATGTCAAAGCTATCGCTTATGATGAAGAAAAAAGACGCCTTTCACTCTCCATAAAAGCGACCATAGAAGACCCATGGGAAGAGATCCAAGACAAGCTAAAACCCGGATACGCCATTAAGGTGGTGGTGAGCAATATTGAACATTACGGGGTGTTTGTAGATATTGGTAATGATATTGAAGGCTTTTTGCATGTTTCTGAAATCTCTTGGGATAAAAATGTCAGCCACCCTAGCCATTACTTGAGCGTGGGGCAAGAGATTGATGTGAAGATCATTGACATTGATCCTAAAAACCGCCGCTTAAGGGTTTCTTTAAAACAACTCACTAACAGGCCTTTTGATGTTTTTGAATCTAAACACCAAGTAGGAGACATTATAGAAGGCAAAGTGGCAACTTTAACGGATTTTGGGGCGTTTTTGAATCTGGGTGGGGTGGATGGTTTGCTCCACAATCATGACGCTTTTTGGGATAAAGATAAAAAATGCAAAGACCACTATAAAATTGGCGATGTAATCAAAGTGAAAATCCTTAAAATCAACAAAAAAGATAAAAAGATTTCTTTGAGCGCGAAGCACTTAGTTACTTCCCCTACAGAAGAATTCGCTCAAAAGCATAAAACAGACAGCGTGATTCAAGGCAAAGTGGTGAGTATCAAGGATTTTGGC
Source organism: Helicobacter pylori (assembly GCF_002832345.1). Taxonomy (GTDB): domain Bacteria; phylum Campylobacterota; class Campylobacteria; order Campylobacterales; family Helicobacteraceae; genus Helicobacter; species Helicobacter pylori_CP. Next base: position 34,179 of record NZ_PHLZ01000009.1, read on the forward strand.
GTTTTCATTCATGCTGATGGCATTGATGTATTGATCAAAAATGAAGATTTGAACCCCTTGAAAAAAGATGAAATCAAAATAGGGCAAGAAATCACATGCGTGGTGGTTGCGATTGAAAAATCTAACAACAAGGTGCGTGCTTCTGTGCATAGGCTAGAGCGCAAAAAAGAAAAAGAAGAATTGCAAGCTTTTAACACGAGCGATGATAAAATGACTTTAGGGGATATTCTTAAAGAAAAACTCTAAAGAGTGATTTTAAAAGCATGAGAATGGCATGAGATTTAAGAGTGTTGTTGCTTTTATTTCCCTAGCTGTCGCTCTTGGCGTTTTAGCCTATTTGTTTTTAAGCGTTAAAAAAGAAATGCCCGCTGCTTCTCATGCGATCTCTCAAACCAATGCGATCTCTCAAACCAATAAAAGCCCCTCTCAAACAGATGCAAAAAGCCATGACATCAACCTAGAAGAAAATAGCCCCACTGAAACCTCTCATAATGAAAAAGCCCCCCATAACGAAGAAGATCATAATAACGCCTTTTCTCAAAACCTTGATGCTCAAGAATCTATCAATTACCCTGTTATAGAGCATCATTTTGAAATCCCTTTTGAAGAAAAAAAAAGGGAGTATTCAAAGCTTATCATTAAGGATTTAAAGGACTATCAATGGTGGTGTTTAAAAGAAATCCTCAAAAAAGAACGAATTGATTACGCTTACGATAACACCAAAAACCAACCCAATCTCATCATCTATTTAGATGAAAACAAAAAAGAACGCTTGCTGGCTGATTTAGACTATTATAAAATACGCTATCATGCTGTTTTTTAAATTCAAAGGATAAAAATGTATCAAGTAGCCATTTGCGACCCCATCCATGCTAAAGGCATTCAAATTTTAGAAGCTCAAAAAGACATTGTCTTGCATGATTATTCCAAATGCCCTAAAAAGGAGCTTTTAGAAAAACTCATCCCCATGGATGCGCTCATCACTCGCAGCATGACCCCTATCACAAGCGATTTTTTAAAGCCCCTAACCCATTTAAAATCCATTGTGAGAGCGGGTGTGGGAGTGGATAATATTGATTTAGAAAGCTGCTCTCAAAAAGGCATTGTCGTGATGAATATCCCTACCGCTAACACGATTGCCGCTGTGGAATTGACCATGGCGCATTTGATCAATGCAGTGCGCTCATTCCCTTGCGCGAACGATCAAATCAAACACCAAAGGTTATGGAAAAGAGAAGATTGGTATGGCACGGAATTGAAAAATAAAAAACTAGGCATCATTGGTTTTGGGAATATTGGCTCTAGGGTGGGCATTAGGGCTAAAGCTTTTGAAATGGAGGTTTTAGCCTATGATCCTTATATCCCTTCTTCAAAAGCCACTGATTTAGGGGTCATTTACACAAAAAATTTTGAAGACATTTTGCAATGCGATATGATCACTATCCACACCCCCAAAAATAAAGAAACCATTAACATGATAGGTGCTAAAGAGATTGAACGCATGAAAAAAGGGGTTATTTTAATTAATTGCGCTAGGGGTGGGCTTTATAATGAAGACGCTCTTTATGAAGCTTTAGAAACCAAAAAAGTGCGTTGGCTTGGCATTGATGTCTTTTCTAAAGAGCCTGGCATTCATAACAAGCTTTTAGATTTGCCTAATGTTTATGCGACCCCCCATATTGGCGCAAACACTTTAGAGTCCCAAGAAGAAATTTCCAAACAAGCCGCTCAAGGGGTTATGGAATCTTTAAGGGGTTCAAGCCATCCGCATGCTTTGAATTTACCCATGCAAGCTTTTGATGCAAGCGTTAAAGCCTACTTGAATTTAGCGCAAAAATTGGGTTATTTTTCCAGTCAAATCCATAAGGGCGTGTGCCAAAAAATTGAACTCAGTCTTTGTGGGGAGATCAACCAATTCAAAGACGCCCTTGTAGCTTTCATGTTAGTGGGGGTGTTAAAACCTGTTGTAGGGGATAAAATCAATTACATTAACGCTCCCTTTGTGGCCAAAGAAAGAGGCATTGAGATTAAGGTTAGCCTTAAAGAAAGCGCTTCGCCCTATAAAAACATGCTCTCTTTAACTTTAAATGCGGCTAATGGTGCAATCAGTGTGAGCGGCACGGTGTTTGAAGAAGATATTTTAAAACTCACCGAGATTGATGGGTTTCATATTGATATAGAGCCAAAAGGTAAAATGCTTTTATTCAGGAATACGGATATTCCAGGCGTTATTGGGAGCGTGGGGAATGCGTTCGCTAGGCATGGCATTAATATCGCTGATTTTCGTTTGGGGCGCAACACGCAAAAAGAAGCTTTAGCGCTCATTATTGTAGATGAAGAAGTTTCTTTGGAAGTTTTAGAAGAGCTTAAAAACATTCCTGCATGTTTAAGCGTTCATTATGTGGTTATTTAAGGTAGTTGGATGCGAGATTTTTTAAAGCTTTTAAAAAAACATGATGAATTAGAAATCATTGACACCCCCCTTGAAGTGGATTTAGAAATCGCTCATCTGGCGTATATAGAAGCGAAAAAGCCTAATGGAGGCAAAGCCCTTTTATTCACGCAACCCATAAGAAAAGAGCATGACCAGATCAAAACCTTTGGCATGCCTGTTTTGATGAACGCTTTTGGCTCTTTCAAACGCTTAGATCTTTTATTAAAAACCCCTATAGAAAGCCTGCAACAACGCATGCAAGCGTTCTTACACTTTAGTGCTCCTAAAAATTTTACTGAGGGTTTGAAAGTCTTAAAAGATTTATGGGATTTAAGACACATTTTCCCTAAAAAAACCACTCGCCCTAAAGATCTCATCATCAAGCAAGACAAAGAAGTCAATTTGTGGGATCTGCCCGTTTTAAAAACTTGGGAAAAAGATGGCGGGGCTTTTATCACTATGGGGCAAGTCTATACCCAAAGCCTGGATCATAAAAAAAAGAATTTAGGCATGTACCGCTTGCAGGTTTATGATAAAAACCATTTAGGCTTGCACTGGCAAATCCATAAAGACTCCCAACTCTTTTTCCACGAATACGCTAAGGCTAAAGTCAAAATGCCTGTCAGCATCGCTATTGGTGGGGATTTGCTCTATACATGGTGCGCGACAGCCCCCTTACCTTATGGAGTTTATGAACTCATGCTCTATGGGTTTATGAGAGGAAAAAAAGCGCGCGTGATGCCATGCTTGAGCAATCCTTTGAGCGTGCCAAAAGATTGCGATATTGTGATAGAAGGGTTTGTGGATTGCGAGAAATTAGAGCTTGAAGGGCCTTTTGGGGATCACACTGGCTATTATACCCCTATTGAGCCTTACCCTGTTTTAGAAGTCAAAACCATTAGCTATAAAAAAGATTCCATTTACTTAGCCACTGTGGTGGGCAAACCCCCTTTAGAAGACAAATACATGGGGTATTTGACTGAACGCTTGTTCTTGCCTTTGCTTCAAATGAACGCCCCCAATCTCATAGATTATTACATGCCAGAAAATGGGGTGTTCCATAATTTGATTTTAGCCAAAATACACACACGCTATAACGCTCATGCCAAGCAAGTCATGCATGCTTTTTGGGGTGTGGGGCAGATGAGTTTTGTCAAACATGCGATTTTTGTCAATGAAGACGCCCCCAATCTAAGGGACACCAACGCTATCATTGAGTATATACTGGAAAATTTTTCTAAAGAAAACGCGCTCATCTCTCAAGGCATATGCGACGCATTAGATCATGCAAGCCCTGAATACGCTATGGGAGGGAAACTCGGTATTGATGCGACCTCTAAAAGCAATACCCCCTACCCCACGCTTTTAAACGATAACGCCCTACTAGCGCTTTTACAAGATAAAATGCAAAATATCGTTCTTTTGAAGCAATACTACCCGCACACCCGTAACCCCATTTGCGTGATCAGCGTGGAAAAGAAAGACAAAAGCGTCATTGAATTGGCTAAAAACTTGCTCGGTTTTGAAGAGCATTTACGCATTGTCATCTTTGTAGAGCATACCAGCAACGATTTAAACAACCCTTACATGCTGTTATGGCGCATCGTTAATAATATTGACGCTAATCGTGATATCCTCACCTCTAAACATTGTTTTTTTATAGACGCTACCAATAAGGGCGTTATGGATAAACATTTTAGAGAATGGCCCACCGAAACCAATTGCTCCATGGAAATCATAGAAAATTTGAAAAAGAAAGGGCTTTTAAAAGATTTTGAAACTTTAAATCAACAATTCCATCTCACGCATTCTTTCAGCACGAACAAAGAAGATCTATAAAGAATAGCCATAAAGAAGGATTATGTTAGATTACCGCCAAAAAATTGATACCCTCATCACCAAAATAGAAAAGGCTCGCATCGCCTATTCAAGGCACCACATTGTCAAAATCGTGGCTGTTTCAAAAAACGCTTCCCCAGAAGCTATCCAACATTACTACAACTGCTCTCAAAGGGCTTTTGGAGAAAATAAAGTTCAAGATTTAAAAACTAAAATGCATTCTTTAGAGCATTTGCCCCTTGAATGGCATATGATAGGCTCTTTACAAGAAAATAAAATCAATGCGCTTTTGAGTTTAAGACCCGCCCTTTTGCATTCTTTAGACTCTTTAAAACTCGCCCTAAAAATAGAAAAGCGTTGCGAAGTATTGGGCGTCAATTTAAACGCTCTTTTACAGGTTAATAGCGCGTATGAGAAAAGTAAAAGCGGGGTGGTGCCTGAAGAAGCGCTAGAAACTTATTCTCAAATCAGTGAAACTTGCAAGCGCCTCAAGCTTAAGGGGCTTATGTGTATAGGGGCGCACACCGATGATGAAAAGAAAATTGAAAAATCCTTTATCACCACCAAAAAGCTTTTTGACCAAATAAAAAATGCGAGCGTTCTTTCAATGGGCATGAGTGATGATTTTGAATTAGCGATTGCTTGCGGGGCGAATCTTTTAAGGATTGGCTCTTTTTTGTTCAAAGAGTAAGATGCTAGAAACTTATGCACTTAAAAATGGGGCTGTTTTTATCTCTGATGCGCATTTTTTGCCCAAAAGCCCTCATTTAATCCATACGCTTCAAGAACTTTTAAGCGCCAAACCCCCACAAGTCTTTTTCATGGGCGATATTTTCCATGTGCTTGTGGGCTATTTACCCCTAGATAAAGAGCAGCAAACAATCATTGATTTAATCCATGCGTTAAGCGAAATTTCACAAGTCTTTTATTTTGAAGGCAACCATGATTTTTCCATGCGTTTTGTATTCAATTCCAAAGTAGTAGTTTTTGAGCGCCAAAACCAACCCGTATTATTCCAATATGATAACAAACGCTTTTTACTAGCCCATGGGGATTTATTCATCACTAAAGCGTATGAATTTTACATCACGCAGCTCACTTCCACTTGGGCTAGATTTTTTTTAACTTTTTTAAATTTTGCGAGCTTTAAAACCTTATACCCTTTTTTGAAAAAACGCATCTATCAAAAACCCGTCCGCCTTTGGGAATTAGATCCAAAAGAATTAAAAGCCTTTATTGAAAAGCGCCTAAAAGCCTATCAAAACTATATTAAAGATCTTAACATTGGTAGCATTGACGGCATTATAGAGGGGCATTTTCATCTCAAAAGCGGCGTAAAAATCCCCTTGAATGCGCCGATTTATTGCCCACTGCCTTCCTTTTATTACGAACAAAGCCTTTTTAAGGTATCATCAAATATTTTAGAACCATCTCAAAATAAGGACGCCTAAATCATGGCAGAAAAAACAGCTAACGATTTAAAACTAAGCGAGATAGAACTCGTGGATTTTCGTATTTACGGCATGCAAGAGGGCGTCCCTTATGAGGGGATTTATGGCATTAATGTGGCTAAAGTCCAAGAAATCATCCCCATGCCCACCCTTTTTGAATACCCCACGAATTTGGATTACATCATCGGCGTGTTTGATTTGCGTTCCACGATCATTCCGCTTATAGACTTGGCTAAATGGATAGGGATTATCCCAGATAAAAGCAAGGAAAACGAAAAAATCGTCATTATCACTGAATTTAACAATGTTAAAATGGGCTTTTTAGTCCATTCCGCTAGGCGTATCAGGCGCATTAGCTGGAAAGATGTGGAGCCTGCATCCTTTAGCGCTTCTAATAGCATCAATAAAGAAAATATCACCGGCACGACACGCATTGAAAATGACAAAACCCTGCTCATTTTGGATTTAGAAAGCATTTTAGACGATTTAAAACTTAATGAAGACGCTAAAAACACCAAAGACACCCCTAAAGAGCGTTTTGAAGGCGAAGTGTTGTTTTTAGACGATAGCAGAACGGCGAGAAAAACCTTAAAAAACCATTTGAGTAAATTGGGTTTTAATATCACTGAAGCTGTGGATGGGGAAGACGGGTTGAACAAATTAGAAATGTTATTCAAAAAATACGGGGACGACTTGAGAAAGCATTTGAAATTCATTATTTCAGATGTTGAAATGCCTAAAATGGATGGCTATCATTTCTTATTCAAGCTCCAAAAAGACCCCAGGTTTGCTTATATTCCTGTGATTTTTAATTCTTCTATTTGCGATAATTACAGCGCTGAAAGGGCTAAAGAAATGGGGGCTGTAGCGTATTTAGTCAAGTTTGACGCAGAAAAATTCACCGAAGAAATTTCTAAGATTTTAGACAAGAATGCGTAATTCTTTTCATAAAATTGTAAAATACTCTTATCTCAAACGCTAAAAGGGTTTTAAATGGATGATTTGCAAGAAATAATGGAAGACTTCTTGATTGAAGCCTTTGAAATGAACGAGCAATTGGATCAGGATTTAGTGGAATTGGAGCATAACCCTGAAGATTTGGACTTGCTCAATCGCATTTTTAGAGTCGCTCACACCATTAAAGGCTCTAGCTCGTTTTTGAATCTTAATATCCTTACGCACCTCACGCACAACATGGAAGATGTCTTAAATCGCGCCAGAAAGGGCGAAATCAAGATCACGCCTGATGTTATGGATGTCGTGTTGCGCTCCATTGATTTGATGAAAACTTTACTCGTAACGATTAGAGATACCGGATCAGATACCAATAACGGCAAAGAAAACGAGATTGAAGAAGCGGTCAAACAGCTTCAAGCCATTACAAGCCAAAATTTAGAGGGCGCTAAAGAAACTTCAGGGGCTAAAGAAACCCCAAAAGAAGAAGCGAAAGAAGAAGTTAAAGAAGAAGCGAAAGAAGAAGTTAAAGAAAAAGCGAAAGAAGAAGTTAAAGCAAATAAAACCCCTACTGCAGAAAATCCCGCAAGCGATAACCCGCTAGCCGATGAGCCAGATTTGGATTATGCTAACATGAGCGCTGAAGAAGTGGAAGCGGAGATTGAACGCCTGCTTAACAAGCGCCAAGAGGCCGATAAAGAGCGAAGAGCTCAAAAAAAGCAAGAAGCCAAACCTAAACAAGAAGTTACCCCAACAAAAGAAACCCCCAAAACAGAAACCCTCAAAGCCCCTAAAACCGAAACTAAAGCTAAGGCTAAAGCCGATACTGAAGAAAATAAAGCCCCCTCTATTGGCGTGGAGCAAACCGTTAGGGTGGATGTGCGCCGCTTGGATCACTTGATGAATCTAATCGGTGAGCTTGTTTTAGGAAAGAATCGCTTGATCAGGATTTATAGCGATGTGGAAGAACGCTATGATGGGGAAAAGTTTTTAGAGGAATTAAACCAGGTGGTTTCTTCTATTTCAGCGGTAACGACAGACTTGCAACTTGCGGTGATGAAAACCAGGATGCAACCAGTGGGCAAGGTGTTCAATAAATTCCCTCGCATGGTAAGGGATTTGAGCCGGGAATTAGGCAAAAGCATTGAATTAATCATTGAGGGCGAAGAAACCGAATTGGACAAATCCATTGTAGAAGAGATTGGCGATCCGCTCATTCATATTATCCGCAACTCATGCGATCATGGGATTGAGCCTTTAGAAGAAAGAAGAAGGCTTAACAAGCCTGAAACCGGTAAAGTGCAATTGAGCGCATATAATGAGGGTAACCACATTGTGATTAAAATCTCTGATGATGGCAAAGGGTTAGACCCTGTGATGCTTAAAGAAAAAGCGATTGAAAAAGGGGTGATTAGCGAAAGAGACGCTGAAGGCATGAGCGATAGGGAAGCGTTTAATCTCATTTTCAAGCCAGGCTTTTCTACCGCAAAAGTCGTTTCCAATGTTTCAGGCAGGGGTGTTGGCATGGATGTGGTGAAAACCAATATTGAAAAGCTCAATGGGATCATTGAAATTGATTCAGAAGTGGGGGTAGGCACGACTCAAAAGCTTAAAATCCCTCTCACTCTGGCTATCATTCAAGCTTTACTCGTGGGCGTTCAAGAAGAATATTACGCTATCCCGCTTTCTTCAGTTTTAGAAACCGTGCGCATCAGCCAAGATGAAATCTACAGCGTTGATGGCAAGAGCGTGTTACGCTTGAGGGATGAGGTGCTTTCTTTGGTGCGCCTTTCTGATATTTTTAAAGTGGATGCTATTTTGGAATCCAACTCAGATGTGTATGTGGTCATCATTGGCTTGGCTGATCAAAAAATTGGCGTGATCGTGGATTATTTAATCGGTCAAGAAGAAGTGGTCATCAAATCTTTAGGTTACTATCTTAAAAACACTAGAGGCATTGCTGGCGCTACGGTGAGAGGCGATGGGAAAATCACCCTTATTGTAGATGTGGGGGCGATGATGGATATGGCAAAAAGCATCAAGGTCAATATCACTAATTTAATGAACGAATCCGAAAACACCAAGAGCAAAAATTCTCCTAGCGATTACATTGTCTTAGCGATTGATGACAGCAGCACGGACAGAGCGATTATCCGCAAATGTTTAAAACCATTAGGCATCACGCTTTTAGAGGCCACTAACGGGTTAGAGGGCTTAGAAATGCTTAAAAATGGCGATAAGATTCCGGACGCTATTTTAGTGGATATTGAAATGCCCAAGATGGACGGCTACACTTTCGCTTCTGAAGTGCGTAAATACAATAAATTCAAAAACTTGCCTTTGATCGCAGTAACCAGTCGGGTAACTAAAACCGATAGGATGCGTGGCGTTGAATCCGGCATGACTGAATACATCACCAAACCTTATAGCGGTGAATATTTAACCACCGTGGTGAAGCGCAACATTAAATTAGAAGGAGACCAATCGTGAGCAATCAATTAAAAGATTTATTTGAAAGACAAAAAGAAGCTAATGCAGGTTCTAAACAAGAAGACAATGAAGAAATTTTGCAATTCATTGGCTTTATTATTGGCGATGAAGAATACGCCATTCCTATTTTGAATATTTTAGAAATCGTCAAACCCATTGGTTACACGCGAGTCCCTGAGACCCCAAACTATGTGCTTGGCGTGTTCAATTTAAGGGGTAATGTCTTCCCGTTGATTAGCTTGCGTTTAAAATTTGGCTTGAAAGCTGAAAAACAAAATAAAGACACTCGTTATTTGGTGGTGCGCCATAACGATCAGATCGCTGGGTTTTTCATTGATCGCTTAACTGAAGCCATTCGCATCAAGCAAACGGATATTGACCCGGTGCCAGAAACTTTGAGCGATAACAATAATTTAACTTATGGCATTGGGAAACAAAACGACAGACTCGTAACCATTTTAAGAGTGGAAGAAATCTTAAAGAAAGACTTTTAAAAATTTTAGTTTATCCATAGCCCCTATGGGCTTTGAGAAAGACTTATCCCGTTAAAAAGCTTGATTTTAATCAAGTGATAATGTTTGATTCAAAACAGAGTTTTTTTAATCTTTTCTTTTAAAAACAGCGTGAAAATTTTTTAAACGGATTAAAAAGAATCTCTCATTTTTTAGTTTTTATCACCAACGCTTTTTAACAAGTGGGGCTTTTGCATTGAGACTTACCAGATTGTAGCCCCCTCCTTTTAAGGATTTCCTATTTCAACACTTTTAAAAGTGCTTCATAATCAGGCTCTTCTAAAATGTTTTGAACGATTTCTTTATAGATAACCACTCCCTTATCATCAAGAACAAACACCGATCGAGCGAGTAAGCCTTGCAAAGAGCCTTTGCCCAACAGCACGCCATAATTTTCCCCAAAAGCCTTATACCTAAAATCGCTTAAGATTCTTAAGTCCTTAATGCCTTCAGCGCCGCAAATTTGCCCTTGAGAAAAAGGTAAGTCCATAGAAATAACGCTAAAACTCACAGAAGGCAGTTTGCTAGCTTGCTCATTGAAGTGTTTGGCTTGGAGCAAGCAAACCGATCCGGTTAAACTAGGAAGCGCACTAACGACCTGAAAACGCACGCCTTGCTTCAACAAATTGACTTCTTGCAAATCGCCATTCACCAATTTCACATCAGGAGCTTTATCGCCCACTTTCAAGGCTTTCCCTTCTAACTGATATGTTTCTTCTTTAAAAGTAACTTTTTGCATGGTTAAATCCTTTCTAATGAATTGCTATATTGCGTTAGAATAATAGTCCATTAAGATTAACTTTTAAAAAATTTAAAAAGAATTTGTTTAAAAAGTCGTTTTCATTTTAAAAAACCCCTTAAAATCTACAAAATTTGCATAAAGATCCATTTTTAAGAAAAGATTTACCAAAAAGTATTAAAAAATGATTACAATACGGCTATCTGATCACAAGGAGAAAACATGTTTACATTACGAGAGTTGCCTTTTGCTAAAGACAGCATGGGAGATTTTTTAAGCCCTGTAGCGTTTGATTTCCACCATGGGAAACACCATCAAACCTATGTGAATAATTTGAACAATCTCATCAAAGACACGGATTTTGAGAAAAGTTCTTTGTTTGATATTTTGACGAAGTCTAGCGGAGGCGTGTTCAATAACGCCGCTCAAATTTACAACCACGATTTTTATTGGGATTGCCTAAGCCCCAAAGCGACTGCTTTAAGCGATGAGTTAAAAGGGGCTTTAGAAAAAGATTTCGGATCGTTGGAAAAATTTAAAGAAGACTTCATTAAGAGCGCGACCACTTTGTTTGGCTCTGGCTGGAATTGGGCAGCGTATAATTTAGACACTCAAAAAATTGAAATCATTCAAACGAGCAACGCGCAAACCCCAGTTACGGATAAAAAAGTGCCGCTTTTGGTGGTGGATGTGTGGGAGCATGCTTATTATATTGACCACAAAAACGCACGCCCTGTGTATTTGGAAAAATTCTATGGGCATATTAATTGGCATTTTGTTTCTCAATGCTATGAATGGGCGAAAAAAGAAGGCTTAGGCTCAGTGGATTACTACATCAATGAGTTGGTGCATAAAAAAGCTTAAGCGTTACGGCTATTGTGGTTTAAAGGTTTTTAAACCACGCTTCTTTTTTGAATGAAAGACACTCTGTTTAATCAATCTCTAAACAAACGTTTTTGCTTTGATGAGAAAGTCGCTCATGTTTTTGATGACATGCTGGAGCGTTCCATTCCTTACTATCATGAAATGTTGAATCTGGGAGCGTATTTTATCGCTCAAAATTTAAAAGAAAATATCTATCTTAAGTCCTTGCCTAAGCCCTTGATTTATGATTTGGGCTGTTCTACTGGGAACTTTTTTATCGCGCTTAACCAACAAATCCAACAAGATATTGAGCTTATAGGGATTGACAATTCCATGCCCATGCTTAAAAAAGCACAAGAAAAATTAAAAGATTTTAAAAACGCCCGTTTTGAATGCATGAATTTTTTAGAGGTTGAGTTTAAAGAAGCGAGCGCGTTTTCATTGCTTTTTGTGTTGCAATTTGTCCGCCCCATGCAAAGAGAGGTGTTGCTCAAAAAGATTTATAACAGCCTTGCGTTGAATGGCGTTTTATTGGTGGGCGAAAAGATCATGAGCGAAGATCGGATATTAGACAAGCAAATGATAGAGCTATACTACCTCTATAAACAAAATCAAGGCTATAGCCACAATGAAATCGCTTTCAAAAGGGAAGCGTTAGAAAATGTGCTTGTGCCTTATAGTTTAAAAGAAAATGTCGCTCTTTTAGAAAGCGTGGGGTTTAAGCATGTGGAAGCGGTGTTTAAATGGGTGAATTTCACGCTGTTAGTTGCCAGAAAAACATGAGTTTTTTGAAACAATAAATATATAAAACATGAGTTTTTAAAAAATATCCACAGGATCCATATTCACGCTGCAAGGGATATTAGGGGCGGTTTTTAAAAACGCATGCACGCTTTTGATTAGGCTTAAAGGGTTTTTGGAACGCAACAAAATCAGGTAGCGGTAAGAAGAAGCGATTTTTTCAATGGGGGCTTTGAAATTAGAGAGCGTTACACCCTTTTCTAAACACGAAGAAAGGGTTTGAGAGGCTTTTAGGCTCAATTGTTGGGCTTTTTCTTCGTTTTTATGCTTAAACTCCAACAAACACAACCTTGAAAAAGGCGGGTAGAGTTCGCACCTTTCTTGCAATTCGTATTGTAAAAAATCTTCATAATCTTCTAAGAAATTTTCTAATAGATCCGTTTCGGTGCTTTGAATGAACACTTGGCCAGAAATTTGCCTAGCGCTCCTCCCAGCGATTTGATAAAGTAACGACACACCTTCTTCTAAAGCCCTGTAACTATTAGATTTAATGATATTGTCTATGCCTAAAACAACCGCCAAACTCACTTTGGCGTAATCATGCCCTTTGCTTATCATTTGAGTGCCAATTAGGATATTCGTTTTTTGAGCGTTGAAATCGTTTAAAATATTGTGGAGTTTTTTGGGTGTGCTGGTGTGATCTTTATCCAAAATCGCTATTTTAGTGCCTTTCAAAAGGCCTTCCAACTCGTTCAACACTTGCATGGTGCCTATCCTTTTACCCACTAAAACTTCGCTTTGGCATGCGTTGCAAATTTTAGGGATAGGGCTTGAAAAATGGCAATAATGGCACATGAGTTTGTTGGTTTTTAAATGCAAGCTCATATTCACGCTGCAAAAAGGGCATTGAACGCTTTTATAGCAATTTTGACACAGCAGGGTTTTGAAATTAGCCCTTGTAGGCACAAAAATAATGGCTTGCTCGTTTTTGTCTATAACTTGTTGTAGCGCTTCTAGGAGTTTGGGCGTGATAAAACGCTCGGTTTTTTCAAAAATAATGTTTTTTTGCGTGGGGGTGTAGCGCCCCTTTAAGCGCACTAAAGCCTTATCTTTAAAGCGTTTGTAACTATTCAAACTTGGTGTAGCAGAGCCTAAAATCACTTGAATGGGGAATTTATGGGATAAATACAAGCATAAATCCCTAGCGTTATACATGGGGCTTTGATGGGATTTATAAGAAAAGTCATGCTCTTCATCTACAATGATTAAACCCAACTCCTTAAGGGGTAAAAACAACGCGCTTCGTGTGCCTACCACTAATTTGATTTCTTGGGAATAAAGCTTTTCTAAAAATTGTTTTTTTTGGGTTTGAGAGAGTTTACTATGCCACAAGCCTAAATTTTCTTTAAAAACCCTTTTAAGGCGTTGTTGCATTTGAGGGGTGAGAGCGATTTCTGGCACTAACAATAAAGCGCTTTTTTTTTGCTCTAAAGTTTGAGCGATTGCATGCATATAAATCTCGGTTTTCCCGCTACCCGTATCGCCAAAGAGCAAGCTTGCTGAATGTTTTTGCAATTCTTTTAAAGCGTTTGTTTGCGTTTGGCTTAATACATTAAGAACAGGCTCAATTTTTTCTAACCCCACTAAATCGCATTCTTTAAAAGGGGTAAAAAGGCTTAAGACTGAAGAAAGATTAGCCGAGTAATATTGAGCGATAAATAGAGCGAGCTCTATTTGAAAGGGGAGTAAAAAATAAGGGGTTTTTTCTAGCTCTAGGCATTCAAAAGAGGGTTTTGAAACTTCTTCAAGAACGACGCCCAAAAGCGTTTTATTCCTTAAATGGATATTGACTAACGCTCCTTTTTGGTGCCGCTCCTTAGAAAAGTAAGTTAAAGGGGGGGTTTTATTTTTTAAAGGAGCGATTAAGTGATAGAACATGATGAGATTTTTTCTAAAAGCTTTTTGAGTTCATTGTGCAAATACTCGTTTTGACAACTTTCATGCAAATAATCCTTTAAAAGCTCTAAGGCGTTTAATTCTTGGTTATGGAAACGCTCTTTTAGGGTGCGTTTCATCTCATCGCTAAAGGTGTTATTGAGAGAGATTTTATAGCGTTTGCCTAAATAAGTGATTTCTAAGCTGTCGTTTTCGGAGTGCATGTTTTTAATGGTTTATGACAATAAATCAGAGATTTTGTCATAAAGACCTTGAATACCCTTATCTTTAGCGCTCAATTCATCGTATAAAATAGCGATTTGAATGTCTTTTTCTTCATTTTGCGCATTCAGCGTGGTGTTTGCTTGGCGTAAAGCGTTCAACTCTTCTTCTTGTTTTTTGATTTTTTCAATCAATTCATCAATTTTAGCGCCCAATTGGTTTAACAAACTTAAAGATTGCATAATAAGCCTTTCATGGTTTTTAAAAGTTATTATATCAAAGCTATTTAATTATCGCAAAATACCCCTATCCCCTTAAGGTAATGACTTTTAGCATCAAATAAAGTAACTAAAACCCCATGTTTTAAACAATTCTTATGGCGGTATTTGGTATTTTTGATTACCATAAAGCAACAAGATAGAAAGCTTGACATGGGAGTGGTAAATGCAAAAAAATATATTGAAAATAACTCTGTTGTTGGTTTTCCTCTTTTTAAGAAACGCTGTCGGTTTAGAGGATAAAAAAGCGGATCTTAAAAGCGTTCAAAATACGCCCAAAAATTTACCCCCTATCCAATTAAGGCTCGATCAAGCCTATGAAGATCTGATTAAAATGTTAGACAATATGGGAAAAAGCACGCCGTATGAGTTCCCCAAAATCAAAGAAATCCTGGAGCAAAGCGAAGAAGAATGGCTCAAAGTCGCCCATGAAGAATGCGTGGCGTTGGTTATGCTAATAAGCCCCAAAGCTTCTATTGAAAATAGCCCGATTTATAGGAATTGCTATGAAGCTTATATGAAGCAAAGAATCCATGATTTATATGATTTTTATATAGAAGGCAAAAAGGTGAAAAGAAAAATCAAAAAAGCCCATAAGCAAGAGACTGCTATTAAGCAATCCCAGCCCTTAAAAAAAGAACCGCCTAAAAGCGAGAATAAAAAGAGTTTAGTAAAACCCAGCTTAAAAGATGCGAGTATCCCTAAAGGGTATTATTTGCAAATTGGGGCTTTTTTGAACGCGCCCAGTAAGGATTTTTTACAAACGCTCAAAACTTTCCCTTACCAAATAAAGAAAAAAGACTCCCTCACGCATTATTTTATTGGCCCTTATAAAACGAAAGAAGAAGCCCTAAAACAGCTTGAAAATGCAACTAAAAGCTTTAAAAATAAGCCTGTGTTGGTGGAAAAATAGTTTTATTGGATTTTATAAAGCCACATGGCTATTAGCGCGACAAACAAACTCGCGCCCAAAAACACATAGCCTATCATTTTATAAAGGGGGATAAAATTTTTTTGAATTTCTTCTTCTGCAATAATGATTTTAGAAACCCCTAAGCGGTTAGTTGGGGCGCTGTCTGTGAGGTAAAAGCCCTGTTTTTTAAGTGCAAAATAAGGGGTTTTAATTAAAGCGTCATTTTTAAAAGAAGCCACAAACGCCCCGATATTAGAAAACTTGACTTTGTTGTCTGCATCCAACAAAACAAAGGGGGTGTTTTTGAATCGTTCTTCTAAGATTTTTAAAGGCTCTAAAGAAGAGGCATTATTGAGTTCTAAAAGGCTTTTAGCGATCGCATCAGCGGTGTATTGCATGCGTATTTGGGTGTTTTCTAAAAGGCTATTTTTCGCATAAAAGAAAAATAACGCTAACAAAACCCCCACTAAAAGCAAGATAGAAAGGGTATAAACGATTAAAAAACGCTTTTTAAAAGAATAGGGCATGACAAACCTTTTTATTGATAGCGGGTTGGATAACACAGCTTTTTATGATTGGATTAAAAACGCTCAAAAACAGCCTCTTTTTTCTACCATAACTTATTTAATTTTATGGTAAATTTTTGAAAAATTGTTATAATTCCTACACTTTTATTGGCAAATTTAATGAAGAAAGGAGTTTGGAATATGCTTGAAATATGGATAGATATGATAATTTGTATTTTTTATTTGCTCTTTTTTACGACTCCTTACATTGTAGGCGATATTTTGCAATTGAAATTTATCCGCCAAAAGCTCTGCGAGAAGCCTGTTTTACTCCCACAAAAGGATTATGAGGAAGCGGGAAATTATGCCATTAGGAAAATGCAATTATCCATTATTTCTCAAATTTTAGACGGGATCATCTTTGCTGGTTGGGTTTTTTTTGGTTTGACGCATTTAGAAGATTTGACGCATTATTTAAACCTTCCTGAAACGCTAGGTTACTTGGTGTTTGCTTTGTTGTTTTTAGCGATTCAAAGCGTTTTAGCTTTACCCATTAGCTACTACACCACCATGCATTTGGATAAGGAATTTGGCTTTTCTAAGGTGAGCTTGTCGTTGTTTTTCAAGGATTTTTTCAAAGAGTTATCACTCACTTTAAGCGTGGGGTTGTTGTTGATTTACACTCTCATTATGATCATTGAACATGTGGAGCATTGGGAGATTAGCTCGTTTTTTGTCGTGTTTGTTTTTATGATATTAGCTAATCTTTTTTACCCTAAAATCGCTCAGCTTTTCAACCAATTCACCCCCTTGAATAACCGGGATTTGGAGAGTCAAATTGAGAGCATGATGGATAAGGTGGGTTTTAAATCTGAAGGCATTTTTGTGATGGACGCTAGCAAGAGAGATGGGCGTTTGAATGCGTATTTTGGGGGCTTGGGTAAAAACAAGCGGGTGGTGTTGTTTGACACTCTGATCTCTAAAGTTGGGACAGAAGGGCTTTTGGCCATTTTAGGGCATGAATTAGGGCATTTTAAAAATAAGGATTTGTTGAAAAGTTTAGGGATTATGGGGGGCTTGCTCGCTCTTGTTTTTGCCCTAATCGCTCATTTGCCGCCGTTGGTTTTTGAAGGCTTCAATGTCTCACAAACGCCAGCGAGTTTGATTGCGATTTTACTCTTGTTTTTGCCGGTGCTTTCTTTTTACGCCATGCCTTTGATCGGGTTTTTTAGCCGAAAGAATGAATACAATGCGGACAAATTCGGGGCGAGTTTAAGCTCTAAAGAGGTTTTAGCCAAAGCGTTAGTGTCCATTGTGAGCGAAAATAAAGCGTTCCCCTATTCGCACCCTTTTTATGTTTTCTTGCATTTCACGCACCCACCGCTATTAGAGCGCTTGAAAGCTTTGGATTATGAAATTGAATGACCCTTTCACAAGCCCTAAACAAAGCCAAAAAAGAATTATCGCCAAAAGGTTTTAGGGGGGGATTAGAGTCTGAAATTTTATTAGGCTTTGTCTTGCAAAAAGAGAGGGTTTTTTTGCACACGCATGCCTATTTAGAGTTAAACCACGAAGAAGAGGCGCGTTTTTTTGAATTGGTAGGAAAGCGATTGAATGACTGCCCCATAGAGTATTTATTAGAAAGCTGTGATTTTTATGGGCGCTCTTTTTTCGTGAATGAGCATGTTTTAATCCCACGGCCTGAAACCGAGATTTTAGTCCAAAAAGCCCTTGATATTATTTCTCAATACCATTTAAAAGAGATAGGCGAAATAGGCATAGGGAGCGGATGCGTGTCTGTGAGTTTGGCTTTAGAAAACCCTAATCTCTCTATTTATGCGAGCGATATTTCACCCAAAGCTTTAGAAGTGGCGTTAAAAAACATTGAACGCTTTTGTCTAAAAGAGCGTGTTTTTTTAAAACAAACGCGCCTTTGGGATCATATGCCCATGATAGAAATGCTTGTCTCTAATCCGCCTTATATCGCTAGAGGTTATCCTTTGGAAAAATCCGTCCTCAAAGAACCGCACGAAGCCCTTTTTGGGGGGGTTAAAGGCGATGAAATCTTAAAAGAAATCATTTTTTTAGCCGCTGGATTAAAGATCCCTTTTTTGGTTTGTGAAATGGGGTATGACCAATTAAAAAGCTTGAAAGAATGCTTGGAATTTTGCGGTTATGATGCAGAGTTTTACAAGGATTTGAGCGGCTTTGATAGAGGGTTTGTGGGCGTTTTAAAAAGTTTTTTAAGATAAGGTTAAAACTTAATTACCCTTTTAGTGTTACAATAAAAACACTTAAAATCATAAAGGATGCCGCTTATGTATGTTGAAAAAATTCTCCAATCTTTACAGAAAAAATACCCTTATCAAAAAGAGTTTCATCAAGCCGTCTATGAGGCTATCACTTCTTTAAAACCCCTTTTAGACAGCGATAAAAGCTATGAAAAGCATGCGATTTTAGAGCGTTTGATTGAGCCTGAAAGGGAGATTTTTTTTAGGGTGTGTTGGCTAGATGATAACCATCAAATCCAAGTCAATCGGGGGTGTAGGGTTGAATTCAATTCAGCTATTGGCCCTTATAAGGGGGGCTTGAGATTCCACCCTAGCGTGAATGAAAGCGTGATCAAGTTTTTAGGCTTTGAGCAAGTGTTGAAAAATTCGCTCACCACTTTGGCTATGGGGGGCGCTAAGGGGGGGAGCGATTTTGACCCTAAAGGGAAGAGCGAGCATGAGATCATGCGTTTTTGTCAGGCGTTCATGAATGAATTATACCGCCATATTGGAGCCACGACTGATGTGCCAGCCGGGGATATTGGAGTGGGCGAAAGAGAGATTGGCTATCTGTTTGGGCAATATAAAAAATTAGTCAATCGTTTTGAGGGCGTATTGACCGGTAAAGGACTCACTTATGGGGGGAGCTTGTGCAGAAAAGAAGCTACCGGTTATGGGTGCGTGTATTTTGCAGAAGAAATGTTGCAAGAAAGGAACAGCTCTTTAGAGGGCAAGGTTTGCAGCGTTTCTGGGAGCGGTAATGTCGCAATTTACACCATTGAAAAATTGCTTCAAATAGGAGCTAAACCGGTAACGGCGAGCGATTCTAATGGCATGATTTATGATAAAGACGGCATTGATTTAGAGCTTTTGAAAGAGATTAAAGAAATCCGTCGTGGGAGAATCAAAGAATACGCTTTAGAAAAAAAGAGTGCGAAATACACCCCCATAGAAAATTACCCCAAAGGGGGGAATGCCGTATGGCATGTGCCTTGTTTTGCGGCTTTTCCTAGCGCGACTGAGAATGAATTGAGCGTTTTAGACGCTAAAACTTTGCTTTCTAACGGGTGTAAATGCGTGGCTGAAGGGGCGAACATGCCCTCAAGCAATGAAGCGATTGAATTGTTTTTGCAGGCTAAGATTTCTTATGGTATAGGCAAGGCGGCTAATGCTGGGGGGGTGAGCGTGAGCGGCTTGGAAATGGCGCAAAATGCGAGCATGCACCCTTGGGGTTTTGAAGTGGTGGATGCGAAATTACACCACATCATGAAAGAGATTTATAAGAATGTTTCTCAAACCGCTAAAGAGTTTAAAGACCCTACTAATTTTGTTTTAGGGGCCAATATCGCTGGTTTTAGAAAAGTGGCGTCTGCGATGATAGCCCAAGGGGTTTGATTACCCCACAATTTTACAAACCCCATTTTTTAACCCATCTCCTTATGGTGCGCAACAAAGGTAAGGATTTTTGATAAGCTTTGCGATAGATTTTAAAAGAGGTGTTTTGAGAGAGTTCTAATAAAGGTGAAGCGTTTTGTAAAAGGCGCTCATAATTAACCCTCAAATCATCATAATTAACCCTCAAATCATCATAATTAACCCTCAAATCATCATAATTAACCCTCAAATCATCAATAGATATTAAAGGCTCATTCAAATCACGATAGAAAATGA